>PZPC01000082.1 GCA_003045895.1 Bacteroidota bacterium
TGACGGTAACGTTGATGCCACAGCAGGAAGGTGGCTGTGCCATGGCGATCTGGGCTTCGGACTTCGAGGCTTCTCCGATCTACGACTGTACGGGCCAAGGTCCCCAGACGAACGGTGGTTTGTTGCGGGTAACGAAGTATGCTATCTACCGCGCCAGCGACGTAGAAGCTGCGGGTGAGACCTTCGTGCCTGATCCGGCTCAGACGGGTATCGTACTGAACCAGGACGACGACGCGCAGACAATCGTTTACATCTATGCTTTCGACGAAGAAGGCAATTACGATTACTGTGAGACGTATGTACTGGTACAGCTGAACCCCGCTTGTAGCACCGGTGGCACCGGTACCATTGCCGGGGTGATTCTGACCGAACTGAGTGACGCGGTAGAAGGCGTGGAAGTGAACCTTAACGGCGACATGGCCATGAGCATGACCACGAGCGCCAACGGCACCTACCGCTTCGACAACCTGCTGCTGGGCGGTGACTACACCGTGACGCCGTACCTGAACGCCAACCCGCTGAACGGGGTGACGACCTTTGACCTGGTACTGATGAGCAAGCACATCCTGGGTGTTCAGCCGCTGAACAGCGTGTACAAGCGCATCGCTGCGGACGTTAACCGCTCCCGGACGATTACGACCCTGGACATGATCCAGCTGCGCAAGCTGATCCTGAACATCGAGACGGAATTTGCCAACAATACGAGCTGGCGCTTTGTGGATGCGGCCTACGCCTTCCCTGAAGTGACCAACCCCTGGTACGAAGAGTTCCCCGAGTTGATCAACGAGAACAACCTGGTGAGCAACCTGAACGCCGACTTTGTGGGTGTGAAAATCGGCGACGTGAACGGCAGCGCCCAGGCGAATCTGCTGAGCGGCGATGACCGCACGCTGAACGGCCAGTTCAACTTCGAAGTGGCGAACGCCAACCTGAAGACGGGCAATGTGTACACGATAGCTTTCACCGCCAAGGAGTTGGTGGCGGGCTACCAGGGTACGCTGGCACTGAACGGTGCCGAGTTGGTTGACATCGAGTACGGCGTGGCTACGGCCGAGAACTTTGGTCTGCGCTTTGCGGATCAGGGGATGATCACGATGAGCTTCAACGGCGAGTACAGCAAGGACGCTGTCCTGTTCAGCCTGGTGATCCGCGCTACGCAGGATGCCGAGTTGAGCGACGTACTGAAAGTGAACAGCCGCTACACGGTAGCTGAAGCTTACCAGAACGGCAACACCAGGAACGTTGGGATTAACTTCTCGAACGGCACGGTAGCTGACGCTGGTTTCGAAATCTACCAGAACACGCCCAACCCCTTCCAGGCGAACACGCTGATCGGCTTCAACCTGCCAGCTGACGCCCAGGCCACGGTAACGATTACCGATGCCAGCGGACGGGTACTGACGGTGGTACGCGGTGATTACGCGGCCGGTTACAACAACATCAACGTAACCAAGGACATGATCCAGGGTGCTACCGGCGTACTGACGTACACGGTGACCTCGGGGGCGTTTACGGCTACGAAGACAATGGTGGTGGTGAAGTAAGCTAACGGTTGCTTGAAATTTATTTCAAGCGGCAGGATGGCTTGAAATAAATTTCAAGCGACATAAATTTCAAGCGACAAGGTGCGCCGCTCCGATTAATTTCGGGGCGGCGCGCTTGTTTGTGGGGGGTGGGGTTGGTGGTTGCCCGTGCTTCAGCGCGGGCCTGGATTTACTAAAACCTCCGGTTTTGGTAAATCTTGCCAGCGAACCTGGCACTTTTATCGTCGTAGGCTGGAGCCTACGACAATATTGGTTTTCTATTCGCGCTGAAGCACGAAGAACCGGAGGACGCAGCGCCGGAATGATGCGGAACCGGTAGGTTGCCCGTGCTTCAGCGCGGGCGGATCCGACTGGCCTGGCTATCGGTTGGACATTTGGGTTACCCGTTTTGGTAAATCTTGCTGGGCTACGTAACATTGCGCCCCGCTGGGGCTGCCAATAGAGATGGCCTACGGAAAGCTACCAACAGCATGGCCCCGCTGAGGCTATAAATTAGGATCGGGTACATCCACAAGCCAGAGTCACCGAAGGGACCGCAGGGTTTAAAGAAATCAAAACCTGGATACCCAGAATGGGTCGCATGTTTATAGTGAATGATTATACAAAAGGGCAAACGACCCCGAGGGGGTCGAATAAAAGCCCAAGATCGTCTGACCCTGGGTGAATGGATGGCACAACGGGGAGTCCTGTAAGGACGAAAGGTTGTATAACGGTTGCTTGAAATAAATTTCAAGCGACAGGAGGGCTTGAAATAAATTTCAAGCGACGGGGTGCAGTTTTTCCTTCACGCTGAAGCATAAAGAACATAAGGACAAAGCGCCATAAATGACGCTGAACCAGCGGGTTGCCTGTGCTTCAGTCCGGGCGTATCAGTCTTGCCCTACCCTATCTATCTATCTGGCAGAGAGCAAAGAAGTAGGTAAGAATTTATTTTTTGCCGCAATATCAGCCAACCGTAGTTGGTTCATCAGTTGTTCGGCGAGTTCGTCGGCGCGGGTCGTCTGACCAGTGGCGACGGCAGCTTGCCAGGCACCGTGCAGCGCCGCCAGGCGACCGGGTCCTTTGGCGAGCGAATAGGCAAACTGCTGAGCGGCTTCGGCGGGACGGTCTTGTTCCAGCAACCACCGACCATACAATTCGTACGCAGGCAAGGCAATACGAGGTGGGCCATAGGAATAGTCCAATTGAGCTTCCAGTTCGGTCGCAGCTTTGAGCAGGCGCTCTGTCTCGGCTGGTTTTTTCGCCAACTGGGCCTGGAGGGCTTGTAGTTCGAGGGCCAGCACGTGGGCCTGATCAATGTCAAGTTGGTTGGGTAGAGAACGGCTGGAGCCCGCTGCGCTACACATGGGTGTGCCCGTGTCCGAAACCTGGTAAGTCGCATTTTTGCGCGCCTTTTCCATCGCCTTGATCACCTGGGCCAACTGGGGCGCATCGTTGTTGCGCCAGGCCTGCCAGCCTTCCATAAACTGGTAGGTAGCCTGGCTGAGGATATTCAGGTCGGCCCGCTCGGCGGCAAGGGAGGAAAGTACCGGGTTGTCCCAGTCGTCGGTTTCGACGCGGTAATTGGCCAGCATGGCAACCATGTAGCTACGGGCACCGCGATCGGGTTCATTTTGCGTGTAGGTTTTGAAATCTTGCATCAGTTGTTCGGCTTCTGCGAAGCGGCCCTGCTGGGTGAGTCCGTAGGTGAGCCAGTGCAGGGCGTGGTAGCTGCGCGCATTGTCGTCGAGGCCCTGGCGTTCCATGCGCTGGACGCTGGCGTCCCAGGAAGCGATATTGGAGCTGATGACCTCCGGCCACATGCCCATAGACACGTAGATGTGGGAAGGCATATGCAGCGCATGAGCGGCAGCTGGAGCTACTTTGGCATAGCTGTTGGCAGCCGAAAGAGCCTGGGCAGCGTGAGCGGGATCGTCGTAGGCGTGGATGAGGTAGTGCAAAGCACCAGGGTGCTGGGGGTTTTCGGCGATGATGCCCTGGGCAATTCGTGCCGACTGCTCGGAGGCTGCTTCGTCGCGCCCCAGCGGCACGGCTCCGAGCAGCGCCAAAGCATAGAAGGCGGCAACTTCCTGCTGGTCGGGGTACTGCGCACGCAGTTCTGCCATGGCATTGGCGTAGGCCTGGTCGCGCTCCTGCTTGGTGCCCGCTTCCTGGTAGAGTATCTCCACGGTGCCCAAAAAGGCTTTTTCCAGGGGCGTAGCTGCCAGGGTCTGGCGCTCAGCGGGAGTGGGCGCTAATTTGGCCAGGACGGCCCGGCCCGCTTCGGGATCTTGCTGGCGCCAGAGGGGGTGGTTGTGGGTCATGGCTTCACCCCAGTAGGCCATCACCATGAGGGAATCTGCGGCCTGCGCCTGGAGAAATGCGGTTCGGGCATCCTCGAATTCGAAGCTATGGAGCAGGAGTAAGCCTTCCTGAAAGTGGGGCTGAGCGGTCGCATTGCCGGTTACCGCTAATTGAACGGCTCCCAGATGGGCAGCTTCGGCAGAGGTAGCAGTAGCAGTATCTTCAGCAGGCGGCTGGCAAGCCGTGCAAAGGAGTAGGAATAAGAGGTAACCGAATGGACGCATGGCGATGGATTTTGATTATCCTTCAAGATATTGGTAAACAGGCAAATAGCGAAATAAAACGGGAGATAACTGCTCCTGTTTTGTTTTTCCGAACCAGTAACGCCCTCCTCTCCTACCATTCAATCATCACCCCAATACTCGGCAGCGGCGTTCCCTGCCCCGCATCCAGCCCTTTGACGAGGTAGCGCTGTTCGGCAGCCGGAGCATCCGGATTAGCGATAATCCCCGGCCCGATGGGCGTATTGTTTTCGTCGAGAGGGCGGTCCAGGACCAACTCCGTATCGTTGACGGTAGCGCCCGTCAGGTTTTCAATATCGAGAAACACGTTCAGGCTCCACTTATTGAAAAACCACTTTTTATCGATGCGTAAATCTACCCCACTGAAGGCGTTCTGCCGTTCGGTATTGAGCAGATCGTAATTGCGGATACCCTGGTTGTTGCGATCCCAATTCACAACCAGACTTGATGCTTCGGCGTAGGGCGTAAAGGGCAGACCGCCCTGATAGCGCCAGTTTATACCGATTTCCCAATTGTTTTTGAAGCGCTTGCCCACGGCCAGGTTGGCGATGTGGCGGGCGTCCCAGGCCGAAGGCACGTAGTTGCGGTTTTTATCCTGGAACGACGTCCAGCCCAGGGTGTAGGAAAAAATGCCGTAGAACCCTTTGTACAGCCGCTGCTGGAACAAGAACTCTACACCGTAGGCCCGGCCATCGGCAAAGGGGACCGCGGGTTCGTTGCCAACCACCCCGAAATCGCCGCCGAGGTTGGCCACCGTCAGGCTGTCGCGCAGGAGCAGTGGGTAGTCGGTATAGCGTTTGTAGTAACCTTCCAGGGTGATCTTCGAATTGGTGGCGGTATTCCATTCCAGGCCCAGCACGAGGTGCTCGTTGCGCAGGTAGGTGATGCCGTTGGTTTTATTCACCAGCTTACCACCTTCCTGGTAACCAAGCAGGGTGTAAGCCGGCAACTGGTAGTAGATGCCCGTATTAAAATTCACGGACCAGGCCGGGGTCAGGGCGTAGCTCACCGACACCCGGGGCGAAAACTGGTCCAGGGGGTTGCTCATGGCGTCGGAGTAGCTGTTGCCGTCCAACCGCAGGCCCGCCGCTACCACCAGGCGGTCGTTCAACCACTTGCGGCTCACCTGCCCAAAAAGGCCGTACCGCTGCATGGTAAAATCGGAAGCGAAATCGATATCCGCCGGCCCTTCCGTGGTGAAGATGCGGTTAAAGGTGCGGTTGTTGTACTTGTCATATTCGTAATTGACCCCGTAGCCCAACTTGTAATCGCCGACCTGGCGCGAATCTTCGGCCCGGAATTTATTCTCGATCTCCTGGCTGCGGTAGCGCAACAGGAGGTTCGCTTCGGAGCTGTCGTCATTGTCGGCGTATTTTTCCGACTCGTTGTTGAGCATATTCCGGCTCAAGACCAGGGTCCAGAATCCATCCTCGCGGTAGCGCTTGTACACCAGGCCGTTGGTATAGTTCCACTGGGGCGATACGGGCAAATTGGCCAGGAGAAACTGCTTGTCTTCGGTCTCGTTGGCATCCAGGTTGAGCTTAAACTGATCGACGGCGCCCAACCCAATAAAGGTGAGTTCGTTGCGGTCGTCGATCTTGTGTTTGACCTTCACCTGGAAGTCGTTGTAAGTCGGTAAAAACGGCAGACCAATGGCCTTGAAGAGCAGCTGCAGATAGGACCGGCGGGCAGAAGCCAGGAAGGTCGTCCGTTCGCCAAGGGGGCCTTCGAGCGTAGCGCCAATATCGGTAGCACTGACCATGAAGGTTCCGCCCAGGCGGTCGTCGCGCCCATCGCGCTGCCTGAATTGGAAGACGGAACTCAGGGCATTGCCCCGGTTGGCCGGAAATGCCCCGCTGAAGAAGTCGACTTCCCGAATGAAGTTCACGTTGATCAATCCCACAGGACCACCCCCCGCTCCCTGGGTAGCAAAGTGATTGATATTGGGCACCTCTACATCGTCCAGATAAAACCGGTTTTCATTGGCCGCTCCACCGCGCACGATGATGTCGTTGCGAAAGGCTACGCCTGAAGTAACGCCCGGCAATACCTGCACCACCTTGCTGATGTCGCGATTGCCACCCGGATTGCGCTGAATTTCCGCTACCCCGATGGTCCGTAGACTCAGAGGGCTTTCCGCCGTTTTCCGGAACGGAGATGCTTTGACCACCACCTCCGCCAGTATTTCGGCCTGGGCCTCCAGCGCAAAATTCACCACCACCGGGCGGGCTGTCGTGACCTGGATCTCGAACACCGTCAGGTCTTTATACCCCAGGTAACTGGCCCGGATAGCGTACAAGCCAGGTGCTACCCCAACGATCTCGTAATAGCCGTCCACGTCGGTGGATGTGCCCCGGTCGGTGCCCATTACCAGCACGTCGCCAAAAGCAATAGGCGCATTGGTGACGGCATCCGTGAGTTGGCCTTTTATCGTCCCGGTCTGGCACCAGAGGAGCAAGGGAAAAAGCAGTAGCGCAAGCGTAAATGGCGTTTTCATAAAATCGTTACAATTGAGGTAGTAAAACCCCAGTTTGGGCGCAAGGTTTTGGGAAGCAGGCTTTTTTTAGAGGTGGGAAGTGTTCGAAGTCGGAGGTGGGAAGTGGGAAATCGGAAATGGCCCACGCTGAAGACGTGGCAGGCAACGCTGAAGACGTGGCAGGCGCGTGTGAAAGTGGAAAGGTGGAAAAGTTGGGCCAATAAAAAAAGCCCCTCTCCGACCGTAGCCAAAGAGGAGCTTTTGTTTTATTTCGGAACAACTACTGCGGCGGAAACAATTCCTTGCGCAGTAATATCCGCCCGGGTTACGAGCGTATTCCGCTATTCAGGCGCAGGCCTAATAGTCTTCCAGTTCTTCCATCTCCGCACGGCGGGACTCCCAGGATTCCTGGGCTTCTTTCGTCGTTACAAAGAGGCGATCGTATTCGCGCAGACCGGTACCGGCAGGAATTTTCTTACCGATGATCACGTTCTCCTTGAGGCCTTGCAGGGTATCGCGCTTGGCAGCAATAGCAGCGGTGCTCAGTACCTTGGTCGTTTCCTGGAACGAGGCGGCTGAAATCCAGCTGACCGTACCCAGTGACGACTTGGTAATACCTTGCAGCAGTGAGCTAGAGGTAGCTGGCATGGCATCGCGGTACTGAACCAACGTCTTGTCATTGCGCTTCAGGTAGGAATTTTCTTCCCGCACCTGGCGCAGGGTGATCAACTGACCCGGCTTGAGTTTCGTCGATTCCCCAGGCTCCGTGACAATTTTCTTGTCGTAGATCCAGTCGTTGGTTTCCAGGAAATCGTACCGCTCAGCAGCTTCCCCTTCGAGGAATGGCGTATCCCCGGCATCTTCAATTTGCACCCTACGCATCATCTGACGGACGATTACTTCAATGTGCTTGTTGTTGATGGTGATACCCTGCGAACGGTATACTTCCTGAACACCGTTGACCAGGTAGGTCTGTACGGCGAAAGGACCTTTGATGTTCAAAATATCGCGGGGTGCAATAGCACCGTCTGAAAGCGGGGTACCTGCCCGAACAAAGTCACCTTCCTGAACCAGGATGTGCTTAGACAGGTTGATCAGGTACTTGCGCTTCTGTTCGTCTTTGGCCGTCACGATCACTTCGCGGTTACCCCGCTTGATCTTTGGGCTAAAGCTTACCACCCCATCAATTTCCGACACGACGGCCGGATTCGAGGGGTTACGACCTTCAAACAGTTCGGTTACCCGGGGCAGACCACCGGTGATATCCGCAATCTTACCCATCTGGCGGGGGATCTTGACGATCATCTGACCGGAAATAATCTCCTGGCCATCTTCGATCGAGATATAAGAACCCACCGGTAGGTTATAAGAACGCAATTCCTCGCCCGCTTTGCTGACAATGCGAATCGTGGGAATCTTGCGCTTGTTCTTGGATTCAATGATCACCTTCTCGGCGTAGCCGGTCTGGTCATCGCGTTCCACCCGGAAAGTAACACCTTCTTCGACTTCGTCGAAACGGGCGATACCCGCAAATTCTGAAATGATTACGGCGTTAAAAGGATCCCATTCACAAATGGTATCTCCTTTGGCAACCAGTTGACCATCTTTCACCTGCAAGGTTGCGCCGTAAGGAATGTGGGTAGAACCAAACTGGCGACTAGTTTCCTGATCGAGGTACCGCACTTCACCCGTACGGGAAAGCACCACGTTGACGGTTTTACCCGCTTCGTCGGTGTGGGCCGTGACCCGGATACCGTCAAATTCCAACTTGGCGTTGAACTTGGATGATATTTCGGATTCGGTTTTGCTCAAGCTCGCAATACCCCCTACGTGGAAGGTACGCAGCGTCAGCTGGGTTCCCGGTTCACCGATGGATTGAGCCGCAATAATTCCTACGGCATCTCCCTTTTCGGTGATGCGGCCGGTAGCCAGGTTCTTGCCGTAGCACTTCGAGCAAACGCCACGCCGGCTTTCGCAAGTAAGTACCGAGCGAATATAAACCGTTTCCACCCCTTCGGTCTCGATGTAGCGAGCCATTGGAGCCGTCACGTATTCACCCGCTTCCAGGACCAGTTCTTCCGTTATCGGATGGAAGACACTGTGAAGAATATAACGGCCTTCGATCCGTGAAGACAGGGGCTCGATCACTTTCTCATTGTCCTTCAGGGCTGTAGTTTCCAAACCGCGCAGCGTTTCGCAATCTTCTTCCATGATGACCACATCCTGTGATACATCCACCAGACGACGCGTCAGGTAACCGGCATCGGCCGTTTTCAGGGCCGTATCCGCCAGACCCTTACGGGCACCGTGGGTAGAGATGAAGTACTCGAGTACCGACAATCCGTCCACGAAATTGGAGAGGATCGGGTTTTCGATAACTGCGCCACCGGTATCACCGGACTTCCTTGGCTTGGCCATCAGTCCGCGCAGACCACACAACTGCTTAATCTGCTGCTTGGAACCCCGGGCGCCGGAGTCGAGCATCATGAATACAGAATTGAAGCCCTGCTTATGTACCGACAACTCTTTCATCAGGGTATCCGTGATGCGGTTATCCGCATACGTCCACTTGTCAATGATTTGGTTGTAGCGTTCGTTGTTGGTGATCAGACCCATGTTGTAGTTCTCCCACACCTCGTCCACCTCATTCTGTGCCTGCTCCAGCATGGATAGCTTGATCGAAGGCATGATGAGGTCACCCAGGTTAAAGGACAATCCACCTTTGAAGGCCCACATGAAGCCCAGGTCCTTGATTTTATCCAGGAACTCTGCCGTTACGCCAAAATCGGTGCGCTCCAGTACATCGGCAATTACCTTCTTGAGGTTCTTCTTGGTCAGCAGCACGTTGATATAAGGCACCGAAAGGGGTACGGCCTGGTTGAACAGCACCCGTCCACAGGTCGAATCGATCAGTTTAGTGACCATTTTACCTTCTTCGTCTTCTACCCGGGCACGTACCTTGAGTGCCGCGTGAAGATCCAGCTGGCCTTCGTTGTAGGCAATCATTACTTCTTCGGCAGAATAGAAAGCGTGGCCTTCGCCTTTCACCTTAATTTCCTTCGTAGAGCGGCGTTCCTTGGTGATGTAATACAACCCAAGTACCATGTCCTGAGAAGGCAGGGTTACCGGCGTACCGTTTTGGGGGTTAAGCATGTTGTGCGCCGAAAGCATCAATACTTGAGCTTCCAGAATAGCAGCCTGGCTTAACGGTACGTGTACCGCCATTTGGTCACCATCAAAGTCGGCGTTAAAAGCACCACATACCAGTGGGTGCAATTGGATGGCCTTACCTTCGATCAGTTTGGGTTGGAAAGCCTGGATAGACAAACGGTGCAACGTAGGGGCACGGTTCAGCAATACCGGGTGTCCTTTGAGTATATTTTCGAGGATTTCCCAGATGATGGGTTCCTTGCGATCAACCAATTTCTTAGCCGACTTAACGGTCTTGACAATACCGCGTTCGATCAGCTTGCGGATAATGAACGGCTTGAACAACTCGGCCGCCATTCCCTTGGGAATACCGCACTCGTGCAATTTCAGCGTAGGCCCTACCACGATCACGGAACGACCAGAATAGTCGACCCGCTTACCGAGCAGGTTCTGACGGAAACGACCTTGCTTACCTTTGAGGATATCACTCAGTGACTTGAGGGCACGCCCGCCTTCTGCTTTTACGGCATTGGACTTACGCGAGTTGTCAAAGAGGGAGTCTACGGCTTCCTGCAACATCCGCTTCTCGTTGCGCAGGATCACTTCTGGCGCTTTGATTTCCAGCAGTCGCTTGAGGCGGTTATTGCGAATAATTACGCGGCGGTAAAGATCGTTCAGGTCGGAGCTGGCAAAGCGGCCACCATCCAGGGGCACCAGCGGACGCAGTTCGGGGGGCACCACGGGCAGGTACTGAATGATCGTCCATTCGGGGCGATTTTCAATGCGGCCCTGCGCTTCGCGAAAAGCTTCCACCACGCGCAAGCGCTTGAGTGCTTCGGATTTCCGTTGCTGGCTGGTTTCGGTATTGGCTTGGTGGCGCAGGTCGAACGACAACTGGTCCAGTTCCAGGCGGTTGAGTAAATCCCGTACGGCTTCGGCGCCCATCTTGGCGATGAACTTGTTGGGATCTGCTTCTTCCAGCATTTGGTTTTCTACCGGCAGCGTATCCAGTACGTCCAGGTATTCTTCCTCCGTCAGTACCTGGTTGATTTCGACACCTTCTTCTGCCTTAATACCTGGCTGAATAACGACGTAGCGCTCATAGTAAATGATGGATTCCAGTTTCTTGGAAGAAAAACCAAGGAGGTAACCAATTTTATTGGGCAATGATTTGAAAAACCAAATGTGTACCACGGGAACCACCAACTTGATGTGTCCCATGCGCTCGCGCCGTACTTTCTTCTCCGTCACTTCTACCCCACAACGATCACAAACGATGCCCTTGTAACGGATACGCTTGTACTTGCCACAGTAACATTCGTAATCCTTTACGGGGCCGAAAATACGCTCACAGAACAAACCATCACGCTCCGGCTTGTAAGACCGGTAGTTGATCGTTTCAGGTTTCAACACCTCACCGTATGACCGCTCCAGGATATCGTCGGGCGATACCAGGCAGATGGTGATGTTGTCGAAATTCTGCTTTTGAATGTTTTCATTCTTTTTAAAAGGCATATCAACTATTTTGAGGAGGATATTTTAATAATAAGGTAACAAGTGGAGTGGTGGCCAACCGCAGATCATGCGCTTCACCACCACTCGGAATTGTTACTAACCTAGTCGAACTTGATGTCCAGTGCCAGTCCGCGCAACTCGTGCATGAGTACGTTGAAAGACTCGGGAATGTTCGGTGTCGGTAGATTATCACCTTTCACAATCGCCTCGTAGGCTTTTGCTCTTCCTTGAATATCATCCGACTTGATGGTCAGCAACTCCTGGAGAATATTGGCAGCACCGAAGGCTTCCAGTGCCCACACTTCCATTTCTCCAAAACGCTGTCCACCAAACTGTGCTTTACCACCCAACGGCTGCTGCGTGATCAATGAGTACGGACCGATAGAGCGTGCGTGCATCTTATCGTCGACCATGTGCGACAACTTGAGCATGTAAATCACCCCTACCGTTGCCTGCTGGTGGAAGCGGTCACCCGTTTCACCGTCCGACAAATAGGTCTGTCCCAGAGAAGGCAACTTCGCCTTTTGGATATAGGTTTCAATCTCGTCCTGGCTGGCTCCGTCAAAGATGGGAGAAGCAAACTTCAGGCCCAGTTTTTCACCGGCCCAACCGAGAACGGTTTCGAAAATCTGTCCCAGGTTCATCCGCGAAGGTACACCCAGTGGGTTCAACACGATATCTACCGGAGTACCATCTTCCAGGAACGGCATGTCCTCCATGCGTACAATCCGGGAAACGATACCCTTGTTACCGTGACGACCAGCCAGTTTGTCCCCAACTTTCAGCTTGCGCTTCTTCGCCAGGTAAACTTTGGCCAGTTTGAGTACGCCCGGTGGCAATTCGTCACCGATAGAGATGTTGAATTTCTCCCGCTTGTGGCGGCCTACTTCTTCGTTGACCTTGATGCTGTAGTTGTGCAACAACTGAGCAATGAGGACATTCTTTTCGCCATCTTCGGTCCAGTTGGTATAGTCGATGGTGGTGTAGTCCAGGTCACGCAGGATGGATTGTGACAATTTCTGGCCTTCGGGGATCAACATTTCACCATAGATGGTTTTGACTCCTTTGGTGGTCTTGTCGTCCTTAACGAGTAAGTTCAACTTGTCTACCAGGATGGTCTTCAACTCATTCAGGGCAATCTTATGCTGGTCTTCGAGTTTGGTCAGCTGCAGTTTTTCCTGTTCCTTTTGCTTCTGGTCCTTCTTGGCGCGGGCAAACAATTGCTTGTCGATCACGATGCCATTGAGGGATGGCGGCGCTTTCAGAGAAGCATCCTTTACATCACCAGCTTTGTCGCCAAAGATAGCCCGGAGCAATTTTTCTTCCGGGGTCGGATCACTTTCCCCTTTGGGGGTGATCTTACCGATCAGGATATCTCCTTCCTTCACCCAGGCACCAACCCGGATAATACCGTTCTCGTCCAGGTCTTTGGTGGCATCTTCACTGACGTTCGGAATATCGTTGGTCAGTTCTTCTTCGCCCAGCTTGGTATCGCGCACGTCCAATTCGAAGTGTTCGATGTGTAGCGAGGTGAAAATATCTTCCCGTACTACGCGTTCCGACAAAACGATGGCATCCTCAAAGTTGTAACCTTTCCAGGGCATGAAGGCAACCCGCAGGTTTTGGCCCAACGCCAATTCACCGTTATCCGTAGCGTAACCGTCACAAAGAATCTGCCCTTTAACCACGCGCATGCCGCGGCGTACGATGGGTTTTAGGTTAACGCAGGTTCCCTGGTTGGTACGCAGGAATTTGGTCAGTTTATAGGTTTTCCGGTTGTCTTCAAAAGAAACCAGTTTTTCTTGTTCTGTGCGGTCGTAGCGAATGACAATTTCGTTGGCATCCACGTAGTCGACTACGCCGTCGCCTTCTGCGTTGATGAGCATCCGGGAGTCGCGTGCAACCTTACCTTCGAGCCCCGTACCGACAATCGGCGACGAAGGGCGAATCAAAGGAACGGCCTGCCGCTGCATGTTGGATCCCATCAGGGCCCGGTTGGCGTCATCGTTTTCGAGGAAGGGAATCATCGATGCCGACACCCCTACAATCTGGTTGGGAGCAACGTCCATGAATTCGATCTCATCGGGTCCTAAGACGGGGAAATCACCGTGCTCCCGGCACTTAACGCGATCGCTTTCAAAGGCACCTGTTTCAGAAACCGGCGCATTGGCCTGGGCGATCCGCTTGTAATCCTCTCCTTCGGCGGAGAGGTAGATCGGTTCACCTGTCATCACGACGTTACCGTTCTCGACAGAACGGTAAGGCGTCTCGAGGAAGCCCATCTTATTCACCTTGGCGTGTACGCACAGGGTAGAGATCAATCCGATATTCGGTCCTTCCGGCGTCTCGATGGTACAAAGGCGGCCGTAGTGAGAGTAGTGAACGTCACGAACCTCAAAGCCTGCTCTTTCCCGCGAAAGGCCACCTGGCCCGAGGGCCGAAATACGGCGTTTGTGGGTAATTTCAGACAGCGGGTTGGTTTGGTCGAGGAACTGTGACAACTGGCTGGTACCAAAGAAAGAGTTGATCACACTGGACAGGGTCCGGGCATTGATCAAATCCACGGGGGTAAAGACTTCGTTGTCCCGCACGTTCATCCGTTCCCGGATGGTCCGTGCCATCCGCGCCAGGCCTACGCCAAATTGCGCGTACAACTGCTCACCTACCGTGCGTACGCGCCGGTTGGACAAGTGGTCAATATCATCAATTTCGGCTTTCTGGTTCATCAGGGTGACCAGGAAAGTAACGATGGAGATGATATCTTCTTTGGTAAGCACCAACACCTCCATAGGGATGTCTAACTCCAGTTTGCGGTTGATCTTGTAACGACCAACTTCACCGAGGTTGTAGCGCTTATCCGAGAAGAAAAGCTTATCGATAATACCACGGGCCGTTTCTTCGTCCGGTGGATCAGTACCGCGCAGCTGCTTATAGATATACTGTACCGCTTCCAATTCAGAACTGGAAGGGTCTTTTTGCAACGTATTGTAGATGATCGAGTAATCCATATCGATCTCATCCTTCTGCAAAATGATGGTGTCCATCTTTGCGTTGAGGATCAGTTCAATATTGGTTTCGTCGAGAACCACGTCCCGCTCGAGAATGATCTCGTTGCGTTCAATGGTAACCACCTCACCGGTATCTTCATCGACAAAATCTTCCGTCCAGGAGCGCAGCACCCGGGCTGCGAGCTTCCGTCCGAGAGAAGTCTCGAGGCTTTCGCGGCTAGCTGGGATTTCATCCGCCAGGTCAAAGATATCCAGGATCGCCTTATCGGTATCGAAGCCGATGGCCCGCAATAAGGTGGTAACTGGAAACTTCTTCTTCCGGTCGATATAGGCATACATGACCGTGTTGATGTCCGTCGCAAACTCCATCCAGGCTCCCTTGAAAGGAATAACCCGGGCCGAATAGATTTTCGTCCCGTTGGGGTGGAAAGTCTGACCAAAGAAAACACCCGGTGAGCGGTGGAGTTGGGAAACGATAACCCGTTCAGCGCCGTTGATTACAAAGGTACCTTTAGGCGTCATGTAGGGAATATTTCCCAGGAAGACGTCTTGCACGATGGTTTGAAAATCTACGTGTTCCTCATCATTACAGGACAGTTTCAACTTGGCCTTGAGGGGAACGCTGTAGGTTAAACCGCGCTGGATACACTCATCGATGGTATACCGGGGTGGGTCAACAAAGTAATCGAGGAATTCAAGAACGAAGATATTCCGGGCATCTGTGATGGGGAAATTCTCCTGAAAGACCTTGTAAAGGCCTTCGTTCATCCTGTTTTCAGGAGTTGTTTCCAATTGGAAAAATTCCTGGAAGGAACGCAGCTGAATCTCGAGGAGATCAGGTGATGGAGAGCCCAATTTAATTTTACCGAAGTTTACCCGAGCTTCTTCGGCCTTTAGCAGCTTGCCGTTAGACGTCATGTGCAAATTGCGTTTTTATTCCCTTTCCGGTAACATAACCAGGCTGGGGATGATTTAGTCTTAACTATAGGGTTGAGTCCATTGACTTAACCTAAGCCAGCCTTATTTAACATTTGTAGCGACAAATTGTTTCATGGCAGGCAACTTTTTTATACGACGATAGGCTTAGCTAAATGTTGACACAAATAGCTAAGCCCCGAAGAGTACGGTTGCCAGGTTTTTCCTAAAGAAGCACCTGGCAACCGACAAACAAAAGAAAGATTACTTTACTTCAATAGATGCACCGGCTTCTTCCAGTGCAGCCTTGATTTTTTCAGCTTCTTCCTTAGAAACACCTGTTGCTACAGTAGCAGGAGCGCCGTCCACCAATTCTTTGGCTTCTTTCAGTCCCAGGTTCAGAAGGTTTTTAACTTCTTTTACCACTTTCAATTTAGCGGCACCACCAGAAGTGAGGATAACATCAAACTCGGTTTGTTCAACGACTTCAGCAGCAGCACCGCCACCGTCACCACCTGAAACAGCTACCGCCACTGCCGCAGCAGCAGGCTTGATACCATACTCATCCTCCATGATTTGAGCTAACTCGCTAACGTCTTTGATTGAAAGGTTAACCAGTTGCTCTGCAATTGCTTTAAGATCTGCCATTGTATAAAATATTTGTAGTGTTGGACGATTAATATTAATCGTGCGCAAACAGCTTGGAAGCCAAAAAATGTGGTTAAAAAATATACAGTTATTCGCCTTTTTCTTCGAGGGCTTTCAATAATCCCATGACGGTCTGGCCACCCGATTGGAGGGCGCCCATCACATTGGACATTGGGGACATGAGCAAACCTAACAGGTCGCCCAGTAATTCTTCCTTGGACTTTAAAGTAGCCAATGTTTTCAATTGATCGTCCCCTTTATAGATGGCCGTATCAATGTAGGCTGCTTTCAAAATGGGGCGTTCATCTGCACCGCGGAAAGCCCTGAGTACGCGAGCCGGTGAATTGGCCACGGAAGTAAACAGGATAGCGGATGGTCCCTTGAGGGAATCAAAGATGGCGCTGTAGTTTTTCTCTGCGGGCAGTGCCTGGAGGGCTTTGATCGCAAGGGTGTTCTTAACCACCTGCATTTCAATACCACTTTCAAACAACATGGCCCGCAACTTATTCACCTTGCCTACCGAAAGGGTAGAAGCATCGGTAACGTAGAAGAATTCCGTATTCGAAAACTTCTCTTTCAGTACCTCAACGGTAGCGCTTTTTTCTGCTCTGGTCATTGTAAGACAGTTTTAGAAGTTAACGAAATACTTTAGGATCAATCTTCACACTAGGGCTCATCGTCGTTGCGAAAGCAATGGTCCGCATGTACATACCTTTAGCCGAAGAAGGCTTCATACGCATGAGGGTATTCAGCAGTTCGTTGGCATTGTCAACCAATTTCTCTACCGAGAAAGAAGCGCGACCAACGGAGGCGTGTACAATTCCGAACTTGTCTGCACGGAAAGATATTTTTCCTCCTTTAACTTCACTGACTGCCACTCCAACGTTGGGTGTAACCGTACCCGTTTTCGGGTTTGGCATCAGGTTGCGGGGGCCCAGGATACGTCCCAGCCGACCAATTTTCGCCATCACCTGGGGCATAGCCACCACGACATCGAAATCGGTCCAACCATTGGATACCTTGAGGATTAAATCGTCGAGACCGACGAAATCGGCGCCTGCTTCCAGTGCTTCTGCTTCCTTATCAGGTGTACAGAAAACCAGCACGCGCTTGGTTTTTCCGGTGCCGTGGGGCAACGTTACCGTACCGCGCAGCGCCTGATCGGCTTTGCGGGGATCGATACCAAGCCGAACGTGCACGTCCACTGAAGCATCAAATTTGGTGATATTTACCTCCTTCACCAAACCCATTGCCTCTGTGATCTCATAGAGCTTGGTGGGTTCCACCTTGGCGTTAGCCGCTGCTCTTTTTTTGCTGATCTTAGCCATGAATAAATATTTGAGGTTGTAGCGCTCTGGCCCGGTGAGGGTCAGAACTCCCTACTAAAAAATTAATTATTTTCCCAGGGTGGGGTACCACTAATAGTAACACCCATGCTGCGTGCCGTACCGGCGATCATCTTCATGGCAGCTTCCGACGTCATGGCGTTTAAATCGGCCATTTTGTCTTCGGCAATCTCCCGAACCTGATCCCAGGTCACAACACCAACCTTGTTACGGTTGGACTGTGCACTGCCTTTCTTCAGTTTAGCGGCTTCCATCAGTTGCGTAGCAGCAGGGGTTGTTTTGATGACAAAGTCGAAAGACTTGTCCTTGTAGACCGAAATGACTACTGGTAACAACTTACCCTGCGACTCCTGCGTAGCTGCGTTGAAGCGCTTACAGAATTCCATAATGTTTACCCCCTTGGCGCCCAAGGCAGGGCCTACTGGTGGAGCCGGATTTGCTAATCCGCCTTTAACCTGTAATTTTATGAATACTTCGATTTCCTTTGCCATTGCAATTTTCTTTTCGGAACGAAACAAGCACCTGTTTTCTGGACAAACCCTTGGTTCATCAAGGACCAGAAACACGCGCTGTCCACCCCTACCTCAACAATATTAAGAGGTCTTATCAACCTGCATGAAATTCAATTCAACCTCGGTACCACGACCGAATATCTTTACGATCACTTTCAGTTTCTTCTTGTCTTCGTTCACCTCCTGGATGTCACCGACAAATTCGCTGAATGGGCCGTCAATAATCTTTACTGTTTCCCCAACAATAAAAGGTTCCATCATCGCTTCGCCTACATTCTGGGAGTCATCTACTTTACCCAGCATTCGGTTGGCTTCAGATTCCCGCATCGGGATCGGGCTTTCCTTACCGAGGAAGTGAATGACGTTGGGAATGTTGGCAATAGCCTGCACCATTTCTCCTGAGAAACGCCCGGGGACGGCCTCGATCAAAATGTAGCCCGGCAGAATGTTGCGTTCGGAAATGACCTTCTTGCCATTGCGGATCTTATACACCTTCTCCGTAGGTACGAGTACCTGCGTCACAAAATCAGCCCAGTTGGAGCGTTGAATCTCGAGCTCAATACGCTCTTTGATCTTTCGCTCTTTTCCGCTGATTACCCGCAAAGAATACCATTTCTTTTCTTCGGACATGCTGCCTGTCATTTCTTTATAAACCGTAGACCATGTTGGTACCAAACTTAGAGATGGCATCCATGACCAGGATAAAAAGGGCGAAAATAATGGAAGCTACAATAACAAGGATGGTATTACTCTGCAAACTCGACCAGCTCGGCCAGGTTACTTTGTGTACCAACTCGTTATAACTTTCCTTAAAATACAGTTTGATCTTATCCATTACGTTAGTTCTAATCTTGCACGGGTGGAGGGACTCGAACCCCCAGCCTGCGGTTTTGGAGACCGCCACTCTGACCAATTGAGCTACACCCGTAAAATAAAAACACAAGAAATCGGAAAGCGATAAAATCGCTTTCCGACTCTCAAGTAAATTTATCGAAGCAGCCCTTGAGGGCTTACTATTCGAGGATCTCGGTTACCTGACCAGCGCCTACGGTACGTCCACCTTCGCGAATAGCGAAACGCAGACCTTTGTCCATAGCGATAGAGTTCAACAACGTTACCGTAAGAGTTACGTTATCACCAGGCATTACCATTTCAACACCTTCAGGAAGGTTAACATCACCAGTTACGTCCGTCGTACGGAAGTAGAACTGGGGGCGGTAGCCGTTGAAGAATGGCGTGTGACGGCCACCTTCTTCTTTACCCAGTACGTAAACTTCGCACTTGAACTTTTTGTGAGGCTTGATGGAACCAGGCTTACAAATTACCTGTCCACGCTTGATGGATTCCTTGTCGATACCACGCAGCAGCAAACCGGCGTTGTCACCAGCTTCACCACGATCGAGCAACTTGCGGAACATTTCCACACCTGTGATGGTAGAAGTCAGGGCCTTTTCGCCTTCTTTCACCATACCAATAATCTCAACTGGATCACCAACGTTGATCACACCACGCTCGATACGTCCGGTAGCAACCGTACCACGACCCGTGATAGAGAATACGTCTTCAACAGGCATCAGGAATGGCTTGTCCACTGCGCGCTCTGGTTCAGGAATGTCCTTATCCACAGCGTCCATCAGTGCCATTACCTGAGCTACACCATCTGCGTCACCTTCCAGTGCCTTAAGTGCAGAGCCCATGATAACAGAAGCATTGTCACCATCGTATTCATAAGAGCTCAGCAATTCGCGAACTTCCATGTCTACCAGTTCCAACATTTCTTCGTCATCAACAAGATCCACCTTGTTCATGAAAACCACAATTGCAGGTACACCTACCTGGCGAGCCAGCAGGATGTGCTCGCGCGTCTGCGGCATCGGGCCGTCAGTAGCAGCAACAACAAGAATAGCGCCGTCCATCTGGGCAGCACCCGTAACCATGTTCTTCACATAGTCGGCGTGGCCTGGACAGTCAACGTGTGCGTAGTGACGATTTTTAGTCTCGTATTCTACGTGAGCAGTATTAATGGTAATACCGCGCTCGCGTTCTTCGGGAGCACCGTCAATAGCATCGTAACCGGTTGCCTTTGCTAATCCTTGAGCTGCAAGCACAGATGTAATAGCTGCAGTAAGAGTCGTCTTGCCGTGGTCTACGTGGCCAATGGTGCCCACGTTCACGTGAGGCTTTGTTCTCTGGAAAGTTTCCTTAGCCATCAGTTGATTTTTTTTGGAAACAAGTTAAAAAATTATTAAGTCCTTTCGATTCGGGAACAAACCGCAAATCGGCCGACCCGGCCACGCCGTAAACGTGGCGGCAATAGAGCCAATGGCGAGAATTGAACTCGCGACCCCTTCCTTACCATGGAAGTGCTCTACCCCTGAGCTACATTGGCACAAAACTATTGTTCTTTCATTCAGAGCGGAAGACGAGACTCGAACCCGCGACCCTCAGCTTGGAAGGCTGATGCTCTACCAACTGAGCTACTTCCGCTTGTTTATCTACAGCCAGACCGCCAGCTCAACAAATAGCTAACGCGTCTTTCCGTACATACACGATCCGGTAAAATACCGGAAAATAATGTGGGGGTGGTAGGATTCGAACCTACTCAGCCAAAGCACTGGATTTACAGTCCAGCCCGCCTCTCCACCTGCGGCGCACCCCCATTGTCAAGGAACATTATCCTACGAGCCAGCAGAGGGATTCGAACCCCCGACCCGCTGATTACAAATCAGCTGCTCTGGCCAACTGAGCTATGCTGGCAAAGTTACACGCCTCAATTCTAAACGGTGAATAACCCTGGTGGTTACTTACCGGTTTTCCAGGAGTCTTTGCCCGACTTCGCTGGCCAACTGAGTAATGTTGGTAAACACAGGTATTTCAAGGGCGTTCACTTGATTCGTTAACCAAACAAACAACTCCTGGAACCCTGATTTTTAAACTGCGATGAGATCGTTTTCTCAAAGCGAATGCAAAGATATAGGTATTCACCTAAAGAAAAAACTTTTGCCTAGATTTTTTCGGTAGCAAGAAGGATTAGTCGCTTTTTTTTGTCGGGAACGTTTTTTTCGGCCTTACACCCGCCCTAAAACAAGCAAGCAGCACCGCTATTTCACCGGTACTGCTTGCTGTTAACGTGTTTAGCCATTAAATGGTTTCGCGCGTTCGCTCCTTATATTTAATTAATTGTCGCTTGAGCACATCCGTTAATTTATCGATGGCAGCTTCGAAGGTCTTTTCCGACTCCTTGGCGATCAACACATCGCCGGGTACGGCAATTCGGATTTCGGCTACCTTGTCTCGCACCTGCCCGGAATTTTCTAACTTGAGGTTGACCCGCGCCTCGATAATCCGGTCAAAAAATGTGTCTAACTTACCCAACTTTCGCTCGATGAACTCAATAAGTTTGTCATCGGCCACAAAATGAATTGCTTCGGTGTATACTTTCATAAGTTTACTGTTTGTGAACCAGTCTAATCTGGTTCTGTGTACAACTGAAAAGGCACCGCTCCTGGTACTTTTCTTATTTTGAATCCTGAGACGCTGTTGTCCCGCTGAATTCGCGGGAGTAGTCGCCCGTTTTTATTCTTTGGCTTTAGGATGCGCCTGTTCGTAGGCGCGCTTGAGTTTTTCCATGGAGTTGTGGGTATAAATCTGGGTGGCAGCCAAACTGGCGTGCCCCAGCAACTCCTTGATGGCATTCAAATCGGCCCCGCCATCCGACAGGTGCGTAGCGTAAGAATGCCGCAGTACGTGCGGGCTGGCCCGTTCCAGGTGGGGAATAGCGCCGAGGTACTGTTTCACCTTATTATATAACCATTTGGGATAGGGTATGTTGCCCGTGTCGGTTAGTATAAATACTATTTGTTCGGGAAAAGTCGTGGCCTTAACCTGCCGGTACCGGTCGATGGCCGTCGCCAGCGGTGGGCCGAAGGGCACGAGGCGTTCCTTGTCTCCTTTGCCCCGGATGCGCAGGCGCATTTCGGGCAGCGACACATCTTGCTCCCGCAGGGCCAGCAACTCGGAACGGCGAATGCCCGTGCCGTACAGCAACTCCAGCACCAGCTTGTCCCGGACCGTCGGAAAATCCATCGTTTCCGGGAAACGCGCAAACAACCGCGACATATCCACCTGATCGACGGTGGCCAGAAGGCGTTTCTTGAGCTTCGGGGTTTGAATGGATCTGGTGGGGTCGGCCATGGCGGGGTAGGTGCGGCGCCAGTAGCGGTAAAAAGCCTTGAGGCTGGATAATTTGCGGCGAATACTGGCCGGGGCCAGGCCTTGTTCCAGCAGGTAAGCCATCCAGGAACGCACCTGGGGCGCTTTTATCGTCGCCCAGGGCATATTCCCGTAGGTCAGTTCCAGGAATGCGACAAACTGCTCCAAATCAGTAGCATAAGCCTGGAGGGTATGGCTGGAAAAGCGTTTTTCAAATTGTAGATACTGTATAAACCCGTTTATATTCATCCTTTCCCTTCTACTTGCAGCGGTGCGGAAAAAAATCCGGCCAAATGTTTTTATCTTTAAGTGACGAAAAAAAATGGAACATTTCATTTCTGTCAAATCACTAAGACTGGTTTAAGGTATACTTATTTGCTCAAAAAAACAATGTTTAGCACCGATAAAATCGTATGAAAAAAGAACGAAAACCAGAAAGTTTTTTGCAGCGCCCCGTCTACCCCGGTGGCGACAAAGCCATGCGGGAATTTCTGGGCCAGCAAATCCGCTACCCGGCTGCTGCCCGCCAGGAAAAGGTAGAAGGAACGGTGCGGGTACGCTTGACCATCAACTACCAGGGCAAGGTGACGCGGGTTAAAATCATCACCAGCCTGGGCTATGGCTGTGACGAGGAAGCAGAGCGGGTGGTCAGGCTATTGGTCTTTGAAGTGCCAAAAAACCGCAAGGTTCGCGCTACTTACGACAAGACCATCAATATCCATTTCCACTACAACGAGGCGGCGGCCAAGCCGGTAGCAGCGGTGGCACCCGTAGCGCCGGCGGTGGCGCAGACCATGGTGTACACGGTGGTGCCGAAAGCTCCCGTGGTCAAGGAACCCGAAAAAAAGCCAGCGCAAGAGAAAAAGCCGGGGTATTCCTACACGATCAACAGGTAATAAACAAAGAATGGGCGACGGGTAAATAATACCGTCGCCCATTCAGTCGTACTATTCCTA
>PZPC01000083.1 GCA_003045895.1 Bacteroidota bacterium
AGGTGTAAAAGTGTAAAAGTTGGGCAAGTGTAAAAGTTAGGGCTGAGCGATTATTGGACAATCTCGCCGCTCTCTTGCGCGCCGCGAGCCGCCCACGCTGAAGACGTGGCAGGCTGCTGCGCTGCTCCGCCCACGCTGAAGACGTGGCAGGCGCGAGCACCCAAATGAAGCCAGCCCCCCACGATCAACGGATCACGCGCAGCTACAGCGGGTGGGCCTGCTCCTTCAGGAGACCGCTTGCACAGCAAGCAGAGGTGCGGGTGGGCGAAATCGGAAATCAGAAGTTTTGGACCGTGTAAACGTGTAACAAGTGTAAAGCAGAGGCTGCGAGTTGCGCAGTTCCAAAACAAACCCAGCGGGGCGGGAGCCAGCCTATCACAGACAACTATCATCAATCCAGATTTTCAAGGTTTTTAATATCCACCCACTAGTGTCCGGTTAAGAAAATAAGAACCACTTCAAAACATTGATTTTCAGTTTATTACAAAGGTTTTTGGATTTTTAGACTTGAATCGCTGATCTTGGCTACCCAAAAGAGGGTTACCGCCGCTATTCCTAAACTGTGTCTACGAATGGCTATCGACAGCAGTCTGTGACTGCGCTACCAGCTGCAACCTGATACCCAAGCTTAAAAGTCCTCCCCCTTTCTCCCTCCCGCTTCGAAAGCGGGACAAGCTCTCCAAAGGGGGACCCTTGACCTAGCTTCGTCTTCGGGCAGATCGATTTTTCAGCGTGCTGGCGCGTGACAATTCGCTACAATTAATGACGGTCAAAAGTCCTCCCGCGCGGCACCGCCGCTATTCCTACACTGTGTCTATGAAGAAATACCAACAGCAGTCTATCCCTGCGGAGCCAGCTGCAACCAGCCACCAAAGCCGTATACCGCAAATTAGTTGTCGCCGCCGCGAGCCACCAAGTAAAAACCAGCAGCGCATGATCCAGCTAAATAATGGTGCAGTAGGTATCGGTTTGCAACCTACGCCCCGCGGGTCTTAACCCCCCAACCCCGCTTGTTGAATCCGGGTATCCCGTATCTGGTTTTCGAGGGTATCCATTTCCAATTTTAAATCAGCAATAGCCATGGTCAGTCGTGGTGGCACCATAATTCCACCATATTTTGCCTCTTCAATTTGATAGTTGTTCAATTGGGCCTGCTTGATGTTTAAGGTGGTGTAGAGCCCGGACAATTTTGTCCGTAACAATTTCCCTTCGAGTTGTTTGTCTTCGTATTGCGCTACTTCCTTGTCCGTATAGTGTTTGAGCTCCTCCTGCAGGTTCTTCAAGGTGGTGGCGTGTGCCTCTCCGGCCAGAGGAGTGGTACTTTCATCCGACATCTGTTTGGTGATGCTTTGATTGGCCTGCTTGAGTTTGTCCTGGAGGTGCTTAATGTCAAGCATCAGATCAGGCCGTCCGATGCGGTCCACCAATTCCTTCATTTCCGACAACAAAAGGTCCAGCCGGTTATTTTGAGCAAAGATGGACATCAAACCTACCGACTGTTCGTAGAACAAATCAATATCCGAGGCTTTCACGCTTTCCCTCGCGTACAGGCAGAGGGTGACGCTGTCTATGCCAGAGCCATTCGCCAGGTACGTTGAGATGGTTTCCGTAATGGTTTTGGCGGCCAGTTGGAAAGGGAATTTAGCCACCCCTGTCCCCAGGGCGGGGAAGCTTATCTTCTTTAAGCCCAGCGTTTCTGCTAGTTTCAGCGATTTTTCGACGATCGACTTCACCACGTCTTCATTGGCAAAGACGTAGTTGTCCAAATCGATGGTGATGCCGTGGAAGATGAATTTAGCGTTTAAGAGCCCTGCCGAGGTTACCGCTACGTCGCCGATTTTCATGGGCAAGTGCTTTTTCACTTCCTCCCGTAAACCATCACCGGCTTTGCTCAAAATATGAGCCGAAACGCCGCCGCCCATACTGAGATAGTTATCGTCTGAACTGACAATGGCATCGGCCGGAAACGAAGTGATGTCCGCGTACAAAACTTCAAATTTCGTATTTTCTATTTGATAGCTGGCTTGCCGGTTTTCTGGGGATTGGGTCATATCAGGGAGGCGATTTGTTTTTTTATGTCTTCCATTTTTTGTCTGTTCTCTAAAAGCTTATGCGTGATGATACTTGGTGCCAATTCGCCCCATTTGGCCGCCGCTTCTTCCGAGGCCTGCAGGTTGGTGTTATGGATCTCATAGAGTTTAAGCAAATGCTGTATTTGGTCCACATTTTTGTGCTGCAGGCTGACTTCCGCTCCCAAAATAGTTGAAACGGTGCGGTTTAGGCTCGTCGGAACAGCCTGTTCCAGCGGATCACCCAAGTCGGTAGCTGGGTGCTTTTTCTCTAATTTGTCTATTAAAATAAGGATACCGTTGGTGACCTGGTTGATCACCAGGTCGCTTTCCTTGCTGGTCACTACCCCAATCCGCTTTTCTTTCAAGATGCTGTTAAGCCTCGCCGATTGAAGGATGACTTCGCTTTTTTCGGCTATTTTACTCCGCTCCACCTCTTGGGTAAGGGCCTCTAATGCTTCCGGAAGGTTGCCTTCCGCGATCAGGGTTCTTATTCTTTGATATTGCATTGCTTTATTTACTTCGTAAAAACAAGCTGCCACAGCAGCACCAGCTCCGCTTTCCTACAATAATAGCAACTTATACCTGTTCCTGCAAGGCGTACGGTTGAAAAGACAACTTTCCGACCTTTTCCTACCAACAAAGCCCCCCGGTCATGCTTCAGCAGCAGATAACCGGAGGGCTGAGGGGCTTGGCAGCATCATGGGCGATCGGACAGCGATCCCCCTTCAGGCGCTTAGCTTTGAATCACCTGACCGCTGTGGACCAATTGTCCGTCTACGAGCACGAGGTAGGAATAGATGGCCGAGTTGATTTTTCCCAGTTGGCCTCCCTGGCCATTCCAGGGCAAGGTATAGGGCCCGGCCTCATAATAGCCATTGGCCAGCGTTTGAACTTTCCGGCCCGACTGGTCAAAAATATGCAGCTCCAGCTGGGCTGCTTTTTCCAGTTTAACGCGGAAGTTGGTGGTTTCCCGGAAGGGATTCGGGTAGCAATCAGCTTGCACATTGACCCCCGCCAGGGCTGGCGCTTGCTGAAGGTTCATTGTTGCAGGCAGTGGGCCTACGTGGAGCACCCGCATCATCTCGTGATCTTCGTGAGAAAGAATATGACAATGCCAGACATAGCGGCCTGGCTTGTCGAATCGGGCCCGGATGACCGTGATCTCTCCCGGACGGGCGGTAACGATATCCTTGGCGGCATTTTCAACGTATTCCGGCTCGTTTGTCATATCAATGGCCGCACCATAAGTAGGGTTGACAATGCGGAAGGCGCTGCCAAACGGGCCCGTTTGTGGGGAATTATGCTGGACAACGGGCTGCTCTACCAGATAGGTACCATCTGCCACTTCGGGAGGCTCGTTGTAGAGGGCGTTCGGAATAGCGCGGTCTTCCTCATATCCACTTGGATCATCAGGGCCAATGGTACGGCTATCCCACTGGATAGCGAAGCGTTCCCGAATCTCAAAGTGTACCAAATGCAGGTGGATGGGGTGGGAATCAGCCGTTACGTTAAACAAATGCCAATCCTCGACCGCGTTCAGGGCGGGATTTTCGGTAGTTGGGCTGTGCCAGGCAATCGCTCCTTCCATGGGGCGTCGGGTGGTTTGGGCCGGGTCTGTATAGGCCAGGCTGGCGTTTACGTATTCCGGCGTAATCGGCCAGAAAATGGAGTTGTCCTGGTAGTCTTTAGCCGGTTCGGCTGTGCCCAGAAGAGGTTGCAGGCGCCCAAATTCGTCCCTGCCTTCAAACAATCCTAACCTGCGTGTCCTGATCGCTTCACCGGCCGCCACCGGTACATTTGCCCCGAAGGGCGTAAAGTTGGCGGTATTGATGTTCCATACATCAGCAGGGCCACCCAGTGCACCCAGTCCCAGCGAAACGTCGAAGGCCATAATGCGGTCGGTGCGGCGAGGGTCATTGATGGGGTCTCCGAAAATGTCCTCAGCCGCCAGGTCATCGCCATAGGCAAAGTTGAAGGGGCTATCCCCGGCGAGGTTTTTCATGATGATGCGCTGACCGGCCCAATCGCTGAAGTTGAAGATCAGGTCATAACGAGCGCCTGTTTCCATCACCAGGCGCGTAACTTGCCGGGGCTCGTCCACCAGGCTCTGGTCACTGCCGATCACGGTGAAGGGCAGCGGGGTGCCTCCCATGGGGGGGGTCTGGGTAGCGTTGGGGCCTACCGCGTAAAATTCGACGACCAGGAAGCGACTGTCGCAGCCGTTGAGGAATCGCAGGCGGTAGTTGCGGGGCTCCACCGCCATCTTGGGCCAAAGCTTGCCGTTGACGATCATGTGGTCTCCAAAGAACTCCGCCAGGGCCGTAGGGCCACCGCCCAGGAATAGATTCGCGGGCAGTTGGATACCCTGGTTGGTGATGAAATCGGCGTAGAAGGGGTCTCCCTGAAAAGCAGGGTAGAAGAGGGTACCATTGCTATTGAACATCTTGTCCTGGATGGCAAAGGCTGCTTCGTAGGGGAAAACGGGTAGCCCCAGTTGGTTGCCGGCCAGACCTGTATCCACCCCATCGCGGATGATGTAAAAACCAGCCATCCCCGCATAGACATTCAAACGGGTAATGCCCAGCGTATGGTCGTGGTACCAGATGGTGCCCGCCGGCTGATCATTGGCGTAGAGGTATTCCTTTTTGATCCATTGCGGACCGGTGACCGCATAATCGGGTGAAAAGAAGAATTCGGGATTGCCATCACTGGCCGATTCCGAATGTCCACCGTGCAGGTGGGGCACGATCGGGATGCCGTTCTGGCTGATACTGTACTGGGTGTATCCTGGCAGCGAATAGGCCCAGTGCAAACTAGTGTCTACCGGGAGCAGGTGATTCGTACCAATGCCCAGTTGATTCCGCCATTTGACCTGCGTGGGTGTTCCGCTTCGCTCAACAAATGTTTTGCCGGGGTAAGTGGGCCTGTCGGCATTCCTGGCATACCCCAACATCGGCGTTAGCCGTACACCGGTCCCGATATTGGTAAATCCCATGTCGTGGATAAAGGGCTCGACGTCGATTTTAAATTTCCGCTGGTTGGCCTGTCCGACGGGCTGTAAAATAAAGCCGGGATCTAAGGCATTGGGTACCGTGTTGACGAATAGGTTTTCGAGGCTTGGATCATTCAGGCCGGTTGCCAAAGGAGCAAAAAACGCTTTGGGAAAAAGCTTTCCTGTTGGAAGCAATAAAGCAAAACCGCCTCCTGCACCTAGTCGGATAAATTGTCTTCGTTTCATCATGTCTTGGTGTTTAATAATTGAATAATATGGTTAATAGCATGCTTACGCCTGACTTTATCTCGAGAGCTTAAAGGGGGACACAAAGAGAGAAGAACGGGGTGTGCCGGACACCCGTAAAATGCTTTGACGCCTGTCTGATGGATCAATACCTATACCCCTACAAGCAAGGACGTGACCAACTCACAACTTGTTTGTTCGACGCATGAATAGGTAATAACAGCGGGGGACCACAGGGGGGGACAGCGAATGGAATGGGTTAGCGTAAAGGAGTTGAATACTAACTTTACTGATGAATATGACTTCACCAGTTGAATAAATAAATCGTTTTAAAGATACTGTTTTTTTTATTAAGAGACAATTGGACTCGAAATTTTTGATTTTTTTTTAGAGAGAAGCGATAAGCCGCCCCACCCGCTATTCGTAGGTGTGTCTACGAATGAATATCAACAGCAGTCTGTGACTGCGGAGCCCGCTGCAAACGTCCCCCCCGCTATTCGTAGACTGTGTCTACGAATGAATATCGACAGCAGTCTGTGACTGCGGAGCCCGCTGCAAATGTCCCCCCAACCCCCAACCCTCAATGCTTCCCTTCCTCATCAATAAACACCTTCAGCTGATCCAGCAGGGTAGGCGGGAATTGCATTTTCTCTTCTATACCCACGTAGATCAAGCAGATGGATGCATTGGCCATAAAAATGCTGTTGTATTTGCTTTCCCACAGCAACAGGTGCTGGTTCAGGTAATTCAGGTCGGGGATCATCCTTTTCAGGGTAGGGTTGTTTTTGAGGAGCGCCAGCGCCTCCCGGTTTTTGGGTAAAATAATGTGTTGGGTATACCCTCTGATGGCGGAATGGAGCCGCCTTTCCCGATCGTTCATTTCGGAGTATTTGTCGGAAAGCAAATCGTAAGTGGTGTCGTAGCTTAGGTCCGCATACCTTTCCTTGAGCAGTTTCACCAACGTATTCCGGAGCTTGCACTGCGCGCGCCAGGTGTTGAAGGTGGTTTCGATAATACCGGCCAACTCCATGACGAGTTCTAACGTATGGTCGGTGGAAGGCGGGGTATTTCTGACGGACCGGATGAGCCGGATCAGTTCTAATATCGAATTCCTGATCTTGTTTTTTCTCAAGGTGATGTTGCTGCTACTTTCGAGCGACAACAATTCACTCTTTACAATATCATGTATTTGCGCCTTCAGCGAAAGCAACTCATTGCTGAAGGAACCATTGTCGATGGTACTTAATTCATCAATTGCGCCCAGCAAGTCGCCGGTAATAATTTTCTCGTGGATCGTAATCAGGTTGGACTCATCCATGGCGGTCGGGTCGTTTGGTTAGTCGCTTTGCGGCGTCGAATGAGCAACTAATGTATGACTTTATTTGCAAGGACGGTATAAAAGGAGAGGTGGGAAAGGTGTGAAAGTTTTCGAAGTGGGAAATCGGAGGTGGGAAGTCGGAAGTGGCCGCGAGCACCCAAAGTAGCATACAGACTCAGCGATCAACGGATCACGCGCATTTAATCGGGCGGGCCACTCCTTCAGGAGACCGCTTGCACGAGAGGTGGTAAACGTGTAAAAGTTGGAAAAGTGTAAAGGAGAGGTGGAAAGGTGTAAAAGTGGGGTAAGTGTAAAAGCATGGCCGAAATCAGAGGTAGCCGAAATCGAAATCGGAAGGCAATAAGCCGCCGCTTTAATCACCCACCCGCAATCGTTCCTGGTAGGGGGCTTACCCCCAGCACCAACAGTACGCCTACCCCCGGATTTCCGCCCTGCGCCAGCCCCAAAAACAACAGGTGGTGCCGGGGAAATCCCCAACACCAACCTGCCTCGGCAAACCCGTCGCGAAAGACCCACTTCCCGCAGCCCCAGATCACACCGCCACTTTTACCATCGAAACCAATGACCGCGGCTTATTGCCTTTCCTCCAAACAGAAGGGCGATCTAAAATGGCCCGTACAGTACAATGACGCGCATGATTGCCAGGGGGATACCGGGTAAAAAAAAAACAGAGGAATTCAGGTGTTGTGGTTCAAACGGACAAGCATGCTTCTTCAAGGTTTACCGAAAAAAAGCATAAATTATCATGAAGTTAAGTAGTTAAAAACAACCATTAAAACGGCTTTTTAATGGCGATACAAAGAACTAAAAAAACGAAAAAAGCGAAAATGATCCAAGTCATAGGATGAAAATGATTGTTGTCAGTTTTAAAATTGATTAGCCTGATAGCTGACCAAATCGTAAATCCGCCCGCCGGGACCGACCGACTCGTTGACGTTATTGGAAAAGATGCTGAGCGCCTTGTTCCGGTCAAACTGCCATTCACCGATCTGCGGCGCATGCTGAAAAACGGATACGCCGGATGTTGTTCTCGCCCCCCGTTTACACTTTTCCCCGTTTCCACCTTTACTCCTCTCCTTTTACACTTTTCCCCGTTTCCACCTTTACTCCTCTCCTTTTACACTTTTCCCCGTTTCCACCTTTACACGATCCTTACTTCCGATTTCCCACCTCCGACTTCCCACTTCGAGCTCCCTCCGACTTCCCACCTTTCCTTTACACTTGCCCAACTTTTACACGTTTCCACCTCTCCCGTTTATACCTTTCCCCCTTTACACTTTTTCCACCTCCTTTTCCGCCGCCACCATATTCTCAATTCCCGCAATCAGCGCATCGGGGTTGAAGGAGATGCTGTTGATGCCCTGTTCTACGAGGAATTTAGCGTATTCGGGGTAGTCGCTCGGCGCCTGGCCGCACAGTCCGATCTTCACGCCAGCCTTTTTGGCCTTTGCGATCGACATCCGGATCAGTTCCATCACCGCCGGGTCGAAGGGAGAAAAAATGTCACTCAGCAACTCCGAATCCCGGTCGGCTCCGAGCGTGAGTTGGGTCAGGTCATTGGAGCCAATGGAAAAGCCGTCGAAGTAGGGTGCAAACTGATCGGCCAAAATAGCGTTGCTCGGAATTTCTATCATCATGTACAGTTCCAGCCCCTGGACGCCTCTTTTCAAACCCACTTCGCGCATAATCTGGATCACCTTTTCCGCTTCCCCGGTGGTTCGGCAGAAGGGGATCATCAATTTCACGTTGTCGAATCCCATTGCTTCGCGCACCATCTTCATGGCGGCGCATTCCAGCAGGAAGCCGGCTTTGTAGAGCGGGTGGTAGTACCGGGAAGCGCCGCGAAACCCGATCATTGGGTTCTGTTCGTTGGGCTCAAAAGCTTTGCCTCCCAGGAGGTTGGCGTACTCGTTGGATTTGAAATCGCTCATCCGCACAATGACGTCTTTGGGGTAAAAGGCGGCCGCAATGGTGGCGGTAGCTTCCGCCAGGCGCTGGACGAAAAAATCCTTCTTGTCCGGGAAATGGTGGGTGATGGCTTCAATTTGCTGCTTCACCGCCGCCGACTCCAGCTGGTCAAACTGGTACAGCGCCATGGGGTGAACGCCAATGGCATTGTTGATGATAAACTCCATGCGCATCAGGCCCACCCCTTCGTTGGGCAGGGCCGCGTACTTGAACGCCTGCTGCGGGTGGCCCAGGATGAGCATCGGTTTGGTCTGCCGGGGCAGGCGCACTTTGCGCAGGTCGATACGGGTTTCTTGCCAGGCCAGTTTGCCGGCATACACCAGGCCGGTTTCCCCTTCGGTGGTGCAGACCGTCACTTCCTGTCCGTCCTGGATGGAGGTGGTGCCGTTGCCCGTCCCGACGATCGCCACGGCACCCACCTCCCGGGCTACAATGGCCGCGTGGGAGGTGCGGCCGCCCTGGTCGGTGATGATGGCCGATGCCTTGGTGAGCACGGGGTCCCAGTCTGGGTCGGTGCGGCCGGTCACGAGGATTTCGCCCGGCTGGAGTTTGTCGATTTCCTGCGGAGAATGCAAAATGCGGGCTTTCCCGCTGGTGATGCGGTTGCCCAGCCCGATGCCCGAGCAGATGACTGTTCCTTTTTCTTTTAAGACATACTCCCGGTACTGGTAGGTATCCGGTCTTTGACTGTGGACGGTTTCCGGGCGGGCCTGCACAATATACAGTTCACCCGAAAGGCCGTCCTTGGCCCATTCAATATCCATGGGGCGCTGGTAGTGCTTTTCGATGATCAGCGCCCAGCGGGCCAGGCGAACCACTTCGTCGTCCTGCAAACAAAACTGGTTCTGCCGGTCTGGTGGGGTAGGCTGGTTCACGACGGCTTTGCCACTGGCCGCCGCCTGGTCGGTGTACACCATCGTGTGGGCTTTGCTGCCCAGGGTACGGGCAAAGACCGGTTGGCTGACTTTGTCCACAAAGGGCTTGTACACCAGGAACTCATCGGTGTTGACGGTGCCCTGCACCACATTTTCGCCCAGCCCCCAGGCGCCCGACACCAGCACGACCTGGTCGAACCCCGTATCCGGGTCGAGGGTGAAGATGACGCCCGCACTCGCGCGGTCGGCGCGCACCATCAGCTGAACCCCTACGGATAAAGCCACTTTCATATGGTCAAAGCCATTGTCCGTCCGGTACTTGATGGCCCGGTCGGTAAACAAAGAGGCAAAACAGCCCTGCACGGCGCGGTAGAGGTTGTCCGTTCCCCGGACGTTGAGGAACGTTTCCTGCTGTCCGGCAAAGCTGGCATTGGGGAGGTCTTCGGCCGTAGCGCTGCTCCGCACCGCCAGGGCGATGTCCTGGCCGTATTTGCCCGCCAGCTTTTCGAAACCCGTCCGGATGGATTTTTTGAGCACCTCGGGTAGGGTAGCGGCCAGCATCGCGGCCCGGCACTGCTCGCCAATGGCGCTCAGGTTCGAGAACGCGTCGGTATCCAATTGTGCGAGCAGCCCCCTGATTTGGTCTTTCAACTGGTTCTCCGCCAGGAACAACCAGTAGGCATCGGCTACCAGGGCGAAGCCATCGGGAATCTGAACCCCCCTGGAAGTCAGTTGCTGGTACATTTCGCCCAGCGAAGCGTTTTTTCCACCCACGAGTGGAAGGTCCTGGATGCCTATTTCGTCAAATGATCGGGTGTAGTTCATACGTCCGTTTTAAGTGTTTTTTCCCTTCCCAAAAATCACAAAAATTGTCAGCGCCCTCTTACTTGTCGTCCTTCATCATACTTCCTGGAGCGCCCATGTTTTTCATACAGGATTGCATACATTCTTCGCTCATTATGCCGCCTTTTTTCATCGATTGCATCATGTTTTCCATCATACGGTGATCCTTCATCATCTTGCCCATCATGTTGTTCATCAGGTCGGGGTTGTCTTTCATCATCTGTACCATACTACTATCCTGCATCATCATCCCTCTCATTTGTTTGTTGCCCTGCAGCATCATTTTTGCGTGATTATTCAGCATCATCTTATCCATCAATTCCGTCATCATCTCGTGGTTGCTGGTAATTTCCGTCAGAATTTTGTCGCGGGTTTGGGTATTGTTCAGCAAGGCACTGACATCTGGTTGTTGGTTACAACTGGTAATCCCTAGCAGGAGGCTGAACAACGCGAACAGGCATAGTGCGTTTTTCATTTTTCAATGCTTTTAATGAGAAATAAAAATTGGTGGGGGATTTTGCAAATAAATATACCGCTACTTCAATACAGCAAGCCTGATTATGGTCAGCTTTGGCCCTGATTTTTGTCACAGCCCTGTGTGGGTACTTGTCTTCACCGTTCGGTAAAGGATTAACGCCAGCCAGGAGGCCGGATATAAGGCGGTACACTTTTACACCTCTCCCTTTACACTTTTCCCCATTTACACCTTTACACGCGGCCCTACTTCAAACTTCCCACCTCCGACTTCCGACTTCGATCGCCTTTCCTCCTCCGGCACGCCCGGGCGTGCCACCTCCTCCAAAGGAGGATTTTAGACCGTCTTCGATTATTGGAAACTATCACCCGCCAACACTGCTGAAAACCGATCGGCCCAACGGCGGAGCAAGGTTACAAGTCCCTTTACACTTTTCCCCTTTTCCACCTTTACACGCGGCCCTACTTCAAACTACCTTTTTCTTAAGCTATTGACTACCAGTGTTTTGTGAAATATTGTTTTTGAGCTGGCAATTAAAGGTAGCAACCTCTTTTTTGGTTGGCGTGCAGCGGCGGCTTATAGCCTTCCGATTTCCGACTTCGAAAACTTCCGACTTCGAGTCTCCCTTTTACACCTTTCCCCTTTTACACATTTCCACCTTTCCACTCACCCCGGATCCCACTCCGCCCCCGACTCGCTCTTCACCAGCCCCCGGAAGGCATCGCGCACCGTGCTTTCGCCGTTGATGACGTTGAAGACCTCCTCGGCGATGGGGACGTTGACCTTCAGTTTAGCGGCCAGTTCGATGACTACGCCACAGGTTTTAACGCCTTCGGCTACCATCGACATTTCGGCGATGATGTCGGGCAGGGCGCGGCCCATACCCAGCTGGATGCCGACGTAGCGGTTGCGGCTCAGCGGACTGATGCAGGTGGCCAGCAGGTCGCCCATGCCGGCCAGACCAGCGAAGGTAGCCGCCTGGCCACCGAGGGCCTCGCCGAGGCGGGTAAGTTCGGCCAGTCCCCGGGTGATGACCGTCGCGCGGGTGTTGTCGCCGGCGCCGGCGCCGTCGCCCATGCCCACGGCAATGGCGATCACGTTCTTGAGGGCGCCTGCCAGCTCGCAGCCAATGACGTCGGTATTGGTGTAGACGCGGAAGAGCCCCGACCGGAAGATCTTCTGCAAAGCCTGGGCAATATTCAGGTCGACCATGGCAATGACGGCTGCGGCTGCCTGCCCCTGCAAAATTTCCTTGGCCAGATTCGGCCCCGTCAGCACGCCCACCGGGTGCTCGGGCAGCAGGGATTCCACAATTTCCGTCATTCGCATCCCCGTCGACTGCTCCAGGCCCTTGGTCAGGCTGACGATGGGTACCCAGGGCCGAATGAAGGGTCGGGCTTGCTCCAGCACCGCCCGGAAGTTTTGCGAGGGTACCGCCATGACCACCACGTCGGCATCGTGCAGGGTCACTTCCAGCGACGTGCTGGCTTTCAGTTCCGGGTGGAGGTTCAGGCCCGCCAGGTATTTTTCGTTGGTGTGGCGCTCGTTGATGTCGCGCACGGTGCGCTCGTCGCGTGCCCAGAGGGTGGTCGGGCAGTTCTTCGCGACCAACGATCCGACCGTTGTTCCCCAGGAACCACCGCCTACAATGGCTACTTTCAGTGTCATACGTGCTGGTTTTACAATTGGTGCAGTTCTTCCAGATAGAGGTTCCGGACGGCTGCAATTTTACTGTTCAGGTTAGCCTTCGTCCAGTCGTGGGTATGGATGGGGTCGTGTACGATGACCTCCACCAGCGCCGGATTGAAGACGTTTTGCCCCCGGGGCATCACGTCGTGCGCATTCTTGATGATGATGGGCACAATGGGTACGCCGGCTTGCATGGCCATGTGGAAGGCGCCCTTCTTGAATTCGCCCAGCGTGTAATCGTAACTCCGGGTACCTTCGGGGAAAATAATGACGGAAGTGCCATTTTTCAAACTGTCGACCGCGGGTTTCATGGCCTCAATCGACTTGTCGCGATCCGTCCGATCCAGGAAGATGGTGCCCGCCGCCGCGAGCATCTGCCCCAGAATGGGCATGCTTTGCAGCTCCTTTTTGGCCACCGCCCGGGCATCCTTGCGGATCAGCTTGATGGCGATGAGGAAATCGGCGTTGCTCTGGTGGTTGAAGATAAAGACCGCCGGCCGGTTCGACCACAGGTGGTGCTCGCCTTTGACCACCAGCTTCATGCCGGCAGCAGCGGCGCCCAGGTCGCCCATGGTGGCGAACATGGCCTCTACGCCATCCATCCACGACATGGAAGCAATACCACTGGCTACACCTTTGAGTATGGCGGGTAGGAAGATGGTACTCGCGACGCCGGTACGCAGGATATTGGTCACCTTGGAGTGGCTTTCCTGCGTGAAGCGCAGCACCGGCCAATCGTTCTTGAAAGCCAGGGACGACAGCTTGTAGTCGGGGTTCACGGGGCGGGGCTTACCCACCAGTTCCAGCAGCGGCAGGTCTTCGTAGCTGTCGGTGTAGAAGAAGCTGTTTTGTAGATCCAGCCCGTAGGTTTCGGCCAGCTCCTGCCCGGCCAGGGCCTTGCCTTCGCCCCAGCAGACCGGCTCGATGATGTTGCCGGTAAATACCCCTTTCTCTACTTCCATCCGCGTACACCGGATAATGTCAACGCACAGGTCGCGCGCAATGGGTTCTACCTGGTAGGGGGTAGCCGCCGAGATGATGGCCACGGTGTGTCCCATGGCCAGGTGAGCCGCTACCAGGGCCCGCGCTTCGGGGAAAATGGCGTGGGTCAGGGACTCCTGGTACACTTCCTCCCCGACGTCCACGAATACTTGCTCGGGCACGCCCTGCACCCCTTTGGCGCTGATGCTGGCCAAACCGGCGAAGTTGCCATTGCCCGCCGCGTAGCTGATCACCCCCGCAAACTGGCTGACCAGTTCCTGCGACGAAAATTGCCCGCTCAGCAGGCGGGTTTTCACAAAGTCTTTGGCCGTGAAGCCATCCACCAGCGTCCGGTCCAGGTCGAAGAAGGCGCCAATATGGGCACCCTGCTCGCTGGCAAAGATATCGGCCGTCAGGTTCTCGGTTTTTGAGCCCGGCACAATTTCCCGCTCTATCGGTATCTTGTAGTGTTTGTCGTGGTCCTGGTGCCTGGACAGGGTGAACCCCTGCAGGCGGTTGACCCGTTTGGCAATGTGATCGATCAGGGCATTGAAGTCGCGGATCTTGTCGGGGCGGGCCTCCGTTTGCCCGGGAATCAGGCGCAGGTTGCGAACCAAGCGAATGCCGTTTTGCAAAAAGGGCTTGGACACGGCTTCCACCCGCCGGATCTGGCCCAGCCAGTGCATCTCTTCGCCCAGGAAAAGGCAGTAGTCGATAAACTTGTTGTCTTCGAAGGCGATCTCCGGATCCCAAATCTGCAAGCCCTGGCCCACCACGCGGTAGGCTTCGATGTAGTTGTTGAGGATGACCGGCGCTACCAGCAGCTTTTGTTTTTTCAAAAATGCCGCCACGTCGCCCGCCTGGTCAAAGAATTGGTGCTGCCAGTCGGGGATCATAAAGGCCAGCTCGGCTTCGATCTCGTTGGTGAACTGGTCCTTGGGGGAATAGAAAAATTCAAACTTAAAGAAGTCCCGCAACGCCATGATCTCGGTCCAGAAGGTGAGCTGCCGCTCCGGTAGGGGAACATCAGCAATTTTCAGGAGCGCCAGTTCTACGAAGGCCCGGTGGTAGAGGTGGTGTACCGACATGTTGGCGTAGTAGGTGGCTTGCAGGTATTTCTCGCGGTTGATGGTGTATTTGGTGTGCAGCCGCTCACCTTGTTGCAGCAGAATATTGGATTGGGTCAGCAAGTTGAGCGCTTCCTGCACGCATTCGCCGATGGAGCGGCCCCGGTCGACGAGGGCGTCCAGCTTGTGGCTTTCAATGAGCTGCATCAGGTCGGCCACATTGCTCTCTACGCCTCTTTTGGTGAGGGCAAACTTGCTGAGCAACGCCGTACACACCAGCGAAACGGTCGTGATGGGCGTAATCTCATTGATCTTATTGACCAATTCGAAGGCCAGCCGCGAAACGGAACCCTCGCTGAGTATCCGTTCTTCGGCTTCGGGGACGGCCAACTCAAAATGCTCGTCTTCGAACACGTCGGTGGGCGTGCCGATGCGCAGGGAGATTTTGCCGAGGTGGTTTTTGCCCAACTGGCGGATGTAGTTGAGCATCCACTTCAGGTTCTCGGGGGTTTTCTTTTTGCCGCGGCCCTCGGCGGTCATTTCCGCTACGTCGGGAATCAGGTCGAAGACAATGGACACCGGCACGAATTTCACCTTGGTGTTGGCGTCCTGGTTGGCTTCCATAATGTATTTCAGGATCCCCATCTGTGGCCAGACGAGCTTGCCGGTGCGCGAACGCGTACCTTCCAACGCCCACATGAAATTGGCTTGCCGGTTGAGCAAACTGGTGATAAAGTGCCGCAGCGTAGCCTTGTAGACGGGGTTGTCTTTAAACGAACGACGGATAAAAATCAGGCCATTCTTGCGCATGAACTGGCCAAAGCCAAAGAGGTCCAGGTTGATGCCAGCAAAAAGATAGGGCATGGGTAAGCCGTGGCGTGCCAACACCAGCGAAAGCACCATCAGGTCGATGTACGACTTGTGGGTGAGTACGAAAGCGATGGAATTCGTGCGCATCAATTTGGTCAGGGCTTTCAACTCCAACGGGTTGATGTCGATGGCTTTGTCGTAGCCCTGCCCGACGATAAACTGAAAAGCTTCGATGAAGCCGATCCCAATAGCGGTATCGTGCTCGGTATACAATTCCTGCAGGTACGACTCGGCTTCCAGGCTGGCCTGCACCTGACTGGTACCCAGCTGCACGGACAGCCGGGTGAGTTTTTTCTGAAACTCGGGGTCGTTAAGTATTTTTGAAATTTCCGGATTGTTCTGTTTGCTCATAAAAGAAACCCATTCAAATGAAAACAAGGTAAGGGATTTTCAATACAAATTACAACGAAATCAGGATAAGGGATAGCGCCCATCGCCCGTCGGCGGTCAGCAGCGGGAATCCAATAAAACAAAATGCTTACGGGCTGGCAGCACGTATTCAACCGCACGGTTCGCAACCCGGTTTTTTGCTGGGTAACCGTGCTGTACCCCGTCGCTCAAGATCGCAAAAAACTAAAAATAGATCGTTCTTGAATTTAAAAAACGGTGGAAAAAATGGGGTAGTCTCTTTTTTTCAAAAGATAATTGGTGAAAAAATTAGAACATTCATCATTTATTTTGCGTTCTTTGCATAGGTATTCGCCTAATATTATCAAAAAAATCAGGCAACCCAAAGGAATAACATGGTAAATACAGTAAGCCGCCCCTCGATGTTTAAGCTCTTCAGTGAGCCCGGTAGAGCTGCCTTGGAGTTAGGTATCTCACTGCCTTTCAATACCATGTTCTCGGATAAAGTACAAGGAGATGGTCATCCCGTTATGGTCCTGCCTGGCTTCATGAGCTCGGAGCGGTCCACCAAAGTCCTGCGCAATTACATTGCCCAATTGGGCTACGATGTCCATGACTGGGGCCTGGGCCGCAACTTCGGCAAACTGGAATACCTGGACCTCACTACCATTCGGGTGGAAGAAATTCACCGCCAAACCGGACGCCCGGTCAGCCTGGTCGGTTGGAGCCTGGGCGGCGTTTTTGCCCGGCAGATTGCCAAGGAATGCCCCGATAGGGTCCGGCAGGTCATCACCCTGGCTTCCCCTTTTGCGGGGCTGGGCGCACCCAACAACGTGGAATGGCTCTACTCCCTTATGACGGGCGGGAAAAAAATTAAAAAAATCAGCGCGGAACTGCTGGCCGAACTGCCCCTGCCTGCTCCCGTACCCACCACCGCCATCTACTCCAAAGAAGACGGACTGGTCGCCTGGGAAATGTGCAAAGAAACCATCGAAGACGACCTCCACCAAAATATCGAAGTGCGCAGCAGCCACCTCGGCATGGGCGTCAACTTCTCTGTCCACCAGATCATCGCCGACCGGCTGGGCTACCACGAAGCCAATTGGGTTAAGTTCCGCGCCCGTGGCTTTTTTACCAAAAAACTGTTGTACCCCTCCTTGTAAGATTTCGGATGTGCTAAAATGCAAGGATTGATTGACTGCTTCCCGGATTCCCCGGATTTACTAAAACTCGAAGTTTTGGTAAATCTCGTTGGCGAACCCGGCAACAGACTACTATCCCAATTGTCGTTGGCTCCAGCCTACGATACCGTATTCTTCGGCCTCCTGGCCGGAGCGCTTCCGTTGCCGGGCGGGTGAGACCCAGGGCTGTCGAATCTGGAAATAGATAATATAATCAACGGCGTTTTCTTCTAAAGTTGGTTCTCGCAGCGACGCAGCGCAGCAACGGCTCGCGGCGAAAGAGCTTGCCACGCTTTTTAGCGTGGGCGGGGGATGGGTTCTCTTGAATGCGCAATTTCGGATAAACATCGCGATAACGTATTAAATAATTCCAGATTCGACAGCCCTGACCCGGTGCCCCCCCCGCCAACGGCGGGGGGGGCACGGCCCCAAAGCCTGTCTAAAAGGTGCAAATTGCTGTCCTTTACACTTTTTCCCCTTTTACACCTTTACACCTTTTCCCCTTTTCCCCCTCTCAATCGTCAGCCCACTGACACAACCCAAAAAACAACAAAGGGGAAGCAAGAAAGCCGCTGTTTGCGGAAAACTTTATGGCGGGCGCACAGTTGTCTTTTCTTGAAAATGCCAATTCCCCATCCGGCAAACCCCAAGATCCATGTGCCTGAAATTTTCACCAGCCACCACGTGTAATTTCCTTTTCCTTAGCCTGTTGGTGCTTACCTTCCCATTGCGTACCCATGCGCAGTCCTGTGCCAACCTGGTACCCAACGGCAGCTTCGAACAATTTAGCAACCTCCCCGACGACGACTGTGACTGGTTCCTGGCTACTGGCTGGACCAATGCCGCTGCCACCAGTTTCTGCAGCGCCCTCAACGGCAGCCCCGACTATTTTCACCTCCAGGGTACCGGCGCGTTTTCCGCCTTGCCCAGTAATTATTTTGCGAGCCTGACGCCCTTCGACGGCGCCGCCGTAATGGGGGTTGGCGGCTATCTGGACTTCGCTGCCGATGCCCGCGAATACCTTTCCATTGCCCTGACTTGCCCGCTGGTGGTAGGCGAAACCTACGAGCTACAGTTCCGCATCACCCAGGGTACGCCCAACGTGGGTGGCTATTCCGTCAACGGTTGGGGTATCGCCCTCACCGAGGCACCCTTGCTGCAACCTGCGGGCTGCAATTGCCCCATCACCGCCACCCAGCCCCAGTTTGAAATCCCCAACGTGGTCAGCAATGCAGCCTGGGAAACCTTCAATTTTACGTTCACCGCTACCGCGGCCCACGAATACCTCACCTTTGGCAACTTCCTGACGGACGCCGAGCAGACCATCATTCCCTTTGGTACCACGGGGGCTTTCGGGTTGTCCTACTGTTTTGTCGACGATTTCTCACTGGTACCTTTGGGAAGTACGCCTACCCTGGACCTGGGGCCTGATCGCACCCAGTGCGCAAACGCCGGAGAGGTAACTCTGGCGGCGGGCGCTTTTTCGTGTGCTACGTACCTGTGGTCAACGGGCCAAACCACCGCCTCCATTACCGCCCAGGCGTCGGGCAACTACGCCGTGACGGTTACCAGCAGTTGTGGCACCCAGGTCGATGAGGTCAACGTCACTGTTGTACCCGCTGCGGAGCAGTTCCTCACCGCCACTATTTGCGCGGGGGAAACTTACCCCCTCAATGGACAAAATTACACCGAAGCGGGTACCTACACCCAGACCTTTCCTACGGCCACGGGTTGTGATTCTACCGTAGTGCTCACCCTGGCCCTGGACGCGCCAGCAGTCACCAACCTGGTAGCTACCAGCTGCGCCGACGAGATTTTTACGCTCAACGGCGAGACCTTCACCGAAGCTGGCACCTACGAGCAATTGTTGCTGGCCAGCACGGGCTGCGATTCACTGGTGGTGCTGAACCTGTCGGTAGCTCCGGTTGCCACAACCCTGGTCACAGCGGGCATTATCGCGGGCGAAAACTATCTCCTCAACGGGGAATCTTACACCCAGCCGGGCACTTATACCCAGCTCCTTACCTCGGCCGCCGGTTGCGACTCTACCGTGATGCTGACACTGACGGTACAGGACCAGAACGTCTACCTGCCCAATGCCTTTTCTCCAAATCAGGACGGCAGCAACGACTATTTCAAACCCTATCTGTCTTTTAATACGGCCCTGCGCCCGCGCACCCTGGCGGTTTTCAATAAGTGGGGCGGCCAGGTTTACGCGGAAAACGCCAGCCCCGGAGGCAGCGAACTGCCCGGGTGGGATGGTACCTTCCTGGGCCAGCCAGCCGCCGAAGGCATTTACGTGTATTACCTCGTCCTGGAACAGGAAAATGGGATCCGAACTACGGTGTCGGGCGACGTCTTGCTGCTTCGGTAGAAAAAGTTGTTATTTTTAACTAATCCAACATAAATTTTTAAACATTCCCCCGTCTACCACCGGGTTTTGTTGGCGAAGCCGTATCTTGTGGCCAAAATAGCTGCATTTTGACTCCATCAACTTCCTACCTCGATTCCTTGAATGATGTTCAGCGACAAGCCGTCGTCACGACGGACGGCCCCGTGCTGGTCGTGGCTGGCCCCGGCTCGGGCAAGACCAGGGTGCTGACCTTCCGCATTGCCCACCTGATCGAGCAGGGCGCCGCACCTTGGGAAGTGCTGGCGCTGACCTTTACCAACAAGGCGGCCCGCGAAATGAAAGAACGCATCGAAAAAGTAGTCGGCCCCCGCGCCAGCAAGGTGTGGGCGGGTACCTTCCACTCGCTCTTTGCCCGCATCCTGCGCGTAGAAGCCAACCACATCGGCTATCCCACCAACTTCACCATCTACGATACCGACGACAGCAAGAGCCTCATCGGGCAACTCATCAAGGAGCTGCATCTCAACAAGGACCTGTACAATGTGAACACCGTCCGCCAGCGCATCTCCTCCGCCAAGAGCAACCTCGTAACGCCCAAGCTCTACGCCCTGAACGAGGAGCTGATGACCCAGGACCGCATGGCAAAAATGCCCGCGACCCAGAAAATTTACGCCGCTTATACCGCCCGCTGCAAGAAGGCCGGCGCCATGGATTTCGACGACCTCCTCTACCGCCTCTACGAGTTGCTGCAGTCCAACGAAGAGGTGCTCAAGAAGTACCGCGAGAAGTTCCGCTACGTCCTCGTCGATGAGTTTCAGGACACCAACCACCTGCAGTACGCCATCGTCCGCAAGCTGGTGCAATACGAAAACAGCCCCCGCAACATCTGCGTGGTGGGCGACGACGCCCAGTCGATCTACGCCTTCCGCGGCGCTACCATCCAGAACATCCTGGACTTTGAACACGATTTTCAGAAGTTCCACATCCAGGTGTTCAAACTGGAACAGAACTACCGCTCAACGGAGCAGATCGTCCAGGCCGCCAACGAAGTGATTACCTACAACCGCCGTCAGATCCAGAAACGCATCTGGTCGGACAAGGGCAGTGGCCAGAAGATCGGCCTGATCAAAGCCACCACCGACGCCGAAGAAGGCAAGCGCGTGGCCGATACCATCATGGAACAGAAAAACCGCGATCACCTGCACAACCGCGAGATCGCCATCCTGTATCGCACCAATGCCCAAAGCCGCGTATTTGAAGAGTACATGCGCCGCTACAACATTCCCTACCGCGTGTACGGGGGGCTGTCGTTTTACCAACGCAAAGAGGTGAAAGACCTCATCGGCTACCTGCGGGTAGTGGTCAACCCCCAGGACGAGGAGGCCCTGCGCCGGGTCATCAACTTTCCCAAGCGCGGTATTGGGGATACTACCGTCGACAAGATTCTCCAATTTTCCAACGACCAGGGCATTAGCGTCTGGGAAGCCGTCCGGCAAATTCCCGTCACCAGCGGTACCCGCAGTAAGATCAATGCCTTCGTCGCCATCATCGAACCGGCTCGCCGCCAATTGGATACAGCCAACGCCTTCGAAATTGCCGCGCAGGTGGCCAAGCAATCCGGGTTAGAAGATTTTTATAAGAAAGACAACTCCATTGAGGGCCTGGGTCGGGTCGAGAACTTCGAGTCCTTGCTGAGTGGTATCCAGGCATTTGTCACCGAGGAATCGGTTATTGACGCTGGCACCCTGCCCGATAAGAGCCTGGCCAGCTACCTGCAAAATATTGCCCTGCTCACCGACTTCGACCAGAACGACGCCGAGCAGGCCGACCACGTTACCCTCATGTCGGTACACGCCGCCAAGGGGCTGGAGTTCAAGTCGGTCTTCGTGACGGGCCTCGAGGAGAAGCTTTTTCCCAGCTTCATGAGCATGGATACCCCCGAAGGGCTCGATGAGGAACGCCGCCTGTTTTACGTCGCCATCACCCGCGCCGAGCGGCACCTGACCCTCAGTTTTGCCAACGCCCGCTACCGCTACGGCAAGATGAGCTACAACGAACCCAGCCGCTTCCTCAACGAAATTCCAACCCAGCACCTCGATCACGCGGCTACCTTGTCCAATAATACCATCAATACCGGTCCCGTTAATACCGGCCCGCCAGCGGCCCGGGTAAGTGGGTTCTTTCGCACCACTGCCAATGCGACTGTCCCGGGGATCGACCCCAAGGATTTCAAGCCCAGCCCCAACGACCAGATCAAACCGGGTATGGTGGTGCTGCACCTGAAATTTGGCAAAGGCAAGGTCATCCACATCGACGGGGGCATCGCCCACATCCACTTCAATGCCGTCGATAACCCGGATAAGAAGATTATGCTCAAGTTTGCCAAGCTGCAGATACTGGAATAGCACCCGTCTGGCCAGCTTCAACGCCCAAAAAATAACCTATGGCACCGCTTAAACGACTCGTAAAAATGACCTTCCGACCGGAGGAAGTCTCCGCTTTTGAGGCCATCTTTGCCGCTAGCAGCCCCCACATTCGCGCTTTTGCGGGCTGCCAGCACCTGGAACTGTGGCGCTCACAGGAATTTGATAATATCCTGTTCACTTTTAGCATCTGGGAGTCTGCCGCCGCCCTGGAAGGCTACCGCCAGTCGGACCTCTTCCGGGCCACCTGGGCACAAACCAAAGCCTTGTTCGCCGATCAACCCGCCGCCTGGAGTGTAGACGTGTTGGCGGAATTGTAATTTATACCTGCCCGCCCTGCCCCCCTCCCCGAAGCCTTAAATTGGGCGCCGAATAAACCTTGGCATTAATATACAGCTCATACATTATGTCGGTACTACAACTCGAAGATTACAATATCACCATTGGCCACCTCACGGCGGATCACGTCCGGTGGTTGGCCGACCAGCATTTTGCGGGAATCGCCGTGCTCGTAGATACCAATACGGAAGTGCACTGCTGGCCACGCCTGCAGGGCCATTTGGCGCAGTTGTCACCCGTGCTAATCCGTATTCCGGCCGGCGAACAGCACAAAACCCTGGCCACCTGCCAGTCCGTCTGGGAGCAACTTTTCCTGGCTGGTGCCGGCCGCAACTGGTGCCTGCTCAACCTGGGCGGCGGGGTCATTGGCGATCTCGGCGGCTTTTGCGCTGGCACCTTCAAGCGGGGAATGGCCTTTGTGCAAATACCAACTACGCTGCTGGCACAGGTCGATGCGTCGGTGGGTGGCAAGCTGGGCATCGACTTTTACGGGGTGAAAAACAGCATCGGCATTTTTCAAAACCCACGGGCCGTATGGGCCGATCCCC
>PZPC01000084.1 GCA_003045895.1 Bacteroidota bacterium
TGCGCTGCGTCGCTGCGAGAACCAACTTTAGAAGAAAACGCCGTTGATTATATTATCTATTTCCAGATTCGACAGCCCTGGGGGCCCACCCTCAAGGCCTGAACGCCGGCCCCGCTTCGACTCACTGGCCGTACGGGGCAAACCACCACCATTGCTCGCCGTGTAAACTGCGAACAACCATGCAAAGGAAAACAAAACCGCTGAATGCCCTTACTGACCTGGCGACACTTGTCGCCGCAAGGGGTAGTTACCGATGAGTAAGCTAAAAGTTGGTCAAAAAAAAGTCACTTTCAACTTACGTTATAAATATACTTCAAAATGTTGATTTTTGCAAAAAAAACAACATAAATTATATTAAAAATATCGGCGTTACTCCACCACCACACTCTGGTGCTGGGTCGATAGGGCCACCTTGGCATTGCCGCGCTGAATGGTTACGACCGATTGGTGGTCGGCATTAACGTCGAGTTCGCCGCTCACCACTCCTTGCACATGAGCAACCGACTGCTGGTCGGCCGACAACTGGAAGGCATCGGCTGAGCCTTTCAGGGTCAGGATACTTTGGCTGCGGAGGTTGGCCGTCAGGGTTTCTACATCAATCTCGAGGTCAACGACCGACTGGCCACTGAGGCGGACAGACAGTTTGCGGGTCACCAGCACGCCTTTGCCCGTCAGGATGACTGCCCCCGTAGTTTCAAGTGCGGCCAGCTCGGGTACCCGAATTGCTACGCGAGCCGTTTCGCGGCCTTCGCGATAGCGGGCCATCACCACCAGGGCGTCGCCGTTCACCTCCCAGGTGACCAGATCGGCTTCCTGCGTCGCAATGATGCCGGGTTGGTCACTTACGATCAGGTCTACGATCAGCGGACCGTCAATTTCCAGGCGGGTGAAGTTGTTGATTTTTCCTTGCGCAAAAGCGCTGGTACCAAGGAGGATTGCTAAAGAGAATAACCAGGTTTTCATGGGAAACGTTATTTTTGTGGACAAACGATTAGTTGATAGCTTACTTGCTGCTGTTTAAAAAAATGCCATGGCCAAATTGACGGCTGCTTTTTTTCGTCGTGAAGATACGGTGCAAATTGCGAAAGACCTGCTCGGCAAAGTAATTGTCACCGAATTTAACGGTTTGTGCACCAGTGGGCGCATCGTGGAAACCGAAGCTTACCGGGCTCCCGAAGACAAAGCCTGCCATGCCTACCTCAACCGCAATACCAACCGGACCAAGACCATGTTCCTGGCGGGCGGAGTGGCCTATATCTATTTGTGCTACGGTATCCACCACCTGTTCAACGTCGTTACCGGGCCCGTTGGCGCCGCCCATGCGGTACTCGTTCGGGCCGTCGAACCCGTTAGCGGACTGGCGATCATGCAGGAAAGGCGTGGCTTATCCCACGCAAAACCACAATTAACCGCCGGCCCGGGCGTTATGTCCAGGGCGTTGGGCCTGCACCGGCAGTACGATGGCATATCCCTGGTAGCCGCCACCTCACCCGTCTGGATCGAAGACCAGCCCATTCTGGCGGAAGAAAAAATAAGCGCCGGGCCACGCATCGGGATCGGCTATGCCGAAGAATGTATCAGCTGGCCCTGGCGCTTCTACGAACGCAATAACCAATGGGTGAGCAAGCCGCGGTAACCGGGGCAACACTCAGCCACAACGACACTTGTATGCAACCAAGAGCTTATTTAATAGCCTTAATCACCCTGCTCATTGGCAATGGGTTAAGTGCCCAGGAAGATTACCTGTTCAGCGACCAAACCTACGTCGACAATATCCGGACCGTCCGCTTCGGCCCCGATGGGTACGAACACCTCTTCCCCTTGCTCACCCTCGGCGAAAACGCCCAACTGCACCTGGTTTTCGACGATATGGACGCCGGGGTCAAGAACTACGTCTACACCATCATCCACTGCAACCGCTCCTGGGAACCCTCCGGGTTGCAACCGCTGGAATACATCGACGGCTTCGAGGAAGAAAACGTGCAGCAATTCGCCTTCTCCTTCAAGACCCTCGCCATTTATACCAACTACGAATTTCGGATCCCCAACCGGAATATCGGCATCACCAAGTCGGGCAACTACCTGCTGGTGGTTTACGAAGACGAGGACGACAAAATTCCCGTCATCAGCCGCCGGTTTGTCGTGGTCGACCGCAAAGTGACCGTCGCGGCCAACCTCGTCCGGCCTACCGAGGTGAGCAAGATGCACACCCACCAGGAACTGGATTTTACCGTCGATCACCAACGACTCGGCGCGCGCAGCCCCATCTCAGAATTGTCGGCTACCGTGCTCCAGAACCGCCGCTGGGACAATGCCATCGTCGGGTTGGCGCCCAAATTTACTCGCCCCGACCAGGCGATCTTCGACTACCAGAACAAGATCGTCTTTCCGGCCGGCAATGAGTTTCGCTTTATCGACCTGCGTAGCCTGCGGGCTCCCCAAAGCGATATCGACTACGTCAATGTTGTCAACAACGAATACGTCGAAGCGGAACTCGGACCGGTCATCAGCCGGGCCCGCGGCGTTCACCTTTCGTTCGCGGATATCAACGGTGGTTTTGTAATTGAAAATTTTGACCAAAACAACGCGGCGCTCAACGGCGAGTATCCATCGGTACTGTTTACCTACAAGGTGGATGAGCCCTATTTCAATGACCACCTCTACTTCTTCGGAGCCATTACCGATTGGCAGTTGAAACCGGCTTACCAACTGCGCTACAACCCGGCCATCTCGGCCTACGTGGGCCGGTTCCCACTCAAGCAGGGCTACTACAACTACTGCTTCGCCACCGCTCCTTCCGACGCCAAAGCAGGTAGCGTTCAGGTTCCTGATTTCTCGCTGACCGAAGGCAACTACGCCGATACCGAAAACGACTACTTCATCCTGGTCTACTACCGCCCCTTTGGCAGCCGTTTCGACCAGGTGGTCGGCGCTTATCAGCTCAATTCGCAGCAGACCCGGTAAGGCTGGACAAAGGTATGAAGTAGGGTATCAACCGGCCTTTGCTCCCGCCCGGCTCACCTTGCCCATTTTGCCACCGCGACCCGGCGCTTTTTTTATCGCTTGAAAAAGCGGCGAATGGCTTGCCGGCGCCAGAACAAGATGCCCGCCAGCAGCAACAGGGGCCAGATGCTGAGCAATCCCAGGACAATATCTTTGGTGAGGGTTCCGCCAAAGCTGAAGCTGTGCTTGATGTCGCTCCAAAAATTACCCAACCAGGATCCCCGTACCGAAGGCGCCTTGGGTTGGTACAGTTCCAGTTGAATGGTACTCATGGCGGCCCGTTGGCTCAGGTAGCGGAGTCGGCCTTCGCGGGCTTCAATCTCTTCCTGCAGGCGGCGAATCTGTTCCTCGGCCAGCAGTACTTCTTCCACAGTTTTGGCTTGGGTGCGGAGGATCTCTTCGTAGCGGTCGCGGACGGCTTTCTTGGTCTTCAACCGCGTTTCAATATCCACGTATTCCTCGGTCACGTCTTCGGTACTGATGCGCAGGTAATCCACCGCCACCGCTAGTTTTTGCAGGGTATCCAGGAGGTATTGGAAGCGGTCGGCCGGGATGTGGATCCTGACGGTCACCTCGTCCTGGTAGTCGTAGTACTGCCAGTTGATGTTTCCGAGATAGCCCTCCTGTTGGCCGACCAGGTCTTCCAGGGTTGTCATGTGCTGGTTCAGGTCCTGCACTTCCATTTTACTTTCGGCACTGCGGATGAGTACCCGTGCCTGGGCATCGGGAAGGGGATCCGCGGGGGCGGGCGTACTGTTTTCCTGTTCGGCCGCCGCATAAGCCGTGTTGCTGGCAGTAGGTTCCCCGGTTTTGGCGTAAGCCGTGTCAGCACTACTACTGGCAGACTCCTGTGAACACGCCAGTAGGCCCGGTAACAGGATGAAGAGACAAAGTTTTAGGAAGTTCATAGCGGCGTAAATTTTTCGGAATGGGTAAGGTTGGCAGTAAGCCAGCGCTGCTGCCTATTGTAATAGATGCAAATTAATCTTCTTTTACACACCTTTAGCTGTTAACAAGGGGCAAATGTTTTCCGACGGAAATCATCAGCCTTGAAAAGTGTTTTCTTTACCTTTGCCCAGGGCCAGGTTGGCCTGGTCACCGTACCCTTGCCTGGCCGATCGCTGAGCCGGCAGTACCAGGAGATTGCCTGGTCATCCATGCACACAACTTAAAATTAGTAATAAAAGAGACTATAATATGCAACATCGAACCGAACATGACAGCATTGGCCCCGTAGAAGTACCAGCCGCTAAGTACTGGGGTGCCCAAACCCAACGCTCACTGGAAAATTTCCGCATTGGCGGCCACCTTATGCCCATTGAGATCATCCGGGCTTTCGCTATTTTGAAGAAAGCAGCCGCTACTACCAATGTGGAGTTGGGGGTAATGGCCGCGGATAAAGCGGTGTTGATCGGTCGGGTATGCGACGAGATTCTGGCGGGTCAGCTGGATGCCGAGTTTCCGCTGGTGGTCTGGCAAACGGGCTCGGGCACCCAGAGCAACATGAACGCCAACGAGGTCATTGCCAACCGCGGTCACGTGCTGGCGGGCGGCAAACTGACCGATGAAGACAAGGTCTTGCACCCCAACGACGATGTCAACAAAAGCCAGTCGTCAAACGACACCTTCCCCACGGCCATGCACATTGCGGCTTTTAAAATCCTGATGGAGACAACTATACCCGGTATAGAACAACTCCGCAACACCCTCCACGCCAAGGCCCAGGAGTTGATGAAGGTCGTGAAGATTGGGCGTACCCACTTCATGGATGCCACCCCCCTGACACTGGGACAAGAGTTCAGCGGCTACGTGAGCCAACTGGATCACGGCCTGCGTGCCATCAAAAACACGCTGGCTCACCTGGCCGAGCTGGCGCTGGGTGGAACGGCCGTAGGTACGGGCCTGAATACCCCCGATGGCTATTCCGAATTGGTAGCTAAGCACATTGCCGATCTCACCGGCCTGCCCTTCGTGACGGCGGAAAATAAATTCGAAGCACTCGCGGCGCACGACGCCATCGTCGAAGCCCACGGCGCCCTCAAGACGGTGGCCTGCTCGCTGATGAAAATTGGCAACGACGTGCGCATGCTTTCCTCGGGCCCTCGCTCGGGCATTGGCGAGATCATCATCCCCACCAACGAACCCGGCTCTTCAATCATGCCCGGTAAAGTGAACCCTACCCAGTCGGAAGCCCTCACCATGGCCATGGCCCAGGTCATCGGCAACGACGTCGCGATCAACATCGGCGGTATGACGGGCCACTTCGAACTCAACGTCTTCAAACCCATGATGATCTTTAACTTCCTCACTTCCGCCCGCCTGATCGGCGACGCTTGTGTGAGCTTCGAAGAGCATTGCGCCATCGGCATCGAACCCAACACCAGCCGGATCAAGGAACACCTCAACAACAGCCTCATGCTGGTGACCGCTCTCAATACCCGCATCGGGTATGACAAGGCCGCCAAAATTGCCAAAAAGGCCTACGCCGAAGACAAAACACTCAAAGCCGCCGCTCTCGAACTGGGCTACCTCACCGCCGCAGAATTCGACGAATGGGTGCGCCCCGAGGATATGATTGGCAAGTTGTAACAAAAAGTGTAAAAGGGGTAAACGTGTAAAAGGGGTAAGTGCCGGGACAATAATAAATTTACATTCTCAAATTATTAGCGAAGGAATAAGCGATTGATAATGATCGGTTTAGAGCTAATTGTTTGAGTCAAAAAATGTAAATTTATTATTGTCCAAATACTTAAACGTGTAAAAGTAGCTGAAATCGTAAAGATGCGTTAATGCGTTTTCACGATTTCAGCTTTGGTAATAGCGTTGAATTTTACGGACTTGACGAACCCATCGGAGGCCTGCACGCTGGTTCGCCATGCTTCAGCGTGGCCTGGCCTGGTCTGTATATTTCTCTGTCGTCAAGCAAAATTCAGCGCCATGAATAACGATACGCCCGCCGCTTATCCCTCCTTCTTTTACACATTTACACTTTTACACGGCCTCTTACTTCCGATTTCCGACTTCCCACCTCCGACTTCGGCCGCTCTTACACTTGTCCAACCTTTACACTTTTACCCCCTCTCACTGTCCCACCAACAACACCTGTCCTTGGGTCCACTGCCCGGCAGCATCTTCGTGGCGCAGCCAGTAGGTACCGGCGGGATAGCCGGTCAGGTCCATTTTTAGTTGTGGGTTGGTGGCCAGTCGCTGCAGGATTTTGCCGCTGGCGTCGGCCAGGTAGAGGAGTCCACCCGCCGCCGGGAAATCCAGTTGAATGGCACCACTGGTAGGATTGGGAAAAAACTGCCAGTCGCGGGTAGCCGTCGTTGCCACCGCCGTTGGGTCGACGGTGACTGCGGCAATGGGCCGTTCACAAGCGGCCAGGCGGCTTCTGCTTACCGTGAGGCGAACCAGCACATCGTTCAGGAATTCCACCTCATAGGTATCGGTTGACGGTTCGATGTGGCCATCGCCGATACCACTGTGATCGGTGATGAAGGTATAGGTGCCATTGGTAGCCAACGCCATATTGCGCAGCAGGTACTCGGTACTTTTGTCCACCCCGCTGCAGCTGACCGGTACGATCTGAATGCCCAACCGGGCGGCTTTGGTGACGGCCACCTGCAGGCGTTTGATGTTTTCTTCCGCCTGATGGGGAGGTGCATCGAGTACCAGGAATAGGAGGCGGGTAGTAGCTTCGGGGCGCCACTGCAGGGAATCGATGGCTGCCTCCAGTGCCGCTTCTACGGCTTCGGGGTAGTCGCCGCCGCCACTGGCGCTTTGCTCCTGCAGAAAAGCAACGGCTTTCGTAGCATCAGCTGTTAGGGGCTGGGTGAGGGTCAGGTATTGTTCGTTCAGGTCGCGGTAGAAGACACTGCCCATGTGCAGATCGGCCGTCGGCAAGGAGTCTTGTACGCGGCGGATGACGTCGAGGAGTTCGGCTTGCAGGTACTGGATCTCATCACCCATCGAGCCCGTGGCATCCACAACAAAGGCCATATCGATCACCGCCTGGTCGCGGCAAGGGGTGGCCAGGGTATGGAAGTTGATGCCCTGGCTAAAGGGTTTGGCGGTTTTCACCGCAAAGGTAGTACCCTGGTAACTGCCACTGATTACCAGGCCATTGGCTGGTGTGGCTACGTCCTGGAAATAGTGCGCCCACAGTTCGGCACGCCCCTGGGCGTCGGTGCGGGCATTCCACAACACGTTGCCCTGGCCGTCTTTGAGCTCGACGGCAGCATTGACCACGGCTCCACCCGTAGGGGTGGTGAGTTGCAGGGTGTAGCGGTGATCGGCATATTGCTGCCAGGTGCTGCGGTACTGGCCCAGGTCTTCCTGGTTGATGTCGGCCCAGCGGTCCCATTTACTGAAGTCGTTGATTTCGCCGGTGGTCAGTTGGCCTGCCGAGGGCAGGGTGCGCCCTGCTGGTGTGGTGGAACCGACGCTGGTCGCAGCGCGTTCGCCCTTCATAAAGGCCGTTTCCCGCGAGTCGTCTACCCGGTCTGCTCGTGCCGACTTGGCCGAAATAGCGGCATATTCGGTGGGCATCCCCATCGCCGCAGCGGGGCTGGGCACTGCGTAACCCGGTGGCGGCGGCGGTGGTGGTGGCGGTGGTGGTGGCGGTGGCGATGGTACTGGTGCTACTGATAACCTGATGGTTTCTTCGGCAAAGGCCGGCGCATAGCCCGTGGCTTCTTTCCGGCTTCTTCTGGCCATTTCGGTGACTACGATTTCTTCCAACACCCCACCTTGCTTAAGGGTGAAAGTATGGTTCCTGGCGGCACAGACCTCCGATGCTTCCAATGACTCAAAGCCAACATAACTGATCAGCAGCGCCACACATTTGGTGTCGGTGTAAAGTTCAAAGTAACCATCCAGGTCGCAAATCGTTCCTTTGGTGGTGCTAACCAGCAAGATGCTGGCCCCAACGAGGGGTTCTTTATCCGGGCTCAATACCTGGCCTTTGATGGTGAAAGCCCCCCGGCTTTCGGTAGGCGTAACCATTTCTCCGGAAGGGGTCTGGACTGTTGGCAGGTAACGCGTTTTCAGGAGGGTTACCTGTGCGGACTCATCCGCCTGTAGCCGCAAGGTGGCAGCTTCGTAGCCCGGATAGGAAAGCGCTACTTCCATTTCGGCGGCGGAGCTGGAAAAGGTGAAACAGCCATTGAGATCCGACTGGATGAGCTCGGCTCCCTTGCTGTCCTTTACGGAAACGTAGATCAGGGCATGGCCAGCTTCATCGCTGATGCAGGCGGAGAAGCGGTGGTCTTGCTGGCTGGAAAAGGCGCTGCTAAGGCCGGCCAGTAAAAGCAGCAGCAAAGCACTGAGAAAATAGAGGGGTCGCATAGGTTTAATTTTAGGAGGTAAAAAAAGCGATTAATGAGTAGCTACCGCCGCAGTCAATTGTTCGGCTTTGGTCACCAGGCGAACCATCTCCTGGCGGTAACCAAACGGATCGCGACCCATGGCCTGGCGGGCTATTTGGGCACAGTGTTCGTAGGTAGCTATTCCTTTGTGCTTACTGTCGCGCAGGAGCATGCCAAATTCAGCTACCGCGGCGGCCCAGCGCAGGTTGGTGCTGCTTTGTTCCCAGTCATTGTGGTCCATCCGGACCGGGAAGTCGAGCTGGCGGCTGGTTTCGCTGGTGGGTAGCTTGTAGCGCATTTTCACCAGTGCCGGGGTGGTCGGTTGGCTGACGTCGGGCCTGGCAACGGGGACGATCTCGTACAGGGCGGTGATGGTGTGTCCGGCCCCCAATTCGCCGGCATCCTTGGTGTCATCGGTGAAGTCTTCGTTGTTGAGCAGGCGGTTTTCGTACCCTATCAGGCGGTAGCTTGCGACCAGGTCGGGGTTGAAGTCGACCTGGATCTTGACGTCTTTGGCGACGGTAAAGAGGGTTCCGCCAAATTCATTGACGAGCACCTTCTTGGCTTCGTTCAGCTGGTCGATGTAGGCGAAATTGCCGTTGCCTTTGTCGGCGAGGGTTTCCATCTTTTCGTCCTGGAGGTTGCCACGGCCAAAGCCGAGGACAGACAGAAAGACGCCACTGGCGCGTTCCCTGACAACGAGGGCTTCCAGCGCTTCGTTGCTGGCTACGCCCACGTTGAAGTCGCCATCGGTAGCCAGGATGACCCGGTTGTTGCCGCCGGCCACGAAGTTGGCCCGGGCCACGTCATAAGCTTGCTGAATACCCGCCGCTCCGGCGGTGGATCCACCGGCCCGCAGACGGGAAAGGGCTTCTTTGATCTTGTTTTTATCCGCGCCACTGGTCGATTCCAACACTTGCCCGGCGGCGCCGGCGTACACGACAATGGCCACGCGATCTTGCTCCCGGAGGTTGTCGGTCAGCAGTTGCAGACTTTCTACGAGCAGGGGTAGCCGGTCGGGGCCTTGCATGCTGCCCGATACGTCGAGCAGGAAGACAAAGTTGGCGGCGGGCAGGTCGGCCTTGGCCATGCTGGCCGCGCGCATGCCCACCAGCAGCAGTTGGTGTCCTTCCTGCCAGGGGCAGGTCGCCATTTCGGTGACCACCTGCACGGGGTGTTCCCCGGTGGGCGGTGGGTAGTTGTACTGAAAATAGTTGATCATCTCCTCACTGCGCACGGCATCCTTGGGCGGCAACTGGCCTTCGTTGAGGAAGCGCCGTGTGTTGCTGTAGCTGGCCGCATCAACGTCAATGGAAAAAGTAGAAGTGTTTGCCTGGGAGGTAGGGATGAATCCATTCTCTTGAATCGACGCGTAACCTTCACGCGTGGTAGGGTCTGCTGGTACGCTCAAACTTTGCCCGGCTGGTTGTGCCCGGGTGTAGGCCAGCTGGTCGTAAGCCATGAATGATGGTGGTGGTGGTGGCGGCGGCGGTGGCGGTGCGGTCGCCTGGTTGTTATACGGTTGGTTTGCCGTAGATCGTGGGGAGGCTGGCTGGCGCTGGGGAGCTGCTTCCATTGCTTGTTTTTTCTTCCGCGTGCCGAGTGCGGTTACCACCACCTCGTCGAGCTGGACGCCAGCGCGAAGCTTCACGACCAGGGGCGTGCCGCTACAAACCGTTACTTCGGCGGATTCGAAACCGGTATAAGCGAGGACTAAAATAGCACAGGAATCGATTGACGGGAGGGTGAAAATACCATTGATATCGGAAACAGTACCCTGGGTGGTACCTTTAATTACAATGCTGGCACCGATCAGTGCCGCTCCGTTTTCTTCCGTAACGGTACCCGTCAGGAGGTATTCCGGCGCTGGCCGGATTCCGAGAAGCAGGGTAAGGGGTAATAGTAATAGCCAGGTTTTCATAAGCTTTTTTTCTATTAGATGCAGGATCGGCTAAATTTGCACAGCCAATTGCCTTTTTTTTGAATTTTTAGTCACCAGAACGGTGTACACCCTTACCCCCCACTTCCGATTTCTCACTTTCGACTTCCTATTTCCCATTTTCCTTTATCTTCGCCTCCTCCTAAACTTATACTATGCCTTTTCTGGAAACGCCACTACCTGGTTGTTATATTTTTGAGCCCGTGGTCTGGGAAGACGACCGCGGTTATTTTTTCGAGTCCTACAACCAGCAGACCTTTGCTGCGCAAGGGTTGGATTTTGTTTTTGTGCAAGACAATGAAGCCAAATCGGTACGGGGCGTACTGCGGGGATTGCATTACCAGGTCGGGGCAGCTGCGCAAACCAAGTTGGTGCGCGTCACCGAAGGCGAAGTGTACGACGTAGCGGTAGATCTGCGCCAGGAATCTGAGACCTATGGCAAATGGTTTGGCACCGTGCTGTCGGCTCAGAACCGACGGCAGTTGCTGGTACCCCGCGGATTTGCCCATGGTTACCTGGTGCTGAGCGAGACGGCCGTCTTTAATTATAAGTGTGACAACCTTTACAATAAGGATGCCGAAGGCGGAATTTGCTACAACGACCCGGCCCTGGGGGTGGAGTGGCCAGCACTGTCGGTACCTTACCAGCTCTCCCCTAAAGACGAACTGTGGCCACCCTTTGGCCAGCATCGAACCAGCTAACCCCTGCTACTCGCAAAGATCAAATCCGGGTTGGGTTCTGTCTCGGGGGGGCGGTTCAAATTTGTGCGTACAGCGGCTACTTTTCAGGAACCTGTTATTTTTGAGTTTGTGGTGAAGATCAACAATTCCAATGGTTTCGGTTTTAGCAGCGCCGATGTCGACCTGGATCGCATTTTATTCCGGCAGGCGGGATTTGGTTTCGATACCCTGAACCAGGTGGCTTTCATACCCGATACCATCAGCAATGGCTTTCAGGTAGAAGGGATGTACCCACTGATCCGTTTTACCCGCTACCGCGCAGCGAACGCTTTCGCTGGAGGGGTTGCCGGCTGGTACCTGTTTTCTCCAATTGCGCCGGGAAAAAGACGGCGTCCTGATTTACAGCCATCCCCTGGTGGTCATGGACTAAAGGGTACGTATTAAAAAACAAGCGCCAACAGCATCGGAAAGTCAGCCGGCCGATGCTGTTAGCGCTTGTTAGGTTAAAGCAAGAAGGAGGATATGGTGCAGAATCCTTGCCGCGGCGGCTCTACACCCCCAACCCCATTGGTACTTAAAATCCGAGGCTGGTAATGGTTACACCACTGGTGTCAAATACACTTTTGTCGATATCTGCACCAATTTTAACGTTGTAGAAGTGGCTGACGGTGGTCTCTTTCCCATTTTTTGATACGGTGGTCGATTCAATAGGGAATCCTTCGATGTTGTAGAACTGCTGTCCACCCGATTTTTTGGTCTGGCGGGCCTGGGCGGTCATGGCCCGTGCCATAGCAGCCATATCCACGTCCAGTTCGGTGGTTACCCAGGAGTGGGTGGTACCGTCTTCGCTTTCAATGAGATACTCCTGGCAGTTGTATCCGTCAATGACACGTGAGTTGCCCGTGGCAGTTATCGTATATTCGCCTTCTTCCGGTATCGCTTTGGTGTAGTCCATCTGTGGCTGGCGCATTCGGAAACCCTGGAGTTCGCCCTTGCTTTCGGAGATGACGGTCATGAAACCGTCCTGGTTATCAAACAGCACCCGGGCGTTGCCATCTTCCGATTCCATGACCATACCTGTAGCCCGGGTGTCTAAGGTGAGGTGAATGATGGCCTGGTCTTCCTTCCCCCGGCTATTGGTACTGGTGACATCCATGGAGAAACTCATCGGCACGGGGTTTTCGTAGGGCTCGAATTTGCCATTGGTATTTGCACCACCAAAGATGCCGCCACCGGGCATTTCTGCCGTTTCAGCTTCGCTGGTGTTATCTGCTTCGCCAGGGACTTCTTCCTGGTTAGGGTCTTCCGTGTTTTTCTTTTTGCGAAACAAACCTTCGATCTTATCAACGGTCCGGTCTACCGCCTGATCTACTTTCTGGTCGACGCGCTGATTGGCGCGATTTTCGGCACGATTTTTAACCCGGTCACCCGTTTGAGCACTGATCGTCAGGCACAGCAAGAGGCACGTCAAAAAGGAAACAAAAATTTTACTAATTCGCATGATTTAGATTTTTGAAATTTCAGGATAAATTAAAGTTACGTTATTTTCAGACAAATTTTGTGATAAAGGTCAAGTTAAAACAAAAATGATCAGCGCAGGAAAACCGTCTTTTAACGCAGCTGACACCCGATATGTTACCTGGTTGGCGTGGTATTCAAAAAGAGAAGGGCCTGTTGAGATAAAAAATCACCTTCCGGGAATTTTTTCGCGCCACCTCCGGTTGTCTTGATTGTAAAAACGCGTCCTCTTAAAAACACCATAGTATTTGGGCAATAATAAATTTACATTTTTTGACTCAAATGATTAGTTCGAAACCGCTCATTATTAATTGCTTATTCCTTCGCTAATAATTTGAGCAGGTAAATTTATTGTTGTCCCGGTACCATTACGTAAATAATTAGCCACACCTCAGTCGCAGACTGATCTTACTTTTAAGCCCCCTTAAGGAAGGCTTTGTTATAACTGTTTTCAATTAGACAAATGATGCGGAATCCATCATTTGTACCTAATTGAACAGGGATAGGTAGGTCAAAAAAAAATACTGCTGTCAACCCTTCGCTCATGAAAACCCGCCGCCTCTCTCAGGGCAGGATCGAAGTCTATAACGATCGGGTACGTATTCGTTTACAACCTCGTCCGGCGTGCCCTACCGCGCGGGTAACATTCTTTTTGCTCAAGTCCAACGGGTATCATTACAGCAAAACGGTGCTGGAAATTCAGCAACCGGTTACCATCCAGGACATCGTTAAACTGTACCATGCTTTGGAAGAAAAAGTGAGCTAAAATTCTTGAACCAACCACGTAGGGGAGACTGGTGTTTTTGCGCATCTGTTCAATAGGAGGCCATATGGACTTACTTCACTTCTTAAACCATCAGTTATGCGTAAAATAGTACTTCTCGCGGGCAGTTTTTTTGCCTTGTTACAGCTCTCCGCTCAGGATGAGACCCTGTTCAATAACCTGGATGTGACGGGTGCTTTTGGTAGCGTCATCATCGAAACGGGTTCCATTAACGGAGAGGTCGGTGCCGATGTGGGTGGCGGTGGGGCGTTGGTTATGTCGCCCCTTTTTATTGGTGGCTACGGCATGGGGACGAGTTACCCGGTACACACCATTACCGGGGGAGAAAAGCCCGGTGACTACGACATCAAATTTGGCCACGGTGGGTTGTGGTTAGGGGTGGCTCCCCATTCGAATAAACTCATTCACTTTTATGGCAGCACCAAAATCGGTTGGGGCAAGGCCCGTCTCCGTCAGGACAAGGAGAGTGTCTTTACCGACCGGGTGTTCGTGCTGACCCCGGAATTAGGGGTGGAGATCAACCTCACGGAATGGCTAAAGATGGGCCTTACCGGTGGTTACCGCTGGGTGAACGGCGTCACCCGCCTCCCGGAACTGGCCAACGAGGATTTTAGCAGTCCTATTGGTATTCTTACTTTCCGAATCGGTGGTTTTGAAGATGATTTCTAACGGCGTGACAACCGTTTTTAGCAGGATCATTTAAGCGTTGCCAGGGCTCGACCGTAGTACACCTGCCCGCACACCTGCCCGTTCAGGATGGCGACTTCCGGCAGGTGGCCCCAGCGTTGAAAGCCTTTTTTCTCCAGGAGGCGGTAGCTGGCTTCGTTGGTGTCCATAATGACGGCAAAAAGGTTGCGGTATCCGAGTGTTGGACCTTGTTGAACCAGGAAGTCAACGATTTGTCCACCCAACCCCTGGCCTTGCCAACGGGGGTGTAAGTAATAGGTGATTTCCGCTAAGGTGGCCAAAGCTTTGCGCGCAGGCCGGTAGGGGCTGAAACAGCACCAGCCCGCGATCTCATCTTCCTGCTTTACCACGTAAACTGGCCAGCGGTCGGCGGGGTGCTGGCCCAACCAGGCGGTGCGTTCTGCCAGGTCTATTTCTTCGGTGTAGGCAGCCTTGCCTCCCGCCCGAATGGCCTGGTTCAGGATATCGACGATGGCGGGGAGGTCGTTTGCGGTGGCCAGACGGAAGGTGGGTGAAGAATTGGACATAGCTTTTCAGGAACGGATTATTGCTGCTGCTTCAAAGCTTGCCGCAGTTGTTGTAAGTGGTGCATGTTGTGCCAGGCTACCTTGTCAAATTCTTGTTTGACGGTGCGCAGCCCTGTTTCGTTGTGCACGTATTGCTGGTGTCCGTGTGGTTCATAATGCGTTTGTGCCAACAGCACAATCCCTCGCCGAATGGCGGCGTAGATAGCCCGATCCGAGGCGAGATCACGGGTAGCATAGTTTAGCTTGTCGGCCCAGGCATCGGGGTCAAACCCCCAGACGACTTGCCCCGGGGAGGCAATTCCGCGGCGGATTCGTTCGTAGAGTACCGTCTCGGCGTCGGCCAGGTGGTGCAACAACTGGCGAATAGTCCACTTGCCAGGCGCATAACTCAGCGCCAGCGCTGCGGGGGGCAGATCGAAAAATGCCAACGTTTCGTGGTTGCTCTCCTCCAAAGCGGCCAACAACTCGGCTTGTCCAGTGAATACAATTTCCATACTGAAAGATTTTAATCCCCCCCCTTTACACTTTTACACTTTTACCCCTTTACCCCTTTATTCCTTTCCCCTTCCTGTCCTTACTTACAAATCAGTGGCAAAACAGAGTCAAACCATGGAATCAGTGCAATGCGTCGGGCCTGGCTCAAGTCGGCGCAGGCTTCGGGAAACTGGTTGTTGTTCAGGTAGGCTTGTCCGCGCATGATCAACAATTGGGCATCACCGGGAAAAGCTTCTACTGCTTCGGTAAGTTGTGCCAGGCCAGTTTCAATCTGCCCCTCATTGAAGAGCGTAGCACCAGCGTTAGCCGTTTCCCGGGCCGCCACGTAGCGGTCGATTTCGGCGGTGCAGCTTTCGGCGGTAGGCATAAAGGACAAGCTGAGGTCGAAGGCCGCATTGACGGGGCGTCCCTGAAAGACGGCTGGTTTCCACTTGCCGTAGGTAGCAGTGGCCGCGTCAATGGCTGCGTACCAGAAGTCGAAACCGAGGTCGCTGAAGTCCGTAATGTCCAGGACGCGGACATTGCCTGTTTTTTCGACCAGCACCTGGATGTCGATCTGCCCCATTTGGCAGTTGGCGTTACCTGCCTCCGGGTAGTTTAGCGCCGTGTCCAGATAGGCCTGTAAGGCTTCGGCGCCGCCCAGGAAATCCAGGGCGGTATCGTAGGTGGTGTAAACGGTATCGCGGCCCACCAGCACAAAGGGGGAGGGGTCCTCGAGTTTAAACCGTACGGGCAGATTAAACTGCACCCGTACCGGTTGGCCACCGCGCCGCCCAGGTACCCATTTGATTTCTTCTTCCTGCATTCGGAGTACCACGCCGAGGGCTGCCAGCCCCGTTCCACCCCCCAGGTCGCGTACGATCTGCGGTTGGCTGATACTGCCGTCTTGTTCGATGACGAACGTAATCACGGCCGTACCCTGGATGTTTTCGTTGATGGCTTCCTGGGGATAAATGATCCGCTGGTAGACGTATTGCAACATCGCCAGATTGGCACATTGGAGTTTGGCTTCCAGGGTGGTGTCCAGGGCTTCGCAGGCCGGGAAACGCGGCATTTCTTCCACCACTTTGTAGATGGTGGTGTCTGTTTGGCTATAGCCGGCTGCCAAAAATAGCACGGAGCTGCACAACAATATCAGTTTTCTCATTAAAGGACGACTTGTTATTATGAAGTGGATGTTGGTTTGTTATTGCAATTTGCGCAAGACGAAATTCCGCACCTGGAAGCCAGGGCGAAGTTCCATGCCCTCGGCGAGGAAACGCTTACTGATCGCGATGCGGTTCTGGGGGGCAAACAGGAAGATCATAGGTTGCTCATCATAGAGGAGCTGCTGGAATTCCCGGTACATAGCATTGCGTTTGTCTTCGTCCAGGGTCACGCGGATCTCATCGATCAGCGCATCGGTCTGGGCATTGCCAAACTGTACGCGATTGCTGCCACTGGGGGTGTTGCTGGAAGTATGCCACAATTGTTTGAAATCATCGAGTAAAGGATCAGCACTGGCGCCGGCAGCGTACAGTTGGAAGGTGCGATTGGCTACGTCTTCGCCCAGCATGGTGCGGAACTCACGGGGCACGATCGTAACTGCAATACCAACCTGGGCCGCGTTGTCCTTGAACAGTTCAGCCAGGGTATTGGCAAACTTGGATCCCGGTGTGACGAGGTACTCGAGGGTAAAGGCTACCCGTTGCCCATCGATGGTTTTGTCGAGGATCCCATCGCCGTTGGCGTCCGCCCAGCCCGCGTCAGCGAGCAGCTTTTTGGCTTCCTCAATATTGAAGGCGATCAGGGGCAGGTCTTTGGCGAAATAAGGTTTAGAAGGAGAAACGGGGCCGGGCAGCGGAGTGGCAAAACCACCGTAAACCCGGTCGATCACCACCTGCACGTCAACCAGGTGGGCCAGGGCCCGCCGGACGTGCTTGTCCGTCAGCCGCGGGTTCTTGGTGTTGATGGCAATAAAGAAAAAGCCCAGGATATTGGGCGTGAAGAAGTTGAAATGCGCCTTGGCAAAATCGTTTTCCCGTAGCGCGACAAAGTCCTGCGCGTCAATTTCGGTAGCTACATCCACCAACTCGTCTTTGATGGCGGCAATGGCAGTCGTCTGGTCTGGAATAATACGAAAGACCAGGCTGTCGGGATAAGCGTGCAAATAGGGGTGTCCACCTTTGCTTGCGTCGGCCCACCACTGGTGATCGCGCGACATGGTGATGTACCGCCCTTCTTCCCACTGGCCCAGTCGGTAAGGCCCGGTGCCAATAAGTTTGGCGGGGTCACGGGAGTAGGGGGCGCTGACAAATTGCTCCGCAAATTGTTGGAGTGGCAGTTCTTTCGCCAGCACTTCACCGTTGGCGATCAAATCGGCCAGGGCGTAGTTTTTCATCAACCCTGAGGGGTCAAAAACATGTGCCGGGAAGATATTGATACTGTTGTAGGCCGCTTCCCCGAGGATGTATTTTTCTTTGGTGACCACCGTAAATCGCTGTTTCTGGTTGGGATCAGCCTGGATATCGACCAACGCGTTGTAGGGTACCCGCTGCGGCGCCGTTTCGGCAATGTTGGCGTTGAAGATGATTTTAAAGGTGAAGACAATGTCCGCCACGGTTACCGGTTGGCCGTCGCTCCAGCGGGCATCGCCCCGAAGTTCATACGTGTAGGTAACTCCGCCGGCGTTGGGGCCTTCGGTTATTTCTGCAATTACTGGGCGGGCTTTGACCAGGAAGGGAACAAAATCCAGCGTTTTGGGATCGATATCGAGTAGGGGTAGGAACAGTTGTTCCCACACGGGCCGGCTGTAGCCGCTGGTCGACAGCAGTGGATTGAGCCGGTCGGGTTCAGCTGCCAGGCGTACGTAAACGGTGTTGTCGGTATTTTTAAAGACCACACCAGTCAGGTCATCGGTGTTTTCCGTATTGGAAGGTTCAGTGGTACAACTGGTGATAAGGCAGGTGCTGGCTAAAGCAATAATGCTCAGCAGATAAAACATTTTTTTCATTTTGGATAGTTGTGATTCGCCCCGAAATTACAAACTTTTTCTTGGTTGAGAATGACATTTGTATTAAACCTACGTTTGCCAGGATGAATTGGCTGGGTGAAGCGGTGAACAGGAGTCCTTTAAAAGTGTTTTGAAAAGAAAACCCTTCTCTGACATTTTTTGTGGTCAAGCTAAAGTAAAGATGAAAAGCGACTGGTAAGGAGCGTCATATTACCTTCGGTGCGACTTCGTGGTTGCTTTCGATTGACTTCCAGTACAAAAAATGTCAGAGAATCAAGAAAACAAAGTATGGCAATTGTACTTATTGCGGGAGGAAGTGGACTTATTGGCGAGCGGTTGAGTTTTTTGCTGAAAGCGGCAGGCTACGAGGTTCGCCATTTTAGCCGCGCAGTAAAACCCGCGTCTCCTTATCCAACATATGTTTGGGATGTAGACAAAGGGACTTACGACGCGACAGCCTTTGAGGGGGTTACCCACGTCATCAACCTGGCCGGAGCAGGAATTGCCGATGCGCGCTGGACCAGTAGCCGCAAGCGACTGATTATCGAAAGCCGCACAGCGAGTACCCGCCTGTTGAAGAAAGGGATAGCCGCTTACGGCCCCGAGGTGAAAGCCTATTTGGCGGGCAGCGCCATTGGTTATTACGGCAACCGGGGCGACGATTGGTTGCCCGAGACGGCCGCGCCCGGTAAGGGCTTCCTCTCGGAAAGTGTACAGCTTTGGGAGGCGGCGATCGCAGAACTCACGGCTGAGCTCAACCTGCCGACTCTCCTCGTTCGTACGGGCATTGTATTGTCGACCCAGGGAGGCGCATTACCCAAAATGTTGCTCCCTTTGCAGGTGCTGACCTCGACTTATTTTGGCGACGGGCAGCAGTGGTACGCCTGGATTCATATTGACGACTTGTGCCGGATCTTTGTACGCGGGGTGGCCGACGACACTTTCCGCGGGTGTTATAACGGCGTTTCACCCCATCCCGCCCGCAACAAGACCCTGGCTCAGGCCCTGATCACGGCAACGGGCAAACCGGCCGTGCTGTTGCCCGCCCCAGCCCTGGCACTACAATTCGCGCTGGGCGAGATGTCCCATACGGTACTGGATAGTGCCCGGGTATCAGCCCAGAAACTCGAAGCCAGTGGGTTTGTTTTTGAATATCCTGAATTGGTGCCAGCCCTGCAGGATTTGTTGGAACGCAAGATTTAGGACTGCGAACCTGGCAGACCCAAAAAACCACGGCACGTTAAGAACGGGTTCCTTATCTTTGGTTTTCGACGATTACAGACTCCAACACCTCACTGCTTATGATCCATCTACTGAGTTCTTCGCCTTCTATTGTCAATCGCTACGTAGCGGAATTGCGCGACTTGCATATCCAGCAGGATCGCCTGCGCTTTCGCAGGAATATGGAACGCCTGGGCGAATGTTTGGCCTATGAGCTGAGTAAGGAATTGGATTACGCCACCGAACAAATCGAAACACCGCTGGGGCTGGCACCTACCGATGTCCCCGCCGATGAATTGGTGCTGGCTACCATCCTGCGGGCGGGCCTGCCCCTCCACCAGGGTATGCTCAATGTTTTTGACGATGCCGGAAATGCCTTTGTTTCTGCTTTCCGCAAACACCACAAAGATGGTTCTTTCGAGATTGAGGTGGAATACCTCAGCTGCCCCAGCCTGGACGATATGGTGCTGATCGTCTGCGACCCCATGTTGGCTACGGGGGCCAGTATGGTGCTGGCTACCGAGGAACTCCTGAAACACGGGCAGCCCAAAGCCCTCCATTTTGTGACGGCCATCGCCGCCCGGCAAGGACTCGAATACCTGGAACGGCATTTTCCCCACGCCCATATCTGGATCGCGGCCCTGGACGAAGAGCTTACCGCTAAAAGCTATATCGTTCCTGGCCTTGGTGATGCGGGGGACCTGAGCTACGGCGCTAAATTGCAGGATTAAGCTCCCTCCCTCCCTAATTTTGCGTCCTATGCAACAAAAACCAACTGCCAGCTTCTTTTTGTTACCCCTGCTGCTGTTTCTGGCCAGTTGTACGCCTACGCCGACACCTGATGTGGAGGTGCCGCGAATGCTACCCGAACTCGATCCTGACCGGTACAATGTGGCATTTCTGGTCATGGACGGCGTCTACAATACGGAACTCACAGCGCCTTATGATATCTTTCAGCACACGGTCTTCCGCGATAGCATCAAAGGGATGAATACCTTCCTCGTGGCCAATAGCCTGAACCCTGTGACCACTTTTGAAGGCTTACGCGTCTTACCCGACTACAACTACCTTACCGATAGCCTGCCACCCATCGACATCCTGGTGATCCCCAGTGCCGAGCACCACCTGGATTCCGATCTGGAAGATGCCGCCATGATCAGCTTTGTTCAAGAAGCAGCGGCTAAGGCACAGTTTGTGACCAGCCATTGCGACGGCGCTTTTGTGCTGGCGCAGGCTGGTTTGCTCAACGATAAAGTCTGTACCACTTTTCCCAGCGACGTGGCGGCCATGCGGCACCGCTTTCCCAACCTCGACATCCGCGAGGGCGTCCTGTTTGTCCATGACGGGAAGTACATTACTTCTGCTGGCGGAGCCCGGTCTTTCGAGGCCGCCCTCTACCTCTGTGAACACCTCTATGGCGCGGCTGTTGCCCGCCGCCTGGCCCAGGGCCTGGTCATCGACTGGAACCTGGCCACAATACCTCACCTGGTGATAGAATAGATAGAGCTCCTGGGGAGTACCATCACTGCTTTGGTCTTCCGAACTATAGTCTTGTGCTACATCCGAACCGCTCTATTGCGAAGCACCTGGTCCATACATAAAGGCACCGGAGCCTGTGCGCGCAGGCGACTGGTGCGGACAAAGTTCTTGATCGTGTTCAGTTCGGTATAGCGACTGGCGTAGATGGCCCGCCCCCGGGTATTTTGAAAAACAATGGTCGGGGTAGCCGTGATTTCAGCAGGAACGCCCTGACGCACATCCTGTTCCACCAGGAGCAGGTTTTCCTGGCGTGCTCAGGCCTGTAATTGAGGCAGGCAGGTGGTGCGGAAGTGTTCGTCCTGAGGCTGTAGGAAGAGGATGAGTTGCTCGTCGGGGCTACTGCCCTTCGGTGTCCAGCAAGAGTGCCGTTTTGGCCAGCTCCTGACGAAGGAACTTATCGGTAGTGCCTTGCAAAAGCCGGTTGTTTTAAGCGTCAGGCAACAATATAAGTTAGTCCTTAAAATAAGCCTGCACCGTGTCGTCGGGCATCCCAAAGACTTGCAGTGCCTGAGCGAGGTACAAACGGATAGCTGCAAGATCGGATAGCTGTCGGACCTCGGTTATTTTATGTAACAAGAGGTTAGCTTTTTCCGCGGAATAAGCTTCCTGAAAAGCCAGGACAAAATCCTGACTCAGCCCCGAGAACTCTTCCATCAGTGCTGGCGGCATGGTTTTAGCAGCCATTTTGGACAAAAGATAGACATGTTCTTCCAACCCGGTGATCATTTCACCAATTAGCTGGCCTTCTTCCTTGCCTTCTGCTTTGCCTTCTGCTTTGCCTTCTGCTTTGCCTTCTGCCAGCAGCCGATCCCAGAGGTTGTCGGTTATTTGCTGTGTCATGGTTGGTAGTTGTTTGGTGAGTTGATTCAATTCTTCTTTACTGAAACTAAAAGCCCGAAAAATGTAGGTTACCAGTTGCCGGAGGAAAAATATTTTTTGTTCTTGCGTTAGTGCCTTGTTCTCTACAAATATAAAGATTTCTTGGGAAAGTTCCACAATGGCATTTTTGTCCCCTTTATGCTTAAAAAGCAACATCGTACTTTTTAAATAATATCCCTGCTGTTGTATGATAAGGTCTTCGGATACCACATTCAAATCAACTAAGTCGTACTTAAACAAGGGCAGGTATTCCCGCAATCGCGAATCTGGTAGCTGGAAAAAATCGTCAAATGTTCGGTGTTTCCAGCGCTGTTCTCCGTGGTACACCACGATGGGAATCACTAATTGCAAAGGTTGTTTTTCCTGGTATTGGTGTTGGTAGGTTTCGGTCAGGTAACGCAACAACTGAATGAAAATATTGTCGGGCTGATAACTTTTGTGCTCCAAGAGCAAGGTGACACGCACGGTGGATGGATGGCGGGAATCATCCGTTTTCCAATGACAAGAGTAGACAATGTCGGAGAAGAATTGCTTTAGCCCCTCGCTAATATAGCTGGTCGTTGCTGGTTTTAGGGTTTTGAAATTAAGGCCTGAGACGAGCCATGCCGGTAGATAAGTATGCAGAAAGGCCTCTACTTCGGAGGTAATAGAGAAGGTGGCCTTGAAAAGGTCGTCGTGTGGGTTTTTGGAAGGCATGAGCGCGTTTCTTAGAACGCTAAGGGGCCAGCAAAAAATAACTTCCCGATATTAATTGGGAACAAGGGTGAAAACAGG
>PZPC01000085.1 GCA_003045895.1 Bacteroidota bacterium
CGCTAAAGACGTGGCAGGCAACGCTAAAGACGTGGCAGGCAACGCTGAAGACGTGCCAGCCAGTTACTATACGCTGATCTCGTATGGAGCGTATGGTATCGCGGATGCAATCCGCGACAATCCTGGTAAAAAACGAATACACCTGACGCCTGCTCTGCCCCTCTTTTACACCTTTCCACTTTTACACCTTTACACGGTCTAAAACTTCCCACTTCCGATTGCCCACTTCCGACTTTGCCCCCCCTGGTTTTTGGTTTTTTAAAAAAAGATTGATGGGCAAACATCCACTTTCCTCCCCCACCCCGTAAGTGGAGAGGTAAGCATGACGGCAAGCAAATAAAACGCCGGATTGCATTTTTTTTAAAAACCAAATGACTTTTTCAGATGAAACTCAAAATCTTTTCTACGCTGGCCACCGTCCTGTTTTTCGCAGCTGTGTTCATGTCAGCCGACCACATCGATGCACCTAAGGTAACGAACAGTAGCCAGGACATCGCCGACTTTTTCGTTTTCCAGGGCGCCAACCAGAACAACCTGGTATTTGCGACCACGGTGCAAGGATTGCTTTCTCCGGGTACCACGGCTGCTGCCACTTTTGACGAGAACACGCTCATCGAGTTCAACATCGACACCGATGGCGACAACGTCGAAGACCTGGTGATTCAGGCGATTCCCCGCGACGGCAAAATGATCGTTTTCGGCCCTGTAGCTCCTTCGATGAAGGGCACCGAGAGCAGCATTCTATCGGCAGCCACCCGCACCGAGACGGAAATTACCCTTTACGGCGAAACAGCCAAAACAGGAAGCAACAACGGCATCAGCGTATTTGCTGGCCCCCGTGATGATCCGTTCTTTTTTGACTTAGGTGCCTATTCTGCCATTATTGGCGGCAATGCATCCAGCTTTGCCAACCCCGGCACCGACACCTTTGCCGGCACCAATGTACTGGCGGTAGTGGTAGAAGTACCCAAGTCTTTGCTGGGTAATGCCACGGCCTTGAACACCTGGGTAGAAACCAAACTGAAGCGTTAATACCTCCCTTTTGCACCCCAAAAAATCTTGTTTTTAAAACAATCTAAAAAATCAAACAATGAAATTTTCCATTAAATATTTAGCATTCCTCGTTGGTGCCCTGACACTAACCCTTACGTTAAGCTCTTGCGACGACGATGACAACAACGACAACGACTTTGACTTCGGTGGAGTCTACGTGCAGGCCGACCAAAAAGCCCGCCCTGCGATCAACACGGTCTTTGTAGATGCCAGCCGCAAAGATGAGTTCAACGAAACGACGCCTTCGCAAATGGGTGGACAATTCGCTACCGCTTTCCAGAATAAATTGTTGGCGCTCAACGCCGGTTACACCACCAACGCCCTGGGCCTGGATGCCGCTACCTTTACCAGCGTACTGGCCACGGACGTGCTCAACGTAGCGACCGACAAGCCCACGACCTTCTTCGACGGCACCAATGTACTGACGGGCAGAAACCTGACGGATGATGTGATCGACGTAGAATTGCTCCTCATCTTTGGTGGTCCTGACGGATCGGCTAATCCTGGCCTGACCTCGGATAACGTGGACGCCAACGATAAGCCTTTCCTGAACAACTTCCCTTACCTGGCCAGCCCCTGGTAGACGCTGCAACCAGTAACCTGAAGACCGGAGTTGATTTCAAACGCGCTCCGGTCTTCATTTTCCGTTCTAAACTCCCCAAAAAACAGTTGTTATGTACCTCCTCCTCCTGGCTTTTAGTCTCCCTTCCTGGCTCGGTTTTTTAAGCAACAACGACGTTGCGCCCGTGGTTGATCAAACGGCGGTTATCGAAATTTTTGCGCCACTGCAGCGCGCTGCCTATTTCGATCAGGAGCTTAGCTTCTGGTCCAGCAAACTAGCCCAGGCGCCGAATCAACTCAGCTACCACTTCAAATTGGCAGGCTTGTACAACGAGCGCTTTGCGGCCTACGGGCAGATCGACGATCTTTGCCAGGCCGAATCGCTCCTGCAATACGGTTTACAGTACGCCAGTATCCAGCGGCCAGCTTTCTTGCGGGCATTGGCCCGGACCTACATCAGCCAACACCGGTTTCAGGAAGCCTACGCCCTGGTAACAGAAGCGTTGGCCATCGGTGAAAACCCCAGGGCCAACAGCCTGATCCAATACGATGTGCTGATGGAACTGGGCCGCTACCAGGAAGCCGAACAAGTACTGGCTAAAATTTACCAGCAAGGGGGATTTCAATACCTCATTCGCAAAGCCAAGTGGGAAGACCACCAGGGCAACCTGGATTTTGCCATCGCCATGCTGGAGGAAGCGAAAGCCAACCTGAACGCCCAGGACCAAGAACAGGCTATCTGGTTGTATTCCAACCTGGGTGACTTTTATGGTCACCACGGTGAAGTAGCCAAAGCTTATACCCATTACCTGATGACTTTGCAACTGGACCCCACCAACTGGTACGCCATTAAAGGCATGGCCTGGATCGCCTACGCCCACGATGGCAACATTCCCCTGGCTAAGACGCTGCTGCAAACGATCATGCGCACCAACGACACCCCTGATCTTCACTTGCGGCTGGCAGAATTGTATGCCTACGAAGGCGACGCGGGTTGTGCCGAAGCAGAAACCGCCGCTTTCCTGGCCACCGCCCAGGCACTGGCCTACGGGCGGATGTACAGCGGCCCCATCAGTGAAATCCTGGTCGCAACTGGCCAGGGCACAACCGCCCTGGCAATGGCCACCAAAGAGGTGGAACAACGCGCTACCCCCACCACGTACGATATGTTGGCCTGGGTGCATTTTAAAACAGGCAACCTGGCAACGGCGCAGGCCATCGCACAGCAGCATGTAATTGGCCAGACGCACGAACCCGTCGCACAACTGCACCTGCTGGACATCTTTGCCGACGATGCTGAAATGGCTAAAACTTTGCGGGCCGAACTGGCTACCGCCCGCTTCGAATTAGGTCCCCTAACCTACCAACAAATAAAAAGGGAGAAATAATCTTGTTTTCCCTCCCTTTCAACATCCACTTACCTACTGCTTCTCGTAAGTAAGGTTGTAATACAAAAACACAGCTCCCAAGCTTTTTTTAGTCTCCCCAATCTAATCCAACCCCAAGGCTACCAGCGCTATATCCCTTTGATCGGCATGATCAAAGCGCTGGCATTGTCTTGGAACTTAAAACAGATCCAATGAAAACGGTCCACATTTTATTTACTAATTTTTTAAAAGTTACGCACCATGCAAATCAAAACTAACTCGATCCTGGGGGTTTTGGCCATACTGCTTCTGTTTGTGCAAACAGGCAGGGCATCCAGCCACCGCGAGGCACCCCTGATCGCCAATGACCCATTGGCCGACAACACCGACGTGTATGCTTTCCGAAGTCCGGATGATCCGAACACCATTACGATCATTGCGAACTACATCCCGGCAGAGCTTCCCCACGGCGGCCCCAACTACTACACCTTTGGTGAAAACATCCGCTACGAGATCCACATCGACAACAACCCCAATACACCGGGCGACGACATCATCTACCGTTTCACCTTTTACCAAAAGAACGAAGATCCGTCGACGTTCTTTAATATCCGACTGGGCAAACAGAACCTGCGCACCCGCTACAACCTGGAGCGCAGTCGCGACGGAGGTCGCAGTTGGGCTACGATTCTGCCCGGCGGCCCGGTTCCTCCACCCAATATTGGGGAGCGTTCGATCGAATCGGGCGTAGGTCTGGGTACCAGCAGCTACGAAAAGCTGGTTCGCCTGGCGCGTCGTAACGCCATCACGGGCGAGCGGGTTTTTGCGGGTCCGATGGATGATCCTTTCTTTGTCGATCTGGGTGGCATCTTCGACCTCGGTGACGCCCCCCGCCAGGGTGGTCAGCCCCGCGACGGGTTGGCGTGTATGAACACCAGTGCGATTGTGATGGAAATTCCCATCCGGTACCTGGTCGCACCCAACACATCTGGCCCGACCAGTATTCTGGATCCCAACTTTGTGATCGGGGTGTGGGCTTCGGCCAGCCGCCGCGCTATTCGCACCCTGACGCCCGGTGGCGAGGTGCATTCCGGTGACTGGGTACAGGTATCCCGTCTGGGTATGCCCCTGACCAACGAAGCCGTTATTCCGATCGGTATGAAAGATTACTGGAACAGCCTGACCCCTTACCAGGAGTTGCAGGACACCCTGCTCGACCAGTACTTCTACAATCCAGAATTGGCGCTGTACATGGACGATGACCTGTTTGGTGGTGCTGTTCCTGGTTTTGCGCCGTTGCGCATCCAACGCAATTCATTGGGCGCTTTCGACTTTGGCAACGGCCAGGACGGGCTCTTCCCGTTGAAAGGTTCGGCGGCCGTTGCTGGTACCGCCCTGGACGACGCCATTTTCGGCACCCTCCTGTTGCCTGGCGCTGGAAAACCCCGCTCGGTAGACTTGTGGCCCATCTTCCACACCGGGGTGCCCAACTTTCCGCCTTACCAACTGGCAACCGGAAAAAATGGCAACCCACTGGCGGCTGGCAAGCCCTTTATCAACAACTTCTTACCCACTGGTGGCGATATGCTGCGCCTGAATATGGCGGTACCAGTTACCCCCCGCAATGATCCGAACTTCAGCTCGTTGGGGCTGGTACAGGCAGCCGTCCTCGGCCTGACCGACCCGACGTACGCCAGCAATGCCGACCTCCAGTTCATTCCCAATATGGATGGTTTCCCCAACGGACGCCGCCTGGAAGATGACGTTACCCGCATCGAATTACAAGCCGTTTCCGGGGTCGTGCTGGCCGCCATTGGTTTGTGGTACGACGACTATCCCGGGGGTGCGGCCAGCCCGGTTACCCAGGACCTCCTGAACGTCCTGACTTACACTACGGGCGTAGAAGCCAACGACCGGCCATTCCAGAAAAATTTCCCCTATCTGGCGCTACCTTTCGCCAGCGATAGCGATTGCAGTGGGGTGATTGCCGACAACATGACACAAATGAATATTGCCGCACCGCAAATTGAAACCATTCCTACCGCAGCACCCACCGTGGTGACGGGCGTGAGCAATTATCCCAACCCTTTCCGGGAAACGACGATGATTCAGGTACAGCTGGCTGCCCCCAGCCAACTGACCATCGACATCATGGATGTCTCTGGCCGTTCGCTGGAGCGTTGGAGCGAAGGTGCTGACGCAGGTGTTTACCGCCGCGAATGGAATGCCAGCCGCTATCCTGCCGGCATCTATTACGTGCGCATTGCCGACGAACAGGGCAATATACTGAACCTCTTGAAAATGGTGAAAGCCAAGTAAAATCCTGGTGCTTGTAAAGTCAAGCCCGCTACCGTATAGATTGTTTTGACTGCCAACTCCCGTACAGGTCGCTCCTGGGGAGTTGGCCACAATCTATTCTTTTATTAAAAATCAAAAAACAATTGAAATGAACAATCTATTCCATCCTATTGTACTCGCATTCGGCCTCGTAGCGCTTTTATGGTCTTGTCAGGCAAAAGCACCCGAAGCCACTACTTCCACATCGGAACTCACTATCCCCCAGCTGCTGGACCGGCACGCCAGTTTGCGCCAGGGTACCGAATGGGATCAGATACAACGACTTTATGTGGCCCAACAGCAAGCCCTGCGTAAAAACACCCAAGATGGGGAAGCCTACCTCAAGTTGGCGCAAATTTTCATCAACGAAGCCCGCATCACGGGCGAGCACGGCCACTACTATCCCGCCGCCCTGGCGGTGACCAACGCCGGACTCGAGCAGGCGCAAGGCAAAGAAGACCTCCGCTTCCGCCTCCTGGCCGCCAAGGCTTCGGTGCAATTGTCACAACATACTTTTGCCGACGCCTTACAAACGGCCCAACTGGCGGTGACCATTAACCCCTACAACGCCCAAATCTACGGCGCCCTGGTAGATGCCAACGTAGAGTTGGGCAATTACCCCGAGGCAGTAGCCATGGCCGATAAGATGGTAAGTATTCGGCCCGACCTGCGTTCCTACTCCCGGGTATCTTATCTGCGGGAAATCCACGGCGACGTACCCGGCGCCATTGAAGCTATGCAGATGGCCGTAGCAGCTGGTTTTCCGGGTCAGGAAGCTACCTGCTGGGCGCTGCTCACGCTGGGACAGCTTTACGAGCGGTACGGTGAACCCGCCAAGGCCCGCCTGCAATATGCGCTGGCCCTGGAAGAGCGCCCCGACTACCCATTCGCGATGGCCCACCTGGCTCAATTGGATTTCCAGGCCGGTGATACGGACGCTGCGGAAAGCCAGCTGAAAGCCGCCGCTGCCATCATTCCGGAGGTAAGCTTTTACATCGACTTGGCAGAAATTTACAAAGCTACCGGGCGCACCGAGGCGTTGGCGGCGGCCCAACAAGAAATACTAGCGATGCTAAAAGATGACGAGCAAAGCGGCCACCAAATGGGGCTGGAGTACGCCTCGCTTTATCTTAAATTATACGATTCTCCGCAGCAAGCATTACCTTACGCACAAGCGGCCTATGACCAGCGGCCCAATAATATTGACGTCAACCGACTGCTGGCACAAATTTACCAACGGCTGGGTGATACCGATCAGGCTCAGAAATTTGCGGCCGTAGCTGGCCGAACTCAATCTAAACACCCAGATTTATTGGCGGTTACTAAACATTCTTAACTTTACGCCACTTAAACCCTGATTTTCTTATGAATAGTACGACGTACTGATTTGCCCAAGGCAAATCAGTACGTCGTTTGTATAGCAACTATGACCATCAGTATCATTATTCCAACTTACAACGAAGCTGCTCACATTGAGCGCCTGTTGACCTATTTGCAGCAGCATACCCAAGCGGAAATACTGGTAGCCAACTCCCCAAACATCCGGGACCAGACGGCTGCCAAGGCCGCTGCGATGGGGGTGCGGGTGCTCAACTGCCCGGTAGCCGGGCGAGCTCAACAGATGAATTACGGCGCGGCACAAACCCAGTCGGAGGTCATCTATTTCGTGCACGCAGACACCCTCCCTCCGGCTTCTTTTCTGCAAGACATTGCACAATCGCTGGAGCAGGGCTACGACCTGGGCTATTTTAGTTATTGCTTCGACTCCAATAGCTGGCTACTTCGCATCAATGGGTATTGTACCCGCTTCGATGGCCTTTTTGCCGGTGGCGGCGACCAAACGCTGTTCATCAAACGAAATACCTTTGAGCAATTGGGGGGATTTCGGGAAGAATTGTACATCATGGAAGATTTTGACCTGGTCAAGCGCGCCAAAAAAGCAGGGTTTAAACAACACCTGATCACCAATGACGCCCTGGTTTCTGCCCGTAAATACGAGAAGAATTCCTGGCTCTGGGTAAATATCGTTAACCTTTCGGTATTTGCGCTGTTCCACCTCGGGGTATCGCAAGAGCGACTCTTTGCTACCTACCGACAGTTGCTGCGGATGGATTAATGCCATCCTGCACACCTTACCGTTATCATCAAGACTAAGTTTCAAAAATTATGACCCCCTTTAAAATTATCTACGGCATCCAACAAGTTGGTATCGGTGTACGCGACGCGGATGCGGCTTTCGAATGGTACGCAAAAGTATTGGGTGCCGACATGCTGGTCTTTGACGATCGGAAAATGGCGACCCACATGGCCAAGTACATGGGGGGTGAAGCCCACCAAAAACGCGCGCTGCTGGCGATGCACCCCAACGGCGGCAGCGGCTACGAAATCTGGCAGTACCAGGACCGCGAACCGCAGGGGCTAACCGACTCCTTGCGCCCTGGTGATTTGGGGGTCAATTTTATTACCCTCAAAACCTATGATATCGCCGCCAGCTACGCGCACCTCCAGCGGCACCAGACCGAAATACTGACGCGCCCCGCGTCAACCCCTGATGGCGAGCAGAGCTTCTTCTTCAAAGACCCCTACGGCAACCTTATTCAACTGAAAGGTGGAAACAATTCCTGGTTTACCCAACGGTACGGCCCACTGGGCGGCATCCAGGGAGTCGGGATTGGGGTATCAGATATCGACCAGGCCAAAGCACTCTACGCCGATATTTTGGGCTACTCGCTGGTGGTCTGTGATGAAATTGTTCCCCTGGCGGGGTACACCGATCGCGTGCGGCGGGTGCTCCTGCGCATGCCTGCCTATCCGCAGGGTGGGTTCAGCGAACTGCTGGGCAGTAGCGAAATCGAATTACTGCAGTGCCTGGACCGTACCCCCAACCGCATTTTTGCCGATCGTTACTGGGGAGACTTGGGCTATATCCACGTTTGTTTCGATACCAAAAATATCCACACGCTGATAGCCGAATGCGAGCGCAAGGGCTTTCCTTTCCAGGTAAAAAGTGAAGCAACTTTTGAGATGGGGGATACCAATGGCCGCTGGGGTTACCTGGAAGATGCCGATGGCAGCCTGGTGGAATTTGTCGAAGCACAGCGGGTGCCGCTGGTGAAGCGATTCAACTGGCGCATTGACCTGCGTCAGCGCGATCCGCACCAACCCTTGTCCCGTTGGCTGCTCCGGGCCATGCGCTTGAAACGGGTGAAATTTTAGCGCTATAAATATTTGGACAATAATAAATTTACATTTTTCGACTCAAATGACTGCCGGATGACCGACTTCCACTTCTACGCCCTTTTCCTCATGGCCGCCATCTATATCTTTGCGGGCTACAGCCATTTCAGGAATCCGAAATTTTTCTTGAAAATTACGCCCCGGTGGGTACCGCAACCCGAAAGGGTCAACCTGCTGGTGGGCGGCATTGAAATTATCCTGGGCCTGGGCCTCTTGTTTTCGGCTACCCGGAATGTGGCGTTGTGGGGGATTATTGCCCTGCTGATCGCCGTGTTTCCGGCCAATGTGTACCATTTCCAAAAAGCGAGGGAAAAGGGAACCCACGTATTGGCAACAGCATTGCGGTTGCCGGTGCAGGGTTTGCTGATCTGGTGGGCCTGGTCGTATTTGTAGGTAATTTTTACCCCACCTTATTTCCTACCACCACCATCTCTTCGAGGGTTGGCGTTGGGCTGCCACCACGCTGCTCGAGCGTTACGGCGAAGGCTTGCGGATTGGCGATAAAGGGTACCTCCTGAAGCGACGTGCCATTGAGCACCACCTCGAAAACACCCATATCAACGGGGACGCCATCCACGATAGCCCACAGCTGGTACTGTTTGTCGGACGGCGGCTCGGGTAGGCTAGCTACATCCAGGTATGCCTTTTGCGTAGTTGGATTCCAGATGACTGAAGCCAGCGCAGCGGGCGCTTTTGCCGTCCCGAGCATCTGGATGAGCGAAGACCCGGGCTGGCGCATCGACTGGAGGGTTTCCAGCAGCGAGCGGTTCATTTCCGTGGTCTTGTCGCAGTCGGTTTGGAGGAGGTTGAAGTTGGTCGTGAGGGTTTTGATTTCCTCGTCTTTTTGTTGGCTGCCGTTGTACAGCCAGGCAGCTGCGCCCAGGGAAACAACCAGCGCTACGCCCAGGAGCAGGCTGAGCAGGTTGCCCGATCCCGTGCCGGTAACCGGCGCAGGGCCACTGCTGGGGTTGGTGGCTGGCGGAGCGGGGTCCGGCGTGATGTCATCCAGTTTATCGGATAGCTTTTGATAAAAATCGGGGGATAACTTTGCCTTATTTAAGGACACGTAGCTTTCCAGCGCGTGCTCGATCTGGTCGAGCTCGGCACGCAATTCGGGATATTGCCGGAGGTTATTTTCAATAGCCTGCCGTTCTTCTGACGACAGTAGACCGAGCACGTATTGCTCGAGTATTCCGGATGATATGTATTTTTTTATGTCCACGTCAGAACCAGGCATTTAACAGTTGAGTTAAAAGGAAGAAAACCGTTAAAAGCTTCATTACGTGGTCGTTGTTCAATTTTGAACGCAACTCGTTAATGGCAGTGCGTAGCCGGGTTTTAATGGTTCCCAACGGAATACCCAGTTCTTTCTCAATATCCCGTTGGGAGTACCCCTGGAAATAAGTGAGTTCAATGAGTTCCCGGTATTTGGGATCCAGACTAGCCAGCACGGCGCTTAAGCCCGTATCTTCTATTTGGGCGTTTTCACTGCCCATGACGTTTATATCTACGAGATTTTCGGTACTAGTGGTTTTTTGTTGTTGCCGAAATCCGGCTGATCGCAGCCGATCAATAGCGGTATTGCGGGCAATATTGGCAAACCAGGTGAACAAACGTCCTTTGCTAGCCTCGTATTTGCGGGCATTTTTCCAGATCTTGACAAAAGTGTCCTGGAGTACCTCTTCGGCCACTTCGTGGGATTCCACCATACGCTTGATCAAGCCCAGCAGCGTTTCGGCGTAATTTTCGTAAATAAGATCAATTGCCCGCCGGTCGGCAAGGGCTAGCAGGCCAGCAATCTGGCCCTCTAATTGGTCTCGTTTATCGAAGTTAACGTTCATGTGGTATTTCTGCGCGATGAAGGTATAAAAAAAATGACGACCGATAATGCTCCTTCACCAGGAGAAACATTTTAAAAACAAAATTTCAGTCGGTAAAAAAACAGCATTTAGGCTATTAACCACTGCAAACACCTAACTTCCGCAGCGAAAAAATGTTTAATAAGCAACCAGATTATATTTTCAGTTTAACTTATTACCAGCGAACTCAACAAACATAAATGGAACAAGAAGTCATTACCGGAGTAAGTTATATCGGCGTATTCATCGGTGTTATTATCGGGACCCTAATTGTCGGTGCCATCGTCAAGCGGTTTTTCAAAAGGCTAATCAAGCGCTCGACGGATGAGATGAAAAACGACCCGACCAACTACCTTTTCCTCCAGCACCTCCTCGTGGGCCTGGTCTATCTTACGGGTGGCGCTATAGCTGTCTATATGGTACCCAGTCTGCGGGGCGTGGCGACCTCGCTGCTGGCAGGCGCCGGAATTTTTGCCGTGGCCATTGGTTTTGCCTCCCAACACGCCCTGAGCAATGTGATCAGCGGCATGTTCATTGTCATCTTCAAACCTTTCCGCATCAACGACCGCATCAATATCCGGGAGTTCAGTGGCGTAATTGAAGACATCACCCTGCGCCACACGGTTATCCGGAATTTCGAAAACCGCCGGATTATTATCCCCAACACCGTCATCAGCGACGAAATTCTGATCAATGCCGACTTTGCTGAGGGCAAAATTTGTAAGTGGATCAATGTGGGCATCAGCTACGACAGCAATATCGATCTGGCCAAGCAGATCATGTACGAAGAAGCCATGGCCCATCCCCTGCTCATCGACAACCGCAGCCCCGAACAAATAGAACGCGGTGAACCTCAGGTGACGGTGCGGGTGCTTGAGTTGGGAGATTCCAGCGTGAACCTGCGCGCCTGGGCCTGGGCGGGTAGCCAACAGGATTCTTTTGTGCTGGGTTGTGACCTGTACGAAAGCATCAAGAAACGATTTGATCGCGAAGGCATTGAAATCCCCTTCCCGCATCGTACCCTGGTATTCAAAAACCAGCCCCAATGAAAAAAAAGCAAAAGAGAAAGATAGGCGCCCACCCTGGAGCTGTCGTTTTTACGGGCAATCGGAAAGTCGAAAAAATCAGTATCCACTACCTGGAATACAACGAAGCCACGGTGAATTCCCAGGACCTGGACAACCAGTCGATCACTTCTTTCCACGAACCCGTGGACAACCTGATTCAGTGGTACGACGTACGGGGCCTGCACGATACCGCCCTGATCGAGGAATTCGGGCGGGTATTCAACGTGCATCCGTTGGCCCTGGAAGATGTAGCCGATACCCAACAACGCCCGAAACTGGACGAATACCCCGGCGGTATTTTTATTACGATCAGGGCGCTGCGGTTCATTGCCGCAGAACGGCGGGTAGAATCCGAACACATTGCCCTCTACATGGGGCCTGCCTACGTACTCAGCTTTCAGGAGAATGAAGTCGATTGCTTCAACGGTGTGCGGGAACGCATTTTAGCGGGTAAAGGCCGTATCCGGAAACGGCAAGCAGACTACCTGGTCTACGCCCTGATGGATGCGGTCATCGACCAGTATTACACGCTCATTGACGAAGTAGAAGAAGCTATTGAAGCGCTGGAGAAAAAAATTCTCGAGAACCCCGACAACACCATCAAATCGGAGATCCATTCCCTGAAACAGGAAATGCTGCTGGTGCGCCGGTCTATTGCCCCTTTGCGGGAAGTTGTTACCGCTTTCGACCGCCTGGAAGGGCAGCTGGTGACGGATGCGACGGCCTTCTTTATTCGCGACCTGCGCGACCACATCATCCAAATCGTCGATCTGGTAGAAACTTACCGCGACATGCTCAACAGCCTGCACGATCTCTACCTCTCGGAGTTGAGCTACCGCATGAACAACGTGATGCAGGTGCTCACCGTCATCTCTACCATTTTTATTCCGCTCAGTTTTCTGGCCGGCGTCTACGGGATGAACTTTGATTATATGCCCGAATTGCACTGGCGCTACAGCTATTTTATCCTGCTGGCTTTTATGACTTTGGTCGTCGTGGGTATGCTTTCGTATTTTAGGCGGAAGCGGTGGTTTTAGTGACATTGTCAACGATATGGTGTTGATTGGAATAAAGCGTTGGCTGGCGGTACTTGGTTCACGCGTATCCCATCGTTATGTCAAACTTAACAGCGTACCTGTTCTATTGCACCAGGACCCGGCTACTAGCTACTCGTTGACCAGCTTTATCCCTTAGGACAACCAGGTATAGCCCAGCATGCGTAGGCGTAAAAGATGCTGGCCGCAAGACATTATTTAGAAGTACCGCAGTGGCAATTTTTTTTCCAGCTGCCGTCCAAATTTCCAGCTGATACTGTTGGTTGGTCGCGTGGGACAGGGTCAGGTTGATGGGGCTTCCAACAGCTAGAGGATTGGGGCTAACCCACAATTTAAGGGGTTCTTCCGTTCGATTAGTGATACCATTCACCAACCCTACTTCTATGAGGGTGTCTACCTGACAGCCTTGCGCATCAATACTATTGATGAGGTAACTCCCCGGAGAAAGGTTTGTAAGAGGTGCTCCATCCCATGCTTCCTCCTCAAAAAATAAGTGGTAAGGTGGTGTGCCGCCCCTAATGCTATCTAATTGGACAATACCCCCCAGAAGATTTGAGACGTAAGGCTCGGCCGTTGCACTAATAACGAAAGGCAGCGGAGCCGAAATGATAATGTCCAGAGTGTCTCCACAAGATTGGCCGTCTGCTACGCGTACCTGGTACGCGCCAGGTGGCAGCGAATCAAACTGGCCATCGGTATTATTGATGGTCATGTCTTGCCCTATTAGCGTGTAGTTTATAGGCAGTGTGCCGTTAAGCGTATTAAAAGACAAGCTTCCCGTACTATCGGAAGCACAGGCCAGGCTAGTGGTAGCAGCAGCGGTACTTATTTCAAAGCCACTGGTTTCGTAAGCTCCGATGTCCACAATATCATCCAGTATGCGTAGGTTGCCCTCCAGATCAAAACGGCCAAACGCACTAAGATTTACGCCCTGATTGAGTAGGGGGGAACAATGCTTTAGCCTATAGTCGTCATTGTCTGAATCTACAAATTGGGGGTTGATATTGAACAAATTAGGAAAAGTCAGGCAAGCTTCTTCGCCACCAGGTAAATCACAAGTGTCTACGCTGATGACGCAGTGATCCAGCTCATAATCGTAAACGCTTAAATCTTCTGGATCGCCATTGTACAAAATTTGCCAGAAAGGTAGCTCTGGTTCCCAGATGATGGAATTTTTGAGGTAGATGTCGCTACGAAAAACATCGTTGAAGTTTGTTGAATAGCCCTTCCCAAAAACGATAGGTCCATTATCTATAAACGTGCAATTACTGATAGAATCAATCACACCTGATGTTACAGAACGAATACCTTGTACAATTGCACCTTTGTTGCCGGCAAAAAGGGAATTTCGAATATTAAGGTACAGGGTTCGGCTTATTGTAGTTTGGTCATTAGGTGTTTCGATAATTGCTTCAATTGCACCGCCCAGGCTGCTGCTGCGTGCCTTATTGTTGCGAAAGGCACAGCGATCGAAATTGAAATAAGCATCACCCTGGTCTCCTTCTATTCTCGTAGAAAATGCTCCGCCTCTGGAGCGGGATATATTATTGATAAAATCGCAGTCAACAGCAGAAAAATCAACGGTGAACTGAAAACCACCCGTTACAAAAACAGCCCCTCCATTATTAAAAAAGCTCTCGTTGTCCTGGAATACTGTTTTTTCAATGCTCAAAGACAAATGACCAGGGCCACCACTGTGGTAGTATTCTATTCCTCCGCCTTCTCCAGTACAAGAATTATCGCTGAATGCACAGCCCAAAATTTGAATGTGTTTGGTGCCTTGGGCTTGGAACAAGCCCCAGGCACCGCCACCACCACCCCCACCAACAACGGGGCCATTTTCGGCAAAGACGGTGTTTACTACGTTCCAGTTGGTTTTGGCGTGGTAATCATAAATAGCACCACCACCACCGCTGCGAAAGCGATTAGCCCTAAACTCGCTATCGGTGATAGACACATCTAGTGCTTGGGCCAGTGACCAAGGTGTGAATAAACCCGCACCCCGCTGCATGGCATAGTTATGATGGATGGTACATTGGCTGATACTCAGCCGTAGGGGTATGGGGAAGCCATCAGCTATACTGATAGCGCTGCCATTAAGTGCGGTATGCTGCGTTAGGATCAGGTTTTTCAAGACAATGCTGCCCGTATTGGTAGTGGGCAGCCCTGCGTAAATGAGGATTCCCGCTCCGTTTTCAGTAAAGGGGAAGCTTACATTCCCTCCCAAGGCATTGCCATCGCGAATAGTGAAGCCGTCAAGTAACGCAAAATCTGCTACATCCTGAATTCGTAAAACATGGTAGGAATTGTCCGTGCTATCGCCTAGTACGCCAATGTCGCCACTGAGTATGGTAGCATGTAGGGCGGGGTCGCCACGGTCTGGCAAGTAGGTTTCCGTTCCGTTAAAGCCCCCAAAGAGTTGTATGTCGTTCCGCAACTCAAAGGCTGTATCACGTGCTGTACCGTTGCCAGGTGTGTAAATCCCCTCTGCTACCCAAACCCAATCGCCAGCATTAGCTGACTGCAGGGCCACATTTAGGTTGGTATAAGCATCTGCCCAACTACTGCCGTTCTGTTGGCCAGCGCCAGCATCTTGGTCTACATAAATGATTTCAACACTTGCTGGCTCAAGGGATGATGCATCATACCAAACTTGATGGTCAACAGTCAGGCGTGCCAGATGGTATCTACTTTCAGTAGCAGAATCATTGTAATTATTGAACAAAGGAAAAAGAGGATGATCGATATCACCAACGCCTCGTAACCATATCGCTTGCGAATTAAGTGTAAAAGGCCCTAATTGGTAAGTAAAACGTGCTAATGTCCCTGATATCTGGAACATTCCTGCTGGCTCTTCCTGGTTAAGGGTGTATGTAAAAAGGTCGAAACTATCGGTTATGAACAATACATTTTGTACGGGAATTTGCACTGTGTCAGTACTGTAATCATACAGCAATCGCTCTGTAGCACAGTCATCAATATCCAGTAAATAAAAGGCTTTATCCGAGGTTTGTCGCATGTACATGATATCTTCTTCCCCATTCCGCACAATTGCGACATAGTCCTGCCCACAACGACAGTAGCGCTGACCATAAGTGAGGGTGTCGTATATAACTTCTGTTTGCCCTACAATTTGTATCTCCCAAACAGGATGGGTGTTGATGGGAGGCAGCGGCGAGTTTTGAGCTATCAATTGCGGTGTAAAGCAACCAATCAGGTTGCATAACAAGAGGAGGATTAATTGTCTTTTCATGAGGGTGGGATTGGGTATTATGGTATACGGTTAAACAACCGTAGAAAAAACGCCTATCAATCGACAATTTTTATTCGATTGATAGGCCACCTTGACGCTTGTTTGGGACTCGATATTTTCTATTAGTCGGTATTGTCTATTTTGAGCTATTCCATCTTAATAATGGTACCTGACTTAACATACTCATCAGTCGCAATGGTATAGAATAGACTACCATTTTGTAGAAAATACACCGTGCTGGCAGGAATCTCTATATCGTTATCACCAAGTAAAAGATCATTAAAATCCAGCATAACCGTTTGGCCTTGCTGATCTTGAAGAAGAATAGTCACTTCCTTGAGTTCTTTCATTTCGATTTTCAAATGCAAATTTCCACTTCCTGTAAATGGATTACCATAGGCCTCTTTAATGACAAAATCCTTTATAGTAGCCTTACTATATTTTACTTGTAAACTTGCACTATTCAACTTGTCTTCGGAACTAATGATCAAATCCTTAAAATCTGTTGCACCGCCAAAGGAAATAAGGCCATTTAAATTGGCAAGATTATATTTGGGACGAAAGACCAAAGTGAACAAATCATCACTCTCCTGCACAACTACGGGGTTGGTTGTATAGTTGATCCATAAAGTCCGAATAGATGCATCTAAACCTGCATAATCTACCACAAAATCTTCGGATGAAAAAGCTATCTTACCTGGCTCAATTGCTAGCAATTCAAGGTTGGAGTCGTCGAAATTAACAGAGAACTGATAACCAGCAAGATCAACTACTTCTCCTTCTCCAACAGAAACTGTTGCCAATAACACTTCGTCCGAACTAGTGCCATCCGATAAGATTTCTGCACTCGTTTTAGTCTCCGTAAATAAGAAGGTCTCACCCTCATCAACAAAGCCATCCAAACCGACCCTTGCACTTCCATTAACATCCCCAGATTTTACGGCATAAAAAGACCAAACTTTATCAAAATAAGTTAAATAAGAAGCCGAATTGAGGTCTACTTTATTTAGATAACTGGGAGCATTAGTTGCGAGATATGAACGCTCTTGTCCATCAGGAGCAGTCCATGAAGCACTAAAGGGGTCGGCGTAAAAGTCTGACCAGAAATTGCCATCGAATTCACCTAAAGCTGGAACAAACCGCCAAGAATCGACTTCCTCAAATTCAGTAATTAGTCGCAAAATTAGCTTTCGAATACGAATAATATCCAACGTAGTAATCGTGCTGCTATTGTTGACATCTGCTGCTATTTTTTGGAAAGGAGATTCTAATTCTTGAGTACCTAGTATGTGTTTGTTAATTCTAATGATGTCCAGTGTGGTGACCCCATTTAGATAGTCAAAATTTTCATCCATTGGGTTTTCGCCTAGGGGCGCGTATCGGAGATCTCCCGTTTGCGCATTAATTCCGCAGGGGGTAAAGAAATTATTGATGGAATACAGCCCAATTAAGTTGGTTATCGGATTACATATGTCAATTCCCCCACTTGAGATATTATCAAAATCAACGACAGCACTTACAAAAGGGTCTAATTCTTCCATCCCATTATCCACTCTTGGTCGATACACAAAGCCGTCTTTTTCCAAATAGTCTCTACAAGAAGATGTCGGACTTTGAACTAAGTTCCATCGATGGGGGTCTCCAAAAAGAAAATTCCGCATCCTCTCCAATTGATCATCTTCAAAAAGTACCGGAGGACATGCAGCCCCTGGAGAAGATAACATGATATTATTCCTTTGGAGATTTTCATATATGTAATTTACAACTGGCATAGTATTGGAGAAAGTACAGTCAAAACCATCAAGACAATTACCTATACAAGATACATTTGAATTACCAGGACTAAAAGGATCTGGGGGAGTGCTACACATTAGATCGCCTGAGGTAAGGCAATCGTCATTAGGGTTCACTATAGCGTTTGAATGTAGAAGTCCTAAGTAATGGCCAAGCTCGTGTGCTAGTATCCTACCTATTACCTCAGGAAATAGGTCACTATTTGCATTAAAAAGAGAATACCTTAACGCAATCATATTATTTGGTGCAGTATTAAAAGGGAACCTTGCCTCAGCTGATGCATTATTAGTAAAATTATTCACTAGGTAGCAATTTACTGAGGTTAGGCTGTAATCTATAGTAGCTAAGCTCTGTACATTTTGATCATTACTTAATGTAACATCACTTAAATCAGGTGCTGGGGCTGAAACAAGATGCGTACATAGTGAAAAATGGTAATTATCAGTAAAATAGCTATTTGTAAACTCAAGAGATTGGGTGAATTTCGTTATAATTTCACCTTCAGTTAAATTGTCAAAGTAAAATGCCCCATCCCCATCCGTAACTAAGATGAGATTAATTGGAATTTCATATTCAGTATTAAACGACGAAGCAAGTGAAGCTGTAGATGGTAAATTATTAACATAGTTAATAATCTGTGTTAAGTCTTGTGGGTTAGCCGTACCGCACTCGGTTTCAGACTGAGCCATTGAATTAACAATAGAGAGAAAAATGATGGTAAAAAGCAGGGTTATCCGCCGAGCGTTGAGCGTTGAGCGTTGAGCCATGAGAGAATTATATTTAGAGAGTTATAAAATTTTGCGCGTTGGTACTAATCCTCTACTAAACAAATATAAGTAAGTGACCTTTAATAACCAAGGTTCTCTGACATTTTTTGCGGGCGGGAGCAATTGAAGTTGACACAACAGGAGTTTTAGTGTTGAAAACATATCACTCCTCCCCCAACGCCCACCCATGCTTCACCCAATCCTCCTCAAAATCAATATCCGAAAGCGTGGGAGTGAGGGCATAAGACCAGCCGTGGTTTTGGAGAATGGCAATGGTTTGGTCGAACACCCGCTCGGTACTCCAGGCGATGTCGTTAAAGACTTCCGGGTGGTAGTGCTGCATACCCAAGAGGTAGTAGCCCCCGTCTTCGGCGGGGCCGAGCACAAAATCGTGGTCCTGGAGCGCGGCCAATGCTTGCGCCACAATGCCGGTGGTGAGTTGGGCACAGTCGCTGCCCACAATCAGCACGGGGCCACCTTCGATAAAAGCGGTCGCAAAGGCGCTACTCATTCGTTCGCCCAGCCCCCCGGCAGTTTGGAGGAATTTTTCAAAATCCGAGTCGGGCCAGGCATCATCAGTCGCGATAAAATCACTGTAGAACAACAAGCGTTGTGCCGGAACTGCCTGCACCACCGTGCGCGTGTGCCCCAACAGCGCTTCGTAGATACGCAGCGCCTGGGCATCGCCCAGGGTACTGGCCAGGCGGGTTTTTACTTTACCCAGCTCGGGGTTTTTGACAAAAATAATCAACGCAGGTTGGGGCATGGGACGGAATTTAGCTCGCAAATTTACAATTTAGGACAATAATAGAGGTTCCCGGTCATTTTCATTGGATGTGATCGGGCAAAAGGCTTAATTTGTCTGCAAGATTATTTTAGTATGGCAGAGGTTCCGTTAGCAACGTTGGTAAATAAGTTGGTCATCAATCGTCATATCGACCAGGCATTTGGCTATTTCGAACGGCAGCGCGTGGAAATCTACCCCGATGTGCAGCAGGATTTCGACCTCCTCCACAACCGCTGGCACAAGCTGCACGATGCCACCTTCCTGCAAGTCGCCAACTGGAGTCTGGAGCAGCGGAACATGGAAGAGCAAGAGATCCTCAACGGGCTGCTCCAAACCGCCCGCAGTATTCCGCCGGAAATCGTATGTGAGGTCAGCGATGACGTGTTGTACGGGATGGATGACCTCCTTATCTGGAGCAACAACACCATCCGAAAAAACCTCCTGGAATACCTCGACTCGTACGGTTTCTCCTCCTGTATCCTCCTCCTGAAGGCGCTGGGAGCCTTGCCGGCCCCCATCCAAAAGCTGACGGAGCAATACCACGAACGGTACTGGAAATTCAACAACAGCCCCGAGGATAGCGTTGGCGATTGGATTGCTACCAAAGAAAAATTCATCCTTTTTTTGAAGGAAGAACTGGTCGTTTTGCAACAGGACCAGTTCTATCCCGGCTGGAAAAAATTGCTCTGGGACGAATTGCGCCATCCGCAATTGCTAGTTGCGGAACCGTACGACATCCTTTTCCCCAGCGCGGAGGAAATTCAAAAGCTCAAGTCAAAAAAACAGATCGACTGGCCGAAATACCGCCGCCTGCTGCACCTGGCCCAGAATGCCTACAAGATCGAGGACTACGAACAGGCCTACCAGTACTGCCTGGAGATTCAGACCGACATCGAAACCGACTCCACCCAGCTGTACGAGTACCTGATGATGTCGTTCTTCCACCTCAGCCAAAAAGCGGAGGTATCGTTGGTACAAAGAGCTTTTCGAGGCGAAAGCAAATACCTGAACCTGCTCTTTGTGTACATCAACCGGATCAAGTCTTTGTCGATCAAAGCCCAGCAAGGGCTCTCCCCTTCCAGCAGCCAAAAGATTGACGAGATCACCCACCAACTGGCGATTGATCTGCAACGGGCGATCAACCCGGTGGATTACGAATATTTGTTTCCGCAACCAGCGGGTTCGGCAACAGCAATTACGGGCCAGCGCCAGGCCATGGAAAAATACCTGGACCTGGGCGGCCAGATCGTCAAATACGTGGGTGCCCGGGCCAATCTGGTCAAACAGCTGTTGACCGAGATCGCTGGCAGTGGCCATTTCCTGTGGGTCACCACTACCGCCACCCAACAGCTGACCAACGCCACAGATTTCGATGCCATCAGCTTGTTCCGCAACCTGCAACACCTGGCCCAGGACACCCTTACGGCAGCAGACCAGCAGGCGTACCTGCTCCTGAGTCTGCGCGAAAAGCACCTGCTGCTGAGAGAACGGCGGGTGGAAGAAGCCAGTCAGGCGGCCCTTTTTGCGTCGGCCAGCCGGTGGATTCGCGCCTGCCAGGTCGCTTATCTGTTTTATGCTTCGGAGCACAACAGCAAAGATTTCCTGCAGTTGGCCTACGAAAATGAATTGGTATCTGCCCATGGGCTGGACTGGTTTGAACTGGGCCCCACCGGCGCTATCGAAGCCCGAACCGTCACCTACGAAGACGAAAAAATCAACGCCAAGTCTCTTTTTTCGGCCATTACTACGGAATTGTACGGCGCGGAAGGGTGGCAAACCGTGGCCGATACCAGCAAGCGTACTGCTTACAACAAGTTGAAAGCCAGCGTCGAGCGCCGCTACCAGGAAATTCGCCTGTTCAAAAACGAGCGGGACGAGGAGTTGGGCCGCACCCAGGTCATCAGTTGCCTGCGCGACTGGCAGCGGCTGTACCACGCCTACGGGGAAACCTACTACCTGGATCAGTGTGTGAACGAGCTGATCGGTGGCGGCATCTACCTGTGGTATGAACTGGAAGGAGCGTCATTAGACGAAGGCCATTCCCTGGTCGGTATCGAGGGCTACCCGCTGGAAGTGGAAAGCGAATTGGAAAGACTGTTAAGCCTGACCAATACCTTCGACCAGCAAACGGCGGTCAAAGAAATTTGCAACCACCTCTTTTTCCGCCGGGTACAGTACGACTACCTCACCATTACCCCCAACCCCGTTGATGAGGAAGAACAGCGGGAATGGATACTGGAACTCCTGAGCCAGGTTTTGTTTCTCTACAGCAACCATGCGAACAACGAATTCCTCACCCCACTCTACGAAGAGCTGTTGCAGGAAAAAAAATACGTCTGGTTGAAGATCAACGAAGAGGGTATTGCCGCGCTGGATCCCGACGACGATACGGCGCTGTATTTGCTGGAGCAACTCTACCTGCAGGGCCAGAAAGGGGGCCTGGCCTACGACTGGGATGAATTCAAACTCCAGATCGCCGACAACCGCTACCAGGAACTGAAGCACCGCTACCAGGATGAATTCAGCATCCTGCGCCGCGAAAACTGGCGCCTGCCCAACCGCGTCTTGATGGTCGAAATACTTACCGCTTGCCGCCAACTGTACGAAGCCACCAAAAAAGTGCGCTACCTGGAATACCCTACCCTCGAGTGGGTCGACAACCGCGGGCGCATCCGCTGGTACCGCGACCTGTATTTCTTCTTCTTCCAGCACTGGCAAAACTTCGAGATTAGCGGCTTCAACTACCGCCAGGAACGCCGCCTCATTATCACCTACCTGACGGGGCAGCCCCGGCAGAATCCTTTCCGCTGGGCCCGCCTGATTGAGCTTGGAACGGGGAGGTAGGTCGGAGGCGCTCGAGGTGGGAGGTCGGAGGTGGGAAGTCGGAAGTTTTAGACCGTGTAAAGGTGTAAAAGGAGAGGTGGAAAGGTGTAAAAGTGTAAAAGTGTAAAAGTAGGGCGAGACCAACATCCGGCGTATCCGTTTTTCAGCAATCGCCCACGCTGAAGACGTGGCAGGTTGCGGGTAAAAGTGTAAAGGTTGGGCAAGTGTAAAAGAACGGCGCGGGTGGAAAGGTCCAAAGTCCTCCCCCTTTCTCCCCCTCCGAAGGGGGACTTTAGACCGTGCTCCGTCTTTTGGCAGATCGTTTTCGGCCGTGTTAGCGTGCGACAGTTCCTAATAATTAAAGCCAGCCAAAAGTC
>PZPC01000086.1 GCA_003045895.1 Bacteroidota bacterium
CAGTCTGGAACAACACGCTGATCTATGTAGCTTCTAAAAGAATCTAGCTTTTGTTTATATTAATCCTAATTATTTTTCTGCCCCGCTATGATTCGGGGCAGCTTTTTTTGGGGGGGAGAGCACCGCGCAGCGTATAATTGAATCAAATCAGCTTTTTTTCTACTTAACCCTTAAATTTGTCCCATTCCACCGCCAACTGGAGACCTGGGAAATGAAAAAAAGTTATCTGTTTCAACTCATACAATCCTTCGACGAGCAGGAGTTAGCTGAGTAACCTGGTCAAACAGTTTTTACTCATCCAACACTACACCAATGCTGAAAACCACTTCAGGCAATCGCTGGACTGGGTGAAGATCATCCGCAACCGGGGGTTGACATCGCGGTACCAACAAAACCTGAATGCCTTGCAACGCGCCTTTACTACGGAAAAACGCGCCTCTGTGGCGTACTATTACCAGGAATTCCTACTGAATTACGAGATTCATGATGTACAAAGTTTGAATAATCGCGCCAAAGGCGATCTGCACATCCCCCCCACCCTACAAAGCCTCGACACCTATTATCTGGCCCAACGGCTCGAGCTTTTAAATTCCTTGTTGTTACAGCAAAAAATAACGCCCCTGGAGTCCTCCGCTCAATTATTAGCGCCCATCACGGGGTTGCCTCCCCACCAAGTCAACGAGGAACATCCTTTGCTTCTGATAGCCTGGAAGATCCACCTGCAATTGCAAGTTCCGATCCCCAGGGCTGGTGCTTTCTCGGAAATTCTGACCCTCTTACAAAAATACGATGACCAGCTGGATGCCATGGTCTTACAACAATTCTACGCCTACCTGCGCAATATTTGCACCCTCCTGATGCAACAGGGTTCAATCGACTTTGCCCCCATTCTCCACCATATCCAACGGGACAATTTGGAACGGGGGTCTTTATTCCACCAGGCCAAGTTATCCCCCAGTGCCTACATGAGTGTCACTAAAACAGCCATTCTGGTGGGTGCCTTCGAGTGGGCGTTGAATTTTATCGAAACGTATAAAACCCGTTTACTAGACGCCGGAGAAGATGCTGAAAATTACTACGGTCTAATCAAAGCCCAGTATTTTTTTGCTACCGGCCAGTACGAAGCGGCCCTGGATGTGCTTCCTGCTCATTTCGCCGATTTAATGTACCTCATCAACGGCAAGCGCCTGGAACTCAAGATTTACTACGAATTAGAGTCCCCACTGCTCTCGTACCGGATAGATGCCTACAAAATGTACATCAGTCGATCTTCCGGAAAAATGTTCTCCCCTAAAATCAGGGAATTGGAACGTAATTTCATCAACCTGTTGCTACAAATTCAACAGTGTACCCAAGGTGATTCCCCCAGAGTTGCCCGGATCATAAGCCGCATCAAAGAGAAAAAATACCTTGCCGAACGCGACTGGTTGCTGGAAAAGGTCCAGGCGAAGAGCAGGTAATTGTAATTTATACATATCGCAGTTGGTTTTACGTAGAATTTGGAAATAAGCCGCTTCCCTCCGGGTGCGCAGCGGCGCGGCGTATTTGGAATTATTACAATCTGTATTTGTGCTTTAATGCGGGGCTTACCAGGCTAGCTTACCTCCCGCTTCATCCTACCGTTTCACCAACAATTCTGCCTGAGATCCATTGACTTTCACCGCGTAAACACCCGCGGGGAAATTGCCCAAATCAAAGCGGTAGTGAGATTGCCCCTCCGACAACATAAACCAGGCCACGGGCACCCCCATCAGGTTGTAAATAGCCAGCTCACCCGTTGCGCTTAAGGGTTCGCTCAACCACAACAACAATTCCGCTTCGGCCGGGTTGGTCAGCTGCCAGGATACGGGTTCGGGGCTATGGTTATCCGGCCAAGTGTAGCGTTCCTGGTGCAGGGCGGCTGGCCCGGAAGGCACTATACCCCGCAGGCCCGGATTGTGCCGGGTGCCCTGAGACGCAGTTGTAGCAGGGCCAGTGACAGGAGGAATAGATCCTTCCTCGCAGCCCGTCAAAAGTGAAACCGTGTATCCTTCAATGGGGATGGTAATGCGCAAATCGGAGGTAGTGGGGCTTACGTCAATGGTAGCCACCAGTGGCCCTTCGGCATCTGAAAAAATAGCCAGGATCATTTCAGATTCATTGGCAGAGCCATTTTCTACTGACCAGCTCGATGCCGGCAGGATTACCCGGCAATCCCAGGTACAACCATCCAATGAACTTATTTCTACCAGGAGCACCAGGGTACGGTTGGTACCTGGTTCTACCACCTGAAGCCGGAAAGGCAAAAAAGCGCCTTCGTTTGAACCCGAATCTATCGGAATAGCACAAACGCTATCGGTTACCGGACCAGTTTGGGTACAGATGGTCTCGCAATTGATTAAGCTAACGGGCGTATTTCCTTCATCCGGCCTGGCAAAAACCAGGTCAATAACCAGGGGGCAAACCACCGCCTCGGGTAGATTTTCCTGACTCATTTCCATTAGTGGTTCCGTAAAGCAAAAGCTGGAGGCATAAACCAAAGAGCCCGAAATAGCAAAAAACAGGATCCCACAAATTCGCAAAAAAATGGATTTCATCATGATGGTGGTATTTGATTCGGTGAATACGCAGGAGCAGGAGTACGGCCTTTTATTGATCCTTCTTCTTCTTACTCCCTGGCTACGTGCTATGCTGACAAATCTAAGGGTACAAGCTGTATTTTTTTATAACAATTTTAGCCTAGCTTTCCCTGGCAACCTCTCCGGGGCTACCTTCAATCCACTTAAAGAACCGTACAAAAGAGAAAAGCCTACCAATAATGTTACAAATATTAAAAATACAATTTACTGATAATCATCTATTTAAAAATTAAATAAAAATACACAAAATGAATTACCGGGCAATTCCTGGCAAGAAAGCTCCAGTCAAATTGTTATTGTCACCGCCGTTACCACCTCCCATCTTTGTCATCGACAGTTGGCCTTCAGTAGCTCTGCAAGTGCTGTTTTACGCTAGGCCAGCACGAACAATTCGGACAAGTGGCCTTCGCCACTCCCTTTTCTGAGTCCATTTATTTCTAACCATTTAAACGATTTGGCAATGAACAAGTTATCCACCTTTTTCAAAAAACGACCTGCTTGCCTGGCAAAAAGCGCCAAAACAGGTACGCCCTTCCTGCGCTGGAATTTAGTCTTCCTGCTCCTCCTTGGCCTGGCAACTGCTACTTCTGCCCAGGTTATTAATGAAGGCTTTGAAGCCGACTGCAGCCAGCTGGCAAAAGCTTTTTTTACGGGGTGCTTCCCCAACTGGATCTCCACCCACGGTACGCCGGATAATATTTCTAACACGGCTTTTTATGGTCCGGCCTTCGCGGGAAATAAATTTGCCCATGGCTACGTCAAATACGACATCAACTGCCCTGTGCCTAATCAAGGTTTAAGACACCGTGGCGAAGGTGTTGCCATTGTCCACAATTTCATCGCAGGCGCCACGTACCGCCTCCGGTACGCCGCCAAATTTCGTGGGAATATCCAAAACCGCGCCTGGATTCTGACCAACGGACTGCCCAACCAGGATGGCTCAACCTGTACCCCAGCCGATGCAATTCCTGCAATTCCTGCCGGTTCGCAAACCGTGCATACCCCTGACAATACGTTTGACTGGACTTTCCATGACGTGGAATTTATGGCCAGTGCCAATTTTGGGCAACTCTGGTTTCGGGCTGCTTTCAATACCCCTTCAGCCATCAATTCCGAACTCAACGGTAGCTTTTTACTGGATGCCGTGGGGGTGGAACTCCTTTGCGATCCTTCCAGTGGCGTAGCCGCCTTCAACTTCGAGAACGCCAGCGGCCAGCCCAAAACGACCTTCTGCTACGGGGAAGACGTCTACCTGGACGGCACAGCGTCCCAAAATGAATCGCGCTACTTCATCGATGCCTGGCGGCGGCCCATCGGGAGCCCGGCCCCCTTCGACTACTACAGCAGCCTGGGCTGGACCATCGATCAGCAGGTGGGCGTACTCAACCTTTCTCAGTTGTTTGCGAACGTCGGCACCTTATTTTGAACCGGGATTCGAATACCAGATTAAACTGGCCATCGCCAACATCCCCTGTATTCCCTGGACGGAAGTATTACACGAATTTACCGTCACTTGCTGTGGTGCCCTGTTCCCTTCATTTAATCTCAGCCTCATTGAGGATACCCAGGGTATGTCACTGGTGGTCAGCAATTTTTCTGACTACCCCAACACCAGCGTCACGCACGAGTGGTTGGTGCTGTCCAGTCCCAATGCTACGGCTGGCCCCTATACCCTGGTAGGCCAAACTTCCAGTGCGGGCAGCGCGCCCTTTACGGTTTATGATGACGTACAGGGAGGCCTCTATTACACGGTTGTCCATCGCATCAACTCCCCCTGTGGACAATTTTGCTACGGCCGGCAACGCTACGCAGACAATGGCTTCCTGCGCGGCGACCAGACCGAACAGGAGAACTGCGAACTATGCGGTTATATTGACTGTAGTCTGATCGACAACCTATGCCTGGCGCCACACGTCACCAGTTACAACCAAACGGAAGGTGGTATCCGCATCAACTGGGACCAGGTGCCGGGAGCCGACTACTACATTGTAGAAATTACGGTCGATGACGCCGATTGTTGTGGCGGCAGCAACCCCTATACTTATGGCATCGCCACCGTTAAAACCAGTTATCTGACCCAAACGGGTTACGATTGTTTCAGCTTCCGTGTAGCTGCCGTTTGTGAGGGTCGCCAGGTGTGGTCTGAGCCGATCTGTATTACGCCGCACCGGAGTACCGGGAGCGCACTGGTCAGTGGCGTGCAGGCGCCTTCCACCCGCACCACAGTTTACCCCAATCCAGTGCAAGAGGTGCTTAATTTACGTTTTTCTGCCGCCTTTTCGGGCACCGTCCAGGTCGTGGATGTACTGGGAAGGACGGTCATCACAGAAGATTTGAGTGATGATTTTACGGCCACTCTCTCCGTGGCCACCTTGAACCCTGGTCTTTACTGGGTTATCACGGTAGATACCGGTGGGAATATTGAAAAAACCCTGATGGTTAAAGACTAGCGCTCATTTTACTAATCAATAGCCGTTGGAATCCCCCTCTCGAACCAGGTTCATCTCAGGATGAACCTGGTTTTTGCTATTACCCATTGCCCCTCCTTCGGTTTGACAAACAACCCATCCGAAGCCGTAATTAAATAGAAGCCGTAATTCAATACCTTTGCCGGATGAAAAAAACATCCTTCGCGCCAGGTACCGTAGGCATTGCCATCCTGCTGGTCTTCTTTGGGGCCATCGGCTACAGCAGCAAAGCCATTTTCGTCAAGCTGGCCTATCGCTACGAGGTAGATAGCGTCTCGTTGGTGGCCTTGCGGATGATCTTCTCCCTGCCTTTCTTCCTGTTGGCCGGTTGGCACAGTCGCCGGCAAAAACAAACCCTGGAACTGCAGCTCACCCCCAAACGCTGGGGGCAATTGCTGCTGTTAGGGCTCTCGGGCTACTACGTGGCCAGCCTGCTCGATTTCTGGTCGTTGCAGTACCTGTCGGCCAGCCTGGGGCGCCTCATCCTCTTCACCTATCCCACCATGGTCTTGCTGCTATCGGCCGCTTTTTTGGGGCGGCGCATCGGTTGGGCCGAGGCCGGTGCGGTGCTGTTGTCTTACCTGGGCATTGCCCTGGCGTTTTCGCATTCGGTAGAACTCAACCAGGGCCCCTTGTTCTGGCGGGGCGTAGCCCTGGCCTTTGGCAGTGCCTTTACCTTTGCCATTTACCTCATTGGCAGCGGCGAATACTTGCCCCGCATGGGCACGCTCCGCTACAACTCGCTCGTCATGAGCATTGCCTGCTTTGCCATTATCATCCACCACGGCATCTTTTACCACTGGGCGCTGTTCGATTTTGCCCTGCCCGTCTACGGGTACGCACTGGGCATGGCGCTCCTGGCTACAGTCATCCCCAGTTTTATGGTTGCCGAAGGTATCCGGCGCCTGGGAGCAGGCCCGGCTTCTATCATCAGCAGCGTCGGGCCCATTTCCACCATTATGCTGGCCTCGGTGTTCCTGGGCGAGTCCTTCGGTCATTGGCAATGGCTCGGTGCCTTGCTCGTTATCGGCGGGGTATTGCTGTTGTCGTTTTGGAAGCGAAAAGCGGGGAACGTGTTGGAGAAGAAGTGAACGGGACAGCAGGTATCAATTGAATGAACCCGGCTTGCGGGGTGTTAGCGAAGGGTTGGCCAGGGGGCAGACGATCATCTACAGCCTGCTGCAACCCCTGGTAGATGCGCACGGGGCCTACCTGCGCACCGATACCCGGGAGGAGGAATTCTATGCGGTAGCGCATTAATAGAAGTGGAAAAGTGAAAAAGCGGAAAGGTGGAAAAAAAGAAAGTGCAGTTTACTGCACTTTCACAATAGAAAACTAAACCCCAGTTATTAATCTTACGGCGCGAGGCCGCTATATTTTTGGTACCCTGAGCGGGCTAACCGCCCAGCTACCCTCCCTTAACGGCCACTATTTTTTCATTATTGTAGAGGAGCGAAAAAAAGTTCCCGCTAATGCGACAAAACCCCCAGGACTATTAACTTTGCGTAGAACCAAAAAATCACGTTATCATGGCAACACCTGTTTTAGAGCCTGCGGTACAGGCCAACATCGATCAGTGGCTCAACGGCAACTACGACGAGCAAAGCAAGGCAACGATCCGCCAACTTCTCAGCGAGGGTAAAACCGGCGAACTAACCGATGCTTTCTACCGCGACCTGGAATTCGGCACGGGTGGTATCCGGGGTATCATGGGCGTGGGTTCAAACCGCATCAACCGCTACACCCTCGGGACCGCTACCCAGGGGCTGAGCAATTACCTGGTGCAATTGTACCCCGGCGAGCAGGTTAAGGTGGTTATAGCCCACGATTGCCGCAACGATTCCGACACCTTTGCACGCATGATCGCCGAGGTTTTCTCGGCCAACGGTATCTACGTCTATTTCTTCGAAGGCTTGCGCCCGACACCGGAATTGTCCTTCGCCATCCGGGAACTGGGCTGCCACAGCGGCGTGATGGTGACCGCTTCGCACAACCCCAAAGAATACAACGGTTACAAAGCCTACGGCCACGACGGCGGCCAACTGACCGAACCTCACGACGAAAACGTGATGGCCGAAGTCGAAAAGATCAAAAGTGTGGATGAGGTCAAATTCACGCCCATTGTAAAAAACATCGAGACCATCGGCGCCGAAATGGACGCCAAATTCCTGGCGGCGTTGAAAGCCTTGTCCATCTCCCGCGATGCCATTCACCGGCAGCGCCACCTGCGCATCGTCTTCTCTCCGATCCACGGCACGGGCGGCGTTTTGGTTCCCCCCGTTTTGCAGGCTTTTGGTTTTGAAAACGTGCAGCTGGTCCAGGAGCAAATGGTGGTCGACGGCAATTTCCCCACCGTCATCTACCCCAATCCGGAGGAGAAAGAGGCCCTGAATATGGCTATCGAACAAGCCAAAGCCACCGACGCCGAACTCGTCATGGCGACCGATCCGGATGCCGACCGGGTAGGTATTGCCGTCCGGGACAACAACGGGGAGTTCATCCTCCTCAACGGCAACCAGACGGCTTCGCTGCTGATCAACTACGTCATGCTGGCCTGGAAAAACAGTGGCAAACTGACGGGCAAGGAATACATTGTAAAAACCATCGTGACCTCCTACCTCATCGACAAGATGGCGGCCGCCAAGGGTATCGAATGCTTCAATACCTTGACGGGTTTCAAATGGATCGGAAAGATCATGACCGAACTCCAGGGTAAAAAAACCTTCCTGGCTGGTGGTGAGGAAAGCTATGGCCTGCTGGTAGGAGAACACGCCCGCGACAAGGATGCCGTCGTCTCGTGCGCTATGATCGCTGAAATGGCTGCCTACTACAAAGACCAGGGCCGCAGTGTGTACGATGCCCTGCTCGACATCTACGTGGAGTTTGGCTGCTACCAGGAAAAGCTGATCTCGCTGACCAAAAAAGGAAAAAGTGGCGCTGAAGAAATTGCGGCCCTCATGGAAAAATACCGCCAGGATCCACCAAAAACGTTGGGTGGTGCAGCCGTAGTCACCATCAAAGACTACCAAACCAGCGTTTCGCACAACCTCCAGGACGGCAGCCAGGAAGCCATTGACCTGCCCCAGTCCAACGTTCTTCAGTTCTTTACGGCCGACGGCAGCATCATCTCGGCCCGGCCTTCCGGCACCGAGCCCAAGATCAAGTTTTACTGCAGCGCCAACGCCCCCCTGGCCACTAAAAACGATTACGTACAGGTGCAAAAGGAATTGGAGCTGAAGATCGATGCCATTATGAAAGACTTGGGGGTGTAGTAGACCTGGTCAGCACCTCATCGGTCTTTGGCACTGCTCCACTGGCGCTGTCAGTGGAGCAGTGCCAAAGCACCTGTTCATTTCTATAACCACCAACTTTGCAGGACACTTACCGACATCAGGGGCAACGCAAACGGCTCGTAGATACCCTTCGCAAAAAAGGTATCCACGACGAGCGGGTACTGGCGGCTATTGGGCAGCTGCCGCGGCATTTTTTCCTGGAAGAAGCTTTCGAAGAATGGGCTTACCAGGATAAGCCCTTCCCCATCGGTTGTGAACAAACGATCTCCCAACCCTACACCGTCGCTTTTCAAACCCAACTCCTGGAAGTAGAAAAACGACAAAAAGTGCTGGAAGTAGGCACCGGTTCCGGCTACCAGGCCGCCGTGCTGGCTCTGCTCGGCGCGCGCGTATTTACGATTGAACGGCACCGCCCGCTCTATCTCCGGGCGCAGAAGATGTTCCGCCAACTGGACCTGCGCGGCATCCGCTGTTACCACCGCGACGGCTACCTGGGCTTGCCAGAAATGGCTCCCTTCGACCGGATCATCGTCACCGCCGGCGCCCCCACCGTTCCGTTTACCCTCAAAGAACAACTTACCATCGGTGGCCTGCTGGTCATCCCGGTAGGCGAAGAGCAACAACGGATGCTGCGCATCATTCGCCACAGCGAGACGGAATGGGAAGAGGAAGATCACGGCGATTTTCGCTTTGTGCCTTTTTTACCGGGAATGGAATGAATGCCCTACAGAAGTGGGAAGTGGGAAGTAAATACTGCTGAAAATATCCCCACGTTTTCTGCAATTCCCAACTACAACCCTTATTTTTGTGGCTGTGAAATTTTGCGAACCAGCCCTACCTTTGTATGTCCGATCATTCTATAGAAAAGAGCTTGAAAGTACGCCAACAAGAAGCAAAACTAGCCGCACTAGAGCAAGACATTAAGAAAATACAAGCCACCCTCAAATCGCTTAAAACGCGCCTGCTCAATACCCAGACGCGCATTACGGATATTCAGCGGAATATGATGAATGCGATATTTAGCGGTGAGCAAAAAATGAAGGCAACCCTTGACCGGGTGCTGACGCTGCTCAGGAAACTTAAAAAAGACAAACGCTTTTCCAAAGCAGATCGCAAACAACTTGGTTACCTGGCGCAAACTATCCAGGACGACCTGGGCGAAATAGATGAGCAGCTCAACTTTGAAGCGCAGGCACGGGCACAGGCCGATTCCGAGGAACGAGCCGAGTACCGGCATATGTTCAAGGAATTCCAGGTGGCTCCCAAAGCGGAAGAGCAGGCCGATTTGCGCAAGCTCTACCTCAAACTATCCAAGCAGTTTCACCCCGATAAAGCGGCTAATGCACAGGAAACCGTTAACTACCACGAAATTCAGCAGCAGGTGGTAGCAGCCTACCAAAGCCACGACTTGCAAACGCTCCTGGAACTGGAAAGCTGGTACGGCCTCGCAACCGAAGACCTCGCGGTAAGTGCCGGAGATACCGATGCCCTGGCCGCAAAAATCAAGCAATTGACACAGCAGCTTTCTGCCCTGAAAAAGCAACAAACACGGATCAGCAAAGAGATCAAAGCCCTGCGCAAAAGCGAAATGGGCCAATGGCTCACCGAAGTCGACAGCCTGGAAAAATTTGGTGTTTCGGCAACAGATTTGCCACCGGATATGGCTTTTGCCCTTGAAGGCATGGAGGATTTGGCCGCCGCACTGAGCGAAGTAGATCGCACCGGCAAAATGGAAGCCCTCGATCAATGGAACCAATCTATTGGAGCGGAGGAGGAGGATGAGTTTGACCTCGATATCGCATTGTTTCAAATGTTTGAGCTGGAGGACGATGACAACGAATTCTATAATGGGGCCTATGACTACGACGAATTCGTCATCAATCCCGAACCCCTTTTCACCATCGGCAGCTGGGTTGAAATAACAATCAGTTCCGAATTTTTCGACTACTTCAGCCCACGCAGGACAAACAAAAAGACGACCACCATCGAGCTTACGGGGCATGTTTTGAAGGCCTTCCTTACTGAACAAAACGAACCGGTATACGTCATTTTATTAAGTGGCTATTCGCTGCTCCAACTTCCCAAAAAATACCTCGAAGAAAGCATTGAAATACACGAAATGGGCATCTTGTCGTACCTGCCCGAAAGCAGCCTGAAGAAAGCCAAGTCACCCTCCGACGCCCAACTACAGGCTGCCGCCAACACCTTCCGCAAAGTCTGGCGGGAACATGCCTTCAATACTTATCCGGCCAAGGTCAGAAAACGCCTGGTGGGTATCCTGGCCGCCGATCCGCTAGCTGATGACGAGGAAAACTGGACCCACTATTTAACCAACAAACTGGCCTTCCCTTTCACCGCCTTCCCTGCTCATGCCATTGTGAATGTGGTGGAAAAAAATCAGCTTTTGGTCCAGTGCCTGGCGGGTTTCAACCCCCAATCGGGACACCTCGTCAAAGTGAAATATCCCAACAAGAAACGACTCCAGACGATTCCGCTGCTGGATCTGAAAACAGTATCCCCTGCCTACCAGGAAGTAATAGACGACTACGCTATCTGGGCCTCACTTGCGCTCAACGATCGTTGGCAGTAAGGAGGTGAAGGCCGTGCCAGGCCTATTTCTTCCTCGCAGCTTTTTGGTATTTGAAAACCACAATTCCCAGCGGGGGTAGGTGGAAGCCAATGCTGTAATCGCGGCCATCCCATTCCTGCTTGTCGGCCTTGATGGGTTGGGGGTTGAGCAAGTGACCGGTACCTTGGTACACCTCTTCGTTGCTGTTGAGAATTTCGGTATAAGTACCGGCTGCGGGCACACCTATCCGGAAATTTTCGTGGGGTACGGGCGTGAAATTGCAGGCAATAACCAGCACATCCCCCTCTTTCTTACCCTTGCGCAGAAAAGACAGGACACTGCGCTGGTGATCGCCGTGGTTGATCCAGTCAAAACCCTCGGGCACAAACTGCTGCTCGTAGAGGGCGGTTGATTCCTGGTACAGGTGGTTGAGTTTTTTCACCCAGGTTTGGAGTCCCTTATGGAATTTTTTGGCGGGTAAGGTCCAGTCCAGTCCGGCTTCAATACTCCATTCGCTGTTCTGGCCAAATTCAGCCCCCATAAACAGGAGCTTGGTGCCGGGGTGGGCAAACATGTAGCCAAAAAGAAGGCGCAGGTTGGCAAAACGCTGCCATTCGTCACCGGGCATTTTATCGATCAGAGGGCCTTTGCCGTGCACCACTTCATCGTGGGAGAGGGGCAGCATGAAGTTCTCGGTGAAAGCATACACTAGGCTAAAGGTGATGCTGTTGTGGTGATATTTGCGGTTAATGGGGTCGTTCTGGAAATAGTTGAGGGTATCGTGCATCCAGCCCATCATCCACTTCTGGCCAAAGCCCAGGCCACCGGTATACACGGGCCGGCTCACCCCCGTCCAGGCCGTAGATTCCTCGGCAATGGTAATGGTATCGGGGAAGCTCTCGTAAACCGTGGAATTGAATTCCCGCAGGAAATCTACGGCTTCCAGGTTTTCGTTGCCACCGTATTGGTTGGGAATCCACTGGCCATCTTCGCGGCTGTAGTCCAGGTAAAGCATCGACGCTACCGCATCTACGCGCAAGCCATCGATGTGGAAGTAATCCAACCAGTAGAGGGCGTTGCTGATGAGAAACGAGCGCACCTCGTTGCGACCGTAATTGAAAATACTGCTCTTCCAGTCGGGGTGAAACCCTTGCCGGGGATCGGAGTGATCGTAGAGGTGGGTCCCGTCAAAATCGGCCAGGCCGTGGGCGTCGGTCGGGAAATGGGAAGGCACCCAGTCCAGGATGACGCTGATGCCCGCCTGGTGCAATTTATCAATCAGGAACATAAAGTCCTGCGGGGTACCAAAGCGGCTGGTAGGGGCAAAATACCCCGTCACCTGGTAGCCCCAACTGGGGAAATAGGGATGCTCCATCACCGGTAGGAACTCCACGTGGGTGAAGCCCATATCCGCGAGGTAAGCCGGTAGCACCTCCGCCAGTTCGCGGTAGCTCAATGACTCGGTTGCGCCGGGTTTCTTGCGCCAGGAACCCAAGTGTACTTCGTACACACTGTAGGGAATCTCCAGGCTCGACTTCCCCTTGCGGGAATCCATCCATTCATGATCCTGCCACTCGTAGTGCATATCCCAGGTAACGGTCGACGTTTGGGGCGGCACTTCCCAGAACCAACCAAAAGGATCTCCTTTAACCAACTTGCGGCCGTCGGGCGCGTCGATGGCATATTTGTAAAGCAATCCTTGCTTCAATCCGGGAATAAAACCTTCCCAAATACCTGAACCATCCCAGCGGGAAGCCAGCGGATGGCTGTTGCGTTGCCACTTATTGAAATCGCCCACCACCGAAACGGCGGTGGCATTGGGTGCCCAGACGGCGAAATAATAACCCCACTCCCCTTCCACTTCCACGGAATGGCTGCCTAGTTTTTCGTAGGCCCGGAAAAATTTTCCACTTTTGAAGAGGTTAACGTCAAAATCAGTTAACAGACTGAAGCTTTTCACCTTAGACATAAGCACAATTTTAGTAGCCCGGCTAAGATAAGGAACCCTGCATGATATGCAAGTGAAAAAAATAATTCCTGTTGGTCCAGGCAAAAAAAAGACCTTCCCTGCAAACAGGAAAGGTCTTTTCGGTTAGGTCATAAGAAGGATATAGGCTACCCATAGGTGAGTAGCAAACACCAGCGGAGACTACCTCCGTAAAAGTCTTGAAGCGGTAAACTCTTTTAGCGCTTACTGCCACCAAATGCATCCAGGACGCTTTTCAGTGAGCAGATCGGCAATTTCAGGATCTACTTCTTCAAATCGCCGGCTTTGGGAGCAGCAGCTTTTTTAGGGGCAGCAGCCTTAGTGGTAGCGGCTTTGGTGGTAACCTTAGGGGCAGCAGCTTTGGGCGCAGCAGCCTTAGGGGCAGCAGCTTTAGGAGCAGCAGCTTTTTTAGGCGCAACGGCTTTGGTAGCAGGAGCCTTAGGAGCAGCAGCTACTTCAGCAGCATCAAGCGCCAGCACGCAGTTGTGACTAAAGAAAGGCGTAGCATGGTAATCATCGGCAGCTTCGTCGTTGACCCAGCTGTGTCCGTTTACCATGTAGCGGTACTCGTAAGTAGCACCAGCGGCCAGTTCCAGGCTGCCTTCGTAGCTTTTCTTCTTGTTGGTCAAAACCAGGCCCTTGTCCCAGCTCCACTCATTGAAAGTACCGAGTACGCGTACTTCGGCATTTTTACCCACCTGTTCTGTCGTTAAAGAGAAAGTTACTTTACAAACAGGCTTGGTCTTGGAATATTGCTTATTGATCATTTCTGGAAAGTGTTTATTTTACACTAAGCTGCAAAGCTATTATAAAGATACCACATATACAACTGATTATCAAGGAGAAGAGGTATATATTAATTTTGTGCATTGTTCATCCAACTTGTAATTGATCCAGAATTCAAAATAATTATTGGTGAAGTGGGCTCACCCCAAATGGAACACGGAAAAACACCGGGACCGAAATTTTTTGTATTCCCTGGCAATTGTTGCAAACTTTGTTAAAAATCTTGAAATTTTTCTGCGCTTGCGGCTAACAAAGTTTGCACGTTTTGAAAATACTGCCCCATATCCCGTCCATCCACCACGGCATGGTGGGCCTGAACCGCCAGGGGCATCAGCGTCTGTTCACCTTGCTGGAAGTACTTACCCCAGCTGATGCGCGGCACCGAATCGGGTGGGCTATAGTGCATGGCGTGGCTCAGGCCGGTAAAACTGACCCAGGGAATAGCCGACAGATAGAGGTAGTCATCGCGGCCGGGTTCATCTTCGAAGTCGGGGTCGTGTTTCATCCTTTCCATGGTAGCCAGTGCACGAGTCACAAAGGTCTGGGCATGATGATGATAGTCGACCGTGCAAAAGCTAAAAACGTCCGAGGCCAGCGTGGGTACCGTGAAAGAAGGCTGCACACTTTCGTGTTCCACGACTTCGGCCCCGCGAATGCGCCAGCGAAACGCGGTCAGCTCATTGGCCGCCCGCGCCAACAGGTAGACAATGGCCGGGGTGAAGGGCAGCTTTTTTGTTTTAACAAGGAGTAGCAATGGCGTGATATCCACGTTCGCCACCAGGCTGAAGTGCGGTTGATCCATACTGCGAAAAAAATCGAAGTGCTTCTGGCGGTGGGGATTGGTGAAGGTGATAATTTTCATGGTATATGGTAGTTGTTTTTACTTCAGCATTTCGCGCAGGAATCCGGTAATCATGAACTGTACACTGAAGACAATTGAAAAGGCACCCGCAATGACATAGCGCAGCGTGTAGCTCGCATCCAGATCAGCGTAGCCAATACTCCGCCAAAACAAAATGCTGTAACCGATCAGCCCCAACCCCGTGAAGAACAGCACACCGCCAATCAGCAAGCTGTTTTCTAACCGAAACAACCGGTCCCAAAAGCGGGGCGTTGCATCGGCCGGGAGGTAACCTTGATGAATTCCGTGTTCTTTGGCAAAAAAGAAAATACTGATCAACTGAAAACCAATAAAACACAACGTACTGGCCAACAGCAGGGTATGTACATCAAAGCGCAGCCCCCCGATGGATTGGCTCCCGGGCAACAGCGTCAACGACAGCAACAACCCCACCACGAACAAGATCACCCCGGGATACAACAAAGACCACGCAGGGCTGTAAATTAATAAAAATTTGAGGTGCCGCCAGCCATCGCGCCAGGTATTCAGGTGTGGTGGTCTATTGCGACCATCGGGAGCAAGGGTCGTCGGGACTTCTTCAATCTTGAGTTGGCCGAGTGCCGCTTTGACGACCATCTCGCTCGCAAATTCCATCCCCGTTGTCTTGAGCCCCAGCCCCAGTATTTGCTCCCGCCGGAAACCGCGCAAGCCGCAGTGGAAATCACCTACGGGTATTTTGAAAAACAACTGGCCAATAAAACTAAGTACGGGGTTGCCCAGATAGCGGTGTAGTGGCGGCATGGCACCGGCTTGGATGCCACCCTGGAAGCGGTTGCCCATCACCAGATCAGCGCCATTGCGCAGCGCTTCGACAAAGGCGTGTAAATCGCTAAAATTGTAACTGTCATCGGCATCGCCCATGATCACAAACTGGCCATGGGCCACAGCTATGCCGCCGCGGAGCGCACTGCCATAACCTTTTTCAGGAACGGCAACTACCCGCGCACCCGCCTGCTCTGCCACGGCCACCGAGTTGTCCGTACTGCCATTATCGGCAATGAGTACTTCGCCATCAAGCTGAGCGTTTTCCAGAAAAGTCCTGGCTTTTTGAATGCAAATGGCCAGCGTCCGTTCTTCGTTGAGGCAGGGCATGAGGATGGTCAGTTCACAGTTCTTTGACATCGGCAGTAAGTTTTGAAATAAACAACTGAACAGCAGGCAGCTGCCAAAACAATAAGTAGAGTGGAATAATAATTAAAAACACCACCCGACACTGGTACCGGTCAAATACACCAGATAAGATGCCACATACAGCTGCATTAGCCAGTAAACCGATTAACACGAAGCATAACAATTGCCGGGTTTGGTTTATTTTCAGGTTGCTCAGCAGCAATATAACCGCCACGCTTAAGCAACCACCAATGAGGTAGCGATGGTGTAGATTTAGCGTCGTGAATTCCAGCAGCGAACGTTGCTGCAACGACCACAGAAAACTTCTTTCCAACGCCGGATAATAAAGGGAAATGGACAAATGCGCAATGGATTGTTCCGGATTATTCCAGGTCGTATCGCCAATGGCTAAACTAAAAAACTGTTTCCAGGCATCTTCCAGCGCGTACAGGATGAGGGGCCCACGCAGCTGGCGCTGGCGCAAAATATCTTTGAGTATAGCCTGGTATTCTGCTTCGTTGGCTTCCCAGCCGCCGGTTTTATACAGGGGGCTGTTTTCGTAATCCCAGAGGAAGTTGGCCTTGGGAATTTGGTCGCGGTATTCACAAAATCGGTATCCTTTTTCCGGGCAGGCCTTTTCCAGGTACCGATCGATAATCCCCCAGTCTACCATCCGGGTCATCAGGAACACATGCCCGGCACGCGAACTCCGAAAACCTTGCCCCCCCAACCAGCTGCTGGTGGGAATGGCTACCTGGGCAGCCAGCCCTAGCAGCAACACTAAACCCCAGCGGCGCAGGGTTTGCGGCGTCCCGGCCGGTCGCCAGCGCAGCAGGCCCAGTATGGCCCAAAGGATGGCTATTGCCCAAAGGATCAAGAGGTGGGAATTATGGGTGACCAAACTAAAAAAGAAGAGCAAACTGGTCACCACCAGGTGTTTCCGGGTCAGGGCGGGCGCCAGCACCAGCAAGCCCGCCGACAACAGCAGCAGGCTGGCAAAAACGTCCGGGATCAATTGACTGACCTGGATCGACGCCCCGGTAAAAAAAGTAAGCAGGAAAACCAATCCCAGCAATTGCAGCCGTTGGTGCTTTTTCCAGCCAAAATAAAAAACCCACAGCCACAACAGGTAAGTCAGCATAAAACCCTGGAGCAGGAGTGGCAGGTACAGGGAATCGCTGAGACTGATATGGCGCAGGAACAGCCCGTAAAAAACGGGGCGATCCGCCGGCGCTACCCCGGAAAAACCCGAACCGATGTAGGTAGCGGTATCGGGAAAAACAATGGGAAAACGATTGTAAAAGGCCCAGAAATTGAGCAATAAGGTAGCAAAGAGCAACGAGCCGTACTGTTTCCAATTTGGAGAGAAAGCCATGGGCTAATTTTAAACAGCATAAATATCCAGACGTAAGATACAATGCACGGCCAACTTCTTCCACCTAAAAACGCCAAAAATTACCCACTGCCGTCCTATTTGCGCCAAAAAGCGGCTAAATCGTCCTGCAATTGTATCGCCTGCTGGTGGTAGGTATGCGTTTCGTCGGTGGCGATCAGTTCCAGGCGTTGGGCAAAATCGCCGCTGACATCCCGGTTGGCCAGGCGGGCCAGGATCAGGCTCCAGCCGATGTTATCCTGGTAGTATTTAAGATCATCGGACGAAAAAGTAGTGGGTGGTGGAAGCAGGGAGAGTTGCTGAAATGCTACTGCAGCAGTGGTGAAGTCTTTGGTGCGCATCGCCTGATGAGCGGCGTCAAAAGCCTGCAGGTAGGCTATCTTTTCTTCGGCTGCCCCCCCCAGGGTGTTACCCATCGGCGGCGACCGATAGTAGGCCTCCGCCAGCGCTACATCCGAATGGGGTTTATCCGCCAACCAGTTCACCCCCGCTACCAACAGCAGCGCAATGCCTGCGGCAATAACCAGTACCCGTGCCCAGCGCTGCCGCAGCGGCATGACCCGGGCCGTAGGTGCTGCCGCCGGCAAGGCTTGTTCCCAGGCAGTCACCTGGCTCTGGAATTCGGTCGAGTGGACGGCGGTGAAACCTTCCAGCAATTGCTCCTGGTGGCGGAATTGTTGGTCAAAAACAGGGTCTTCGGTTCGACGATGCTCCACCCGGGACCGATTAGCAGGGTGGAGTTCCTGCCGGAGGTAAAGCTCTATGAGTTCTGCATCATCATGGTAGGTATGATCCGCTTCCCAGCTTTCGGCCTGGCCTTGGAAGGTCTGGGCCTGCCAGGCTGCCAGGGCTACCCACAAGCGCCGGTAAGTAGCAGCTTCTTCTTGTCCTTGCGGGAGCTCATCCAGGGCATTGTGCAACTGTTGTTGCGCCGATGGAGACAACTGGCCACGGAATTCCGCTTCCAGTTGTTCGAGCAGTTCGGTTGTTAGCATGATCAATATTAAAAAGTACAGGCAATTAACAAGGGTTTCAATTGACCAGCTTACGCAGTCGATTGAGACAATCAAATTTTCTTTTTCGCACGGCACCAGCACCACTCAGTTGCAGTTCTTCCGCCAGCATGTCCATCGTATAGTCCTCGAGATACACCTTGCGGAGTAAATCCTGGCACTTCTCATCGAGCTGGTTCAATAAATGGGTTACCCAGATGGCCCGCTCTTCCCGGGCAATTTTGTCTTCCACCGACGGCGAAATAGCAATTTCGGGAATTTCATCTTCCCATTTGGCGATTTGCCCATTTTGCTTGCGGTACAGCATTTTGCCGACGCCAAACAAATAGGTCTTGAGGCTACTTTTCAATGGAGCCACCAAATCTCCGTTGCTCACCTTGCGGTGCAACACCACTACGGCATCCTGGTATAAAACGTTGACCGTTGCCGAATCCAGCCCGGTGTATTTCAAAAAAAACAAACGAAAAGGTGAGCGCATATCTTCATAAAACAGCCGCCACTTGGTTTCCTGACCAGTGGCCAGGTCCCGAAGGCGTTGTTCGTCCGCTTTGTAGTTGCTCATTAATGCTTGCTATTTAATAGGTGTTACTTAATCGACAAATTTTTCTGCATAGTTGCCAGCGCTCCCCGGATATCGGCACGGCGCTTCTGACGCTGCAGAAAGACTGGTGGAACGGCCCGCGCACCACAATCCAGAATAGGACAACGCTCGCAGGTGGTATGGACATCTTTGCTGACAATAGCCGGATCGGTCAGGAAGGGAAACGTTTCCTGCAACTGTTCATTCACCAGCAAACCAATGGTCACGCTGCTGCTGTTCTCCTGATTTTCGCGGGTAGATTTGGCCAGCGTTATACAAAAATAAGCATTTGGCGTGTTCCAGTAGCGGGAAATTTGCGCACCAATGATCGGGCCACTGACATTTTCCATCCCCTGCTGGGCTTTAAGTTGCCGAATGAGGCGAATACTGATCCAGCGGCGGCAGTAGTGTTCGTCCAACTGATTGGCGTGGGGATCGTGCAACTGCGAGAGGTGCATTTCCTTGGTGACCATAAATTTCTGCATCGAGGGACCCGTAAAAAAACGCAGGAAAAACAACTGCTTGACCCCAAAATGACGCGGCAGAATATTGGCCAATCGCTGGACGAGCATTTCCGAAGTTACGTTGCACGCAGCCAGCCAGGCGAGCATATCCTCGCCTTGCCATTGTCGCCATTGCTGCATCGTACGGACGTAATCGATAATGACCGCCTCGGGCAGCAGCAAAGCCACCGAAAAATAGGAGGCCCGGAAATTGGCCAGTAGCTTTTCGAAAGATTCGATTTCCAACATCCGGGTTTCGTAGGGGCGTTCGGGCGGGCGGAGGGTTTGAAAACCAATCTCCTTGCCCAGCAAAAAACGCTCGTGGGCAGGGCTCAGGTCAGGGCCCAGGTACAAGGTATGCTGCTCGGGGATGTACACCGAGCGCAGGTGCTGGAGGGTAGGATGGTTGACGAGGTATTGGCGGTCTACGCGGATTTGATAAATCTGCCACAGCAGTGCTTCCAACGCCGCGGTATCCAATTGGGCAACGGCACCGAGCTGCTGGTCGATCCGCAGTTGGTGAACGGCGTTTTCAATCTCCGGAAAATAGTTGTCGTGCAAATCCTGGTAAGAGCGCAGGGCAGCCTTGTAAAAATCTTCGCCCTGCATATTGAAGTTGCGGGTAATCTTGATCACCGTACTGATGAACGCATTCACCTTTTCGGGGGCCTGCAAGAGCAGTTCGATCAACTTGGTGGTCGAGATGCCGAAGGTTTCCAGGGGAAATATTTTCAGGAAATCCGACTGTAAAAGATCGACAATCGGGCGCAATTTCTTGCTCGGCTCCAGCGAGACGAGGTAGTTGTAATCGGTGTCCAGGGCCGAAGCCAGGCTAAGAATCTTGTCGGCCTTGGGGTATTTTTTGCCTTTTTCAATGCTGTGGAGGTAGGAAATCGCCAACCCTGTCCGATCGGACAACTGGTGGTACGACAAGTCGGCCTCCTGCCGCAAATGCTGGACCTTTAAACCAAAAATCAACTTGACAATGTCCGCCTCCTTGAGCATGAAATTGCAGTTTGCTGGGTTAAATTACTTTGTTGAGGTAATAATAGTCATCTTTTTGCTGAAAAAGCAGCGCTAATTTACGTTTTGGCAGTTGGTTCGTCGCCAAAAAAATATAGAAATTACGACATTAAGATAAAAATTATCATTTAGAGAAATTTTCTCTAAAAAGGAAAAACAACTACCTTTGCTTTGTGTTTAGCGCAAAACCCGTTTCTAACCATTAAAACCAATACCACATGCTCCAATTCGGTATCAAAAATCCAGTTGCCCGTTTAGAAGACCTGGGCATCAGCAACTACCTTCAGGCTTATTGGAACGAGAGCCCTGAATTTTTGGTAGAAGCCGCCATTCGCAACCAACAGGCCGTCCTCTCGGACCAGGGTGCGCTGGTGGTGCAGACCGGCAAATTTACGGGCCGCTCTCCACTCGACCGTTTTATTGTCAAAGACAAAATTACCCAGGACACGGTAGATTGGAACAAGATTAACCTGCCCTTCACCACCGCTGGTTTCGACCAGTTGTACCAAAAGATTACCGCTTACTTCGTCGACCGCGAAGTATACGTGCGGGATGCTTTTGCCGGAGCAGACCCCGCTTACCGCCTGCAGGTACGGGTAGTGAACGAATACCCCTGGAGCAACCAATTTGCCTACAACATGTTTTTGCGCCCCAGCGCCACCGAGTTGCGGAACTTCACCCCCGAGTGGACCGTCATCAACGCACCCGGTTTCCTGGCCGACCCGGAGGTGGACGGCACGCGTCAAACCAATTTCGCCATTATCAACTTCACCCGTCGCTGTGTCATTGTTGGCGGTACGGGCTACACAGGGGAAATCAAGAAAGGGATTTTCTCGGTGCTCAACTTCATCCTGCCCCACCAGCGCAACGTACTCAGTATGCACTGCTCGGCCAACGTAGGCGCCGCCGGTGATGTGGCCATCTTCTTCGGCCTCTCGGGCACGGGTAAAACGACCCTCTCTGCCGATCCGGAGCGCGCACTCATCGGCGACGACGAGCACGGCTGGTCGGACCAGGGCGTCTTCAATTTCGAGGGGGGCTGCTACGCCAAGACCATCGACCTGACCGCCGACAAGGAGCCCGACATCTTCCGGGCCATCCGCCACGGCGCTATTCTGGAAAATATCAACTTTTTTCCCCATACGCGTACCCCCGACTACAGCGACAGCTCCGTCACAGAAAATACGCGGGTGAGCTATCCCATCCATTTCATCGACAATGCCCTCGACGTCTCGATGGCCGGGCATCCGCGCAACATCTTTTTCCTCACCTGCGATGCTTTTGGCGTCTTGCCCCCCGTCGCCCAGCTCTCACCCGAGCAAGCTGCCTACTTTTTCATTTCTGGCTACACGGCCAAGGTGGCGGGTACAGAAGAAGGCATCACCGACCCCCTGCCCAGCTTTTCGGCGGGCTTCGGCGCCCCGTTTCTACCGCTACACCCCGGCAAGTACGCCGAGATGCTGAGCCAGAAAATGAAAAAACACGACGTAAAGGTTTGGCTCGTCAACACCGGTTGGGCCAATGGCCCCTACGGCATCGGTAGCCGTATCAGCCTCAAGTATACGCGGGCCGTTATCACCGCGGCCCTGACCGGCGAACTGGACAAAGTGAAGTTCACTACCCACACCATCTTTGGTATTCGCCACCCGCTCACCTGCCCCGGTGTACCCGACGAGGTACTCAGCCCCCGCGCATCGTGGCACAACGACGAGGCTTTCTACACCCAGGCCAATAAACTGGCCCAGTCGTTTATTACCAACTTCCAAAAGTACGAAGCTGGCGTTAGTGATGCCGTAAAAATGGCGGCCCCCAAGGTGCGGGAGATCGCTGGCATATAAGAACGCTGCACCAAAAAAATTATACCCTTTTGAAGGAGGCTTTCGGTGGAAAGCCTCCTTTTTTTGTGGGCTCTATCTCTTCCGACTTTGCAGTCTTTCGATTTTCGAGTTGGTTCTCGCACCTGCCACGTCTTCAGCGTTGCCTGCCACGTCTTCAGCGTTGCCTGCCACGTCTT
>PZPC01000014.1 GCA_003045895.1 Bacteroidota bacterium
GCCAAGCGTATAGCGGACTTGCACCGCCGAGTCTGCGCCCATGCTGGGCGCACAAAAAACAGGCATTCCCCCCTACTGGAGAGAATGCCTGATTGAAATCATTTTATTTTAAGAAAATCTATCCTTCGTCCCAGGCAATTTCGCTTACGCGACGTGCGACCTGGGTGTAGATGGTACCACCTTCCCGGGTATCGATTTCACCCAATTTACCCAGTCGACGCATATCTACCCAGCGGTGGCCTTCGAGCCAGAGCGAGTAGCGGCGTTGGAACAAAATCTCATCGATCAGTTCATCCGTGCTGGTTCCACCGGTGTAGTTGCCAACGCCCCAGATGTTGCGGATGGTGTTGATGGCGGTTTCGGCATCACCTCCCTGACGAGCCTGAGCTTCCGCGTAGATGAGGATCAATTCCTCGTTGCGGATGAAAGGAATGGGGGAAATGTTGGTTGCCCAACGGCCGTCCTGGTAGGCGCCCACGATCGGCATGCCGGTAGCCGTGTTAACCAGGCTGGCATCCGTGATCGGGTTGTTCACCCGGCGGGCAAACTTGGCCGCTACCCGTCCGTCGTTAGGCAGGGCATCTTCGATCAGTCCGGGGTGCACGCAATAGATGGTTGAGGTAGGTGCATCCAGTGGGTAGAACAAGGGGTTGTTTTCGTCGGGCGCATTGCCGTAAACGTGTGCCGGACCTACGTTGAGGTCAGCAGGCGAGCTGGCAGCCAGGTTCATAAACGATGCGTTCAGGGCCGTTAAAGCACCGGGGTAATCACCGGCGTAAAGGGCAACCCGGGCAGCGATAGCACGGTTCACTTTGATCATTCCCGCAGGGGTATCAAAACCGGCAAACCCGGCCGTCGTCGTAAAGGCAAATGAATTGCCAGCCTTTTCCAGGTCGGTCTGCCCTTCATTGAGGATGCCCCGAATAGCAGCCAGTGCCTCGTTGAAAGCCAGTGTTGGGCCCGGGTTAAGGGGCTGCTCCACATCCACCCGAATACCGTTCTGGTACTGTTGCATCAATGGCCAAAGCAATTGAAATCCTTTGATCGTTTTGGCAAAGCCGGTATAACCGAAAGCTTCCTCGGTGGTCAGGTTGCTACTGTTGGTTGCCGCCTGAACAACAATATTGGCTTGTTTGACCGCCAGGTAGGGGTCCACATAAGTACCATCCGAAGCAAAAAAATCGGGGTAGGTTTCGGCATTACCGCCCTGCCCGAGCCAGTCGTTCAGGAAGCGCGGGTCAGAACCAAAAAAGGCATAGCCCTCGCGACCAAAGCAACCAAACATTTGGGCCGCATTCCCTACGTAGCCCCGATGGCGGGCCTCCAGGCCGGTCATCAACACCTGCATTTCTGCTTTACTGGCATTGGCCGTTACCGACCCGAGGGAAGGATTGTTCGGATCATTGACCACGTCTACTTCACAAGCCGTAAAGGCAAAGAAGCCGACCAGGGTGAGACCTATTATTAATTTATGCATGATAATTCGCATGATGATTGTTTTTTTTATTGGGGAATTAAAACTCAGCTTTCAAGTGGAAGAACAACCGACGAGCGGATGGATAAGGCGTTACATCAATGTTACCCGTAACCGCTTGCGTACCAAAATTACTGACTTCCGGATCATAGCCGCCGTAGTTGGTCCACAACAACACGTTATTGGCAGAAACACCCAATTTCAGGCGGTTAACAAAGCCCAGGTCACGGGGAAAGGTATAATACAAACCTGCTTCCCGGAGTTTCAGGTAACTCGTTTCTTCAATATAAACGCTGGTATTTCCATCCACCGCCCAGGCCAGCAGGCGATCCAGTCCATCGGGCTGTTCGTTGCCATTGGCATCGTTGTCCCAGTTGGGTGAAGTACCACCATCGTCCCACAACAGTGCCGACAGGTTGATGGCATTACCACCATCCTGGTACTGGGTCACGAGGGTCAGATCCAGGTTTTTGAAAATCTTGAAACTGTTGAACCAAGACATGGTAAAATTCGGCTGACGATCACCGTACACCGTAAAGCCACCGGCAGGGGTAGTCAGGCCAGCAGGTGTACCTACGATGGTCGTAGGGGAATAACCTTTAGCCAACAAATAAGTACCCAGTGAAGGGCCAAAACCGCCCTGCGTAAAGGCGGGGATGTCCAGGCGGGTAATTTCGGACCTGTTGTCCCAGTACATCAACCGGGTGAACCAGTCGAAGTTCTGCCGGCGCACCGGATGCAGGCTCAAGGCCAGTTCGAGGCCCTTATTCTCCAGGTCAGCAGCATTGGTAGCAATAGCCAAAATACCGGTAGACTCTGCGGGCACCTGGTCCAGGATCAGGTCATTCACCCCTTTGATGTAGTAAGTAGCCTCCAACACCAGGTTGTCGCGCCACAAGCCCAGGTCGATACCCAACTCAATTTCCTGAGCGGTTTCTGGTACCAGGTTAGGATCTACCCCGCGGGTACCTACCTGGCCACCCAGCTGGCCGCCGATCAATTGTGGCGTCAGGGATTCAAAGGTCGTTCCGAAGGTGGGTAAGCCACCCGTCTGACCAAACGCTGCCCGCAGTTTCAACTGGCTGACGGCATCGATCTTCCAAAAATCAAAGTTGTGGATGTTAAAGGCACCCGACAACTTAGCAAAGGAATAAAAATCGTCCTGCTTGTAGTTCAGCGTTGATTTGTCGAGACGCAAACCAGCAGAAATAACGATCTTATCCTCCCAGTTCAGGTCTTCCTGTACCACGTAACCAATATCGGTCACGGTGCTGGATAATTGACTGATGGTGCTTACCACCTGGGCCCAGCCCAGGTTGTCCTGTCCACCACTCAAACCACGTCCGCGGTTCAGGGTGTATTCTCCCCGCTGGTCCAGGCGAATGGCACCCACGCTCGTGTTGGAGTTGATCTTACCCAGGTTCGTATTGTAATTCAGGAAGGCCTGGATGTTGGTATTCAGGTCATCCTGACGGCCCCGCATCAAATCACCAGGGTTATTACTGGCACGCTGGTGCTGGAGTACTTCGGGGAAATAAACCAGTGAGTTACCGCTCAGGTAGTCAATACCACCGTTGAGGCGGAATTTCAGAAACGAATTGGCCGACTGGTACAAGTCAATGTCGACACTACCGGCCGAGATGAAACGATCTACTTGCTGGTTGTTGACCCCCAGGTCCCGGATGGCAATGGGGTTGTCGTTGAAGTAGGGGTTGTCCGGATAGTTGCCCTGGGCATCGGGGAACAGGTTGGCGTAGGAAGGCGTATACGCCAGCGCGTAGCCAATACTACCACCGGTATTGTTTTGGTTACCGGTAAATCCGCGATCGTTGTCACTTTTCAGGTAGCTGGAGTTCAGGCTGATCTTAATCCGGTCGCTGAGGCGGTGATCCACGTTAGCCCGGATAGAATAGCGGTCAAAGCCCGTATTCTTGATAATACCATCTTCTGACAGGATACCACCAGACACGTAAAACTGGGTCTTGTCGCTACCACCGCTGATGTTCAACTGGGTGTTGAGCAACAAAGGCTTTTCACCATAGAAGTAATCTTCCCAGTTGGTTACCCGGCCTTCGGCTTCAGCGGCAGCAAGCGCATCCAACTGCGCCTGGGAACCAAAATAAGTGTTGACCTTAGCCACATCCCAATCGTCAAAATTTTGGAAATTTTGCCCCTGGGCAAAACCAATATCCTGGCTAAAGCTAACCCGTGACTGGCCCGCCACCCCTTTCTTGGTGGTGATAATGATAACCCCGGCGTTGGCACGGGTACCGTAGATGGCTGCGGCGGAAGGACCTTTCAGTACTTCGATGCGCTCAATGTCTTCCGGGTTGATGTCTGCGATGCGGTTGGCCGCATCGTCCTGGGTGGCAGAACTCTGGCCACCGGTGGCACCGCTCACCTGGCTGCGCCCGTTGCGGATAGAGCTGTTGTTGACGTAAACACCGTCGATGATATAAAGCGGTTGGCTGGAACCAGCGCCCAAGGTAGAGATACCCCGCATTTGTACGCTCACACCACCACCGGGTGAACCGCCGTTGGCATTGATATTTACACCCGTCAGTTTTCCGTAAAGCGCATTGTCTACGGTTTGGGGAGTCGTATTTCCCATGAGTTCTGACGCACTGATGGTAGCTACGGCATTACCAGAGTTGGAGCGTTTCACACCGGAAGCCAAACCCGTCACGACGACTTCGTCTAGACGGGCAATGTCTTCGGCCATGACGACATCCAATTGACCCATGTTGGATTCCACCGCTACTTCCTCGGTTTTAAAACCGGTGTAGGAAAAAATAGCGATGTTCTCGCCCGCTGCAGGAACGTTCAATTCAAAATTACCGTCAAAATCGGAAACGGTACCGGTCGTAGTGCCTTTGACTAAAATGGAAACACCGATCAGGGGTTCTCCAAATGCGTCTTTAACACTACCCTTCACCATGTACTGGGCCATAGCAGGTGCTGCCAGCATCAGTAAGGTTACCAGTGTAAAACTGGCTCGGGTAAGGCAAATTTTCATACTAGAATTGTTTTAATTAATAAATGATTTTCCTTTTTTTTCTGACTTGGCTTGGGGAGCGCTGAGGATAGACGCACAGGGATTATGATCACGTTAAAACTATAACGAAAATAGCACATCGGATGCGGCTTACCGCATAAAATTTTATTTTTTACTCAAACGCAACAACTTACTTGGGCTTGTTGCAGCGATTAAAGGATATTCAACCTAACAGGAAATAGCTTGATCTACGCCGTTTAGCTCAGTAAAAACTCAATATCTCCCCGATCCAATGCTAGTTTTCCACCTGCTCCCAGGATGTCTTCGGCCAACTGCAACTTGCGGTCTTGCAGCTTCAGAATTTTTTCCTCAATACTGTCTTTGGTGATAAACTTGAGCGCAATCACATTGTTTTTTTGCCCAATGCGGTGGGCACGGGCAATAGCCTGTTGCTCCGTGGTGGGATTCCACCACGGATCGAGGATGAAGACGTAGTCGGCAGCCGTCAGATTGAGTCCCGTACCGCCTGTTTTAATGGATATCAGGAACGACTGCACGGCGGGGTCTTCCTGAAAGCTTTGAATCGCCGCCTTGCGTTTGGCCTGGGTAAGGTCGCCGGTTAGCCAGGCATAGGGTGCCCCCCGACGTTCCAGTTCTTGGCGGAACAGCTCGAGGTGCTTGACAAAAGAACTGAACAACAACACTTTGTGGCCACTGCGTTGGATAACCTCCCACTGCTCCAAAATGTCCTGGTACTTGCCGCTACCCTTGTCGTAGTCCGGGTTGACCAGTACCGGGTGGTTCACCAGTTGCCGCAGTTTAGTCAGCGTTTGCACCACCAACATCCGATATTGCGAATTATTGGAATTGAAATTGTCCAACAGGTAATTCCGGGCCGACGATTTTTCTCTTTCGTAGACCTTGCGCTGCTCCGTCGTCATTTCGGTATAAAAGACGTGGGTGCTCAACGGGGGCAAATCTTTGGCGACCTCTTCTTTGGTCCGACGCAAGAGGTAGGGCTTTACCAGCTTGCGCAATTTGTCCTTTTTCTCTTCATCCTGCCCGCGTTCAATGGGGAGGATGAACTCGTTGCGAAAGAAGTTGAAACTGCCCAGCAGCCCCTCATTGATGAATTGCATCTGAGCCCATAAGTCGCTGAGTGAGTTTTCGATAGGCGTTCCACTTAAAGAAAGTTTGTGGTTGGCCTGCAAATTATTTAATGCTTTAAAGACCTTGCTCTCGCGGTTTTTTATTTGTTGGCTTTCGTCCAAAATAATGTACTCAAAGTCTATCTTCTGCAAAAGGTCCACATCGCGCAGGGCCGTTTGATAAGTCGTTAGAATAACATCGAACCGGGCCAGCAGGCGCGGATCTTTATGCCGTTTGGGGCCAAAATGCTGATAGACCGATAAAGTTGGCACGAATTTTTTGAGCTCGCTTTCCCAGTTGAAGACCAGCGACGAGGGCAGGACAATCAGGGTATTCAGTGGCTGCAGGAAAGCTTCATCTTCCGCAGGGGCAAACAAACCCAGTTGGTTGCCGGTGGTCAAATTTGGCCCTGTTTCTTTTTCACCTTGTCGCTTTTTGGCCCGCTGTTCCTTGGCGTACAGCAACATGGCAATGGTTTGCAGGGTTTTCCCCAGGCCCATGTCATCGGCCAGGCAGCCGCCCAGTTCCTGGTGGTAGAGATTGACCAGCCAGCGTATCCCCTCGAGCTGGTAAGGTCTCAGTTGTGCTTTCAACAGTGGAGAAGGTACGTATTCAGGAAGCTGATCCGCTTCTAGTTCTGCTGGCTGGGGAAGGTCAAGCACTTCCAGGAGGGTATACTGGCTCTTGGTAATGCGCAGGGTTTGTCCCTCTTTCTTGCCAAAATCGACGAGTTGCTTGTACCGCGCCATCCATTCTTCTGGAATCAAAAAGCAACTGCCATCGGGTAAGGGGTAAAAGCGGTTGTTTTCCCGAATGTACTTGGCCAGCGCCAGAAAAGGGAAGCGGTGTGCTCCCACTACTATTTCACCTTTGAGGTCGAACCAATCGGAACCCGTACCCACTTCCAGGGTAATACGAGGTAGGTGCAGCTGGAGCGACCTGTTGTCCACCTCGGGAGAATCGATGGTGAAACCCGCCGTTTCCAGGGCATCTCGATTATTAGCCAACCATTCCAGTAAGGCAAAAGGATTGTCGGCCGCCGTGGTCAATTCGAAATGGCTCAGGCTTTCAGTTTGCTGCAGGGGGAATTTTTTTAGTACTTCCAGGTAGCTGACTTCGGCCGCCTGGTCACGCCGTACCTGTAGGATGCGCACTTCATCTTCTTTTATTTCCAGCGACGTACGGCGCTGCCGGCTTTCGTTCCAGCCGAAAAAACTCCCCTGGTATTGCATTTTTACCGCCAACAGCCAGCGGTTTTCAAAAAGATGTTGAACGGGTTCGAGGGTACAGGCCTGGAGGGAATCGTACTGGACCACTTCAAATCCTTCGGCCTCCACTTCCACCTTATTGACAATTTTCATAATGAACGTCCGGAAGTAAGCATTGACCGACGCGGCGGGAATCGTCACCTCGTCCCGGTGCCTAAAGGGCTTGACCAGGAAACCGTTGATATGGTTGAGTTGATAAAGTCGCAAATCTGCACAAATCCAACCCGTAGGCAGGTTGGTGATGGCCACGACCTCCTTGCTGCGAACATCCCATTCCTGGCCATCTTCAAATAACCGTAGCCGGTACTGGACAGAATCATCCGTTTTGTGAAAATACAATTGGGGCTCCAGGGGATGGGGGGCTGTCGCAACCACAAAATCCATGACCAGCCCCCGCCGATCGACTTGCCAACTCAGTGGCAGCTCATGCTTGACAATGAGCCGGAGCATGGTATCCAAACGGCGGTGGACGAAGTGCTGAATAGCCTTGAAGACCTCCCGGTCCTCCAGCATCGATTCCAGTGCCGGTGGCTTGCGCTTTCCCTGGTGGAAATGCCTGGCAATGGCATCGGGTTGCAGTTCGTCGATGATTCGAAAAAGCTGTTTACGCACCTCGTTGAGCTCGAGTTGGAAAGCACCAATAGTGGCAGCGGTGGCCTTCTGCTTGATGTGCGCCAACAAGCCTATCTGGTCGCGGGTGACCACGTAAGCATCGGGTAAATACAGTTCCTTTTCTAATTCATACAGGTTGTAGACGACGTCTACTACTTGTTCTTTGCTAACGGCTTGGGTAAACATTATTTTCTAGGTCAAGACACAAGAATAAGGAAAAACCCACGACCTGCAAACACGCTGCCAATAAAAAAGACCGCCAGGCTAATTATAGGAAATAAGGCCCGATGATGTCAGAGTGAACATGTATATTTGTAGGTTTGGGCGTTAAGCACTATTACTATGGAATTACACTGGTCAGATCATTTGTTCTTTGTTATCGTAGGGGTTCTGATCCCCTTGCGTACCATCTTCAGCACGCAGCCCCAACTCGCTGATCTGCGCTTTACTACCCGCATGAAGTTACAGTTGTACTGGGGCAACAACCTGTGGTTGTGGTTGCTGGCAGGGGCTACCGCAGGCGTTTGGTTCGGCAACGGGCGGCCCTGGGCGCTCATTGGCCTGGATTGGCCCTGGTCGGTACCAACAGGCTGGCCGCTGGTCGTTACGCTGGCCTTTATGTTGCTCTACGTAGCCGACACTTTTCTGGAAGTGAGCCGCCAGGTAAAACGAGACCCCACGGCTGAAAATATCCAAACGGAATTGAGTTTTCTGCCGCAAACGGCCTACGAGTTCTTCCACTTCATTTTTCTGGCGCTTACCGCGGGCTTTTGCGAAGAATTCATTTTCCGGGGTTTCTTCGTGCGGTATTTCCAGTGCTTATTCGGCTACGAAGAAGCGACCTATACGCTGGCCATCCTGGTGCCTGCCCTCATCTTTGGCCTGGTACACCTCTACCAGGGCTGGCATGCGGTGGTCAAAATAACGGCCATGGCGATCATGTTCGGCTACGTCTTTGTCCACACCAACTCCCTGTGGTTGCTCATTGCTATCCACGCCGCAGTAGATTTGATTGGTGGTGCTATTGCCTGGGGGTTGAGCGCTCGTAGTAAGGTGTCTGCTGACGAATAGGAAGATGGGATCCACGTACAATGGCTGGCCTCAACTGCGGCATTGCCAAACCGGGAACTCAAACACCCGGTATTTATTACCCATAATACTGCATACTGATACAATGCAGCGATCCGTGTTGCTCAATCAGCGTCCGGCAGTTAATGCCAATGATCTCCCGCCCGGGAAAACAGGTACCAATCACCCGCAAGGCTTCTTCATCTTCCGGAACGTTGTAGGTGGGGACCAATACGGCCCCATTGATGATCAAAAAGTTGGCGTAGGTGGCCGGTAACCGATGCCCGTCCGCCGCAAAACAAGCCGTTGGCCAGGGCAAGGGTACGAGGCGGTAGGGTTGCCCATCGCGCGTACGAAACTCCGTCAACGCTTGCTCCATGAGCTGCAACTCGGTGTAGTGCTCATCTTCTTCGTCCGGGCATTTGACGTAGGCAATGGTATCCACCGCACAAAAACGTGCGAGGGTATCAATATGAGAATCCGTATCATCGCCAGCCAGGTAGCCGTTATCCAGCCACAGCACCCGGTCTATACCCAAACGTGCTTTCAGGACCTCTTCTACCTCCCCGGCAGACAGGTGAGGGTTGCGGTTGGGCGACAGCAAACATTCGCTGGTGGTCAGCAGCGTTCCAGTTCCGTCTGTTTCCAGGGCACCGCCTTCCAGTACCATCCCACCATGCTCCAGCGGTACCTGGCCAAATATCCCCCAGGTGTGTAGCGCTTTGGTGATAAGGTTGTCTTTATTGGCCGCAAATTTCAGGCCCCAGCCGTTGAACACAAAATCCAGCAACAGTGGCTTCCCATCGGAATAAACCGTAATGGCACCGTGATCGCGCGCCCAGGTATCATTGCTGGGGCAGGCCACCACCGTGAGGCGGTCTGCGGGAATTTCCTGCAGCAACGCCATTGTCGTGGCGCGGTTGCGGGCCACCACCAATACGTGTTCAAAACGACTCACCGCTTCCACACAAGCCACGAAACAAGGTAGCACTTCGTCCAGCATGGGCCCCCAGTCGCTGTCCGCGTGGGGAAAAGTAAATTGCACCATGGATTGGGGTTCCCATTCCGCCGGGAAACGGCGTAGCGCCGTTTTGGTCATATTGTTCGTCTTTAACGTTGATTTCACTTGAAAAAGCAGCCTTTTTCTTTGGCCCACAAAAGTAAATAATCTTACCTAGATAAACGGCGGCATTACCAAATACACCAATATTTGACCCCAAAATAGCCCCGTAAATGAGCAACTTTCTTAACTTAGCCCGCAACACATTCACCTCCTGGCAATATCGCAACCTGGACTAACTTAATAAAAAAATGCGCAAGTACTTATCCTTAGCCTTAGCCCTTCTCGGCCTGGCCATTTTGATCCCCGAGGGAAAGACACAGAATTTTGCTGAAACAAGCTACAACAGCCTGGAATGGCGCTCCATTGGCCCTTACCGGGGAGGGCGTTCCGCTGCCGTAACCGGCGTGCCCGGCAAACCCAACCTCTTCTATTTTGGCGCCGCTGGCGGTGGCGTTTGGCGCACCACCGACGGTGGCCAGACCTGGGCCAATATCTCCGACGGTTCGTTTGGTGGCTCCGTTGGTGCCGTTACCGTTAGTGAGTCGGATCCCAATGTCATCTACGTCGGTGGCGGTGAAGTCACCGTACGCGGCAATGTGTCTTACGGCTACGGCGTCTACAAAACGGAAGATGCCGGCAAGAACTGGCGCCACATTGGACTGCCGAATGCCCGCCACATCCCCCGCATCCGGGTCCATCCCCGCAACCCCGACCTCGTGTACGTGGCTGCCCTGGGCGACTTGTTCAAATCCAGTGAAGAACGCGGCGTTTTTCGCTCCAAAGATGGCGGACAAACCTGGGAGAAAGTCCTTTTTGTCAATGCCGATGCCGGTGCCGTAGACCTCCTGCTCGACCCCAACAACCCGCGCATCATCTACGCCACCACCTGGCGCGTCCGCCGCACCCCCTATAGCCTGGACAGTGGCGGCGAAGGTTCGGCCCTCTGGAAGAGCACCGACAGCGGCGACACCTGGACCAACATTTCCGCCAACAAGGGCCTGCCCAGCGGCGTCTGGGGTATCAGTGGCGTGACGGTGTCACCCGTCAACAGCGACCGGGTATGGGCCATTATTGAAAATGACAAAGGGGGCGTATACCGCTCCGATGACGGGGGCGAAACCTGGAAAAGAATCAACGAAGACCGGTCGCTGCGCCAGCGTGCCTGGTACTACTCCCGCATTTATGCCGATACCCAGGACGAAGACATCGTCTACGTAGTCAACGTCAACTACCACAAAAGTACCGACGGCGGCGTATCTTTCAAATCCAGCAATGCCCCCCACGGCGACCACCACGACCTGTGGATTGCCCCCGAAGATAACCAGCGAATGATCATGGCCGATGACGGCGGTGCCCAGACCAGCTTCGATGCGGGCGAAAACTGGAGTACCTACGAAAACCAACCCACCGCTCAGTTCTACCGGGTCACTACCGACAACTACTTCCCCTACCGCATTTACGGCGCGCAACAGGACAACAGCACGGTGCGTATCGTACACCGCAGCGACGGCCGTTCCATCGGCGAGCGCGACTGGGAAGAGACGGCTGGTGGCGAAAGTGCCCACATCGCCGTTGACCCCCTCGACAACGACGTCGTTTACGGAGGTAGCTACGGCGGATATCTTACCCGCGTGAACCACCGTACCAAGCAGGAGCAAGCCATCAACGTGTGGCCCGACAACCCCATGGGCTACGGGGCCGAAGGGATGAAGTACCGCTTTCAGTGGAACTTCCCCATCTTCTTCTCTCCGCACAACCCCAAGCGCCTGTACGCCTGTTCCAACCAGTTGCACGTGACCGAAGACGGTGGCCAGACCTGGGCAATCATCAGCCCCGACCTGACGCGGAATGATTCCACCAGGCTGGTTTCATCCGGTGGCCCCATTACCCAGGACAATACCAGCGTCGAATACTACTGCACCATCTTTACCGCGGCGGAGTCACCCCAGGAAGAAGGCGTGATCTGGGTAGGGTCTGATGATGGACTGCTACACGTCACCCGTGATGGTGGAAAAAAATGGGCCAACGTCACCCCCAAAGGTATGCCCGAGTGGATGATGTTCAACAGCATCGACATCGATCCTTTCCAACCGGGCGGTGCCTACGTAGCGGGCACCCGCTACAAACTGGGCGACTACACCCCCTACCTTTACCACACCAGTGATTACGGCGCCACCTGGAAGTTGATCACCAACGGGATTGACAAACAGCACTTCACCCGGGTACTGCGCGCCGATCCGGTGCGCAAAGGGTTGTTATACGCCGGCACGGAGTCGGGGATGTACATCAGCTTCAACGATGGCGCTAATTGGCAGCCGTTCCAACTGAACCTCCCTATGGTGCCCATCACCGACCTGGCCATTAAAGACAACAACCTGATCGCGGCTACCCAGGGTCGCAGTTTTTGGATCATCGACGACCTGACCGTCTTGCACCAGCTCTCCAAGGAAGCTACGGCGAGCGCTTTTTACCTGTTTGATCCGCTTGATGCTTATCGGATGGGGGGTAGCCAGGGACGGCCCAGTAAGACCGCGGGTACCAACCACCCCGGTGGCGTAAACTTCTACTTTAACATCAATGAAATGCCGGCCGACTCCGTCCCCGTCAGCCTGGCCCTCTACGAAGAAGATGGCACCCTGATCCGGACTTTCGCTTCGGATGCCAAAGAGAAAGACGAAAAGCTGGAATTCAAGAAAGAAGGCAACACCTTCAACTGGAATTTGCGGTACCCCGACGGGGTAGATTTTGACGGCATGATCCTGTGGTGGGCAGGCGTGGGTGGCCCCAAGGCGAGCCCTGGCAATTACGAGGCCCGCTTAAGTGTAGGCGACAAAACCCAAAGCCAAACGTTTAAGATCCTCCCCGATCCCCGGGCCGAGAGCAACCAGGCAGACCTGGACGCTCAATTTGCCTTCATGAAAGCCGTACAAGACAAAGTGAGCGAAGCCCACCAGGCTATTATCGATCTCCGCGACATCAAAAAGCAAGTGACGGCTTTCGTGGATCGGCTGCCAGAAGGAGACCAGTACGAAGCGCTGCGGATCCAAGCCAAACTGGTGACCAAGAGCCTGACCGAGGTGGAGGAGACCCTCTACCAAACCAAAAACCGCAGTGGCCAGGATCCCCTGAACTTCCCCATTCGCCTCACCAACAAACTGGCTCATTTGAACAGCCTGGTAGGCATCGGTGATTTCCGCCCCACGGCGTCGGCCTACGTGGTAAAAGACGAACTGGCCACCCTGGTCGATGAGGAATTAGCAGATTTCAATCGGATTATGAACCAGGAATTACCCAAGTTGAATGCTTTGATCAAGGAAAGCCCGGTGGATTTGATCCAGATGCCTAAGCCTAATAAGGTGACGAAGCCTTAATAACAATAACCATTCATTTACGGCCACCGCGTTGGCAAGGCTTGCTAAAATGGCCTTGCCGACCCGGTGGCCTTATTTTTACCCTGTACCTTCACATGGCTACCCCCCTTTCGGTAAGACCAGCTGCCAGCACCTTCAACATCCAACGGATGGAGGAGATCTACGATCAGGCACACGGGGCTGTCGATGCACCCCATGGGCACGACTACTACACGGTAATTTGGGTACAAGAGGGGACAGGAGCACACCTGGTCGATTTCACCTCCTACCCTTTTGCCAAAGATGCCGTCTTCTTTGTATCTCCCCGCCAGGTACACCAGGTTATGCCTGCCGAACGACCACAGGGTTGGGTCATCACGTTCTCTCCCCGGTTTCTGCAACTTAATCACATCAACGAAGATTTCATCACCGAAATGAACCTCTTCGGTCATTTCGACGAACGACCACCCATTTTATTACCGACGGACCTGGCCGCACAAAGCGACACTCTACTCCATTTTTTACGGCAGACCTACGAATCTACCTTGCCCTACCGGCTGGCGGCTATGTCCGCTTATTTGAAGTTATTCCTTATCTATTGCCATGGCCAGTGTGAGTTGCCACCGCCCGATATGGCTAGTGACCAGAGTAGCCATTACTTGTTGCGAGCGTTTAAAAAGCTGGTAGCTGAGCATTTTCAAACTTACCACCAGGTGCAGGATTACGCGCACCAGTTGCACATTTCTGCCAAACACCTCAACCAGGTCGTAAAGACGTTGATTGGGCAAACCGCCAAAGAGGTTATTCAAGAAAAACTCATCCTCAATGCGAAGCGGGAGTTGCGGTACTCCCAGTTGAGCATCAAAGAAATTGGGTATAACCTGGGCTTCAATGACCCACTCTACTTTAGTGCTTTTTTTAAAAAATGTACCGGCCAATCCCCATCAGAATTCCGAGGATAGTGCCCAGCCGTAAATTTCACATGCTTAGCCGCCATTTCCACATGGTCGCTCTTCCTTTTTTCCATGATCTTTGTAGTAATCAAAAAAAAGCCACATGAAGCGCAAGCAATTCCTTCGGCAGGGCATCCTCGGAGCCGCCGGCCTTACCCTGGGTGCCCAAGCCACCAAAGCCAGTAAGTCGACCTACGATCAGTTGATGCAGCAAGTTGGCTTCAATCATTTACCCAATAAAGAAGTAAAGACCATGAAAACCGTATTGCACCAGGCAGCCACCCGTGGCCACGCCAACCACGGCTGGCTCGATAGTCACCATACCTTCAGCTTTGCGAATTATTACAATCCGGAGCGCACCCATTTTGGGGTACTGCGGGTGCTGAACGACGACGTCGTGGCCGGTGGCAGTGGCTTTGGCCGCCATCCGCACGACAACATGGAAATCATCTCCATCCCCCTGGCCGGTGCCCTCGAACACCAGGACAGCATGGGCAACACCGCCGTCATTAAACAAGGCGACGTGCAGGTGATGAGCGCCGGAACGGGCGTTTTTCACAGCGAAAAAAACAAGGATACCAAGGAGGAGGTACGCTTCCTGCAAATTTGGATGTTTCCCCGCGAAAAGGGCGTGACCCCGCGTTACGACCAGATTACCCTGCCGGAAAACGCCCCGAAAAACCAGTTCCAGCAGGTCCTCTCTCCCGACCCGAACGATGCGGGGGTGTGGGTTCACCAGGATGCCTGGTTCCACATTGGGGAACTGGATGCCGATTACCAGGGAACGTACCAAATCAAAAAAAACGGCAACGGCGTCTACGTCTTTGTTTTGGAAGGATCCGTAAACATTGCCGGACAGCCACTTGGTAAGCGCGACGGTTTCGGCATCTGGGACACCGAATCCATCGACATCCAGGCAACGACGGACGCCCGGGTACTGTTGATGGATGTGCCGATGAGCATATAGGAGAAGTGGGAAAGGGGAAAAGGTGTAAAAGTGGGGCAGAACCGATAACCTGTAAAAACGCATCTTTACGTTTTAACGTCACTTCGCGACCAGCACCTCCCCCACCCTGATGACCGGATGGCCCTGCCCTTCCCAGCAGGCGTTCATGCCAAAAAGGACTTTGCGGCCCTGGGTGCGAAATGCAGCCAGGGCCGCAAATACGTCAGGGTCTTTCTCCGCCGTGGTCGGATCAATGGTAACCACCACGCAGCGGGCGCAGGGTTTGGTCATCCGAAAAGTTGCGGAGCCAATGTCCACCTGGATCCATTCATCTTCTGCGAAAGGCACGGAACTTTCCACCACCACATTGGCGCGAAAACGGTTCATACTTAGCGTTTTTCCGAAGCGTTGATTAAGCAGGTCCAACGACGCTACATTGGTAAAAAGGTAGGGGTAGCCATCCGCAAAACTGACCTCCTCCCCCGGTTTGGCGTAGCGCGGATCTACCGGGCGATGGCTGTCTTCGGACAAATACACCAGGCGACAAGACAAGCCCAGCGCCGCCGACAGGGTTGCCGGAGATACGCTCGTCACCAGGCGGGCCAGGAAGGTGTCATCCCAAACCACCACTTGCACCGGGGGGCCGTTGTTGGCCCGGGCCGCAGGAATAGCCAGGCGCGCACCGGTTGCTAAATTTTCTAAAACAAGCTCATCGCCTGCTACCCCAGCTTGCCAATGAGCCAGGTGAGCGTGTTCGCGTTGGGAAATAAACCGGCCAGTCTCATCGATGAGCATCCAGCGGCGATCGTCGACAAACCCCTCAGGTGCCAACGTGGCTGCCGCAAGGGATTGCCCGGCCAGTGATTTTACGGGATAGATCCACAACTCTTTTACTTGCATAACCCTTAATTTTGGGTAAATATAGCCAATGCTGGTTATCTTGTCGGCTCTTACCCCCAAAAGACAAAGCTCGTTAAGACATGGACCAACACCGCTACATCATTCGCGACCAAGGCCGTTTCGGTTTTATGAACGAAACGGCTGAAATCGTGATCGAACCCCAGTACCTGGCGGTAGAGGATTTTCACAATAAGCTGGCCCTGGTAGAATTGATCGACCATTGGGTGCCGCTCGACTGGCTGGGGCGACCCTTGCTGCGCCACCTTTTCCGGCGGATATTTCCTTTTGAATCGGAACGGGCACGGGTCCAACTGGCACAACGCTGGGGCTTTATCGACACCAAAGGTCGCATGGCTATTGCCTGCGAATACCAGGTAGCGAATGATTTTAGTGATGGCCTGGCCGCCGTCAAACAAGACGACTTGTACGGTTTCATCGACCCTGCGGGAGCCATTGCTATCGACTTCAATTACGACCTGGTAGCCTCCTTTTTGCACGGTCGGGCGCCCGCCAAATTGAGCAACCAGTTTGGCTACATCGACAAATCCGGTCAGTGGATCGTCGATCCGGAATTTGACCTGACCCTCCCCTGGATGGACCAGGTCGGGGTATACGTCGAGGATGGTCGCTGGGGCCTGCTCAACCGCGATGGCGAATTCATCAGCCCGGCCCGGTGGCGGTGGTCGCCAGAGCTGTCGCCTCAATTTGTGGAGGGATTAGCCGCCGTCAACCTGAATGACTTCTGGGGGTATCTCAATACGGCGGGCGAGTGGCAGGTACCACCCAGCCACGTAGAAGCACAGGCCTTCCAGTCGGGTTTAGCCGTGGTCAGCGATGGCAAGAAATACGGCTTCATCGACCGTCAGGGAGAATTGGTCATTCCGCACCGATTCAGCCAGTGCGGCGGGTTTCAGGAAGGCCTGGCGGCCGTAAAGGAAAATGGCCAGTGGGGTTACCTCAACACTGCTGGTGAATTGGTCATTCCCTGTCAGTATGACCGGGCACAAGCTTTTCGGGCTGGTTTGGCGCAGGTGGAGAAAAGCGGCAAATGGTCTTATCTTGACCCCGAAGGGCAGGAAGTCTGGAGAGAACGCTAAGGGATCGGCAAAAAAACAAGCGCGTGATCCGTCTCCAGGGTAACCTGGAAATTTCCCTTTGCGGTCACAATAATAAAAATGCCTTCGCCGGTTGGTGTTATTTCCTGGACTTGTGTCGACAGCCATTCCCGTTGCCAGGCTAATTCCTGGTTTTGCCAATCCCCGTAGGTACTGACGTTGTCCGAAGTAAAAAGCACTTCCCCCAGCAAGGTGTTCAGGCGGTGCACCAGGCTGCGTTCGCTGAAGGTGAGCTGGCTGTTTTCATCGCGCAGCAAATAAACATCGGGATCGTTGCGCCAAACCCGTCCCGCCAGGGGCCAGCGCCCAATGGTTGTGCGCAGCGCTACGTGGGTAGACACCCGCTCGCGGTGCCGCAACCAGCGCAATAACTGATGTTCCCACTGCAGGTGAATATCCGCACCAATGCGGCAATAGTCGAAAATGCCGAAACCCGGCGCCAGGGGAGTACCACAGCCCAGGAGGTAAGCCTCACCCGAAATTTCCCGGAGGAACAGGAGGGTTTCCCGCATCAGTTGTGCGCGAGTTTGGGTGGCGGTGGGAAAAATCGCAGCGGCATACAGGAAATCCAGCTTGAGCATTTCGAAACCCCACTCCTGAATGACCGTCGTAAAAACCGCCCGCATATTATCCCGCCAGCCGGGATGCTGGGTGTCCAACGCGTAGAACCAACCGCCCCACAAGGGATTGAGCCCTACCCTGAGTGGTTTCCCGCGGGAATTTTTTTGCAGCCATTCGGGGTGTTCGGCCAACAACCGACTCCGCTTGTCGGCCACGCAGGGTGCCAGCCAGAGGCCAGGCGCAAAACCCGCCTGCCTGATCTCGTCCGCCACGGCTTTCATGCCAGCAGGAAAACTGGGCCGAACAGACAACCAATCGCCCACGGCCGTCTGGAAACCATCATCTATTTGAAAAAAATCCAGCACATCCCCGCGCGACTGATAGGCTTGCAGGTTGTCCGTAATGATGTCGGCCGAGATATTGGTGTAGTGCTGGTACCAACTGGTCCACCCGCGTGCAGGTTGGGCGCGTAGCGGCGGTAACCCGAGCATGCTTTGCCAGCGATCGTAAACCACCGCCGTCGTTCCGGACAACACCAGGAAATCCAGCAGCACCATGGCCTGATGGATCGCAAGCCCACCACAATCGCTCTGGATTCGCAGGCAGCCGGTGGCCTGTTGCCATTGAAAACAGGTATAAGCCTGGTTTTCGTTTAGGGAACCGAGGAACAGCAGCGGCTGCCCAACACGGCGCAATTCCGTCCAGCTCCAACTGTGCAGGTAACCCCGCTGGCGCCTAATCCAGGGGATATGGTAATCGCCGGAATACCCCATAAATGGCCGGGCCAGGCGCCGCAACTGTGGAATACCCGCAGCCGGGGAAAGCAGCGGACTATCCGTCCAGGATTGAAAGCCATTGCATAAGATGCGATCCGTAGGGGCCAACGAAACCGGCTGTTCCAACCAACAAGCCTCGATCAGTTGGGGGCCGTCGGGCGTGAAGACCAGTTGTATCCTTACCCCACCCGGTACCGGCGTGTGGGTCAGCTCCAGTAGGCCTGCCGAAGTGCGAACAGATCCGGGCTCCCTCAACCGGATCGTTTGACGGGTGAGTTGGAGGGTGGCCGTAAGATCGGACGGTGGCAGCATATTTGATGATTAGAACCAGGCTTGGCTTTAGCAAAGCTTGGTCATGAAATAAAACAAAGCAATCACCTTTCTGGGGATGCCAGCACTGCGGCCAATGTATCCCGCCACGCTGTTTCTGCCATTGCCAGCACTTCTTCGCCCCGCAGGAGGCGGTGTTGAAAAGAATTAGCCGACCCTGATCCGCTTTCGGCCACGAGGAGATCACCCAAATTGGCTTCGGCTTTGTAGTGTAGGCTAATACGCTGCGGAAACCCGGTTGCCAGGCGCTCCTGCGGCAGCGCATCCAAGAGAAGGCGCAGGTAGTGCGAATTATTGAGGTGCCAGTTAAAATCCAGGTCGTGCCAGCCTACCGTGGTGGTCAGCTGATTTTCGGTGGACCTCCATTCCTTTAGCTTACTGGCCGGGCGCGGTAAAAAATCGGGCGCGGCAAACAGGGGTTCCGCGCGTTCGACCACCCAATCGGGCAGGCGGGCCGGGCGGCGGGTAGCGGTATGCATCAATATCCAGGTAGAGGTAGCCTGGGCAACAGGATAGCCCGTGCGATCGACAACGCGGTAATCGCGGTAAGTAAACATCCGCTCGAAGCCCGAGGGATAGGTCACGATTTCAATCTCTTCCCCCAGCAGGGGTAGTCGTTGGATGTACAGGTCCAACCGCAGTAAAACCCAACTGATCTGGTGCGCTTCCAGGTCCCATACCGACAACTTTAATTGAATGACATGCTGCATGGCAGCTTCGTTCATCAGGCGCAGCAGCGCGGGAGCCGTCATCCGCTTGTTGGCATCGACATCATAGGTGCGAACGGTATAATGCGCTTGGTGACCAGGCATATTCCTTTTATTAAGTTGGGCTAAACTAAGACATTTATGTCAGATTAACTGTTTCTATTAATTGTCTACCTGCCCCAGTTAAGCTATCTTTGAGTATACCGTCTTTGAAAACAAACCATATGAGAATTATCTTTTTTTTGTGTTTGAGTGCAGGGATTGCCTTCGGACAACCCGTTAGCAATGAAGTGATCAGGGAGCGGGTAGCCACCTATAAAAACGAAGCGCGTGGCCCCTACAAGGACATTCGCTGGTTTTGTAAGGACGGCTCCATGGTGATGCCCAAGGAATCCTGCCCTACTCCAGGTGGGGTTCAGCGCGCGCGTTACAAGGATGAGGTGGTTACCATGGGCAACAAACAACACCTCTACCTGGGACAAATTTTGGCCAATACACCCAAAGAAGATTTTTGGGATGCCCCGCAATACAACTCCCGCATCAAGCAATACCAACTGGAAAAACACCTCCGTTCCATAGACGACGGCTGGATTTTGCGCAAAGCCCAGTTTTACCGCGGGGCGATTCAGGTGGAGGATGAGGAAGCCTGGGGTATCGACTTCTTCCAGTGGTTGTTGAGCCAGGAAGGGGTACTGGAAAAGCAATTTTTCCTGGTTCGGCAAGCCAGCAAAGATGTCCCTCACCAGGGAGATGACAATACGCGTCAGCGCATTCGGGCGCTTGCCAAAACGATCTCGGATGCCTATCCTGCCTTTCAGGACTTGCGGATCAAAATACACGGGCAACCTGAGCCCGGAGATTTGGGTCGGGTCGTTGCTTTTCGCGACCGCAACAAATCCAGTCTCAGCCCAAGTGTTAACCAACAATTTGACCAGTTGATCACGGACCTCCGAACCGTCTACCAGGCCGTAGACTTGAACACCCTGCGCAAATACTTGCCCAAACTACCTGCCGAGGCTGCGGTGCGGGCTTCCCTTAACAACTATATCGAACAATTCGAAGCCGTTTCCGGCGGACCTGCACGGGCCATGGCTACGGCAGAATTACTGGCAGAAATCCGCACCGCCATGGTGCCCATTGGTAGCCGCAAAGCACGGCTGGCACTTCTGGACCTGTCCAACGCCCTCGAAGACATCTACTTTACCGATATTCAACAGTGGCCAACCACAACCGTCCGCGCAGCCATGGACAAAATCTGCTACACGGGCATGGCCGCCATGGGTACCGGCTACCTGGAAATCTGGGAATGGGAGGAACTCCTGGCCACCTTCGCCGTGGCCAAGCAAGCCACCATGACCACCGAGGAATTGCTCTTTTTCCTGGATCAGGCGCGGAGCATGGTGGAATGGAGTTCGGGGATGGTTTACGGCGTGTACAAAGATGTGGTGCAACAATATGCCGGTTTTGAGCCACTCGCCAATGGCTTCTACGATGACCGCATCCGGGCTTCGGTTTTGCTCCCACTGGGGCAGGCCATTGCCGACCTGGGCCGCTACGCCGCTACCGTAGCTCCCTACCACCACCAACTGATGGACGCCCCCAACCCCAATACCGTGCGCGGGCTTAATCCCGGCTACGCGCAGGGCGAACTGGTGGTGGTGAGTGAAGTAGCCGAGGATTTGCCGATTGATAAAAATAAAATCTACATCTTCCTCAGTCCGCCTGCCGATTTGAAACCAGTAGCTGGCATCCTGACGGTTACGGAAGGCAACATGGTGTCGCACGTACAACTCCTGGCCCGCAACCTGGGTATTCCCAATGCCGTCCTTTCGGCACAAAATATGGAGTGGCTCCGGCGTTATGCGGGGCAAAAGGTGTTCTACGCCGTCTCTCCGCAAGGAAGTGTCATTATGAAACCCGCGGGTAAAATGACGGCCGAAGAACAAGCGCTGTTTGCCAAAATAGAACGCCAGGAAGAACGGATTTCCGTACCGATGAACAAAATAGACCTCAACCAGCGGTCGGTGGTCAACTTGCGGGAACTGGCGGGTGCTTCTTCCGGCAAAGTCTGCGGCCCGAAAGCGGCTAACCTGGGGCAACTCAAGCGGATGTTCCCCGACAAGGTCGTGGATGGAATGGTGCTGCCTTTCGGTGTTTTCCGCGAACACATGGATCTTCCCATGCCTGGGCAAACCGTGACGTACTGGGCTTTCCTGCAACAAACTTTCGAGCAGGCCAAAGCCCAGCAACGCAGCGGCCAAAGTGACCCTGAAGTAGAAGCCTACACGCTGGGACAGTTGGCCATCCTACGGGATGCAATTAAACAAATGACCCTCCTGCCTGCTTTTGTGGCTGATCTGGAGGCCCAGTTTAAAGCTATCCTGGGGCAGCCGCTCGGCAAGGTTCCCGTTTTTCTGCGCAGCGACACCAACATGGAAGACCTGAAAGATTTTACCGGTGCCGGACTCAACCTCACCCTTTTCAACGTCCTGGACCGCACGGCTATCCTCAACGGCATCAAAGAAGTGTGGGCGTCGCCCTACACCGAGCGCAGCTTCAAGTGGCGCCAACGCTACCTCAATGACCCCGAGCATGTTTTCCCGTCTATTCTGATCATCCCTAGCGTGGATGTCGATTGTTCCGGCGTCCTCATTACCAAAGGAGTAGCCAACGGCGACGCCCGCGACCTCACCATTGCCTTCAGCCGGGGAGCCGGTGGCGCCGTAGATGGCCAGGCTGCTGAATCCTACCTCTTGCGGTACGATAATGAAAACCGGTTACTATCACCAGCCCGCGAACCCGTTTATCGTCGGTTGCCGGTAACCGGAGGAACCCGCCAGGTTTTCGCCACTTTTGAAACCCCTATTCTTACCGACTGGAACATCTACGACCTGCGGGTCATGGCCATCAGCATTCAGAAAGAAGTGCCCGCAGCCGAAGGTGGTTTTCCGGGCCCCTTCGACGTGGAATTGGGTTTCAAAGACAACAAGTTGTGGCTCTTCCAAATTCGGCCTTTTGTGGAAAATAAAAAAGCGGCAGGATCAGCTTACCTGGAAAAAATATCTCCCCCTGTCCCTTTGAAGCAAGCAATTCAACTGGATGATCCATTACGCAAATAAAAGAAAAACAGTATGAATAAGCTTCGCAGCTATGCCATCAGTGGGTTGTTGTTATTGAGCCTGCTGACGGTATCAGATATCCTGGCCTACCCCATTGACGGTTACCTGATCTCTGGAATACGCCGGATACTCAGGCTTGAAATGATCCAAAAGGGAGAAATCAAAGATACGCCACTCCTCCCCGGTGCCTTGCGCTCCATCGACGAGATCAAACTCAACCTGGCGGGCACCGCAAAAGCGGATAGCCTGCTCACGCTACCTGCGCCGGATTCCGATTTCCAGCAAACCTTCCTGCGCCTGTTTCCCAATTTGAACGAAAGTTACTCGTTGGCCTTAATGGATATTACCCCCGGCCGACCTATTCGCTACGCCCAACGCCAGGAATTGCGCGGTTTTCAGCCCGGCAGTGTGGGCAAACTGGCCGTCATCAGTGGTTTGTTCTGCGAATTGGAGAACCTCTTTCCCGATTCCTTCGAACAACGGCGCAACCTGCTCAAAACCCGGATGGTAAGGGCCGGAACCTGGGCTTTAACGGATGAACATACCGTTCCTTTTTTTGACCCCGAGACCTTGAAATTTTTCAAACGGCAGGTCAACCAGAACGATGTCTTCTCCCTCTACGAGTGGGCCGACCACATGCTCTCCGTCAGCAACAATGGAGCCGCCAGTGTCGTCTGGCGGGAAGCTATTCTCATGCGGGTCTTTGGACAAGCCTACCTCACCCTGACCGAACAGGAAGCAGAAAATTATTTTCGCACCACGCCCAAACCGGAATTGTCAGCTATTGCGGTATCAGTCGTCAACGAACCCTTACGTACCCTGGGCATTACCCACGAAGAGTGGCGGCTGGGGCAGTTGTTTACCCGTGGAGCAACCGCTTACATCCCTGGCAAGGAAGGCAGCATTGGTACCCCCCAGGGGTTGATGAAGTGGATGGTTGCCCTGGAAAGTGGACGCCTCATTGACGCCGTGTCCAGTCTGGAAATCAAACGCCTGATGTACATGACCGACCGCCGGATACGCTACGCCGCCAACGCCCAACTGAAAGATGCCGCCGTCTATTTCAAATCGGGCAGCTTGTACAAATGCAACCGGGAAACCATGCCCAATTGCGGCAAATACCAGGGAAATGTAGAAAACTTTATGAACTCGGTGGCAATCATTGAGCATCCCGACGGTACGACTTACCTAGTCGCACTCATGAGTAATGTGCTGCGCAAAAACTCCAACAACGACCACAATCTACTGGCCGGTAGAATCGACCAGCTGGTGAGGGCGACGAAATAGGGACGCCCGGTGCTTATAGCAAACCTTGTAGCTCCCTGACCGCCTGGGCAATTTCCTCATCGCCTGCGGCCATGAGTAGGCGAAAACTTTCTGCTTCGTTGGGCAGCTCTAGCTTGAGCTCCCGGATAGCCGCTGCGGTAATAGATTCTAAAACGGTGATTTCGACAATGGGAATGAGCACTTTTTTAGATCCTGCATCCAGCAGGTTGTCCAGGTACTCCAACGCGTTTTCGCGTAAGTCGGGCTCCTCGCTGCGCAAGCTTTCGTAGATAGAGATGATTTCTTCCGGGGGGTATTTAAGTCCCAACAAACGAAAGATACATTCTAAGCTGACATCCAGGCGACTTTCGAGCAGCGTAATCAGTTGCTGTCGGGCCAGGCGGATGGCCTGAGAACCTGCTTCCTGCTCGCTGGTTTGTTGTTGGACGTAGAGGATAGAGAGGATGTCCTGGTAGAGGTGAACCTCATCCAGGACGTACTGCCACACCTTCTTGTCCTTGAACGTAAGGAAGTTGTGCTGCGTTTTCAATGTATTGAGCGCTCGCAGTGCATTGAGCCTAATCGTTGGATCCCTACTGCTCAGGAGCGTGAACAGCAGATCAACCGCCTTCTGAGAATTGAACTGCCCTACTATTTGCGGAATTTTCCGGACCACTTTGGCATCCACTGCCCTCGCATTGACTTGCGCCTGGAGGATGCCTACTATTTCCGTTCCGTAATTTACCAAGGCCTGGGCAGCGAAATCGCCCAGGTCCGGATCACCTAAAAAACCGATCAGAAACGGAATAAAGTGAGGGTGCATCGTTTGTCCGGCAGCAAGAATAGCCTCGCCAGCCAGGGCTTTATCCGGATGAGAAAAACAAGCGCTGATCCAGGGGAAGTAGGCGGGTATCCTGGCCAACCCCAGGGCTTTTAAAAGCGCTTTTGTCAGGACTTCACGCTCGCTGGAATCACTGACGGTAGCCAGAAAAGCATATTGTTGCTGCAGCTGCTGCTCCAGTCTAAAGGTAACTTTCAGGGCCGGATTGTCCCTGCTTTCGGCGGCTAAACTAACCAATGCTGCCGCTCTGCGTTTGTGATCAGTCGCTTCCAGTCCTTTGTGCAGGTAAGCGATCCCCTTTTTCGGAGAATGGTTCAGCAGATAGTCAAAGGCCGCTGTTTTCACCTCCTGATCGGCATGCCTGGTGAGCGGTGCAATGAGCTCACTAAGGTCTTTATTTTTCAGGTAATACAAATTCCGAATGGCTCCCACCAGCACGCGTGCGGATGGGTGTTGCAACAGGGGTTGGATCGCAGGTAATAATCGTTCGTCTGGTTGTTGCTTGAGCTTGTTGAGCACGTACAAAATCTGAACTTCGCTTCCTTCGGCAAGTACCTGTTGAAGATTGCCCAGAACCGACATATTCCCCAGCTCTAAAGCATCGGTATCCGCGCTGTTATTTTTGTGTAACCCTTGTTTGAAAGCGTCCAAATAAGAGATTCGAACTTTTTCGATCAGATACAACCACAAACCAACCAACAGGATAATGATGACACTGACGAATTCCACCGAAAGATGAAAGCCATTGACCACAAAAACCAAGATCAAACCGCTGACCCCGGTGGCCAGGCTATCGACCACCACATCAATAAAAGTTTTGGTAGCGTTTTTTATCTCCGCAGGTATGGGCAGGGCCAACAATTCCACCCCGGCTTTATTGAGCGATTGTTTGAGGCTACCGTCGCTGGCTTTGATAAATACGCCCACCCACAATTCGGGGGCGAAGAAAATGCCTACCGCACCCAAAAAAATGCTCATGGGTAGAAACAAGAGGGAACTGCCTACGCCCAGGGTACCGAGTACCAGCCGGGTGAACACCAGCTGGACCACCAAAGAAAACAAGTTGAAATTGGAATACCAAAATCCCAGAAAAGCAGTAAGCTCATCCGGGTCGGCAATATGGGCGGCGGCAATTGCGCTGAATTGATAATCGACCAGCTTCGCCACTACCACACTTAGGCCAATGATGCCAGCCAGGTTGCTCAAGTGTACGGACTTGCGAATGATGGCCAGGGGCTGATCGGTAATAACGACCTTTTTGCGGCGTTGAAAACGGGACTGGCTTCCCAATACGTTGGTTTTCCAAATGTAACGGGTGATGGGTATACAGCAAAAAAGCAACCCGGCTCCCACGAACAACATGTTTTCACTACCCAGTGGCTCGGCCAGTATGGACGTAAGATACCCCCCGGTAATACCGCCGGCAATAGCGCCCGTACCGATGATGCCGAACAACCGCTTGGCCGCTCTGGCATTGAACACCATATTGGCCAGGATCCAAAATTGCGAGGCCGACAACACGCCAAAAAGGGCGACCGTTACGTAAAAGAAATAGAGCACCCAACCAACTCCCAGGTTGAGCCGCAGCAACAGGCCAAAAACCACGAATAAAAGACCCGAAAAAAGCAACGTCCCTAAGATGAGTTGGTCCAGGGAACTCCTTTTCAGAATGGCCGCATACAACCCGGACACCAGTACCGCCGAAATAGCAACCAGCACGAAAGCCAATGGCAGGTAATCCACCCCCAGTTCCGATAAAAAAAGGCCATTGACCGTTGACTTCACGATCAAGAGTGTCGTGATAAGCAAAAAGATAAGCAACTGCATGAGCAGTGTACGCAACAACTCTCCTTCCCGAACAGCAAAAAACCTCTTTAGCAATTGCTGCCAGATATTACCCATATGTTTGAAGCTCGCTAATAATGCCGTAAAATTAGGCAATATTCCAAGCTCTTCCGGATGATCCGGCGATTAATTTAGGGGATTTGTAGTACCTGTTCCGCGACACGTACTAAATTTCTGATAATTTGTTCTCCGTTGGGATCTTCGGTCAGCGCAACCAAGATATACCGTTGGCGCTTGTTGCGGCCCCAAACCAATACAGAATCCGCGTGGAAATTTTTCCATGATCCCGATTTCCGATACAGTTTAGCCTGTGGCGCTACCTGGTCAAGGGTATTGACAAATTTGTGGTGAAGGGCAGGATCATCCATGATGTCCAGCATTTGCCGGCACCGCACCGGCGTCACTAAAGCGCCGGTAGCCATCATATAGTAAAAACGACAGACCTGGGAGACCGTGGCCGCATGGCTCAGCCCTTTGATGGGATCCGGGTGACGGAGGCCAGAAGCAGCATAGCGCTTTCCGACCCACAGCCCTCCGCCAAATTCCTCATCGTACAATTGATACCGGGGATCGGTCAGCACGGCCTCAATCTTATCGTAACCGAGCCGATCAATCATTCGCGTAGAAGCCTGGTTATTGGAATAGCAAATCATTGCGTTCAAGTCGCTGATGACTTCGGGACTCTCCGACAACTCGCATTTTTCAAAAGCATCCATGGAAGCCAGCAGAATGGCTATCTTCGGCAAACTGGCGGCGTACATCATCACATCACCATTGACCTGGGCAAAACGCGCCTGGTAGGGATCTCTCAGGTCGACCAATCCTACGGCCAGCTTTCGGTCAGCAATCAACTGGGCATTGGCGGGGTTGGCATTGAGTGCCCGAATCAATTTGCGTTCCAGGTCCTGGCTCTCCATATCACGTAAAGACACCCTGCCCTCATCGGGTAGGCGAATGGGTAAATCACTCTGTGCGTTCAGCGGACGCCCAAGCATCCCTAGCAATAGGATCATTGCTAAAAAAAAATGCCATTTAATGGTCATAATGCTAATGATTGAGATATAAAGCGTTGAAATGCAACAGCAGTTTGCTCAAAACTACTAAAGAGTAAATTTAGGCTTATTTTTACGGCTGAATTCCGTTAAACGCATTTATTCGACCAACGTCTAAAACTTTAACAAATGAACCGGACAATGGGTTATAGAGCCAACGGTTCCCTACAATTAACCCAGCAATCCATCGACGATGACCAGCATACCGAAGACCACGCTAGCCACCCCATTGGTGGTAAAAAAGGCCAGGTTGATTTTCGACAAATCGTCGGCTTTCACTAAAGTATGCTGGTAGCCAAGCAATACCAGGAAAATCACTACCGCTAGACCTTGTAGCCACCCAAACTGGGTATAGGTGGTGTATTGCAGATAGCTGGCCAGAAGCAAAACAACGCCACAAAGCAGGTGTAAAACATTGGACAGGCGCAGCGCACCAACCTTACCCAAGGCGACGGGAATGGATTGCAAGCCCAGCCCTTCGTCAAAATCGCGGTCCTGCAGCGCGTAGATGATATCAAAGCCAGCCACCCAGAGCAACACGACAACTCCGTAAAGGATACTGATGACACTGAAGTGCCCGGTAACCGCCAGAAAGGCGCCCACGGGGGCCAGCGCCAGGCCCAGACCCAACACAAAATGGCACCAGGAAGTAAAGCGCTTGGTAAAGCTATAACCCAAAACAACCAACAAGGCAACTGGTGCCAGCGCGAAGCAGAGGGGATTGATGAACCAGGTAATCGCCCAGAAGAGCAAGCTGTTGATGATCACGAATACCAGTGCTGAGCGCGCGGAAATGATACCTGCCGGTATTTCGCGAACCTGGGTCCTTGGATTCTTCCCATCAATGTCGCGATCCAGGTAGCGATTGAAAGCCATGGCGGCACTGCGCGCAAACACCATACACAACACCACCAACACCAACAGCGGCCATGGCCAATAGCCCAACTCCAGGGCGCCCAGGGTGAACCCAACCAGCGCAAAAGGCAGCGCAAAAATGGTGTGGCTGAATTTGACCAGGGAGAGGTAGCTTTTAAGCTGTTGCTGGATACCGGTAGCAGTCATCGTCTGTTGTTCTTTTTTTAATCACTGAAATACAAGGCTGCCTGCCCACCTGTTCTACTGCCGGGCCAATACGGACAAGCCGCCATCCCGCCCTCGTAAAACAACATGAGCCATCCTGAAAACAGAATGGCTCATGGTTCTTGGCAATAAAAAATAATTATTGCGTAATAGCAGGCGTTTGAGCAGCAGCGTCGCCGGTAACCTCACCCGTCAGGTAGATAAAGCTTTGTGGCGGGTTGGTGTTAGCAGTGATCGTAACCTTCTGGTTGCGCTTGCCAGCCTTGTTCTTAGAGTTGAACTCTACGGTAATGTCAGCAGACTTACCAGGAGCAATAGGTTCCCGTGGCCACTTGGGAACGGTACAGCCACAGCTACCTTTAGCGTCACTCAGGACCAACGTTTCGGTACCCGTGTTGGTGAACTTGTAGGTGTGTGATACCATCTCGCCTTCTGCTACCGTGCCAAAGTCGAAAGTCGTTTCGGCAAAAGTCATGGTAGTCGTAGGGCCAGCAGGTACGGCAGGAGCCTGAACATTAGGATCCTGAGGAGTCGTTACTGGTTGAACAGCCTGGTTTTCCAAATTTTCACGAGCAGCGTCGCGAACATCCGTATCGCCACTTTTGCAGCTTACTGCAACGGCCGCCAGGACGGCTACACAAACTAGGGTCTGAATATACTTCAGCATCTTTCTAAATGATTTAGTTTGAAAAATGATTAATTTTTTATTTGACTACAAAATTAAGGAATGAATTCCATGCCTTTGTTAAGTAGTCGGCAAAAATTGTTAACGGGACGTTAAACGCACCTTTACCACTTGTGCACGAGCTCATAAAAAGCGCTCGCAGACCGGGCATTCAGGCAGTTTTCAACCGTCAGTCCGCCTTTTCGCGCGGCAAAGGTACCGAAATAAATAGCATGAATACCTGCTTTGCTGTGGGCATCGGGATTAATACTGATCCAGACGCCTTTCTCCACGGCGTAGGGCAGCCACGTCCAATCCAGATCTAAACGATACGGACTGGCATTCAGTTCAATGGCGACCTGATTGGCTGCGCAGGCATCGATCACTTTGCGGTGATCAATAGGATAACCAGGCCGTGACAGCAACAAGCGCCCGGTGGGATGCCCCAGGATACTGGTATAGGGGTTTTCAATGGCCGTGATCAAGCGCTGGGTAGCCTTTTCTTCGTCCATCCGCAGATTGGAGTGGATACTGGCAATGATGAAGTCGAATTGCCGGAGCAGGTCTTCTTCGTAATCCAGGGAGCCATCAGCCAGGATATCACTCTCGATGCCTTTGAAAATACGAAAATCGGTCTGCTGAGCATTCAACTGGTCGATCGCCTGCATTTGGTCCAGTACCCGCTCGGGCGACAGCCCGTTGGCGTAGAAGGCCGCTTTGCTGTGGTCGGTGATCCCAATATAGCCATAACCCTGTTCGCGGGCGTAGTTGGCCATGTCTGCCAGGCTGTGGATGCCGTCACTGTAAGTGGTATGGCTGTGGATGACGCCCCTGACGTCACTGGCATCGATAAGGGTGGGAATCTTGTTGTCTACTGCCAGCTGCAAGCCCCACTCCTCTTCCCGCAATTCGGGTGGAAGAACCGGCAGCCTGGCCTGGGAAAAAACGGCTGCTTCCGTGGCTAAATTTTTAAAATCCACCCCCGGAAACCGCTCCATAAAAGCCGCCAAAAAAGGGGGTGCTGCCGTGTAGCGGAATTGCCTCGACCCCCATTCCGCCGGGGTGCAGGTATAGATCCAGACGGGAAATTCTTCCTCGGTCGTTGCTTTGATGATACCCTCATCGGTTACCTCGGCCGGCAAGTTCAACGCAGCTGTTATTGCTGCGGAGGTTGCGCCCGCTACCAACAGGGCCAACTTATCCAGGGTCGGACAGGCGCGGCGCAGCGCCCCGGTCCAGGCTACCTGCGCCTGTGGAAGCGCCTGTTGCAGTTGCGTCCGAATGGCGATGGCCCTGGCTTCCACGGTAGCATAGAGAAACTGCCCCTGACTCAGCTTGAAATAGGCGAGCTTGGCTTTTAGGTCCTCCTGGGTCTTCAGGCCAAAGCCTTTCAACTCCAATAAGCGGTTTTCGTTGACGGCGTACAGCAATTCGCCGACACTTTCCACCCCGAGTTCCTGCCATACCTGGCGGACTTTCTTGGGGCCAAAACCCGCAATGCCCAACATGTCGCGCACGCCGGGTGGGGTGATCTTGCGGAATTTCTCCAGGGCCTCCATTTGGCCGTTCTCTATCAATTCGATGATCTTCCCGGAAATGGCTTTGCCGATGCCTTTGATATTGGCCAGGGCGGCTTCGTCCAGCTCCGCTACCGGTTGGTCCAACTTGCGGAGGGTCATATAGGCATTTTGATAAGAACGGATCTTGAAAGGATTGTCGGCGTGAAGCTCCATCAACTGGGCCAGTTCGCGAAAGGCACTTCCGATTTCTTTGTTGGTCATGGTGGGTGAATTGCAGCGACGAAGATACACTTTCAAGGGGCATTAAAACGACAAAAGGGCAGCCAAGTTAATGACTGCCCCTTGTGTTCGAGCGGATGACAAGATTCGAACCTGCGACCTCAACCTTGGCAAGGTTGCGCTCTACCAACTGAGCTACATCCGCGTCTGCTGGCTGCTCAGCCAATGCTTTATTTCTAAAGCGATGCAAATATACAACCCTTTTATTTGTTCCTCCAAGCTTTCTTGTGAAAAAATAATTGATTCTTTTGCTCATCAGCAACAAGCACCTGATTATCAATTCGCTGGAGACGAATATTTTTTTGCGCCTTCTTCTAAACGGCGTTTGATCGTGTAGTAAATCTCTACCTGGGAACGAATTGCCAGGTCGCTACCAGAATGGTGGTAGGTGTTCGACAAGGATTGATTCAACACCCGCGCTTTTACATTATCCGACAATTGCACCTGAAGGGTTTCCATAATTTCCGCCTTAATGGTCGGATCGTAGATGGGGAAAGCCGTTTCAATCCGGTAACTGAGGTTGCGGACCATCCAATCAGCCGATGACAAATAGAGCTGGTCTTCGCCCCCGTGGTGAAAAACGAACACCCGCGCGTGCTCCAGGTAGCGATCGACAATACTGATGGCCTTAATGTTTTCGCTCCAGCCTTTCTTGCCGGGCACCAGGCAGCAAATCCCCCGAATGATCAGTTGGATCTTCACACCGGCCCGACTGGCTTCGTATAGTTTTTCGATCATGCGCAAATCCTGGAGGCTGTTCATCTTCAGGATCATCCAGGCAGGCTTACCGGCTTTGGCTTGTTTGATTTCGTAGTTGATTTTTTCTTCCAACCCCTCCCGGAGGTTAAACTGGCCGACGAGCAAATGTTGGAAAGGTTGATCGGGCAGCTTCACGGTTTCCAGGTAGGAAAAAACCCGCGCCACTTCGTTCACCAGGCGCGGATCGGCGGTGAAGAGCCCAAAATCGGCATACACCTTGGCCGTATCCTCGTGGAAATTACCCGTCGCCAAATAGGCGTACAGATTGGCTTCATTGCCATCAATGCGGCGCACCAACGCGAGCTTGGAATGCACCTTAACGCCGGGAAAACTGTAGTGTACCGTAACCCCTGCCTGCTCCAGCTTTTCGCCCCACCGGAGGTTGGCTTCCTCGTCGAAACGCGCCTTCACTTCAATAAACACCGACACCTGTTTACCCGCTTCTACCGCCCGAATCAGTGCCTGCATAATGCGCGACTTCTTGGCTACCCGGTACTGTACGATCTTAATGTGCGTGACATTTGGATCATTGGCCGCTGCTTCAAAGAACCGCAGGGCAGAATCATAGCGCTCATAGGGTACGTGGATCATGTGATCCCGTTCCCGCAACGCCGCAAAAAAGTCGGGTGCTTCTTCCAGTGGTTTATAGGCCAAAGGAACCAATTCCGGGTTTTTCAGGTGAGACATCCCAAAATCCGGAAACTGGAAAAAATCAAAGTTGTTGTGGTAGCGGCCTTCCTTGAGGGTGTCGTACTTCTCTAAATTGAAAACGTCTTTCAGGAATTCCAGAAAATCGGCGGGAATTTCCGCGTCGTACACGAAGCGCGAGGCAGGCCCGACCTGTCGTTTTACCAGGCTGCTTTTGATCTTCCCGATCAGGTCACCAGAAAACTCATCATCAATATACAGTTCCGCGTCCCGGGTCAGTTTTAACGAAAAGGTATCCAGGATTTCGTAACCCGGAAACATCCAACTCACACTGTTGCGAACAATGTCGTCGAGGATGATCAGGTTGTGTTCATCCGGTGGGCCAGGCAACAAAATGAACCGCGGCAAGTGATCGGAAGGGATTTTTACCAGGGCATACTCATTGGGGGCATTCGGCGAGCCCAGTGGTTGCAACAGGATAGAAAGGTACAACTGGGCATTGTTGAGAAAAGGGCGAATTTTATTCTTGACCAACAAAACGGGTTGCACGAAGGGCAGCATGTGGTCGTGAAAATAGCTCTCCACAAACTCCCGCTCCTCTTCATTGAGATCGAGTCGGCGTTTGATGAATATTTTATGCCGCCGCAATTCGGGGATAATTTTTTCCTCGAAAATTTGAGCAAATTCCTCTTGCTGTTCGTTGACAATCCGTTGGATGGCCCGCACCGCCTGGCGAGGGCTGATGTGCAGTTCACGCTGGGTTTTCTTGCCAATTCGGATCAGGTTGCGGTGGTTGGCCATCCGCACCCGAAAAAATTCATCCAGATTAGAGCTATAGATTGCCAAAAACTTAATCCGCTCAAACAGGGGGACCGCCGGGTCTTTGGCTTCCTGCAGCACCCGGTAATTGAAAGACAACCAGCTGATGTCCCGGGCAATGTACGGCATTTTCTTTTCTAAATAATCCATAGCTAAAAAAGTGAAATCTGCTCGCCACCCTGCGGGGTATTCGCATAGTGAACGGGTTGGATAATCTTGTGTTCAGCACCTACATTCCATTGTCCGGCCAGGTAGTGCACCAAATCGGGGGCCAGTAGGTTGTCTGGTTCATGCGGAAAAAAATAGGCTTTGGCCAACCCTTCATTTTGCCATTGTTCCAGGCGGGCACACCAGGCATCAATTCGTTGGTAGTCCGACGGATGGAGGCCATTGCCAACGAACCGGATCATCGCAAAATCAGCGGTCAGCTGGGCATGGACAACATCTCTGCGCCCGGCCACATCGGTGATGACCGCTGCGACGGCGTATTTAGCCAGCAGGTCCGTCCACTGGTTCACTTGCTCCGCAGCGGCAAACCAACTTTCGTGGCGAAACTCTACCGCTAATGGATAAGCGGATGGCCAATGGTGCAAAAATTGCTCGAGCAACGGTTGCTGATCGGCACCAAAATAGGGTGGTAATTGCAGGAAACAAGCGCCGAGTTGGTTGCCAAAATAGCGGAGCGCTTCCCAAAATAGCGGCAGGTGCTCGCCAGCGAGTCCCAAATTCCGATCGTGGCTGATCTTTTGGGGCAATTTAGGGCAGAAACGAAAACCCGCGGGCACGGAAGTGCACCAGTTCTCGACCATCGTCCGATCTGGAATGCGGTAATGGGTGGTATTGAGTTCGATGGTATTGAACTGCTGACCATACCTGGAGAGGAAGTCTTTGCTTTTTGTTCCCGCAGGATACCAGCTACCTACCCACGCTGGCATACCCCAACCCGTACAACCCACGTGAAGCGCAAGGCCTTCTCCCCTACCGGAACGCCGTCGCCGCTCCAACACCTGGGCATTGGTCAAGGGGTCAGGTGGTAACGAAAAATCAACTCCCGCGATATCGGTAAGTTTTCCAAACTTCATACGTGCTTCGTCCTGTATTTATTTAAGCAAATCCAACGCCGCCTGCGCCGTTTTCACGGGCAATTTACAAACCTTATTCCGGCAAACATAAATATAGGTTTCTTCTGCAACCAACTTGTTTTCCAATAAAGCCAGCGAACCCTCGGTAGTTCCGCCCAGAAATAGCGCATGGGGTAGGTACCGGGCCTGAAGTTCGGGACTAACGCGCGGCCAATCTGCTCCCACAATGGCTACTTCGTAAGGTGGATACACCTGCCGCAAAAGCAGTTGCCCCCAATTGGCAAAAAAGCTGGGATTTCGCAGTACGTCTGTTCCGTTGAGTACGGTTGCGAGCATCCGTTCACTTTTAGTCGTGTAATCTTCCCGGTCCAGATAGATACCCAGTTGCCAAAACACTTCGGCCATGGCCGAATTGGAACCGGCAATGACATTGTCCTGAATCTCCGTTCGCCGACTCACCAGGGGTGGGTCGAGATCAGCGGTGTAGAACAGGAGGTCACTGTTGGGGTTGGAAAAATGCGCCCTGGCGTAATCGGCCAATAGTTGTGCCTGTTCCAACCAATGCTCATCAAAAGTGAGTTCGTAGAGTCGCAAACAAGCCTGCGCCGCAAAGGCATAATCGTCGAGGAACGCATTAATCGAAGACTTTCCCTGGTGGGTATTCCGCCACAGGCGGCCATCGGCCTGGAGGGCCTGCCCGAAGAGGGCATTGGCGGCAGCAATGGCCTGGTTCAGGTACGAAGGCTCCCGCAGTGCCGCTGCTGCGTCGGCATAGCCTTTGATCATGAGGGCATTCCAGGCCGTGAGCATTTTGTCGTCGAGCCCCGGGCGAACCCGCTGGCTACGTGCCGCAAAAAGTTTAGCCTGGGCGCTGGCCAACAACGCCGGCCCCGTGGGCACGGCAGCCAGTATTTCGGTGGGTGTTGAACCTGGTGCCAACGAAGTATGCAGGATATTTTTCCCTTGCTCCCAGTTGCCGGCCTTGGTCACTCCGTAATACTGACTGACCAACTGGGCTTCGGCTGGCGAAAGCAAGCTGTCCAGTTCTTCCGCGCGCCACACGTAAAATTTACCTTCCTCGCCATCGCTGTCGGCATCCAGACTGGAATAGAAGCAGCCGGTTGACGAGGTCAGCTCCCGTTTCACGAAGTCCAGGGTTTGCTTCACGACTTCCCGGTAGCGCTCCTTCCCCGTCTGGGCGTAGGCAGCTGAAAACAGACTTACCAGTTGGCTATTGTCATAGCTCATTTTTTCGAAATGAGGCACCAACCAGTCGGCGTCCGTCGAATAGCGCGCAAAGCCGCCGCCCAGGTGATCATAAATGCCGCCGGCCGCCAGGTGGTCGAGCGTGGTTTCCCATACTTGCCGGGCTTCCTGGTTACCCGTGTAGAAGGCGTAGGCCTGCAGCCACTGCATATTATCGGGCATGGGAAATTTGGGCGCCCCCTTTCTACCACCTTGCTGGTGATCCAGCCCCTGGAGTAGCTGTTGGGCGAAGCGATCGGTGGTTGCTGCCGAAAAAACATACCCCTCAGCAGCTGACGGCAGCTGCCCCAGTGCGTGGATGGTCTGCGTCAGCTGTTCTGCGTATTTGACCATTTGTGGCCCTTTGTCTGCCTTCTCCTGGATAAAATACTGGAGTACCTCCAGCCACTGGCGACGAGGAAAGTAGGTGCCTGCCCAAATGGGACGGCCGTCGGGCAGGGCAATGGCATTGAGCGGCCAGCCACAACTGCCGTCGGAAGCCAGCTGGCAGGCGGTCATGTAAACATCATCCACATCCGGGCGTTCTTCCCGGTCTACTTTGATGGCTACAAAATTATCATTCATCACCCGCGCGACCAGGGTATCCTCAAAACTTTCGTGCTCCATCACGTGACACCAGTGGCAGGCGGCGTACCCAATACTGATGAGGAGCAGCTTGTCTTCGGCCTGTGCCCTGGCCAGCGCTTCCTCACCCCAGGGATACCAATTCACCGGGTTGTGCGCATGTTGCAAAAGATAGGGGCTGCTCTGATTGATCAACGCATTGGTATACGCATGGCTCTCCCGGGATACCGACTTACACCCCCAGCTACAGCAAAAGACCAGCACACTCATTCCTACGAACAGCTGTTGTTTAACCATTTCTGCCTTGCTTAATAAAATTAAGGTGTGCTTCCTTGTTTTGAAAAAACGTTCGGTAATCGCCACCAACAATCTCCGGCAAATGCGCTGCCGGCTGTACGTATACGTAAGCCCAAACAGGCGTTGGGCTTGTTTCAACCGGCAGCAACAACCGCTGGTATTCCGGAACGTCATCGTCCAGGCATTCGTAAGCATCCAACTCGGCCAATACCCGGGTAGGATCTCGCAAATGGTGAATTTCGCCGTAAACCATTCCGGGGGCCTCCTGCTGGAATACGAACCCTGGGTAATAACCTAAGTCATACAGGATTCCCGGAAGAAAGGCAGGAAAAAACCCTTGGGAATGGGTACCCAAAAATCGGCTCATTCCGGAAGGAACTTCACTCAGTAGCGAACCATAAACGAACAGCAGTGGTGTTGGCATATGTTAGGTGAATGAAATGCACCGGGTATACCGCTCGGTAGCAGGCTTGGTCCAATCAGGACAAAAACAAATCCACCTACTTAACGACTACGAGATACCGATAAAAAACACGGTTCCCTTCAACCGGTAGCTGGTCATACCTTCCGGGACGGGTTCATCCAGGCTGATCTTCTGACGAATGAGTCGGTAGATACCGTAGTACGTGTTGCCACTCATTTCCAGGGTTCCCTGTTTGCCCCCCACCGAGTCGTTGACGCAAAAAACCAGCAGGAAACCTATTTTCCCGTATTTAGGTTGCACCGTAAATGCCCCGGCCTGAATGGCGTCGACCATACCCAGCGACCGGATGGGATCCTGGTATTTGGCATTACCCGGTGGGCGTTGCGGGCTCTGGGTAGAATCGTAAGTGCCGTCGGTCACAATGATGCTGATATCGCTTTTTTCCATTTTAGAAAACTGAGCCATCACCAGCCCCGGCAAAAAGAAGCTGAACACCAAAAGAAGTTGTTTCATGATTAATCTTTTTAGTTGGGATTTTTTTAACAATTAGCTGTGATTAAATTGCAAGATATGACAAATATGGTTTGTAGGCCATCCCCGGAAGTCATTTAGAACAAGAGAACTGGTTTTGTAGGCCTACGAAATTACGATGACCTCATTTTCAGACCAATAAAAAACGTTCGGGGAAAAGAGGGGCCATAAATAAAATTACTATCCCTGTTTTTACTAATTTAAGCTGGTGCTCATAACCTAAGTAGGATGCTTTGATTTCATAAGTACCAAATGGTACTTCTTTAAACTGAAAACGCCCCTGGGCATCGGTAGTGATGCCGGAAGAGGCCTCGGTAAGCAAGACGGTAGAAAATTCGACGGGTTGGTTATTTACCTTAACCTGCCCTTGAACAGATCCTGTTTGGGCACAAATGCCGGGGCTTATCAGCAGAGCCAGCAAGGCCAGCCGGTGGTGGTGATGTAGTAGCAATATATTTATTAGCTTCATCTAAATTATAATTTTATTATGCAAATATAAAAAATTAGACTAATCTAATAAAATACTTTAACCTTACTAAAACCGCCTGGCCCTGACACAAAAAAAAAGGCCCGACGCTACCGTCCGACCTTTTTTCTACTTAGCAAGTCCCTTTCCCCGGCTGCAGCACGATCCGCTCCCCCACCGGGGCCTGGCTTAGCTAAACCCGTTCCTGGTTCATCACCTTTTCCTGGTGGTCAATCGATTCCTGGTGAATAGCACGCAGGAGGGTATTGACAAAGTTTTCACTGAGCCCCAGCACGCTGGCTTTCACCATCATTTGATCCAGGATTTCATTCCAACGGGTGGTTTGCAGAATGGCAATATTGTTGCGCTTTTTGTATTCGCCAATCTGTTCGGAAGCCTGCATCCGGCGCCCGAGCAATTTCATCAGTTCATCATCCAGTTCGTCTATTTGTTGGCGCAGATCGTCAATATGAGCGAGATACACGGCGTCATCGGTGGTTTCCTGTCGCAGCACCAGGCTGGCCACCAATTCTTTGAAAACGGCTGGCGTAATCTGCTGGGCTGCGTCACTCCAGGCCTCGTCGGGACGGGGGTGAACTTCGGTCATGATACCATCATAGTTGAGGTCCATCGCTTCCTGCGCTACGGCCTGCAGCAAATCCCGACGACCACAAATGTGGCTGTTGTCACAGATCATCATCAGATCCGGAAACTGGCGCTTGAGATCAATGGCCAATTGCCAACGCGGAACATTCCGGTATTTGGTCTCCCCGTGGAAAGAAAACCCGCGGTGGATGACCCCTATTTTGGTTACCCCTGCTTTGTAAATCCGCTCGATGGCGCCAATCCACAACTGCAAGTCCGGATTGATGGGATTCTTGATCAGTACCGGAATATCCATACCACTAATAGCGTCGGCGATTTCCTGTACGGAGAAAGGGTTGACGGTGGTCCGGGCACCCAGCCACAGTACATCAACCCCGTATTTCAGGGCTTCGTAAACGTGTTCGGCTTTGGCTACTTCGGTGGTCACTTTCAGGCCGGTTTCTTCCTTCACGCGTTTCAGCCAACCGAGACCTTCCTTGCCCACGCCTTCGAATGCACCCGGGCGGGTACGTGGTTTCCAAATGCCGGCACGAAACAGGTCAATATTTTGCTCGGCCAACGCGCGGGCCGTAGCCATTACCTGTCCTTCGGTTTCTGCGCTGCAAGGCCCGGCAATGATGTAGGGACGCTTGAAGTCTTTCTTGATCGGTTCAAATTGCATGGTCTATTAATTTGTCTTTATGAAATTATTTTTCTGATTTGATTAGCGGCTTCAATTTTCTGGTAGAAAGCAGCGAAGTCCTTTTTGATCAACAAACTCCGAAAGTGGGCCAACTGTTGGATGTGTTCATCCAGGACGTCCAGGACATTGTCCCGGTTTTGGCGAAAAATCGGAATCCACATATCCGGCGAACTTTTGGCCAGGCGAACCGTGCTGCTGAAGCCCCCCCCGGCCAACTGAAAAATCCGGTTCTCGTTGCGTTCTTTTTCCAGTACCGTCAGGGCCAACGCAAAAGAGCTGATGTGGGAAATATGCGACACGTAGGCGGTATGCACATCGTGCTCGGTGCTGTGGTAGTTGACCATGCGCATGGGGATACTTTCGTACAGGGCACTAACGAGTGCCAGGGCATCCTCGTCACTGTCTTCCACATCGCACAAGACCGTGCATTTGCCATCGTAAAGGTTCGGGACAGCAGCTTCGGGGCCACTGTATTCTGTTCCGGCCATGGGGTGGGTAGCTACCAGGCGGCCGCGTTTGGGGTGGTCTTTTACCGCTGCCAACAACTGCAATTTGGTGGATCCCACATCCATGACCACCTGCTGGTCTAGCTGGTCCAACACTTCGGGTAAAACCCGCAACATGGCATCTACCGGAATGGCCAGAATGATCAGGTCCGATTGCGCTACCGCACTGGCCATATCCAGATCCACATCGATGATCCGTCGCCGGATCGCCTTGTCCAGGTTGTCCTGGCTGGCATCCACACCGATAATGTGATGAGCGAAACCGTTTTCTTTCAGCGTGATGGCCAGCGAACCGCCAATTAAGCCTACGCCTACTATCGTTATTGTCACAAGGATTAAATTTTAACCGTTAATAAAACACCTTTAAACTGCGGCTAACAAACCCGCTTTGATCCGCTGCCGGGCTTCTTCCAGCACCTCCACCGGACTACACAAGGCAATGCGGACATACGGATTGCCGGCGTGGCCAAATATGCCACCTGGCGTCAGGAAAACCCCGGAACGAGCGAGTATCTCATCCGTCAGGGCGTAGCCATCTTCGTACGTGTCGGGTACGGCAGCCCAAACGAACATGCCCACCTGACGGGCATTGATCTGGCAACCCAAATCCTGGAGTATTTCTACGGCCTTGAGTCGGCGTTGCCGATAAATGGCGTTTTGTTCCTGGTACCACTCCGGCGGAAGTGCCAGGGCCGTGATGGCGGCCAATTGCAACGGTTTGAACATGCCGGAATCCATGTTGCTCTTGAAGCGCAGTACCGTTTGTAAACAAGCGGCATCGCCTGCCAACATACCCACCCGCCAGCCCGCCATGTTGTGGGCCTTGCTCAGGGAGTTCAGCTCCAGGGCAACCGCTTTGGCCCCCGGCACAGCCAGGATGCTCAGCGGCTCATCGTTGAGGATGAAGGCGTAGGGGTTGTCATTGACCACTAAAATACCGTGGGTCTGCGCAAAAGACACCAAATCTTGAAAGAAGTCCAGGCGAGCCGCGGTACCCGTAGGCATATGCGGGTAGTTGACCCACATCAGCTTGACCTTGCTGAGATCCTGTTGGGCCAGCATGTTCAGGTCTGGAAACCAGTTCTTATCGGCAGCCAGCTCGTATTCACGTACCTTACCACCAGCCAGCTCCGTAGCCGAACGGTAAGTGGGGTAGCCCGGATTGGGTACCAGGACCTCATCCCCGGCATTGAGAAAAGCCATGCTGATGTGCATGATGCCTTCCTTGGAGCCCATCAGCGGAAGGATCTCATTGGCAGGATTCAACGCCACCTGAAAATAACGATCGTACCAGTCGGCGAAGGCCTGCCGCAATTCCGGCAATCCTTGATAAGACTGGTAATTGTGGTTCTGCTGGTGGCCACTGGCTTCCTGAAGCGTCCTGATAACCGACGGATGAGGAGCCAGATCAGGGCTGCCAATCCCTAAATTGATAATGTCTTTTCCCGCTGCCCGCAACTCAGCAATCTCCCTCAGCTTGCGGGAAAAATAGTATTCTTCTACCTGTCCCAGGCGTTGCGCCGGTGAGATCATCGTTGCCATCGGTTTGCTCGTCGTTGTCATTGTTGTTTCCATTTTAAGTACCAAACATTCGCGTTATTTCCTTGCTGATGGGGTTACACCTCTTGCTTCTCTCCTTCCGGATAAGCGCCCATGAGGTACAATTCCCGCGTAATGGGCCGGATGGCATCAATAGCCTGCTGCCAGGTTCGGTCGCCCTGCACAACAAAGTCGACAAAGAAGCGGTATTCCCAGGGCCGGCCAATGATGGGTGCCGATTGGATCTTGGTTAAATTCACCTGATAAGCGGCCAATACGGCCAGGGTTTGATAAAGGCTACCCACTTCGTGATCCACCGTAAAACTCAGGGAAATTTTATTGGAATCGTCCTGTTCCAGTATGTGATCACCCGATTGTTCCAGGACCAAAAAGCGGGTATGGTTCTGCTTATTAGTTTCGATACCAGCCGCCAGGATGTCCAATCCGTATAAACCAGCGGCCTGGCTCGAAGCGATGGCTCCAATGTGCTGCCATTGGTTCTCCATTACCTCGCGGGCGCTGAGCGCGGTATCGACGGTTTCTACCAGGTGGATATGCGGGTATTGGAAAAAAAATTGGCGGCACTGTTCAATGGCAACGGGGTGCGAATGCACTTCTTTGAGGTCCTCGATCCGTACCCCCGGCAGGGTCAGCAGGTTTTGCTCAATCCGCAGGAAAACCTCGCCCGTGATCTGGACCTTGCTCTCCAGTAACAGCCGGTAATTGGCCATCAGGCTGCCAGCCAGGGTGTTTTCAATGGCCATGAGCCCCGCATCGGTGGTTTCACCCCGTTCAATAGCGGCGATGAGCTCCGCAAAAGTGTGGGCGGGTACTATTTCCAGGTCGCGGTTCGCAAAAAACTGGCGGGCCGCGATCTCGTGAAAGGCACCGGCGTAGCCTTGAATGCCTACCCGCAGTAAGCCCGTAGTTTCCTTGTTTGCCAGCGCCAGCGGGGCACCAATAGTCGTCTGCATAAGTTCGGTATTAAAACAAAAATGTCCCGTGGTGACGGGACATTTAGTTATGATTAAAATTAGTCATACCCAAATACCCTCTACGTTTTTACGTAAAAGAAATAGTTGCTAAAAAAATAATAGCGCCCGGTGGTGGTATGATTTGGCATAAGCTTAAAATAAAAATGGTCCCGCTCTTGCGGAACCACCTTTTATCACTTTATTTTCTGATTCTTGAAGCAATAACGGTAGTTCCTTTATGCCGTGGCATAAAAACAGCAACCAAAATAGTAAAAGCTATTGCTAGAAGACATCTTTGTTATTGTTTGATTAGAACGAAACAAACGTAGAGAATAAATCTAGTTTCCACAAGTAATTCCAGATAAAACAAAAAAAAACAAATGATCGTTCGTACGTATAAGTATTTGAGCACTAAGCTACGAGCAGCGCTTTTCACTCCACTAATTAAACGGCTCCCATAGCGCCCAATAGCTCCGACAAGGTTGTATTGAGGGTGGCAATGGCTTCGTGGAGTCGCCAGTTTTCTCGCTGGCGGCGTTCGACGTAATTGCTAATCGCCCGAATTTGCAAAAAAGGCGTCTGACTGGTCGTAGCCGCCAGGAAGAAAGCAGCTCCTTCCATCGTCTCCACCTGCGCGAAAGGATATTGTTGGCGCAATTGGGCAATACTGGCATCCTCGCCGTGCACCTTATTCACACTGATGCCGTGTACCTGGGGCAAGAATGCCCGCGCTACTTCCGGCTGGTTCCAAATGCGCCCCTGGTGAAAGGGAGGGACATTCCCGTCTACCAGCCCCATGTCCATTACGCTGGCAAATCGGCCATCTGCTTCTTCGACGCCCAGATCGGCAAAACACTCGGAAACGACCTCTACCACCTGGCCCAGTTCCAACTGGCGATCAAGTGCGCCGGCTACGCCGGCCTGGAGGAGCCAATCGTACTTGTTCTGCCCCAACCGGAAGCCCAGGGCACAAGCCGCAAGCGGTAAACCCACCCCGGAAATGAGCACTTCCACCGTCAGCGTGGGCCAGTGAAAAACGAGCGGCTCTTTTTCTTTCCCGGCTTGTCGCCAGGTGGCTAATAAGGGCGCAATTTCGTAGGGTGTTGCGGATACAAGAAGAATGGTCATGGTTCTATTTTTCCACCATTATTAAATCATAGCAATACAACGTATTGTCGAGTTGGGTCAACAACTGATAACCCGTAGCAGCGGTTCCGATCAGGTAGGCAGCCTTCTCTCCTGCTAACGGGCAACCCGGAAAAAGCTGACCATTCCCGTCGAGCAGCCAGATTTTCTTTTCCTGCGCTTGCATGGCTATTACGCCCAGGGGAGCTGCAGCTATGAGTGTATCAGGCTGGAGTGGCAATTGGTACTGCCACCGCTCCTTCAATTGCTGTCCCTGGTAGCCAAAAAGATGAACCAGCGTACCGCGTTGGGCTACAAAATCACCGCGATCATCCCCCCAGATGGACAGGTAAGCAAAATGATCAATCGGCCCCCGCCCTAAGGAAACAGGACGGGCCTTACCGTCCCGACCCCAAACCGCTACCCGGCCTCCTGGCTCCGCCAATACCAGTTGAAAATCGGCAGGTTGCTCCCCCTGCAACAACCAGCCTGGCGACCCTACGTAATTACTGGCCGGAGCAGGAAGCTGAAAGGACAATTTCCCTTGCCGGTCAAACACCTGCCAGCCCTTGGTTTTTTCACTAACAACCAATAAATCCGCTGCTGACAATTGCAGGTGTTGTACCGACTGTACGGCTCCGCCGCCGGCACCTAATGCTACGGGCCAGCCGGGCAAGGGATTGCCATCTATTTCCACCAAAAAAAGTTTTCCGGCAGCAGTAGCGAAACTTACCACTTCGTTATTGACCAGGGAATAAGGAAACAAGGTAAGGCCGGACACGGGTGCACAATCCGCTAATACGGCTGGCGAAAGCGATTCGCCGTTTTCGTTCCAAACGTGGAGCGCCTTACGGGAGGTTGCCAGCCAACGCTCCTCAGACTGCGCATCGCCACCTATCTGCCATACCGGACCATAAAGTGGCGGATACCCCTCGGCCGTCCAGCGAATACGGCCATCTAAATCCAAGGCCCAGATCCTCCCCTGGTCATCCTGTGCTAAAGCACCAATCAATGTAGGAGATTCGTGTCCGCGCACCGGAAGAAGTTGAACCTGTTCCGCGGTAGGCAGCGCGAGTGTCCAGCGAATAATTGCCGTTTGTCGGGCTGGTGCGGGCTGCACAACACCTTGCAGTTGCCACCAATGATCACCCATGGATTGCGCCTGATACAACAGGCAACCAGCGGTACGCCAGGCCGCTGCCGGAAACAGCAGCTGCAACAGATTGGCGGCAGCATTTGGTGCTGGATTCCAACAAGAAAACCCCTGAATATCACTTTGTCGATCCAGCGGAAGAGCCGTGCGCAACCGCAGAAAATGTTCCTGCGTCGGCAAGCTGCCACTACTCAGAAAATAGTCCAGGTAGCGCTCCATATCTTCCCGAAAAATGCTGACGACCAGCGCACCTGGAATTTCACACACCCAAGGTTGCCAAACCCGGCGATCACTCAGCGCCATCAGGGAACCCGCCTCCCGAAATTGCTGCAGTTCAAAAAATTGGTAATTCACCCGATCCAACAACAGCGCGTTGCGGCCAATAGCCTGGCGAAAGGCCTGGTAAGCAGTACTGTCTCCAATCGGTAAAACCCAAATACTGGGATGGAGGCGGGTAGGGCTGGCAGGTATATCCAGGTTCATTTCCCAGGCGCCGGGTGCCAGCCAGGTGGCTATATTGTTCTCCCAATCCGCCTTTACCACTGGTAAACTATTTTTCAGACACAAGGGCTGGCAACTGCGCACCAATTCGGGTACGGCATCCCAGGCCGCAGCAGACCCATTGGAAACCAAATCGACGGGAGCACTAATCACTGCCTGGAAGCTGGCCTGGTCCTCCGTGCCAACAATATTCATGACGGCCCAGGTTGTGCCAGAATTGGCGGAAAAAAGTTGTTGATCCGGTAGCCAACCGGCCGGTAAAGCTTCTCCATCAGCAGCTTGCCGGATGATCAGTTGATAATCGCCTGGCGCCCAGGCCTTGCTCTTTTTATAGCCTTTCCGAAAAGTAGGATCATCCTGCCAGGAAGCTATCTTTCCCTGCATGGCTAACAACGCGTTTTCCAACTGAAAAGGGTAACGACCGATTACCAATAAATTCTGGTAACGCGCAAAATAAACGGGATTGTCCGTGGCTAAGCCAAACGAATAAATTTCCCCATTGCCAAAACCGAGCGTGGGGCCATACTGCTCCGGCTGCCAGGCGGTTGATAATCCACTACTGGAACTCCCAATAAATGTGTAAGTCAATTCGGCGACATCTTTACCCATTTGCGGCAACAGCCACCAATCCTCCCAGTCTACAGCCTGCCTCAATCCGATCGTATCCAGAAATTTTCCGACTACCGCAACATCCAAATCCCAGGGTTGTCCCGTAGTTAAAGCAGTGGAATCCGGCGCCAGTTGCGGCAAGCGGATCAGTAAACTGGCTGATTCAGAAACTGCGGAGAACGGAATGACCCGATCAAACGGCAACCGGTATTCGGATCGCAACAGCCAGCAATAGACCATCGCGCCGAGTCCAAGACCAATCAATAACCAAAATAATTTTCTACGGGTAAACAATGGCAAGATGTTACTTAGAATGATGACAGACGTCTTTATCTGGTAAGATTACTTTATTTGCCGATAATTTAAGATATTTACGCTCAATTAAATGGATTATCTGAATACGTACTTTTTCTTCAAAAACTTACCCGCTCGGAAAGATCCCTAAAGGTCCCAATAAAACATCCGAATTTAATTTACATCACATGCGCAAAAATTTTTTACGTATTGGTGCTGTCTTGATGGCACTAGCGGTAATATTTGGTGCCTTTGGATCACACCAACTGCAACAGATCATTACCGCTGATAAGTTAAAAATCTTCGAAATCGGCACCCGCTATCAGATCTACCACGCACTGGGCATCTTGCTCGTCGGCATTCTCTTGTATTTTCGCAAAACCAGCCTGATGCCTTGGGCTGCGTGGTTGTTTTTTAGTGGAATTGTACTTTTTTGCGGGTCCTTGTATCTACTCACTTTTTCAGACTTACTTACCCTTCCCACCAGCCTGATTGGGCCAATAACACCCATCGGTGGCTTGTGCTTTATTGCCGGCTGGCTTGTGCTTGCCCTATCTACTTTCCAGGACAACCAAAAGCGTTACCGAAAAGGAAATCCGGAATAAGCTGACCGGCTACTCTGCATCCATTTCCAGTTCGCCTTCTTTTTTCCGATTGCGCCACCACAAGTAGGCGAGTAAGCCAATAAACAAATAAGGGGTAGCTAACATGTAAAGGATCCCTCTGTTGAGGCCCTGTCCTTCCGTGCCGCCATTGGCCAGGTTGCTTTCTGCGGTCATCCGGCACATGGGACACTGTGCCTCGGCCAGCGTTGGCAGGCAGATGAGCAACACCAAAATCAAAATAACCGGGAGATAAAATTTAAGCTTTGCCATGACAACTTATGCTTTAATGACCTGCTGGTAGGCCGATGATGGAGGGTGATAACAAAGGTAAAAAAAATTCAAAAGCTTTATTCTATTGAAACAATTCCAGGCCAGTAAAGGTCAAGGATATCCCATTCTTTAGCCAATTATTACAATCGAGTGATGATAAAGCCTCATCCGGGATCAACTGGCCCTTCAAAGGGATAGATCGGGGCACCAAGGCCCTGCTTTTTTTTGCGTGTTGCCTCCCTTTTTGTTAAAGTTTGTGCAAGTCTTTGCCCGCAACTACTTGCGTTCAGGTTCAGAATCCCTGACCTTTGTCAAATCTAGAACCGGCTCTGCGGAGCGCAATCTTTACCACCTATGAGAACTTACGCATGGCTGTCCAGTCTACGGATAGCAGGAATCCTTGCCTTACTATTCACCTTTATCTTTACCCAGCAGTTGGCAGCTCAGGACAACGCTACTCCTGCCTACATTTCGATTGGCTGCTTCAAATCCAAGAACCAGGATATGAACGCGATAGCCAAAGAAATCTGGATCCCCTTCATGACCCACCTCCAAAAAACCGGTAAAATAATGGATTGGATGGTGTATCGCGTCGTTTCACCCAATGGCGAAGATTGCGATTGCGACTATCGCGAGGTCGTGGTCCATCCCGACATAGCCAGTTTGAACATGTTTCTTCTGGAGGAAGGTATGATGGAAGCAGCTGCCGTGGCCTTCCCTGGTGCCGATCTCATGTCGATGGGAAAACGCTTCGAAGCGGCCATGACTTTTGAAGGTTCTCAAACCTTCGTCATGGTGGATGGGCTGACCACCGGGAAACCGGACAATATGGACCTCTTGGTGGTGAATTACATGACGGTACCCGAAACCAATTTTATGGACTATGTGGAGATGGAAATCGAAATGTTCAAACCCTTCCACATGGCCCGCAAAGAAGCGGGTATCCTGCTCAGTTGGAACCTGCTGAACCGCATCTTGCCTTTTGGTTCTGAATTTGGTGGCAACTACATGACCATTGACAATTACGGCAGTTTGGAGCGGATGCTTACCCCGGTACCACCCGAAACCTGGCAAAAAATTCACCCCGGTGGAAACGCCATGGTCGCCTACCAGGAAGTCGCAAAATTACGTGACCTCACCCGCTCGGAGGTTTGGAAACTCACCTATTCGCTCGAGTGAAGTGCAAGCCCAAATTATTGATAATAAGGCTTAAGCATCCAGTAACAAACAGGACCCGTCACACATACGTAGAACCAGACGGGCCAGACCCAGCGTGCCATTTTACGGTGAGCAGCAAACTGGCCCGTATAAGCTTTGATAAAGGTCAGCAGAATAAAAGGCAGGCTACCCGCAGCCAGGACAATATGACTCAGCAGTAGCAGCAAATAATACGGGCGCACCCCGGCTACCAACGCCGCTTCGGCGGCGTCGAGTTTGCCATTGCCATTGGTGTCACCAAAGATCGTTTCGGGGCTAGTGAAATGATACAGTACGTAGCAGATCAGAAACAAGGCTGACATCCCCAGAGCGGTAAGGTTCATGGCGCGGTGTGCCGCCACATTCTTGGTTTTAATAAAAAACAAGGAAAGCAAAAGCGCCACGCCAGCCAGGGCATTGAGCAGCGAATAAAAGGGAGGAAGGCCCGAAAAACTAACCCCATCAGGTAAGGGGATTTTCACTTCCCGCATCAATACGACCAGCGCAACTACTGCGGCTGTTACGATCCAGATAAAAATTTTCAACCGCTTTTCCGTGGCGAGTACATCATTATTCATAAGTCCTTGTATTTGTGATTTTCAGGCAATTTACCCCCCTATTTTTCTACTTCGCGGCGGAGTTCAGGCGCTGGTTTACTGCGTTCAGGTAAGAGGATCGCAATGCGTTCTACCAAGTGTTGAATAGCAGACCGATCCAATACCGGGTAAGCCCGCCGAATGTAACGGGAATCATCGACCAGCACGAATAGCCCTTGCGGAAGTTGTTGCAACTCTTCTTCGTTCAATCCCAGTCCAGCGATAAAACCGGAAAAATCAGGTGTAGTGGCGGTCCAGTAGATCAACTGGGCGGTATCTTTTTCCAGCTCGTAATGCTGGGCATAATTCGCGATGAAATTGCTGTCCTGGTTTTCGAATACCGTCCAGAAACTGATGTTGGCAGGCAGGTCGAATTGTTCGTATAGTTGTTGCAATACCTCGCCGTAGGCTGGGTAATTGCGGTTGGCCGACTCGGGCAGCAAGCCAATGATGTGCATCACGCCCGATAGGTCCTGGGCGGGTGAAACCCCTGCTACCCGCTGCAACTGTTCAGGCATAACCAACTGATGGGTTTTGCGCAGATCTGCCAGAGCCGCTTTTTGGTAATCGTACCCTTTCTTAAGGTAGATATAACTCCCTAAGGGCAATCCCACCAACATCACCAATAAAGCGATAGCGGAAAGAAAACGCCCTACTCTACGGGGCGCTTGCTGCTCTGTCATCATAATATATTAAATAAAGACTTCGGAGAATGGTTTAAATTATTGGGAAACATCACAAATAAATGACAATACAACTGACTACAAACGCCGCAGGTCCCCGACTAATTCGGGATGACTTGCGGTATTTGTATTTCCGAAAACGGAAGCCACTCATTTTATGCGCTCAAGACAAAAGAATTGCGGCCTAACTCAGCTGCAGCAAGTAAACGTCTTCCGGCAACAACATCCCCTGTTGCTGAGCAGGGCCCGTTGGTTTGGCCTCCTGACGCATCTTAACATCTTCGCGGCGTTCTTTCCAACTGTTCCCTTCCTGAAAAAAGGCAATTAATGCCCAAACCAGTAACAGGACCGGCAAGAGTACACTCATCGCCAAACCTTTGACCTCGTAACCCATGTGCATGAATTCGTAGATGATAAAGTAGGCTTTGTACAAGGAAAGTACAATAAGGCCAATAGCGATAATCGCTAAAACCCAGGTGTATTCATGAACATCAACGCCCATGTAGCCTTTGCCAAAAAGAGAAAGAAATACCTCGAAAAGAGTTACCACCGCTAGCAACGCCAGTCCTTTGTATACACTGCGGATGGACTCTTCGTACGTTTTATGAGTAGACATTTTCTAAACTTTTTCTTAGTTCAATAAAAAGGCAGACAATTGATGAATTACAGCAGGTAAAAAACCAGGAAGACAAATACCCATACCAAATCCACAAAGTGCCAATAAAGACCAATTTTTTCAACCATTTCGTAACCATTCTTACGCTCGGCATAAATGCCACTGGCTGAATTAATCAAAATGATGAGTAGGAAGGCAACGCCCGACAGTACGTGAAAACCATGGAAACCGGTAATAAAGAAGAACAGGGCACCAAAGGCTACCGGACCGAACAACTCCATCTGCACAGAACCGGGTTTTTCACCCTCCTCTACCACAAACTTGCGGTGAATGAATCCTTCCTCATCTACATACATAAAGCCGTAATCCTTATCGTAGGCATTGACCGCATGACCGCCGTGCCCTTCGTCATCATGACCAGAGAAGCCTGCTACTACTTCTTCATCCGACAAGGATGTATTAAGTTCTGCTTTGTGCATCAGGTAGCTACCTCCGACGTTGAACGTTTCTTCCGATGGCTTTCCGTCGGGACCTAAATAAACACCACTTTCGACGTGGGTACCAAAAGGATTCCGCGTTACGGTCATGTGTTCATTGCCAATCAGATTGGTCCATTCCCAGGCCTGACAGCCCAAGAAGCCCGCACCTCCCAAAACAGTCAGCAGCATCCAGAAAACGACGCCACGTTTGTTTTCGCGGTGCCCTTCCTGTACCGCCCGAACCATCGTCACGGAGCTGATAATGAGCAGGAATGACATAATGGTCACAAAAATCAGGGGCCGGTGTTCCACGCCAAAGGGTGCGGTAGAAAAGACAAAGTCAGGAACGGGCCAGGTAGCGCTGCTAAAGCGCAAGGTTCCGTAGGCAATCAAAAATCCAGCAAAAGTAAAGGCATCCGATAAGAGGAAGTACCACATCATCAGTTTGCCGTAACTTATCCTAAATGGTTGGGTACCACCGTCCCAGGCATTTTCTTGCTCGGTGTGGACGTCGTGTTCCATCTCGGTTGTGTCGTGTCCTGCCATGTTGCAGCGTTTAAATTAGTCTAACGTTTTATTCCAACAGCTGGTAAAACCAGCTTATTCTATTCGCTTAGGAGAAGCATCCTATTAACGTTGCAGGGTCCAGAAAACGATCAGGTAAACCCATAAACCATCAACAAAATGCCAGTAAAGCATCGACATCTCAAACCGCAACTTGCGTGCTGGTGTCAATTTAAAAGGCATCATAAAAGCCACGATGGCCGTAATGAGTAAGGCCGTAATGCCGCCCAAAACATGCGCCAGGTGAATGCCCGAAATAGCGTAGATAAAATCGCCACTCGGGTTTAATTTCAAAGGAACTCCCATGGCCTGTAAGTCTGCCCAACCTTGTAGCTGCAAAACTACAAAAGCAATACCGAGAAACAAGGAAAGCAATAAAAGACCCTTGAACAAATTTTCTTTAGCACGCTTGAAGGCCAAATAAGAGCCGTGCAAAGTTACACTGCTTAATACAATCACCAGTGTGTTAAAGAAAAAAATATTTGGCAGCGGAAATTCCAACCAATTGCCCGAAGCTTGCCGTACCATGTAGGCACTCGTCTGTGCCGCAAAAACCATTGACATACTGGCACACGCAACCAACAACGCAAATTTTTTGGGGTGAATCTTATTTCTACCTATTTCCTGCTCCATGATGGATTCTGTCATTTCTTAAATTATTTTATCTCCCCAGTACAAAAGCAACGATAACGGAATGTAGCCAAAGGAGAAAAACATGAGTTGTAAGGCAGTCTTCCGCGCTGGTACCTGTAAAAAGCGCCAGGCAAAATAACTGTAGATCGCTCCCAGGATAGCCACGATTACGCCCGATAACCAGCCCGTTGCACCCAGGTAAGCTGGCAAAAGTGCCAGCGGCACCAACGCCAGGGCGTAGAGCAGGGCCTGCCATCCCAATTTGGAGACGTCAATCTTCCCATTGGTTTCGGGTACCAACTTGTAACCGGCCCTGGCATAATCTTCGTAACCCAGGAAAGCAATCGACCAAAAATGAGGAAACTGCCAACAAAACTGAATTGCAAATAAAACCAGCCCCAACCAGGTCAACTCGCCCTGAGCAGCTACGCAGCCGATCAAAGTAGGTAACGCGCCGGGAATAGCACCGATTAAAACAGCTCCCGGCGAGACCCGTTTCATGGGGGTGTAGACAAAAGCATAGCTAACCAAGGCAAAAGTTCCAAAAAAAGCAGTCCAGGGATTGAAGAGCGCCAAAAAACTAATTCCGAACAAGCTCATAAAACCTGCTGCTAATACCGCATCGGCAATTTTCATCCGCCCGGCCGCCAGGGGGCGGTCTTCCGTTCGCTTCATCAGCCGATCGTAGTCTTTTTCCAGTACCTGGTTGAGGGTATTAGCCGCAGCAGTAACCAAAAAACCACCAGCCGCCAAAACCACCAACGCTATCCAACTGATGGCCCCCGGAGCGGCGATCAAATAAGCGATCACACTGGAAAAAACAACCGTCGCCGACAATCGAAACTTCACCAGCATCAAGAAATCCCGCAGCCGCTGCCCGAAGATGGTCATCGAACCATCTAACGGGACAACATCAACTAGCGAATCCGAGGCTGTATCTTGATCAAAACTATTATCCTTCCTTACCATATTTAACCTGGTTAGTGCCCACCATCGTGTTCACCTTCTTTTAATGGTACAATTTGGGAAATAAATTCTTTCCCGTCTTTACCGTAGTCATAAGCCCAGCGCTGAACTGCGGGGATCTTACCCGGCCAGTTGCCGTGACCTGGGCGAACGGGAGTCGTCCACTCCAGCGTGGTCGCACCGTAGGGGTTTTGTACGGTTTGCTTCTTACCTCGCCAAATACTGTAGAAAAAGTTGATGAAGAACAACATCTGGAAACCGAATACCAAAACAGCAGCCACCGTGATGAACTTGTTCATTTCTGCGAAGTGGCTAAACGTTTGGAACACGTCGAAAGAATAGTAGCGGCGTGGTACACCCGCCATACCCAGGTAGTGCATCGGCCAAAAAATGGCATAGGCGCCAACCATCGTTCCCCAGAAGTGAATCTTACCCAGCGTTTCGTTCATGAAACGGCCGAACATCTTGGGATACCAGTGGTATACACCGGCAAACATGCCAAAGAATGCCGCAACACCCATTACAATGTGGAAGTGAGCCACCACGAAGTAGGTATCGTGCATTTGAATATCGATAGCTGAATTGCCCAGGAAAATACCCGTCAATCCCCCGGAAATAAACATGGAAACGAAACCAATGGAAAACAGCATGGCAGAATTAAGGCGAATGTTACCCCCGTAAAGGGTAGCAATCCAGTTGAAAACCTTAACGGCTGACGGTACGGCAATAATCAGCGTGAAAATCACGAAGAAATTGGAAATGAAAGGGTTGACACCTGACATAAACATGTGGTGCGCCCAAACAATGAACGACAGGAAGGCGATGGCCAGAATCGAGAATACCATTGCTTTGTATCCAAATACCGGTTTCCGCGCATTGACGGAAAGGACTTCGGAAACAATACCCATGGCAGGCAAGATAATGATATAGACCTCCGGGTGACCCAGGAACCAGAACAAGTGCTGGTACAAGATCGGACTACCGCCCACGTGATCCAGTGCCTTACCACCAATAAAGATTTCGCTCAGGAAGAAACTCGTACCCAATTCGCGGTCAAACATGACCAGGAAGAAGGCCGAAGCCAGTACCGGGAAAGACAACAAACCAATGACTGCCGTAATGAAGAACGCCCAAATGGGAAGCGGCAAACGCCACATCGTCATTCCTTTGGTACGCAGGTTCAAGACAGTCGTGATGTAGTTGATCCCCCCCAACAGCACCGATACCACAAAAAGTACCAGACTGATCGTCCACAAGGTCATCCCCGCACCTGATCCGGAAGAAGCTTCCGGCAAAACGCTAAGTGGCGGATAAGCGGTCCAGCCCCCGGCAAATGGGCCCGTACTGAGGAACAAGGAGAAGAACATGACCAAACCAGCCGTGAAAAAGAACCAGTAGGAAAGCATGTTCAAAAATGGTGACGCCATATCGCGTGCACCCACCATCAATGGAATAAGCAGGTTACTAAACGTTCCACTTAAGCCCGCCGTAAGCACGAAGAATACCAGAATGGTACCGTGCATGGTCACGAGTGCGTAGTAAAACTCCTGCGAAAGCTTACCAATCCCTTCGGGGTTGATTTCTATCCACTTCCCCAGGATGGGCTGTAACCAGGCCAGGCTTTCCTCAGGAAAACCCAGTTGAAGGCGGAAAACCAACGACATCAGTCCACCGATCATTCCCCAGAACATACCGGTGATCAGAAACTGCTTAGCGATCATCTTGTGATCCTGGCTAAAGACGTAGGTCGTAATAAAATTAGACTGGAACTTATCACCGTGGTGATGTTCGTGGAAATGATCTTCATAACCATATTCCTCAACCAGTTTTTCTTCGAGCGTATCGGGTTGGAGTACTGCGGTTGCCATTCGCTAATTGTTTTTTTATTCGGTTTCGAAAGCTTAACTAATGCAAAAATTATAATGCAAAAAACACCTATTCGGTTGCGGTAATCGTAGCCGGTTCAGCTACCGCTGCCATTTTACCGCCCGCCAGGATCGTAAATTCAATGCGACGGTTCTTGGCTTTTCCGGCCTCGGTTGCATTGTCTTCAATTGGATTATTCTGACCATAACCAACCGCCCTTAACCGATCGGAAGGAATTCCCTTGTCGATCAGGTAGGCCATTACGGCATCAGCACGTTGCTGAGAAAGCACCTGGTTAGCAGTTGCTTCGCCCGTATTGTCGGTGTGTCCGCCCAATTCAATTTTCAATGCTGGATTGGCTTGCATGGCTTCTACCACATTAGCCAACTCGTAGCGCGACAGTTCGGTCAATTGGGCAGAACCCGTCTCGAAGGTTACGTATTTGAGTACCAGCGTACGGTCCGCAGGGCTGGCAGCCGTTTCAGCCGCCTCCAACAAATCCGTGAACTCCTGCTTCCTGACACCAGACACCATATTGGGCAACTGGCCGTCAATGGGCCAGGGATCACCTTCGGTCTGATAAATACTGCTCAGGTAGTAAGATTGCTGTTCCTTTTTCCAGGCTTCGTATTCTTCCTGAGAAACAATTCTCACCAGACGGCGCATACTCCAGTGTCCTTTACCACACAATTCAGCACAAGCCAATTCGAAATTGAACGTTTCCCACAACATCTTCTCCTGGTCATTGGGATCAGGCACGTTGTACTCTGGGTATTTGCGCAATTCCTGGCGGTATTCTTCCGACGTTTTTTCCGGCGTAAACACGAAGTAGGTAGGAATACCAGGTACGGCATCCATTTTCACCCGAAAATGAGGAAGGTAAAAATCGTGCAAAACATCCCGGGCAATAATTCTTACCCGTACTTTTTGTCCGACAGGAAGAACCAACTCTCCTGGTTGGAAATCGTCCAGGCCTGATTCGTCCGTCCAATCCTGCCCCGTTGGGTTCGTACCCGACGTCAGCCGGAAATCACGTAAGCCCAATTTATTGTCCTCACCGGGATAGCGCAGGTTCCAGGCAAACTGGTAGCCCATGGCTTCTATCTCCAGTACATCTTCGTCAGGCCCGACATCGGCCATTACTTCGTTCCAGACGTCCAAACCGCCTACGACGAGAAAAGTCATCACAATGGCGGGTATAACCGTCCAGATTACTTCTACCGTGTTGTTGTGTGGCAAGAAAACCGCTTTACCACCTTTGCGGTGACGGTATTTGTAGCTAAACCAAAACAGCGCTATCTGGGTAATAAAGAAAACGATAGCAGTTACAACCACCGTAATATTGAATATCCGGTCAATACTCTTGCCGTGGGCAGATGCTGCTTCGTGAGGGCCATAGCCCAACATATAGTTCTTGTAGTAATAGGCGGACACAACGCCTCCTACCAAAAATAGAACCATAAAAATCAACAACCAGCGACTGGTACTCCGATTGCTTCTTTCTTCCGCATCTTCTTCACCTCGTATCTTGGATGCCAACTCTGTTACCTTCCCGATCTGTACCGCAATCACGGCAATCAAAACGATGGATAAAATTGCCAATAAAGTCGTCATTAGCTATAATGGTTTTTTTGAACTTCAAATTTGTTCTGCAAGTTACAAGTACTCAACAAAGACTTGTAGGTATTTGCTCACTACATCTCCTTATTTAGATTTGTTCTAAATAGATCACGTGTGGTGATGCTCACTTTCGTGTACAAATGGGTGATTTTCGGGCACCAAATTGGTTTTAGCCAATCGATTAAGCACCACGTATAAAAACAGGGCGAGAAATCCGAGCATGGTTCCCAGTTCCAAGAGCCCCGGAAAGGTGGTACCCATTTGAAAAGAACTGTGCCCTGCCTCCGTACCGTTTTCAGCAACCATGGCGTGTTCTACTCCGTCGTGAGCAGCATCAGCAACGGTGCCTCCGGTATGCTCACCTTCCACTGCACTCAACGTAGCAGCATCGTGGCTTTCTCCACCGTGACCTTGGTGCATCTCGTGTATTTCGTGAGCCGTGTGGGCCACCCCAGGCTTAATCATTTGGAAATAATCGAACCAGTGCCCCAGCAGCAAAATAATCGAAATGAAGAAAAGGGTACCAAATTTCCGCTTGGTATCATTGCGCATCAAGATCAGAAAAGGCAGTAAAAAGTTCAGTAATAAATTACCCCAGTAAAGCGCCGGATATTCGTACATCCGCGTATGGAAGTAAGTCGTTTCTTCACCGTTATTCGAATACCAGATCAACATGTACTGGCTAAACCACAGGTAGGTCCAGAACACACTGAAGGCAAACATATACTTACCCAAATCGTGAAAATGCTCGGGGGTAACGTGGTTGTAATAACCTTTGGATTTCAACCAGATGAGCAGCATCACGGTCAGGGCCATAGCCGAAACAAACCAGGAAGCCGTAGCGTACCAGGCATAAAGGGTACTGTACCAGTGGGCATCTACACTCATTACCCATTGCCAAATCATGGCAGCGCTGGTAAAGCCGGCTATCGGTAAAAAGATAGCAGAGAGCGTTTTGGTTTTTTTATACTGGGTATAGGCTTCGGTCCCGATCTCGTCTTCTTCTTTCGAAAGACTGCGAAAACGATAACCAAAGAACGCCCAGGTACCCACGATAAGGATAGTTCCCAGGCCATACCAATAATTGTTGAGGAAGCCCGATTTCCCCTGGAGGATGGTATCCGCAGCCACCGAAGATTCATCGGCCCAGTGGTAGAGGTGGTTCCAGTCCAATACTACCCCCGCAATGACAATAACCATGAGGAGTAATCCTGGCAACAGAAAGGCGGAAAAAGCTTCCCAAACCCGCTGTATCATCAGGTGCCAACCAGCGTAGGCAGTAGTGAAGGCCGTCAGTACAAACAGCGCTACAAACGCAATACCGGTGAAAAACACCGAATTGTGTAAGAAATTAGACCAGGTACGGGTATAGTAGCTGTCGTCACCCAGGGCGGTTAAGGCCAGGCAGATGACGCCCAGCGCCATAAATGACCCCAGGACAGTTTTGTGTTTGGCCTCAAACGTAAATTGGTTCATCGCGTATAATTTAACGGTCTGCGAATTTAAAATTTTTCAATCTCCGGCACGCCGCTACTGGTGATCGTTATCTGAACGGTGTTCTCCTTTAGCAGGCCCACCTTCGGCTGGGGGTGTTTGCATGGGCGCTTCTTCCATTATCATGGCCGTCTTTTCGGTAGCAGCCGGCAGCGATGCGCCAGGAACGCCGAAGGCAGCGTTGAAGGTATTGGTCTCCTCACTGTAAACGCCGCCAGCTTCTTTCGCCTGCAGGGAACGGATGTAATGGATAACCTGCCAGCGCTCTTCGTAGCTGATCTTGTCGGAATAGCCCCCCATCACATTCTTACCGTACATGATGGCGTGGTAAAAACGACCATTGCTGGCAGCCTGAAACTCGGCACTTACCAGGTTGGCAGGAGCAGCCAGGTATTTGGCATTCGGATTGGCATCCGGATCGTACAAATAACCCAGGCCATTTGCTTTTTCGCCGTGGCAAATTCCACAGAAAATAGCATACAATTCTTTTCCCCGTCCCATACCTTCCGCCGTAATAGGGAATGGGTTGTCAATGATCTCGGCAGTCGCCAGCAGTCGGGCTGAATCATTATCCGCGTAATAGTAGGGTACCGAACCATTCGGAGAAATACGCATACTGGATACGTTTACAGCTCCCATTTGCTCTCCCATATCGGCACTGCTCATCAGCGCAACGCCTGCGTAGCCTCGGGGAACCGTTCCGTGGACGGGTAAACGGGGATTTTTCGACAACTCACCCAGGGTGAAAGTACTGGTTTCGTTCCAGTGGTTGTAAGAATAATCGTCGAAGGTATTGGCCTCCATAGCAACTGAGTGAGCCATATCTGGCATGTACTCCGTACCCGTAGATTCCTTATCCGTAGAACAGGAATACATCAGCAGCGACAAAGTGACAGCGATGATGATTTGCTTAATATTATTCATCCGTAATGCTTGCTAGCTGTTTAAAATTAAACCATTTTGGTATTCACCTCGGCTGCACCAGAGGTAGAAAAGAAGCTGCGCAACTTTTCCTTATCCGCCTCAGAAGAATCATTGGTATCAAAGGCGATACAGAACTTATCGTCGGTAATCCGATCATCCAAAGTTGGATTGGCCCGGGTGGGAGACAAACCACAAATGGTGTAAAAAGTCACCACCATTCCGATCGAGGCAAAAAGTACCGTCAATTCAAAGGTGATGGGAACAAATGCCGGGACAGACCAATAAGGTTTTCCACCAAAAATGATCGGCCAGTCACGGGTAAAAACCCAGCTCATAAATAAAAAGGCCGTCAGGGTACCCATAGCACCGTAAATGAACCCGGCGATGTGCAAACGACTCTCTTCCAGGCCCAGCAGCGGATCCAATCCGTGTACTGGAAAGGGCGAAAAAACGTCCATAATGTCCAGGTGATCGGCATTGGCTTGCTTTACTGCGTTGAGTAGTTCTACTTCATCGTTGTAAAGGCCATACAAAACTTCTTTATGCGTAGTGCTCATGATCAGCTAATTGTTCGCGTTAATAATGCTAATGGTGGCTTTGGTCAGCAGTTGCAGCCGACTGCTTGGCCTGCTCGCCGCTGTACTGGTCTCCTGCTGCCTTCAAAATACTCTTGATCTCGGCGATGGCAACTACTGGTGCAACCCGGACAAAGATGAGATAAAGGGTAAAAAACAAACCTAAGCTACCAATGAAAAGACCAATTTCTACCCACGTAGGGGTATAATAACTCCAGCTGGAGGGCAGATAGTCTCGTGCCAGGGTGGTGGCAATAATAACGAAGCGCTCGAACCACATGCCGATATTGACGAATATGGACATAAAAAAGGTCACGAAAATATTGCGCCGCAATTTCTTGCTCCAGAACAACTGGGGCGAAAGGACATTACAAGACATCATTCCCACGTAGGACCACCAGTAAGGGCCAAGTACCCGGTTGGCAAAAGCAAATTGCTCGTAAATGTAGCCAGAGTACCAGGCAATGAAGAGCTCGGTAAGATAAGCCACCCCTACAATGGTACCGGTAAGTAAAATGACCTTGTTCATGCTTTCGATGTGGCCAATCGTAATATAGTCCTCCAGTTTGAGCACTTTGCGGGTCATCACCAAGAGCGTTTGCACCATCGCGAAGCCCGAGAAAATAGCCCCCGCAACAAAGTAAGGCGGGAAGATGGTCGTATGCCAGCCTGGGATCACTGAAGTAGCAAAGTCAAAGGATACGATGGTGTGCACCGACAAAACCAACGGCGTGGCCAAACCAGCCAGTACCAATGATAAACTTTCCCACCGTTGCCAGTGCTTGGCAGAACCTGTCCAGCCAAAGGAAAGGGCGTGGTAAATTTTCCGCCGTATACCTTTAGCCCGATCCCGTACCGACGCAAAGTCAGGTACCAGTCCCGTGTACCAAAACAGCAAGGATACGGTGAAGTACGTAGAGATAGCAAATACGTCCCAGAGCAATGGCGAGTTGAAGTTAACCCACAATGGTCCCCGGGTATTGGGGTAAGGGAAGATGAAGAAGCCCAGCCACAGTCGTCCCATGTGAATGAGCGGAAACTGCCCCGCACAAATAACGGCGAAAATGGTCATCGCTTCCGCAGCGCGGTTTACCCCGGTCCGCCAACGCTGGCGAAACAACAGCAATACCGCCGAGATGAGCGTACCGGCATGGCCAATACCTACCCACCAAACGAAGTTGGTGATATCCCAACCCCAACCAACCGTACGATTAAGATTCCAGGAACCAATGCCTTTCCAGACGGTCCAGAATACACAAAATGCGTACGTCGCCAGGCCCGTCACGGCAAACAAAAAGGCGATTACCCAGGCAGCAGAAGGTGTCTTTTCCGTTGGCGAGCAAAGGTCTTCCGTAATTTGGTGGTAGGTTTTACCACCATTTACCAAAGGCTCCCGAATGTGAGATACAACTACACTCATGTTGTTTGTTATAGTTCTTTGAACGTTTTCTGTTTTGTGCCAGTCGAAAGTAGAAAACTGCTGTTTCCTGCTTTAGCCTGACCAAAAAAAGGTCAGAGAAGGTTTTTATTGAAGAGATGAAGCATTCCCAAGGAAAAAATTCTTCCAAAAATGCCCAGCCCAATCTTAATTTATGCTTCTAATTCTTCCTTGCTGTTGTTGACGCGAGCCGCGTAGTAAACACTGGGACGGGTATTTATTTCTTCCAATACCAGGTAATTCAGCGGATTCTCCAGGCGCTCAGCGATATCCCCCTTGGTGTTGTTCTGATCACCGAAGACGATAGCACCCGTAGGGCAGGCGGTCTGGCAGGCAGTGCGTACATCAGCGTCTTCCAGGCGGCGAAGCTCGCGCTTGGCCGTCAGTTTACCTTGCTGGATACGCTGTACACAGAAGCTACACTTCTCGATGACACCGCGTGAACGGACCGTAACATCGGGATTCAGCACCATCCGGGTCAGGTTATCTGCTCCGTAAGGAATGGTTTCGCCATTGACGGTTGGTTCGTTCATACCGAACAAATCAGCCGTGGTATAATCCAGCCAGTTGAAACGACGAACTTTGTAAGGACAGTTGTTGGCACAGTAACGGGTACCAATACAACGGTTGTAAGTCATCTGATTGAGACCTTCCGAACTGTGGTTGGTAGCTGCAACGGGGCAAACGTTCTCACAGGGTGCGTTGTCACAGTGCTGACACATCATCGGCTGGTAGACCACCTTGGGATTCTCGTAATCGCCGTAGTAATAGCGATCAATCCGCAACCAGGTCATTTCGTGGTGGCGGAATACTTCGTGCTTACCAACAACGGGAACGTTGTTTTCGGCCACACAAGCCACCTGACAAGCACCGCAACCGATGCAGGCATTCAGATCCACGTGCATTCCCCAGTGGTGACCCTGGCTGTATAAATTCTCGGAATATTCTTCGTAAGGATAAAGCGTTTCCTGGTTCAGCGACTCGGCTTCAGCGCGCTTTTCCGTGATGTGTGCCTGCAGTTCAGGAAGTTCACTCAGTTTGCCCTGGTAAATGATCGAACGATTGGTCAGGCCACCCTGGAAACCTGCGCCGAGGGTCATGACTGTTTTTTCGTCTACGTTGAGGGGCTTGCCGGTTGCTTCGTCCAGTACGGTTTCGCCATCTTTGCGGGCTGTAACCCCCATGGTATGGTGATACTGGACACAGGCGAATTCAACTTCTTCCGACACGGCTTCAGAAATCATGGCCTCGGTAGCAAAATATTGGACGTTGCCATCGCTATCGGTCTTTAGCCAGTCGTACACATTGGTGCCAACCTCGTTGCCCAACGCACGGCCCACCATACCCGTTACCGTACGGCCGTAGCCCAGTGCCAAAGCCGTCGTGCCGGTGGGTTGCCCAAACTGGCGCACACAGGTAACCTGCTGATCCGTTCCGGCGATACTGAGCTTAACCTGATCGGCCTTGCCTTTAAATTCCCACTGGTTCAGGTCGTTCATCGCCGACCAGGAATTACCGCCATCCCAGGTAACGGGAATAGCCAGGTAGTTGCCCCACACACAGCGCGTGATCGGGTCGGGCATTTCTTGCAGCCAGGGGTTGTTGGCGTATTCGCCACCGCCCATGTTGACCGTTTCGTAAAAGGTAATCTCCAGTTCGCTGTTGGCTGGCTTGCGAACTTTAGCTGCTGCCGCATTAACGTCAGCCGCAAAGGCAACCGTCGTAGCAGGAACGGGTAGTTCCAGGATACCGTCGTGAAGCGTAGCGTCCCAGAATTTCTGGAACGTCAAATATTTGTTTTGAGCAACGAAAACGGTCCGTTCCCAATTGGCTGCCAGGTAGGCTTCGTAAGGCTGCTCAGCAGTGGTATCCAATGCGGGACTTTGGGCCCACGTCAGCAGGCTTTCTTCACCCTGGCGGGTTCCGGCCCGGCCAACCGATGCAAAAATCGGGGCAATCGTGGGTTGGATCAAGGAATAGCTACCGCGCTTCGGCTCCGCATCGCCCCAGCTTTCCAGAAAATGATGGGTTGGCGCAACGTAATCACACAGCAATGCCGTTTCGTTGGGTGTTCCACTCAGGCTGATCTTCAGCCCAACTTTTGCCAGGGCCGTGCGGAAAGCAGCGGCATTTGGCATATTGTAAGCGGGGTTGGCGCCGTCCATAACAATAACGGCATCTACTCCCCCACCCTGCATTTCTTTGATCAAACGGGCCGCAGCGGTATCATCGCCCTGCCGTGTCAGCAACGGACGGTCGAAACCGATGGTCTGGCCGTAGTTGCCCAACAGCTCGTTGATGGCATTAACCAGCACTTGCTCGCCCTGGTTATTGGAGGCCGAAACCACCAGGCTGGTGCCGCTGGCACCGAGCAATTCTTTGGCAATCGTAACCACCTTGGCTTGCTTATCAGCAGGCAGCTTAGGTCCACTCACCGCTGACTGGCCTTTGGCTTTGGCTATTTCGTTGTACAAACCAACGATAACAGCACCTATTTCTGAAGGCTTTACGGGAACGCGGTTGTCTGCGTTAGACCCGGAAAGGCTCATGTAACTTTCTACCTGAATGTGGCGCGACATCTGGGGATTCTTACCACTAACGCGGCGACCGGCAGCGTACTGGCGGGCAAACTCGATGGGCGAAACCCAACTGCCCAGGAAATCACAATCGATGGCCACAATGACTTTGGCCTTATCGAACTGATAAGCCGGAACCACCCGCTGGCCAAAAGAAGCTTCGTTGGCCTGTAAGAGCGCCGAAGAAGAAACCGAGTCGTACATGACCACCTCCGCATTGGGGTAAGCCACTTTAAAATCGGCAATCGCTTGCCTGGTCGTGGGGCTCAAAATCGTATTGGCCACAATCCGTACCCGCGAACCTGCTTTGAGTTTTCCGCCTACCGCAGTATCCAGATCAGCCCAGCTCAGCGATTCGCCAAACTTGCCTTCCGCCACCTGACGGGGCGCATCGAAACGACTCGTATCGTACAGTCCCAATACACAGGCCTGGGCCTTGGCACTGGTTCCGCCCCTGGTGATGGGAGAAAGGCTATTACCCTCCACTTTGATGGGCCGCCCTTCGCGGGTTTTTACCAGCAGCGGACAGTAATCACCACCTACCACGAAAGAAGAGGCGTAGTAGGTAGCCACTCCGGGAACGATGCTATCGGGCTTGACAACGTAGGGAATAGCCTTGCGCACCGGAACATCACAGGCGGCAATGGTGGCTACCCCGATACCGAAACCGAGGTACTTGAGAAAGTCCCGACGGTTGGATTCCAGGTGAAGTTCTGCCTCACTGGCATCACCAGTTACGGGTAACTCAACAAATTCAGACGTTGACGCCTGGGCTAATTCGGCGCTTTTATTGAGTTGCTCCGTTCCTATCCAAACGTTATTTTTATGATTCTTCATTATGCGGATTTGTCGATCTCTTGTTTAATAGTGGCACTTCTGGCATTCCAAGCCGCCAATTTCTTCTACCGTTACCTTGCTGCGGGTACCTGCCTGAATTTCCTTGTGGTAGTTCTCGTAGGCATCGTAATATTCGTTACCCGCAAACTGAACTTCCGTCTGGCGGTGGCAGTTGATACACCAACCCATGGAAAGCGGCGAATATTGGTAGACCACCTCCATCTCCTGAACTTGCCCGTGGCAAGTCTGGCATTCCACTTTTCCGACAGAAACGTGCTGCGCGTGGTTGAAATAAGCGTGGTCGGGTAAGTTGTGGATGCGTACCCATTCGATGGGGCCGGCAATTTTATCATCACCGGTTTCCTCGTTGGTCAGGGCTGTTACAATAGCCTCCCACTGGTCTTCGATCAGCTGCTCGCCATCGTCGTCCATTCCCCCCGTCGTACTTACGTACTGGTCAGCGATCCATTTTTTATAGATAGCTTCCTGGTCTTCCTGGCTCATCTGGTCGTAGCCGGTAATGTATTTATCCGTACTGGGATCGTAACCTACCGAGGCATAGATTTTGGTCAATTCGGCCGTACCGTATTGCGAACCATTCTTGATGGCCTTGTGGCAATTCATACAGGTGTTGGCAGCCGGAATGACCGAATGCTTGGACCGACGGGCACCGTCGTGACAGTACTGGCAGTCGATCTGCTGTAAACCAGCGTGGGTCTTGTGCGAGAATTTAATCGGTTGCGAAGGCTCGTAGCCCTGCTGCCGTCCCAGGTTAATGGCGTTGTTCACGGTGGTGTAACCGCCGAGGACTACCAGGGCAAAGACGACGAAGGAAATAATCCCGCGGCTGGTCAGTACCTCGAGCAAGGTGCGACGCTGTACCATCTCCCCTGTTTCCTTCACCTTCACCATGTAGTTCAGGTTAGATACTACGCGGGCCAGAATCAAGGCCAACAAGCCTAAGGCCAGCGCCAGACCGATAAAGAGCGGGGTGTTGTTGGTGGGCTCACTGCCAGACGGGCCACCGGCGACGCCATCGGCAACAGCTACTTTGTCTTTGCCTTCGTAAACAAACTGGACGTAAGCCAATACGTTTTCAATATCGGCGTCAGACAAATTCAGGAAAGAAGTCATCACAACGGGGCTCCATTCACCCCACAATTGCTTGGCGCGTTCGTTCTCGCCACCGGCAATCATCGCCTGCGAGTTACGAATCCAGGAATAGAGGGCTTCCTGGCCGCCATAATCGGCCCAACGTTCCTCCGCACCGCCCAGGGCAGGGCCCGTTAACTTGGTTTTCATGTCGCCAGCGTGGCAAGAAGCACAGTTGGCTCGGAAAATTGTTTTCCCTGCATCTACATCCTGGCCAAAAAGGGAAAGACTTCCCAGTACGAGACCAAAAATGATTAAAGAGCGGTAGATCAAATATTTATGCGTCATCGGTAGTGACCTTTAGTACTTTTCTGTTCAAATTACAAAATCTCAGTTGCCTGAAATCGGGGCAAAGATAATTTTGTGACGTTTCTTTAACAAACTTATTGCTAAAGTAGTGAGCTATTTAGATTCGTTCTAAATAACCTACACGGCGATTGGTGCTTTTATAGCCGGATGCGGATCATAGCCCGTCAGGCGAATATCATCAAAACCAAAGTCAAAGATAGTTGTAACCGCTGGGTTCAACCACAAAGTGGGCAAAGGTCGAAAAGTGCGACGCAATTGCTCCTGGGTTTGTTCCAGGTGATTCATATAAAGGTGTGCGTCGCCGAAGGTGTGGACAAAATCCCCTACTTCGAGGTCGCAAACCTGCGCTATCATGTGTGTGAGCAGCGCGTAGCTGGCAATATTGAAAGGCACACCCAAAAAAACATCCGCAGAGCGCTGGTACAGCTGACAGGACAGTTTGCCTTCGGCGACATAGAACTGGAACAAGGTATGGCAGGGTGGCAAACCCGCCTTGGCCATGCCCGGAATATCTGGGGGGTTCCAGGCCGAAACAAGGTGGCGCCGGGAATCGGGGTTGCTGCGGATCGCGCGGACGACTTCGCTGATTTGGTCTACACCGTCGAAATCGCGCCATTGCTTGCCGTAAACCGGCCCCAACTCGCCCCATTGCCGGGCAAAATCATCGTCGGCCTGCAGTTGGCTAATGAAATCCTGGAGCGTTGCCTTCCAGGCCGAACTGTGCTTGGGTAAGGTGGCTGCCTGGCCAGTCGTTTCCAAGTAGTGCTGAAAAGGCCACTCGTTCCAGATATTGACGCCATTGCGAACCAGATAGGCAATGTTGGTGTCGCCGCGCAAAAACCAGAGCAATTCGTAAACGATACTTTTGAAATGGACTTTTTTGGTGGTGAGCAAAGGAAACCCTTCCTGGAGATCAAAACGCAACTGGTAACCAAAAACACTTTTGGTGCCGGTACCAGTACGGTCGCTCTTACGGACGCCGTGATCAAGGATGTGTTGTAGCAGTTCGTGGTAAGCTTTCATGAACCAGGGGGTAGGGATGGCTAAATTGCAGGAGCGAAGGTAGGATTTTTTTTTATTAGCAGGGATTCCACCCGTTATCGCAAACTAAAAAGGATTTTATCCGTTGTTAAGCATGTCAAAAACACAATTACGTATGAATCTTCCCCAGACCCTGGGTGCCCTCAAAGCCAGCGGATATCGGCCCCGTTCCATCAAAGCAGAAATGCGGGCCAACCTGATCAAGAAACTACAACACAAGGAGCCTATTTTTCCTGGCGTATTGGGTTTTGATGATACCGTATTGCCCGACGTTGAAAGAGCCGTCCTTTCCCGCCACAACATCCTTTTGTTGGGTCTCCGGGGCCAGGCCAAGACGCGAATTGCCCGTTTGCTCGTGCACCTGCTCGACGAGTACATCCCCGTCGTAGCGGGTAGTGAGCTGAACGACGATCCGCTGCAGCCCCTCAGCCGGTACGCCAAGGACCTGATTGCCGAAAAAGGCGATGAGACCCCCGTCACCTGGTTACATCGCGACGAGCGCTACGTAGAGAAACTGGCCACTCCTGATGTAAGCGTTGCTGACCTCATTGGTGACGTAGATCCGATCAAAGCCGCCACCCTGAAACTAACTTACGCCGACGAGCGGGTTATTCACTTTGGGTTGGTACCACGGGCGCACCGCAGCTTGTTTGTCCTCAACGAATTACCCGACCTACAGGCACGTATCCAGGTGTCGTTGTTCAATATTTTACAGGAGGGAGATATCCAGATCCGCGGTTTTAAATTGCGCTTACCCCTGGATATTCAGTTCATCTTCACGGCCAACCCGGAGGATTACACCAACCGGGGGAGCATCATCACCCCCCTGAAAGACCGGATCGAAAGTCAGATCCTGACCCACTATCCCAAAACCATTGAAATCGCCCGCCAAATCACCCAACTAGAGGCCGATCTGACGGAGGAACAACGAGCCGCCGTCATCGTACCCGACCTCCTGGCCATTGCCCTGGAACAGATTGCCTTCAATGCCCGCGAAAGCGAGTACATCGACGACAAGAGCGGCGTTTCGGCCCGCCTGACGATCTCGGGTTACGAAAACCTGGTGAGTACCGCCGAACGCCGCATGCTCATCAACCACGAAAAAACGACCACCGCCAGAATTACCGATTTCTGGGGCGTCGTACCCGCCATTACCGGCAAGGTGGAACTGGTTTACGAAGGAGAACAGGAAGGCGCCTACATGGTCGCAATGAGCTTGTTGGGGGAAGCCATCAAAATGGCTTTCCTGGATCATTTTATCGATCCTGAAGATTTGCCGAAAGGCAAAGAAAAAGATCCTTACGGCACCATCCGCGCCTGGTTTGGTGGTGGCAATAAACTGGACCTGATCAACGATGCCAGCGATGCCGACTACCATAAAGCCCTCGACAAAGTGGCTGGTCTCCGCAAACTGGTTACCACCACCGTGGCTAACCTAACCGAAGCCGAAACTTACCTCTTCATGGAACTCGTCCTCCACGGCTTGTCGGAATTCAATGTACTCAACAAAGATATTCTGGAATCCAGCCTCAGCTTCCGCGACCTGCTCGCCAATATGCTGGATGAGGACGACCTGTTTGACGGATTTACCGATAATTAAATCCTGAACCGCAACCGCGGTGATCGATTAACCTGAATTTTGCCTTCCGGAAAGCCTGTTGACTTTCCAGAAGGCTTTTTTTTTACGACAAGTAAGCCGCCTGCCCTACTCCACCGCGAACACTTCGGCCATCATACAGCGGGCACTGCCACCGCCGTAGGTTTCGATGGTGTTGATGGGGCTCGACAAGAGATGGGTATGGCGTTCGAGTTGGGTGATTTGCTCGGCAGAGAGCGAATCGTAAGCCTGCTGTGACATCACTAAAAAAGTGGCTCCTTCCCGGCCAGCCACCTGGAGCATATTGCCAGCAAAAGAGGCCATTTGTGCCATGGTGATGGTGATGATGTCTTTCCCGGTAGCCATTAGCTTGTCCGTTACCTGGCGGCGTTGAACGGCATCCCGAATGGTATCCAGGCAGATCACACAGAAGGTCGTACCCAGGGCCATCATGACATTGGTGTGGTAAATGGGTAGCCCGTTGCTGTCGTAGGCGTCGAATATTACTTTTTCGTACCCCATCCACGTGGCAAACTCATCGAGCAAACCCTCGTCGGTGCGGATGCTGCGACAAGCGTAAACGACCTGGTTGTCCCGATCCAGGATGAGGCTGCCGGTGCCTTCCAGGTAGCGTTTTTCCAATTCCCGGTCTTCCAACTTGATGTGCTTGTGGTAGCCGAATTCTTTGGTCAGTTTTTCCACCACATCTGCGCGGCGTTCTTCCCGGCGCATGTCAGCGTAGATGGGGTACGTGATCAGGGTACCATCCGCATGGGTAGAAAACCAGTTGTTCGGAAAAACGGCATCGTACTTCAGAGGAGTTGCCGTATCCTCGACGACAATGATACGGACACCGGCCGCTCGCAATTTTTCCACGAAAGCATCGAATTCCGCCCGCGCCTGTGCACTGATTTCAGCGGGTTTCAAGGATGTATCGTTGGTCTGAAAAGCATTGTTGCGGGCCGTTTCGGTATTGAAACCAAAATTGGCCGGACGTACCATAAGAATGGTATTGGTGATTTGCCTGGTCTGCATGGGGCTGGACGATTAAATTTGATGTACACACAATTTTGTTGCGCAAATAACGGGAATTTTCGAATAGGTAGCTAGCAAGTCCCGGCCAGGTTCGCTGGCTAAAAATTGCCCGGCTTAAGTAATTTAAAGTTGACAATTTGACAAAAACCTGGTATATTAGCACTCCCCCTGGTTCAGGTAGCGACTAGCTATTTGGCCTTTCCCCCCCTTATGCGTTTTTGATGTCACCACCTGGATTTACCTCCATGTAGGGCCGTTTTATTTGTCCCCTAGGAAAAACCCCAAGAAAGAAAGCATTTCCAATCGCCGTTAATTTTTTATTTTCTAAAACCTAATACCACTATGAAACAACATTACCTAACCCTGCTCTTTTTTTTATGCCTGCTGGGCTCCCAGGCCCAGGCTCAGTACGCTCGTGGCGAAGTTGTGGCTGCCATCCCGATTCCCCAGTTGGATCTAACGGCCGCCCAGACCCAAACAGTGATCAACAGCTTATCACCACTCGATTTACCCGACTACATTCTCAACCTGCTGATCGACATTGATTATGGCATCCAAGGATTTAAAGTGATCTACGGTACTGTCGATCATGATGACCAACCTACCGTTGCCTCCGGCCTGGTGGTGGTGCCGCAAATTGCCTGCCCGAAGGATATGGTAGTCTACTGCCACGGCACCGTTTTTGCCAAAGGACAAGTCCCTTCCAATGGGAGCGGGGCGGCCGATGGTTCAGAAATCTTGTTGGCCCTCCTCTACGGCGGCAATGGTTACGTGATGGTGATGCCCGATTACCTGGGGTTGGGCAACAGCCCAAATTTCCATCCTTACCTGGATGAAAAAACCCAGGCTTCTGCCACCCTTGACCTCATGGTGGCTACCCGCACCCTGGCCGGAGGGCAAGGGATTGCCCTGACCAACAAGGTAAATATTTCGGGCTATTCGCAAGGCGGACACGCCGGCATGTCCACCTTTAAATTCCTACAGGAAGTCAGCAATGCCGGTTTTAACGTAAAGCGGGCAGGCCTGGGATCGGGCCCGTACAACCTGGCCGGGGTGCAGTACAACGCTACGTTGAACAACCCTTTTTACGCACGGCCCGAGTTTGTACTCTACGTCCTGGCCTCCTGCCAGGAGACCGTTGGCAACATTTACACGGATCCGAGTGAAGTGATAGCCTCATCGCCAATCCCTTACGACCAACTTTATACGGCTAATATACTCGGACAAACAGGAGACGTCAGTTGGGTGGTGAGTCCGTATTCGGAGATGCTCACCGAAGACTTTTACCAGGAACTACAGACGAATCCCTACAGCAACGTAGCCTACCAATGCCTGGCCGCCAGTGATGTATCCAACTGGGACGACCAGCTACCGACCGTGATGTATTACTGTACCGCCGACCAGGAAGTAGACTTCCACAACTCCCTGGTGACCGAGCAACAGCTGGAAAACAACCTTCCCTGGTATCTTTTCTGGATGCGGGCCCTGATCAACGCCAGGTACCTGGGTAACCTCACCCACGGCGACTGTGTCATTCCCTATACACTGGTGTCCAAGTTGCGGTTTGATCTTTTCCAGTCACGTTGCCATTCGGGCGGGCGGAGTTCGGACGACGAGGGCCAGTGGGCAGACCGTGAAGAGCCCCTCCTCCCCCAGGCTTCCGCTTTTTACTACCTGGACATTCGCACCTCCAGCCTTGCGGCACCGGTAGCCAAAGTGGAATTGCTGCGCTTCGATGGCAGTACCGCCGCCACCTTTACCGAATTCACCCCTCAGGCAGACCTCATCCGGCTCGACGTGCGGGAGGTAGAAAGAGGTGCCCTGGTGGTTCGGGTGACGGATACGGCAGGTCGGGAAATACATGAGTTAACCCTCCTCGAACCCATCAAACTGCTGACCCATCCAGCGTATAACCCGCTGGTGTACGATCCCGCCAACAAAGCTTTCGAACTGGACCTTTCCCTGTTGCCCGAGCCCGTGCAGGCGCTGATGATCTATGACCAGGCGCACCAACTGGTACGGAAAATCGCCGTGGAGGACGCACCAGATCGAATGACCATTGCTGCGGAAGGGTTGACTGCTGATGCCTATACGTTGGAAGTGAGAACAGCCGCCAACAGTTTCTTCGTAGAACTCCCGGGAATCGGCCAGCCACAACCAACCGCCAACGACGGATTGGTGGTATTCCCGAACCCGGCTAAAGCAGCAGTCTCCATCCGCCTGACGGGTGACGAAGAACTGGCTACGGCAACCCTTTTTGACAGCCAGGGCCGGGCCTTATGGCGGATGGGAAATATTCGCGGCCGGGAAATCCACCCCAACCTACAACTGCCCGCGGGGGTCTATCACCTCCAGGTGACTACCTCCTCCGGCAAAGTCATGGTGCAGCGTTTGGTGCTGGAATAAAATGACGGAAAGATTATTTTTTACCTCAGACCCTTTTAACCCCAAAACCAATATTCGAAGAGTCGCAGCGGAATTCGCTGCGACTCTCTTTTTTTCAACAGTGCCGTGCCGGTAAATTTTGAAGACAGGTTAGTGCTTAATGAACTTCATCATTTTTTCACCTTCCTTGAGCTGTACCGTAATGAGATAAGTGCCTGCAGCTAAGCTGGACAAGTCGATCTCATTGGTCGCTTTACCCCTAAGAACCGACTGCCCCAAGAGGGTGGAAACCTGGTAGGATTGCACCGGAGATTCGCTTCTGATAGACAACCTGTTGTTGGCCGTTGGGTTAGGGTAAATACTGATCTTGCCGGGCAGTTCATTCAGCTCGTTTACCGCTACCGGGCTGGCACCAATCGTGACGCTACCCAGGGCCGCTTCATCAGCGGGATTGGCATTCACACCCGTCACGCTAAAACCATACTGGATAACTAAACCTGCTGGTAATTCGGCAGCCGTTGCACTTACGGAGAAGGCACCACTGGCCGGAAGGTCCATGACTTTTGCGCCACCCAAGACATCGGCGTAATCATTGGCCGGATCAAGCGCTTTGATGAAAAACTTAACAGTATAGGCTTCATCCAGCGTATAGGCTTGCACCGTTCCGAAAAAAGTAAGATCTACCCCATTGAAACTCGCACCAGGTTCCACAAAAGTCAAGGCTTCCATGTTTTTATTACCGGCACCGGTGTTGGGATTTGTCCAAAAAGGATCGCTTGCATTATAGGTGTTGAAATTTGGTTGCAGGGTCAGGGTGTTGGACGCCGTAGACAGCGTTGATTTTAAATCCCCGACGGCCCAGGCAGACCCAAATTGAAAACCACCACCATCAGCAGGAAGATCCGTGACGTTCATGTAACCGATCCAAGTGTCTCCCGCACTAAATTCGACGTTGTTCTGCGCGAATAGCAGCGGAAACGAAAGAAGACAAAGTACAATACTTGTGATAATTGTTTTCATAATACAGGTGTTTAATAGAGGTTAAGGTTTACCATTACAATATAAGCAAAATTGAATTAATATGGCAATATCGCCGCCAACTTTACCGAATTCTCCCCTCAGGCAGACCTCATCCGGCTCGACATTAAGAGAGCCGCAGCGAAATTCGCTGCGGCTCTCTTTTTTTCAACAGTACCGGTAAATTCTGAAGACAGGTTAGTGCTTGATGAACTTCATTATTTTTTCACCTTCTTCGAACTTTACCGTGATGAAGTAGGTACCCGCAGCTAAGCTGGATACGTCTACATCATTGGTAGCTTTACCACTTAGTACTGGCTGGCCCAAGGAGGTAGAAATCTGGTAAGCCTGTACTTGGTATTCGCTCCTGATGGACAACGTGTTGGCCGTTGGGTTAGGGTAAACACTGATCTTGCCGGGCAGTTCATTCAGCTCGTTTACCGCTACTGGGCCAGCACCAATCGTGACGCTACCCAGGGCCGCTTCATTAGCGGGATTGGCATTCACGCCCGTCACGCTAAAGCCGTACTGGATCAATAAACCTGCTGGTAATTCGGCAGCCGTGGCGCTTACGGAAAAGGCACCGCTGGTGGGGAGGTCCATGACTTTTGCACCAGCCAGGGCATCAGCGTAATCGTTGGCCGGATCAAGCGCTTTGATGAAAAACTTAACGGTATAAGCTGAATCCAACGTGTAGGTCTGCACGATTCCGGAGAAAGTAAGGTCCACACCGTTGAAGGCAGCACCTGGCTCTACAAAAGTCAAGGCTTCCATGTTTTTGTTACCGGCACCGGTGTTGGGATTCGTCCAAAAAGGATCGTTTGCGTTATAGGTATTGAAATTCGGTTGCAGGGTCAGGGTATTGGACCCAACAGATGGGGTGGATTTCAAGGCGGATACTTCCCAGCCAGAACCGAATTCGTAACCACCACTGAAGTTAAAGACGTTCATGTAACCTATCCAGCTATCGCTACCGCTAACTTGGATGTTGTTCTGTGCGAAGATCATTGGCAGCGACAAGAGGGAAAGTGCAATGCTTGTAATAATTGTTTTCATAAAATACTTAATTTAATCAATGTTAAGGTTTAAAACTGCAAGATTAAGGAGAATTGATGTAGCGCAGGCGTTTTTTTTTATTTGTTTTATAACAAAAAACAATTGTCGTCTTTTACGGATTTAGGCACATTAACATTATAGGTAATATTTTATGGTTTCCGTTGGCACCAAATCCTCAGCTGAACCTGTCAGCGCACCAGCGCAGATGGACACGCAGGTAAAAATCCACGATTTTGTTATTAGCGTTTTATCACTACTTTGCATGAAATTGGTTCAATGCAAGAGATGATGACTTATTTCCCCCTTATTTTCACCGCCATTTCCGCTATCGGCTTTCCCTGGCTGGCCCGTATCCTGGCCCGCAACCCGTTGGTGCCCAATTTTTTCAGTACCGTGGTGTTGTGCTATGCTTTTGGTATCATTATGGGCAACGTGGTTCCCCAGTGGGTACACCAGGCAACGGCCGATCAATTGGCGGGAGCAGGTATGATCATCGCGCTACCCATGCTGCTCTTTGAAACAAAAATAAAAGAGAATTGGCGACTGGCAGGATCAGGGTTACTCTCTTTCGGCTTGTGTGCCGTGGCGGGATTACTCAGTACCGCGCTGGCGGCCTTTATTTTTCGCAACACCCAGGAACACGGCTGGCAGGTAGCCGGTATGCTCACCGGCTTATTTACGGGAGGGACACCGAATATGCAGGCCATTGCCCTGGCCGTAGATGCCCCCAGCGATTACGTCGTCCTGATCCAGGCAGCGGACATTGTGGGTGGTGGCGCTTACCTGTTCCTCCTGATGACGGTCATCCATCCCCTGTTGGGTTATTTCCTGCCCGATTTCCAGCCGCCAACCCTGACCGAAACGACGACCACCGCCCCCCTCCCGCCCCTGGCCCGGCGTTGGTACCTGCTCCCTACCCTACTGAGTCTGCTGGTAGGAGGGGTTTCCGTAGGGCTAACCCTGCTGTTCATGGGCAACCTGAGCAATACGACGCTTACCATTCTCCTCCTCACCAGTATCAGTTTGCTGCTTTCTTTTCACCCCCGCGTCAGTCAGTTGCGGCAGTCGTACGAACAAGGGGAATATTTTCTGCTCATCTTTTGCGTGGCACTGGGGCTGATGGCCAATTTTCGCGAAATGTTGGGTGAAGGACTGCCCCTGCTGGCTTTTACTACCCTGGCATTGCTGGGCACTATACTGTTGCACTGGCTGTTTGCCCGCTGGTTTAAGATCGATCGCGATACGGTGATGGTGAGTTCGGCAGCGGCCATCTACGGACCGGCCTTCATTGCCCAGATTACGACGGCTATTCCCAACCACCGGCTCCTGGCGCCGGGCATTGCGCTTTCACTACTGGGGTTGGCCCTGGGTAATTACCTCGGCATTGGGGTGGCTTACCTGGCCAAATGGCTCTTGGGGATGTAAGAGATTTAAGATTTCACCTAAAAACAACAATTATGAAAACCAAAACCTTACAAATTCTCAACCTGCTGGGCTTTGCGCTCACCATTCTGCTCAATACCCTGGCCAATGCCCTGCCGCTTAACGGCTACACCACCGGCGCCCTGTCGGATCGCTACCCCAACCTTTTTGTGCCCGCCGGATTCACCTTCAGTATATGGGGTATTATCTACCTGCTGTTGCTCTTGTTCGTGATTTACCAACTGCGTGATTGGTGGCAAAAGCCCCGTCCGAGTATGGCTTTTGTCCAACAAATTGGCCCTTGGTTCTTCGTCTCCTGCCTGGCCAACGCCAGTTGGATCCTGGCCTGGCACTTTCTTCAGGTACCCTTGTCGCTGGTCATTATGCTACTGATCCTGGGGAGTTTACTGCTGATTTACCTGCGCCTGGGGATCGGCGAAACAACGGTGACCAACAACAACGAGCGGTGGTTGGTGCGCTTGCCTTTTAGCATTTACCTGGGTTGGATAACCGTGGCTACCATTGCCAACGTGACCACCGTCCTGGTCGACAACGGCTGGCAGGGCGGCCCGCTTTCGGAGGTCGCCTGGACCGCTATCCTCATCGCTACTGCTACCTTGATTGGCCTACTGGTACTTTACCGGCGCTCCGACGTGGGCTACGCCCTCGTGCTGATCTGGGCCTTTTATGGGATTTACACCAAACAAAGTGCAAATACGGCGCAAGACGTACAACTCATCCTGACGGTCCTGCTGGTGGGCATGGGGCTACTGGGCGTGGGGGCTTTGCTACGGGTAAAAAGGTGGCTGAATTAGCGCAGGTGCGCATTTAGACGACCTCCACCCCATTCACCAACCGGACCGGTAAGTAATCCCCCTGAATACCGAAAGCGGCTTCGTAAGCAGCCAGTGCTTCGCTGACGAAGGCCTCCCGGGCAGCCGACTGAACCAAATTCAAGGTGCAGCCGCCAAAGCCACCGCCCATCAGCCGGGCACCGTACACGCCGGGGTGCTGCAGCGCGACACCGAACAGGCATTCAATTTCCGGGCAGCTGACCTCGTAATCTTCGCTGAGGCCAATATGGGTATGGTAGAGGAGCATGCCTATTTTTTCGGCATCACCGGCCTGGAGCGCATCGATCATCATAAGCGTCCGGTAGTGTTCCCCGACGACGTAGCGACACCGCCGGTAAACGAGAGCAGGCATTTTCGCTTCCAGTGCGGTTAATTGTGCCGGTGTCACGTCGCGCAGCGCCGTGACAGCCGGTAAATGTTTTTGCAAGATAGCGAGACCTTCCTGGCACTCCCGTACGCGTTCGGGATAAGCAGAATCAGCGAGGTTGTGGCTGACCCTGGAATTGAGCAAAACCCATTCACAGCCGGCCACGGCTACGGGTACGGTGCGGCAGGACAGAGCCTGGCAATCCAACAGAATAGCGGCATCCTGCTGTCCGTTCAAACTGGCGAACTGGTCCATGATGCCACACGGAATACCAATAAATTCGTGGGAAGACCGCTGGGCCAGTTGCGCCATTTCAGGGCCGTCCAGCCCCACCTTTAGAAGGGTATTCCAAACCATAGCCATGCCGCACTCCAAAGCGGCCGAAGAACTAACCCCAGCGCCCACGGGCAGATCACCGCCAAAAACAATATCCAACCCCGGCAGCGCGTATCCGCGCTGCTGAAACTGGTCGGCAATACCCAACAGGTAGTTGAACCAGAGCTGATCACCGGCCACAATAGCTGTCAGGTCCGCTTCCGCGTAAGCGTCAATATCCAGGGCCCAGCAGCGCAACTGCGCGGTACCGTTGGGCCGAACTGCAAAAAAAAGCGATTTGTCAATGGCCCCCGGCAAAACCAGCCCCTGGTTGTAATCGGTATGTTCGCCGATAATATTAATCCGTCCGGGCGCACGGACCTTCAAGGTAGGCGGATGGCCGGTGCGTTGGGTAAACTGGTGGGTAACTTCTACTAATGTATACATCCGGTGGCTATTCGCTCATGTCCATGTTGTGGAAAACATTGATCACATCTTCGTCTTCCTCCAATTTGTCCAGGAGCTTGATCATGGCCTCTGCTTGTTCGTCCGTCAGTTCTTTGGTGTGGGAAGGGATGCGGATCAATTCCGCATTGTCCAACTCAATATTGCGCTCTTCCAGTGCTTTCTGCAGCTTGCCGAAATCCTCGAAAGCGCAAAGCAGCACAAAAAACTCATCTTCGTGCTTGAGGTCTTCGAGTCCGTGGTCGATCAGCTCCAGTTCCAGCTCTTCCTGATCGAGTCCTTCGGCTTTGAGCTTAAATTGGCCCTTACGGGAAAACATGTAGTCTACCTCGCCAGAATTACCCAGGTTGCCTCCTCCTTTAGAGAAGATCAGGCGCAAATTGGCTACGGTTCGGTTGGTGTTATCCGTAGCCGTTTCCACCACCACTGCAATACCCGCCGGGCCATACCCTTCGTAGGTAATTTCATCGTAGTTGGCCGAATCCTTGGCCAGCGCGCGCTTGATGGCGCTATCCACGTTGGTTTTGGGCATATTCGCCGACTTGGCGTTCTGGATCGCCATCCGCAGGCGCGGATTGTACTCGGGGGCTCCTCCTCCTTCCTTTACGGCAATAGCAATTTCCCGACCAATCTTCGTAAAAGTCTTGGCCATTGAAGCCCAACGCTTCATTTTTCTTTCTTTCCTAAATTCAAATGCTCTTCCCATAAGTACCTTCTGTTAAGTTTTGCAAAAATAGGAAATGGCAGGATAATCTATAGTGAATTAATTACCTTTAATGCGAATACACCACAAGTTGGGTACAAAACACGACTTGTTTGCTTTTTTAACGTCCTAAACCTACCACCCAATGATCTATGCACTGGTTGTTGCTATTGACAACTACCCCATTCCCCACCACCGCCTGAATGGCTGTGTCAATGATGCCCAATCGTTGACCAATTACCTGCAAAGCAACTATCCCAAAGAAGAATTGGTCCTCAAAACCCTCTTCAATGAACAGGCCACCAAAGCCAATGTTATTGCCGCTTTTAAACATTACAAGCCGGCAAAAAAGAAGGATACTTGCTTCCTTTATTACAGTGGTCACGGGTCGCAGGCGCCAGCGCCAGCCGAATTCAAGGAAATCGACCCGGATGGACAGGTTGAAACCATCGTCTGCTACGATAGCCGCCTGGAAGGTGGCTTTGACCTTATGGACAAGGAATTGTCTTACCTCATCTGGGAAGCTACCCACAAAAACAATCCTCATTTTGCAGCCGTATTCGATTGTTGCCACTCGGGGACCAATACCCGCGATGTCCGGGTGACGGCACGGATGGCTGAAACGGCACGCAACATGCCTGCCTTGCGCGATTTTCACGGTGAGGCCAACTACCAAAAGAAAACGGTGGGCGGACAGACCCAGGCGATTCCTCCCCGGGGTCGTCACGTGCAATTGGCGGCAGCCCGGTCATCGGAAACCGCCAAGGAACTGAAAATTGGCACCCAGACCCGCGGTGCTTTCACCTACAACCTCATTGCCCTGCTCGAGCAGTACAATGGGCAAATTACCTACAGTGAACTCATCAACCACCTGCGCGTGAAGGTGAGCAACTACGTAGAAAAGCAGACCCCACAGATTGACGCCAGCGAAAGTCAGGACAAAAACCTGTACTTCATGGGGCAAATCCCCAAAGGGCGACCCAAGACTTATACCGTCAACTACGACAGCAAGTCCAAAAAATGGGTAATCAACGCCGGCGCCATGCACAATTTGCCGCCCGACCGGGCCAAAGACATCGCCCTGCGCGTAAAAGTAGGAAGCAAGATGATTCCCGCCTCCGTCACCAAAGTCGACATCGTACAGTCGGAATTGGCGGGGCTGGATGCGCTGGACAAGGAGAAATCCTACCTGGCCGTCCTCGATAAAATTCCGGTCCAACTCCTCCACCTGGCCTACGCGCCTGATAGTGACAAGGAAGGGCTGGCCTTGATCGACGAAGCCATCAAAGACAATCCATCGCCTTATTTTGACCTCACGGCTGATGCCAAAAAAGCAGACTACTGGATTCGCGCCATCGACAACACTTACCAGCTGACTTTCCCCGGAGAGGACATGCCCGTGTTTCGGAGATTGCACGGTTACAACGAAGACAATGCCAAAATTTTCATCACCGACACCCAAAGTGTAGCGCACTGGCACCACGTCCGGAATATCAGCAACCCACGGACGACCCTGAAAGCGTCGGAATACGACATCGAACTCCTCCGCGTCGACCAACCCGGAGCCTGGGAAGCCGATGACAACTGTGCTGCTACGGCCGTTGATATCAAGCAAGAGGTTGTTTTCAACTACGATTACGACCCCGAAAAAGAAGGCCACAAAAAATGGCTGCGCCCGGCCTTCCGGATGAAAGTAAAAAACACGGGTAGGCGCGACCTCTACTTCAGTGTGGTCAATCTGCAGGCCGATTACATGATCCAAAACAAGTTTCTGCCCCAGCAGTTGCTCAAGACCGGCGAAGAAGCCTGGCTGCTCGACCGAACCGACGATGGCTCTACTTACAAATGCATTCCCCTTAAGGTAGATGATGCCTTTCTGGCCCACGGGGTCAACGAAGTGTCAGAATACATCAAAGTGTTCGTGAGTACCCTGGAGTTGTCGACCGATGATTTTAACCAGGAAGCCCTCGAGCTCGATAATCCCGCAAAAACCGACACCAGCAGAGCGGGTCGTGATTCAGCGGATTACCCACCCCAGCACGACTGGACGGTGGAAGAGATCACCCTCAAGGTGGTACGTCCTACCCCGGAGACCAGCCTGAAAGGTGGTGAGAAAGGAAAGGTAGGCCGCGGCATGACCATCCAGCTGCCCGCTGGCGTGAGCTGTATGGCGACCCTTAACAGCCAACCCGAAGCTACCCGCAACCTGTCGGGCACCGCTCCCCTACCCGAGATGCCCTCCGGTTGGATGCAACACGATCTGGCCGAAGGCATGAGCCAAAAGCCCCCCGTAAACGTACTGGAATTCTATACCTCCGAGGGCATGGGCAAAGTGAATGCCGATAACCCCATCAAACTGACGCTCGAACAGCCCGTGGGTGAAGACGAGTTCATCGTGCCCGTTGCTTTTGATCCGGAAACGGGGCTTTACTATCCGATCGGGATCATGGACGAGGATGGGGTAATCAATATTGAAGATCTGCCCGAACCGACAACCAGTGGTACCCGCAGCCTGGGTGGTTCGATAAAAATTTTCTTTCAGAAAACAGTCGGCAAATACCTGCCCTTCCTCTACACGCACCCGCAACTGGCCATTGGCCTGCTGGAAGAAGCTGGCCCCAACGAAAAGGCTGCTGCTGGCCTGAAAGTCAAATACGAACTAGACGCCGCCAAGGTCAAGGCCGCTGTTGCGGCTGCTGATCGGATTGTCGTCTATATTCACGGCATCATTGGCGATACCACTGAAATGCCCAAAGCCAACAAGCTGGTGAAGGATTCGTCGGGCAAAACCCTCGACGAGCACTACGACCTGATCCTGACTTTCGACTACGAAAACCTGAACACGCCCATCGAGCAAACCGCGGCGGATTTGAAATCCCGCCTGGCGTCGGTTGACCTGGCTGCCGGGCACGGTAAAACCCTCGACATCATCGCCCACTCCATGGGCGGATTGGTCAGCCGCTGGTTTATCGAAAAACTGGATGGGAATGAGATCGTCACCCATCTCTACCAATTAGGCACCCCGAACCAAGGCTCACCGTACGGCAGCTTGTACGAAATGGCTACCCCGTTGTTGGCCAATGCCGTCAACGGTGCCGCCTTCATCCAACCTTACTTATTGCCGTTGCGGATGGTGGGCAAGTTTTTGGACACCTTGTTCCTCACCCTCAAACAGATGAATCCAAACAGCGATTTTCTGAAGGAGTTGAACGACGGTACCGACCCGGGCATTCCGTACACCATTATTGCCGGGAATACCCAATTGATTGCGCCAGCCGTTGCGGCCAACCAGGCAAAGCTCCTGCAAAAAGTCATGGCCCGTTTCAAGAGTCGCGGACACTACGATGCCCTGGATTTATTGCTCTTTAAAGCACCCAATGATATTGCGGTGAGTACCGAAAACATCATCACCATTCCCGGTGCTGCCGAACGGCAACATCCGCCGGTTGTCCTGACCTGTGCCTGTGACCACATCAGCTATTTTGGCGATCCCGCCGGATTGGACAGCATGCGCAAAGCACTGCTGGAAGAAGCCACCAGTTGATGCCGGACTGGGAAGGAGCCGGAAGGCTACTGGTTGTAATAAGTGATTGCCCATAATTTATTGTGGGCCACATGGTTATTGTGGCCCACATGGTGCGCCGCTCCGATTGATTTCGGAGCGGCGCTCGTGTTTTGGGCGCCAGGTTATTTACTTTTGTTTCCAAAATTCACTGTTTTTACAGAATAATGGAAACGAATGAAATTTCTGTACTTTCAGCAAACCTTTGCCCAACTGCCGGTTATTTCCGTCAATGAGATGGAAAAAGCCTTCCCTGATTTCGACCGTAACGCGCTGACCCTCAGGTTCAGCGTCATTTATGGCGCCGCATTTCACTTGATGTTAAGGCCACGCTGAAGCATGGCGAACCCGCGTGTAGGCCTCTAAATTGTCGTAGGCTGGAGTCCACAACGATTTCGGCAGCCCCAGCGGGGCGAAAGCCCATTGCCATGCTGCCAGCCTCAGCGGTAGGTATCTATTAGGTATCTATAACGTTGAGGTCTCGACAAATGACCGCAGCGCGGTCAAATTATGTGTGTGCCAGGCATGGCCCTACACTAACGGATGCGGACGCTAATAAAATAGGGTCCAAGTTCCGAGAGAGCCCGCTGACGGGAATCTCATAGACGAAGCCAAGG
>PZPC01000147.1 GCA_003045895.1 Bacteroidota bacterium
TGCCGGCGCTGGCTATTTACTTACTGCCCTGCCCTGGGGCACTATTTTTGCCAACACCCTTTACCTGGCCGGAACGCTGGCCGCATTAGGGGTAGTTGCTTATCTGGTACTCGACCCCAGGATGCGCAACCTGATTGGCTATGCCTACAAAAGCTTCATGCGGGGACTTACCGGCATGTTTGTCAACCTGGATCCCATCGGTATCCTGAAGAGCTACATTGAAGACCTCCAGGATAACCTGGTGAAGATGCGTGCCCAGATTGGTAAGCTGCGTGGCCAAATGCGGCAACTGGCCACCCTGATGGAAGGCAATACGGCAGAAATTGACAAGCAGATGAAACTGGCCAGTGCGGCCAAATCCAAAGATATGGACCAGCAAATGGTCTTGTCGTCACGGAAGGCTGCCCGTCTGAAGGAAAGCAACGAAAAGTACCACGCACTGCATGCCCGCATGGAGATCATGTACCGCATTCTGAATAAAATGCACGACAACTCCGAGATCTTACTGGAAGACACCAAGGACCAGGTGAACATGAAAGAACAGGAGCGCAAAGCCATTCGTGCTTCTCATTCGGCGATGAAATCGGCGATGAGTGTCATTTCCGGCGACCCGGACAAGCGTGCTATGTTTGATATGGCCATGGAAGCGGTGGCCGAGGATGTAGCCAGCAAGGTAGGAGAAATGGAGCGCTTCATGGAAATGTCAGCCAACTTCATGGATTCAGTAGACCTACAGAATGGCGTCTTCGCCGAAGATGGTATGCGAATGCTGGAACAATGGGAACAGCAAAGTACCCTGATGTTACTGGGCGACGGCCGGCAGAAAGATACGCTGGACCTAAAAACCCTTCCCGATCGTACGGCCGAAGGCCAAATACGAGGAAAAGGTACCGAAGGATACGACAACCTTTTTAAATAGCAGTACCAACAACTCACCGGCGTTTACCATTCCTGCATCTCGTCTACGAGTTGTTGGGCTTTGCGCATCCGGCGTCGGCTGGTGATGGTATAGAGCGTGTAGTTGACCCAGCCTTCGTCACTGAAAGCACGCGCTCCGTCGGCGGTTGAAAAATAGCCCACCACGCCCAGGTGATTCTGGTCTCCGTCCACATCGAAAGTGAATAGGTAAACCCGCCTGGTCTCTCCTGCCACTACAACCTCGAGGGTACCCTTTGGCGCAATATTTTCTATGCCCTCTTTTTCTTCCTGTATAAACTTTTCGTTCAGCAGGTAACGGGCAATTGTTTCCTGATCGTAATCTTTTTTGCGCAGCAAATGAAGTTGCTGGTAGGTATTTAGCAGTCGGACCATAGGAATGGCCAGATCGGGTTTCCGCATGATTGCTTTGATGCTTTTGGACGGGATTGTTTCGCCGTTGGCAAGCAACAGACTTGCCGCCTGGATTTTGGTTTGATCCAATGGGCTCTGTTCGAAAAAATCGTGAACCTGTAGCAAGAGATTGGTTTGTGCGGGGAGCAGGGCATAAACCTGTAGGATATACCCCGCTTCAGCGTCATTTCCTGCTTGCCTGGCCTCCCGCAAACGGGTGCCACCGCCTGCCACCAATTGGGACTGGTAAGCCAGCACCGGTGCTGGATCCAAATCCCTGCTTGCCAGTACCTGCCGGATCAATTCCCAGCAATAGGCGGGTTCCTGGTCGTTATCCCACAAGGCCTTAAAATCTGGCCAGTAAGCTAGGGTCAACGCCGGCTTACCCGCGAAGTCGGCAAAAATAGTGGAAGGAGCCTGCCGGGAAAAACTAGCGTCGCTCTTTAAGAGTTTAAAGAACAACTGGTAGGCAGAAGCTTCCCTTTCCTGTCCTAAGTGTTTAAGGATAGCCACTCGCAGCACTGCATGGGTACCCGCCTGAGCGAAACATTCGGCCAAACTGTCCTGCCCCTTTTGGCCTGCCCGGGAAAACAATTCCATAAGATGCTGGCGAAGCTCGTCATGGAGCGCGTTGGTCGTTTGGCTGCTGTGCAACAGAAGTTGTACCAACTGGGGGAAATCAGCTGGTTTAAAAGATTGCAAGGGATCAAAAGCCTTCAGCGCAGCCTTAAGGATTAACGTATCGGAACTGCTCAGAGCTGCCAATAGGCGAACCGTTGGGGCTTGAAAAAGGGTAGACGCAACAGGATCAGTGGCCCACTTATCTCCGTTAAAGAACCGGTCAATACCTTCTGAAGCCAGATAATCGGCCGTTCCGAAGGCTTTTTTCCGAACCCACCAGGAACCCTGTGTATACACTTGAATGCGTTGCAGGATACCGCTGTTGTTGGTAGAAAATAATCTCTCCTGACCTTTTACTGGTGCCGGATAGGGAAGCTGGATCAGCTTGTGTTGGAGAAAAGAATCCCTTGGCCCGGTAAAATCCTGGAAAGCCTGTTCAAAAAACAAATTTGTGTCTACTACCCCAAAAAGATCGGGCATGGCGAAAATATCAATTTGTACGTTCCCGCCAGAGGCAGGATCTGAAGCCTGGATCTGGTAGCGAAAATTTTCGGGTACCGTCTGATCATTCCGCGCATCTCTGGTGCTTGACACCGGAGTTGCTGGCAGCCACATCTTAACCTCGTCACCAGCCAGCGATTGGGGCTGCCAATGGGCGCTGGGGTAGGTTGGTAAAACCTCAAAGGAGGGGAGGAATTTTTTAGTGTAGGTGATTTTATTCCGATCCACCTGGCTCAATAAATACAGCCGGTTGCCACGGGCAATCACCTTACCGGCAAAATTTAATCCCTGCTCCGGGTAAGTCCCGGCGAGCTGCCAACAGGGTAGCCCCAGGTAGGGAGAACGGTCGGTAACGCTCAACTCAATCCCGTAAATCTCAGACAAATAGTCGACACCCTTTTGTAATTGGACCCGCTCATTGACCGGGAAAGCCTCTGGCTCCACGTCAAAATATTGCAACCATACGGAAGCGGCTACGGGTTCAAATCCGGCCCGGTAAATGTGTTGAATATTGCTGTAGCGTAATTCGTCTGGTTCGGAATCACTGGTTTCGGAGAGGGTATAGCTGAAGGTATCGGGCAACCGGATCTTAAAACCGCCCAGGGTGTCTGTAATAAATCCCCAATTGACCGGGCGCGGCGGAGCCACCGCAAAACGTTCCAGGAAGGCTACTACATCGGGATTCTCCTCCAGAACCTCTCTACCGTAGGCACCAATCTTCAGGAAGTACAATTGCTGGTTGCGAATAAAAGAGTAGCCCAGGAAGTGTGGTTGGTCACTTCCATAGTTGAACAATTCATAACGATGCCCTGCCAGTCCGTGAAGCTCGAATGGTTCTTTTTTCTCGATACTAAAGCCCTCATTGTTGATAAATTTATCCTCTAAATTAGCATAATCGCCAGGAAGTAAAGAACTGATCAGGAGCTGATAGGTCAGTCCCCGACCAATATCAAAGGAATAATAATTTGTCTGGACGCCGCTGCTCCTGGTATGCTGAACCCCCCAGGGCATGGCAAAGGTAAAGGCTTCCCGATCGGCCGTAAAAACGGGCCAGGGTCGCTGACTGGCTTCCACGCTGAAGCCGTCGCGCAGGCCCGTAAAGGTGGGCTGTACCCGGCGAACGGTATAGCCTTCGTCGCACAGGATTTGTAAAACCCCTTCCGGCCCTGGTAAATGAGCAGCCCCGACTACGCTGAACAAACGCTGCTCGTGCATTATTTTTTCCATGCTGTGCACCATGACGTAGTTGCGGGGAATCAAAGCGAGTTGATCAAAAGCTTCCGGAACCGTCCTGATAAAGCGGTCAATAGGGGAGAGGTCACCCTGGTAATAAAGCTCCAGCAGGTCCTCAAAATTGTTGTCAAATAAGGAAAAGCTGTTTTGGCGGGCGTTTGAAAACTGCCGCGCAGGCTCGAAAAGATGGTGGTCAATTTCCTCCAGGCCGTATAGCTGTTTACCCAGGTTTCGTGCCATTTCCATGAGATACGCATCCAACGTCGTATGCCGGAAGCCCCGTTCGGTGAGATCCTCATAGCGACCTTGTTCTTTCAGAAATTTGCGGACATTAAAGGCTTCCGGATTTTGTAAGGCAAAGATTCGGTCGAGGGAGTCGGTTTTTGCTGATTTCCGGGTAATCAGCTGCTGGTAATTCGAATCTACCCGGAGTTCCTCGTGGCCGACAAAAACCTGGAAAATTCGCTGCATAGCGGAGTCCAGCTGAACTTCGTTGGCAAACGCATCCACGGCGCTCAGGCATATAAACAGCGAATCCGGGAATTCAAAAACGGCTTCGTAGCGCACGTGCATAGATCCAAAGACGTAGGAGGGCTGAGCCAAGCCATTTCCGGAAATTTCCCACAGTAAGGCATAGTCTGGGCGGGTACTATCAGGTTGGGCCACCAGAAAATTCAGGCAAAAAACACAAAGACAGCACAGACCGAGCATATATTTCACTAAAGGCATTACTTTTGGTGTTTAACGACAACGAAAAAATACGTGTTTTTCGTGGCTGATGCTCAGAATAAATCAGGTTTAGAATAAATAATGACCAAATAATGGGGTAGGGGGATACCGGTTGCAATAATAACGGACAAACTATTCCATTTTTTTACCTAGCTTTTCCGGCGAACTAAAATTTTTCAACCTTGGCGGTATCTTCCAGACTTTCGCAAATGAGTGGCCAATTGATAATGGCTGGTTTAGCAGTATGGCTATTCCTGATTACCCTCTTTTTCTTAGGTAACCACCCACAGTATATTGGACTTTTAGCGGATCATCCTTACGCGAAATTGCTCGCCGTTTTGCTGGTCCTGCAAGTTGCCCTGGGGGTTGGAAGTCGGCGAATATTGGCCCGGCGAAAGACCGTCCAGATCGGTATCAGGGGAATTTTCATTCTCGGCGGGGTGTTGCTGCTCGCTAGTGTTTACCTCGTTATTTTCAGGAACACTATTG
>PZPC01000087.1 GCA_003045895.1 Bacteroidota bacterium
GTGATACGAGACCCGTACGTCCGGTGGTGTGAGAGGACGAAAGTTAATCGCACCACCAATGGTGGATTAACTTTCTCCTACTCGATTTAGCACAGGTTTTGGTTTTTCAAAGACAGCGCTGAATTTATTCCCCGCCTGCCGCTTTCGGCACTTCCCGTTTTCTAATTTCTTCGTGCAAGATTTGTCCCCGCAATTTTTGCTCCGTTTCGGCGGTCCGCCGCATTTCTGAAAAACCAGCGATGACGGGTTGTGGGTTCAACGGTTTTTTGTTGAGGTAGCGGTGGTACATGACCAGGACAAAGCGCGTCATATCATCGGGGTGGTGAAGTCCCAATTCATTGAGGTAGACCGTCAGGCGCGAGCCTTCGTAAAAACCCCAGTTGAGCGAGATCCAACGACCGAGGCCGAAGAAGGGGATGGTCACGGCCTGTTGTTCACTTAGGCGAAGGAATTGCTCGCGACCTGAGGCTTCGGAAAGCCGGGTCAGTTGTACAAACGCTTCGCCCAGATCACGGGGAATGTAGACCCCATAGAGCATTTCTTGTTTAACCCGCCAGGCATAAGCCGCTTCAATTTGGGTAGGAGTGGTGGGTGCGCTGGTTTGGGTGAAGGCACCAAACGAGAGTAACAGGCACAAAGCTGTGCTGAGGAAATAACTAGGCATGGCATTCAGGTTATTGCTGTTGTTTATGCAGCTTACAACGTCCGGAGGTGGTTGCTCAGTATTTTACCAGCGGATGAGTGCGGATCCCCAGGTAAAGCCACTGCCAAAAGCCGCCAGGCAAACCAAATCTCCCTTTTTTACCGCACCTGCCTGCACGGCTTCGGCCAGCGCAATCGGAATAGAGGCTGCGGTCGTGTTGCCGTACCGTTGGATGTTGTTCCACACCTTGTCATCGCTCAGGTGCAGGATGCGCTGGACAAACTGGCTGATGCGCAGGTTGGCCTGGTGGGGTATGAGCATGTCAATGTCCGCGGGGGTAAGGTTTACGGCCTCCAGGGCTTCCAGAATAACTTCGGGAAATTTTTTAACCGCGTATTTAAACACGAACGGCCCGTCCATATTGGGGTAATACTGCCCGGTTTCAATCATATGGGGCGTGATGAACATTTCGCCGTATTTGACATCCGGATAGCCGAGATCGTATGCTTCACCCTGCTGGATATGATGGTAACCGCCGTGTGCTCCCGGATTGATAAACGCCAGTTTTTCGGCGTAGGTGCCATCGCTGTGCAATTTGGTCGTCAGAATACCCTGGTCGGTAGCTTCGGTCGGCTGGATCAGTACAGCCCCGGCACCGTCGCCAAAGATAGCCGTTACATTCCGGCCGCGGGTGCTAAAGTCCAGGCCCATCGAGTGCATTTCGGCGCCCACCAGTAAAACGTTTTTGTACATACCCGTTTTTACGAACTGGTCGGCAATCGATAACCCATAAACAAAACCGGTACACTGGTTGCGTATGTCCAGGGCGCCAATTTCCGTCTTGGTAATGCCCAACTCGCGTTGCAGGAGGACGCCACAACCGGGGAAATAATAATCCGGGCTGAGGGTCGCAAAAATAATAAAATCCACTTCGTTTTTATCCACACCTGCGTCAGCCAGTGCGAGGAGCGCAGCTTTAGCGCCCAGGGTGGTGGTGGTTTCTTCGTGTTTTTTGGCGTAACGACGTTCTTCGATACCCGTTCGTTCACGGATCCACTCGTCCGTTGTATCCATGACCTCGGCAAGGTCGTCATTGGTAACAACGGTAGGTGGTACATGGTAGCCGATGCCGGCAATTTTTGAGCTAAGCATAAGGTTGGTATATTTGGTTGAGCTGGTCTGCCTGAACTGCTGCCCGAAGACTGCGTATACAAACATAGCTGCAAGGATTGTGATTACCAAAATTTGAAGAGAATTTTAAGTTAATCCCACCAGACCCTCTCGGATAAAGAAATTTCAACTATTTTCGTAATTGACAATGGTTTGGACAATACGCCTGTGTTATTGTTGAGCGAATCATGGTCTTCAGTCACGCGCACCTTTTTTAAAAAAAGCCCTAATTAATGATCCACCTTGGTATTGTTGAAGACGAAGCCTTTATGCTACAAAGTATTCGGGAGACATTTACGGATATGCCCGATATTAAAATAGCATTGGAAGCCCAAACGATGGGGGAGTGTCTGGATGAAATCAACTCCAATCTGATGCTAACAACTTTGCTGTTGGACATCAATTTGCCAGGCATGAGTGGTTTACAAGGCATTCGCCTGCTCAAGGAAAAGCTACCCAACCTGGATATCATTATGTTGACTAATCTGGACAGCTCCGATGATATTTTTAAGGCACTCTGTGCCGGAGCAGTAGCTTACATTTCGAAGAAAAAAGTTAATCCACCTATTTTACGAGAAGCGGTTGTTACCGTTTCACGGGGGGAATCTTACATGTCTCCGGGTATCGCCCGTAAAGTCGTTCAATATTTTGCTCCCCCAGACCGGGCCTCCATTAGTCCGCAATTAACGGTTCGGCAGCACCAGATTGTAGAACTACTCACCAATGGGTTGAGCTATAAATTGATCGCAGACAAGTTGATGATCTCCGTAGAAACGGTGCGGGATCACATCAAAAAAATTTACCGGGTTTTGGAAGTCAACAGCAAAGCTGAAGTGATGGCTAAAAAACACAAGGGTGAAATATAGCACTTGTTGGGAAAGATTACGGCACAATTTATCCATGGGGTGCCGCTTGCTATGCTTATTGCTGGTTCTCCCCGGGGGGCTACTGGTGGGGCAAGAATTTCCTTACGCGTATTACGGGATTAGTGAAGGGATATCTAATCGCTTGGTGAGTGACATTGAGTTTGGTCCCAAAGAATTGGTCTGGGTGGCAACAGGCAATGGCTTAAACCGTTTCGATGGCTACAGCTTTTTATCTTTTTCTTCCAATGAAAAAATAGCTGTTCCGTACCGTTTATCGCAATCCCAGATCAAAGACATTGCGCGATCCCAGGACGATCGACTCTTGCTCTTTTACGAAGACCTTTATTCCTCGTTCGATATTTTTGATCCCTTGAGTTTCGAGGTAGAGAAAATTGAAGTTGCCCTCGCAGTGGCTGGCAGCCCCCGCAACTTTTTCGTAGACCGGGCAGGAACTATTTACGTGGTTGCAAAAAGTGAACAATTTACCACCATCTCCAAGTACGATTATGAGGAAAAAAACTTTGTAGAAGTACAGCGATTTAATGAATCCTGGCACCGACCACAGGTAGTGATCGACTTTATCCGGCTGGCGGAGGGCGATTTTATCTTGTATGACCTGGAGCATGGATTGCGGCGCTGGTCTGTGAAGGACCAGCGGGTGATTTATTATGCCAACCCCGCTCAATTGTCTGCTGCTTCCACCGTGACTCCGCCTAACTTGTCTATCTTGACACAAGACGACCAGCTGCGTAATTGGATTTCCTTTAATGGGCAACCTGGTGTTTATCAGCTAAGCCTTCAGTCCGATAGTTTAAAATTATTCACGGCCTTAAATCCGGCGTACACTTATGCCAATGCCTGGCAGGATGATGTAGGCAATGTTCTTTTTAACCAGGCGGATAACCTGGGTAATTTCCCTGCGACCAAACACCTGTATTGCCTGGCGAAAAAAAATGGGGCCCTGCTCGACTTTTCGCACATGTTGGCCATGGGTAATTATTTCCTAAATATCAGGAGCAAAGATTTCTTTCGAACCCTGTTTTATGGAACAGACACGGGGCTGAAAGTGGCTCAGAATACAACCACCAAAATAGACTGCTACCTGTCTAAAAGGATCAGCGAAGATAAAAGAGGGGCTTCGATGCGGGGAATCTGTGAGGACGATTCCGGCAATATCTATTTTTCCCGGGAGGTCAATGCCTGGTACCGACTGGATGTTACGACCAATGAGCTCGATACCATCAAATTACAAAACAAAGCGGGTCAATTTCTTGCTTTTAACAACTGCCAGGGAATTTGGTACGACCCCCATGGTTTTATCTGGGGAGTAACGGGTAATGAAACCGATCAAAGGATAGGCCTACTGCATCGTTACCATATAGCGGATTGTACCAACACGATTTTCGAATACCCGTTATCCATGACGGCTTACGCTGATGTTGGATACGGGCGTTGCTGGTTGGGTGGCCGAACCGATGACAACCGGGGAGCGTTGGTTCAATTTGATCCGATTAGTGAAGAATTTAGTGCTTTTGAGGATAAAGGAGGGAATAACCCTTTTGCTGATGTTGTTATTCGGTACATTTTACCCGTCGGTGAAACGTTGTGGATTGGTACGGAACAGGGGCTTTTTTTTGTAGACCTGTTGACCCAAACCTGGCACCGGTACGTTAAGGAGACACCTGATTTGCCAGCGGGAGCTATTGCCGCCAAACTTTCGGATAACGTTGTTTTTTCACTTTATAAAGACGAACGTAACCTACTGTGGATTGGCACCCTTAATGGGCTGTGTTCCTTCGATTTGGTTAACCGCAATTGGAGCGTTTACGAAATGAAAGACGGTTTGCCTTCGAGTACCATCGCCAGTATATTGCCAGGAGACAATGGCTCCTTGTGGGTCAGCACCTACAATGGGTTGTCGTACTTTACGCCCAAGCAGGAAAATTCCCGCCGGTTTTTTCAAATTGATGGCCTGGCACACAACGAATTTAACCGTTTCTCGGCGTTGCGTGCTAAAAACGGACGCTACTACTTTGGTGGTGTTAATGGGGTTAGCGCTTTTTATCCAGGTGAACTGCTGGTCAGTCGGGATATTCCCCAAGTACTGCTCACCAGTCTGACCTATTTTGATCGCCAACAGGATTCCACCATCACGAAGGCCGCTAATTTGCTGGATAATCCAACGTTTGTGGTGAAAACATACTACAACCATTTGGTCTTAAATTTCTCCCTACCCATCTTTGCTTCTTCTGCCAACAACCAGTTCCGGTACCGGATTGGAGAGGACCCTGATCAGGAATGGATCTACCTGAAAAGTGATCGAAGCCTACATTTTAGTGATGTTAAAGCGGGTGAGTACCGCATTTATGTTCAGGGAGCTGATCCCAACGGAAATTGGGGGAACAAATCGTTGATGATTCACCTGATCGTAGAAGAAGTGATTTACCTCAGGTTGTGGTTCCTGGCCTTGGTTTTCCTGGCAGTAATAGGCTTCATTTACGTTGTTTTGCGGTACCGGTTGGACGAACGGTTGAGGATGGAAAAATTGCGAACCCAACTGGCCAGCGATCTACACGACGAAGTAAGTGGGTTGTTGGCGGGAATTTCGCTGCAGTCCGAGTTGTTGCGCTCACAGGTAACAGACGAAGGGGTCGGCGAGAAGTTGCAAAGTATTCGCCAGGCCAGCCAGCGGGCCATGTCTAAAATGAGCGATGTCATTTGGTCCATCGATTCCCGCCGCGACCGAATGGCAGATTTGCTCGACCGCATGGAGGAACATGCGGATGAAGTGTTACTGCCACTTGACATTCGGTATGAAATTAAAACCAGTCACCTGGATACGGAAAAACCAATTCCGGCCACCACCCGGCAGAATATTTACTTCATTTACAAAGAAGCAATCAACAATGTAGCCAAACACGCCCAGGCATCGCAGGTAGACATCTGGGTAGGTAACCAGGGTGGTTTTTTTGAATTGCGAATAAAGGACAATGGGGTAGGGGTAGACGAAGCCCATCCGCCAACCACCCGGAAAGTTAAAGGCCAGGGGCTGGCTAATTTGCGCATGCGTGCGCAACGACTAGGCGCCCAATTGGACATCCTCAACGGGCAGGGATTTGTCATCCACTTGCGAATGAAACGATTTTAATACCCCTTCTCTGACCATTTTTTAACGACCTTCGCAACCGAAAAGTTGCCGACTGAGTCACTCCACAAAAGTGGCACAGCTAAATCTTATCCCAACTATGAAGATAATTTGCATTGGCCGCAATTACGCCGAACACGCCAGGGAATTGAATAACGACATTCCCGATCAACCCGTGGTTTTTATGAAGCCTGCCTCCGCTTTATTGGTAGGGCGCAAACCTTTTTATTATCCCGAGTTTACCAAAGATTTGCACTTCGAAACTGAAATCGTGCTGAAGATCGGCAAAAATGGCCGCCACGTACAACCCGAGTTTGCCCTGGAGTATATCGAAGAAATTTCTCTCGGCATCGACTTCACCGCCCGGGATATCCAGTCGCAACTCAAAGCCAAAGGGCAGCCCTGGGAACTGGCTAAAGCCTTCGACGGCTCCGCCGTAATCGGTGATTTTGTCAGCCTGGATCAGCTTCCGGGCTTGTCCAATATCGAATTCTACCTGGAGAAAAACGGGAAGCAAGTACAACACGGCTTCTCTAAAGACATGCTCTTCTCCTTTGCGGATATCATTTGCTTTGTGTCGCAATATTTCAAGCTGCAAATGGGCGACTACATCTATACGGGTACGCCCGCAGGTGTGGGGCCGGTGCAGCCTGGCGATGAGTTGCGGGGATTTCTGGTGCTGCGCTCCGGCGCACAGGAGGTGCTGGCGTGTGACGTGCGGTAGGGTTTCTTGTTTCACTTTATTTTGGGTAGCTTCGGTTTTGCAACAGCTGTAACTCACCCCCTAGCCAATCTTTATTATTAGCGGTAAATTCCGGCAAAAGTATTTTTTCCTGAAGTGCTGCTGCCCGTTGCTGCCACTTTTTGGGGCTCCAGTAAGGCTGTTCATGCCGGAGCGTAAACAGGCTGCGCGACAATTTTAGAAAATTCATGTAAGCTGCTTTTTTTGAAGGGCTTAATTGCTGGTTACGGGAAATAAACTGCCGGGAGGCGAGCATCAACGCATCAAAGGCTTCTTTTTCTTCTAATTGGTAATAAATTTTCAGTTGAATGGTTTTCGCCGCCAACTGGTAAAAGGCATCGGTAAATTCTACCTGCTGCAAACCTGCCAGTGCCGAGGTATAATCCCGCTGCTCATAACGCAGTGCGGCCAGGTTGTAGTGGTAGGTGTTAAACTGGTCTTCTGGTGGAAGAAACTTGCGGTAAGTCGTCAGGAAAAATTCCGTCCACGCCCATTCTTTTAGCCGGCTACCCGTGGTGATAATATTGGTGTAAGTCCACTGCGACAGGCGGTTCTCGCGCAGCAGCAGATCTTGTGCGACCATGCTCCGATAAAGTTGGAAGATTTTTGGGTAATAGTTGGTTTTACCCAGGTTAATCTGTTGGATACAGTAGTTGAAGAGATAATCGTAGACGGTACGCCATTCTTCTTCCGACAACACCGATGCGTGAATTCTAAGCATTTGTTCCAGGGTGGCCAGATGTTCCTCGGGAGACACACCCAGTAGCATGCGAATGACATTTACGTAAATACTAATACTGGGAATATCCTGTAATTGTTGGTCATTGCGGGTGTAGCGCTCCAGTAAATCCGCCAGGTAGGGCATCTGGTAGGTTCCCTGAATAATGTTTCCCCGGTTGAGCATTTCACAATAGTACATCAGTTGCTGGAGGACGTAGTACTGGTCCAGATAGTCGCTTTTCTGCTGCAAGGCAATGGAATATTTTCGTTGGCTTCCCATTAAACCATGGATATCCTCAAAGTAAGCCAATCTGCTTTTGGCGTACAAGTGGTCTGGCCCCAGTTGCTGTTCCTGTTGCGCTACCAGCTGCCATTTTTTCAAGGTGCGTTTGCTCTGTAGGGTTAGCCCTTTGTTCATCAGTTGGGTCAAAAGTAAATCGGTCTCCTGTGCCGGGCGTTTGGCTAATTCTTCCAAAGCCAAAAACCTATAGGTTAGTTGTAGAAGATCCGACAAATGATTATTAAGTACCATTTCCCGATAGGGCGCTTCCTGATAAACCAATGCCCAAGCCTGTTCTTTTTGCAAATGGGCATGACCCCAATCGGGGGCATACTGATAGATATGTTGACCGAGGGCGCGGGTTTTGCGGTTCTGCAAATGATAATCGGCTTGTATAATGAGCGACCATCGTTTCAATTCGCCTTTATCCAAACTTTGTAGTACTTGAAGAAGTAGCGTTTTTTGCATAGCTCGATATATCTTCTATTGAAATAGGCAGAAATAATTGATGAGTCGCATTAATTATTTCTATAAAAAATATTTTAAATAAATGATAATCAATAATTTAAAAATATTATCGTCTTATTTTTTTCTATTTATGGTAATAAATGTACAGCTTTTGAGCATTTGCTCGTGCTACTTTTACACTGTAATTATTGCTTACCTAACTTTTGTAATCCCATAAAAAAGTAAACGATGCTAAGAAAGCCATTTTTATTCCTGTTTTTTATTTGCGGTTGGCTCTGCTTATCAGCGCAGTCAACCAACTGCTCCTTTGGCCTGGTGCTGACCAGCAGCCAGGTTGCCGCAGGTGAAACTTTCACCATTGATGTAACTACCCGCCAATTCAACGACCTGCTTGCACTCCAGTACAACCACTCCTGGGACCCCCAAAAACTCAATTTTATAGAGGTCATTTACAACCCTATGTTGGCTATTAATGCCACTAATTTCAACCAGACCCCTGCCTTAACCCAGCAGGGGTTACTGAATTTCGTTTTCCTGGTAAACAACTTAAGCGCTTTCAGTCTGCCCGATTCGAGCATCCTCTACAGCTTGCGGTTTACCAAACTGACCAACGAGGAAGCTACTGTGGCAACCAGTGGCAATAACCTGCCCGTTGAGCTGATTGACGCGGCTTTCAATTTCGTGGAAAACTATTATTTCGTCCACGCTACCGTTGGGGAAGCCGATGGCTTTCCTGAGCTAAACAGTGGATGTCTGGTGGCCCCAAATTGTGCGGCAACTACATCTGGTAGCATTACCCTGGCGGCTACCGGAGCTACTCCTCTTGCGTTCAGTTGGACTGGCCCGGCTGGTTTTTCGTCAACCGCTAACGCGCTTACCGGCCTGACCGGTGGAACCTACCAGCTGACCCTGACCGATAACCCTGGCCGCCAGGTGCAAGGCGATTTTTACCTGGGCAACCCCACCGATCTGCAACTTACCCTTACCGTTGATGCCGACGAGTGTGGCGGTAGTGCCGACGGTGGTGTCACGAGTAGTGTAACCGGCGGGTCGGGTAACTACACCTACAACTGGAGCAATGGGCAGACTACCGCCAATCTGACCAATGTGCCCGCAGATACCTACAGCCTCACCCTGACGGATGGAACACAGGGCTGCACGACTACTGCTACGGCAACCGTCACGGGTACCGCTGGTTTTTTGGTGTATTACCAAACAACGCCTGCTTCCTGTACGGGCAATGCCGACGGTGGCATTGCCGTTCAGGCCGAAGCACCTGCGGATCTGTTACCACTGAACTACCTTTGGTCAACGGGTGCTACCACCGCCAGCATTAGTGGCCTGGCCTCGGGGATTTATACCGTTACCGTTACGGCGAGTAATGCCGACGCTTGTACCCAAGTCTTTGTCATTCCTTTGGCTGCACAAAACCTGACCTTCGACGCCGAAGTTGTCGACAGTCCCTGTGGGGCCGCCGAAGGTGGAAGTATCACCATTTTGCGCAGCGAAACCGACTATACTTTTAGCTGGTCCAACGGATCTACAGCCGCCGCCCTGACCAATTTACCCAATGGCGATTATACCGTTACCGTAACTGAAAATACAACGGGATGTAGCGCCGAAGCCAGCTATACCCTACAGGCAACCGGACTGCTTACCGGGCAGACCATCACTTGCTTCACGGTTAATGATACGGAAATGGCCGACCTGTCGGTCGTGGTCTGGAACGCCGAACAAGCGCCTTTTACTTTTGCCTGGAGCAATGGCGAAACCGCCGTGGATAATCGGGTAAGTACCCTAACGGTGCCGGCCAACCAAACATTCAGCGTAACCATTACCAGTGCCACTGGTTGTGTGGAGGTTGTTGATAATATCAGCTCTGATTGTGGGGTTTTCAATGGGGTGCAGCTGAACCTGAATCCGGCTGTTGTTGCGGTGAATACGGGCGAGGCAGTCTGCTTATCACTGACGGCCAGTAATTTTACGGCCATCAACGGTTTTCAGTTTACCCTGAACTGGGACGAAAGCCAGCTGGCTTTTACTGGTCTGCAAAACCTTTACCTACCCGGCCTGGACGCGGCTAATTTCGGTTTTGAACAAACCAGTGATGGCCGCCTAACCGTTGCCTGGTTGTCACCTGATGTGACCAATGGCATTACTTTGCCAATGAATGCGCTCTTGTTTGACCTCTGCTGGGAGGTAACCGGTACGGATCTGACGACTACTGCGATAGGTGTCAGTGGCATTCCTACACCGGTAGAATTTGTCAATGCCAACAATTCCATTGTACCTGCCACTTGGTCTGACACCCAGGTCTTGCTTAACGGATATACGCCGGATGGCAGCGATGGCGATCTGGTATTCTCCCTGGATACTTTGTCGGTGGCGGCTAACGGCTACGTGTGTCTACCGCTGCGGGTAAATGGATTTGCTGACATCGCTGGCCTGCAAATGACCCTCGGTTGGAACCCGAATGCGCTTCAGTACGTGGGTGTGCGCAACTTCAACCTGGCAGGACTGACAACCACAAATTTCAGCAGCCTGGCGGAGGCACAACAAGAAGGCCAATTGCGCGTCCTTTGGTCAGATTACGATCTAAGCGGCGAGACGCTACCCAACGGAGCGGTGTTGTTCGAAGTTTGCTACAATGCCCTGGGGCCGGTTGGTACCTACCCGGTCAGCTTCCTGTCTGCACCCTTACCAACCGAAGTGGCCAATAATGAATTCCAACTGGTGCCCTCAATGGTACATGCCGGAGCCATTCGCATTGACGAAGAAGGTGGCAGCCAGGATAGTGCCAGTTTACGGATCAGTAGCCTGGGGACAGCGCCAGGCGAATCATTTTGTGTGCCGGTAGAAGTAGAAACTTTTGCAGCGATTGTAGGCATGCAGTTTTCCATCGTTTGGGATAATAATTTGCTGCAATTCAACAGTTTGAATGTGACGGAAAGTTTGCCGGGCTTAACGGCAGCCAACTTTTTTGTACCCCCGGGGCAAAATCACCTCACTTGTTCCTGGATAGCGGGTAATCTGCAAAACCAGACCTTAAGCGCTGGTACCACACTTTTTGAGTTGTGCTTCACCGCCCAGCCGACGGAAGGGATAGCTGCCATCGTTTTTAGCAACGTACCTACTGCCATTGAATTCATTCGTGGAAACACTTTGCTCCCTTTTATAGCCATCAATGGCCAAATTACGATCAGTAGTGATGGCTTCGTATGGCCGGGCGATACCAATGCCAATGGCCTGGCCGATCATTTTGATCTGCTTCCCATTGGCCTGTCTTTCAATGCTGCCGGCGCTGTTCGCGCTAATGCGTCCCTGAATTGGCAGGCCCAGTACGCGGAACCCTGGAGTGAAGAAACACCAGTAAGTGCCGTCAATTACCGTCACATCGATACCAACGGCGATGGAATCATCAACGCAACCGACACCCTGGCGCTGCGCAACAACTGGGGCCTGGCCACCAGTAACCTTACGGGAGGAGGAACCTTCAGCCAGGGATTCCTCAATGGGATACCCTTCTACGTACAACCCGATACCGTTCAAGCGGGGGCCACCGTATCCTTGCCCATCCAACTCGGAACCATTGATGAGCCGGTAACCGACGCCTACGGCATTGCCTTCAGCATCGTCTATGATCCGGAGATGGTGGTGCCTGGCTCGCCCCGCTTGCGGTTTAATGGTTGGTTGGGTGGTGCCGAAGATGGCTTACTGGGTATGTACCGCGATGTGCCGGACGCTGGCCGGATAGATGTAGCCATGGTGCGCACGGATGCTCAAAATACAAGTGGCCATGGCACCATTGGTGAACTGGTCATCATTATGGAAGATGTTATTCTGCGCGGGTTGGTAGACGTAGAAGTACCGATCAGGATCGAAAATGTCCAATTGATTTCCTACCAGGAAGTGGGCATTCCTACCGCTCCAATAACGACCCAAATTCTAGTCGAAAACGTGACCAATATCGAAGAACTGGATCCCAGATATCGTTTGCAAGTGGCTCCTAATCCAACCAATGGCCAATTTGCGCTCCTGCTGCCCGGCTTGCAAGTCGAAAAAGTAACCGTGTACAACGCTAACGGCCAGGTCGTTCAAACCTTCTTCGCGGAGCAAACAACCTATGACCTTGCCACCCAGCCAGCGGGCACCTATTTTTTAGCAGTACAAACCAACCACGGTGTAGCGCACCAAAAATTGGTAAAATATTAGACTTGCGCACTCTTTTTCACAACCCTGTGTCAGGTACGCAGGATAATCTATCATTAACCTAAAAACAACAACCATGTTACGATATACTTTTTCCTTGCTTTTAATGTCCGTACTGTGGCAATTGACCGCCCAGCAAGTTTCCCTTAGTGGCCAGGTAAATACCCAGGGTGGCGATCTGGTCAGTAACTACACCATCGAATTGGTCAGCGCTACTGGCAGTGTCATCGCTGCCCAAACAGTAGGTTGTGACGACGACGGCTATGCTTTTACGAATATTCCAGCAGGAGCTGATTACGTCCTTCGTCTGGCAAAACCCAACTTTATTTTAAATGGCGTATCCACTTTTGACTTGGTACAGGTTGCCAGACATTTGCTGGGGATACAGCCTTTGGGAAACACCTACCGGATAAGAGCTGCCGACGTGAATGACAGCGGAAGTATTTCGGTGCTGGATATGACGATTATGCGCGGCTTAATACTGGGGATGTTGGAAACTATGCCGGGTGAAAATTGGCTGTTCTTTGCCAATGGCAATGCGGTAGGCACCAATGGTTTTCCGGTCGACTTAAGCAGTGATCGAACGGGTGTTGATTTTGTCGCGATCAAGAAAGGCGATGTGAATGAATCGGCAGTGCCGTGCAATTAGGCCACTGAATCAGTAAAAGGTAAGGGCAAGCGAATGAGGGATTTCTCAATCGCCTGCCCTTACCTGCTGGCTGTTACTTCTCGTACAAAGCTTTACCCGCCGCCTCGTACTTGTCGCCTTCCACCCATACCGGGCGTTGTGGGCTGTTGGCAATAATGCGCGTACAGTGGGCGAAAGCCTGGCAAAATTTCAGGTAATAATCGTAGTCTATCGAGTCGGCCTCGTCGCTTACCTGGTGGTAGTGTTGGAGGATGGCGGCGTCGAACTCCGAAAATCCGGGGCTAAAAGTAAGCGCCGGAACCCCCTTGCGGGCGAAGGAGACGTTGTCGGACCGATCGAAAAGCCCCTGTTCGGGCGCCGGATCACCAATGATCTTCAAACCGAAAGGCGCCATTCCGGCTTCCAGCATTTCGTTGGTACCCGTCCGGCTCCAGCCAAAGATGGATACCGCAGTGGTGTCGTTGTAGCCCGCGCCGTCGGTATTGAAGTTGAAGATTACCTGGTTCAGCGGAATGAGCGGATGCTCTGCGTAGTAGGCGCTTCCTAATAAACCAATTTCTTCCCCCGTCACGGCCAACACGATGATGGACCGCGCCGGACGCTGCTCGGCCAGCGCCTTTGCTGCGTTGAGCATGGCGATGGTACCAAAAGCATTGTCGCGGGCGCCGTTGAAGATGCTATCTTGTTCGGTATACTGCCCGCCCTGAGCGCCTACACCTACGTGGTCGTAGTGGGCCGAGATCATCAGGTACTCGTCTTTCAGTTTTGGGTCGGTTCCTTCCAGGACGCCGACGACATTCTGGGAGTAGATCGTTTTTTTGGAAAAACCGGAAGAGGTAAGGGTCACGCTCAATTTCTTGGCGGTTTGAATGTCCTCAAAGGATAGGCCGTCCGTTTTGTTCAGCCAGGCGTAGGTCAGCTTGCTGGGCACCTCGTCGGGGTCAGCCACGCGCAGGCTTTCGCCGCCAAAGTAGTTGGCGAACATGGCCCAGGGAAAGGGCAGCTGGTAGAGTTCCACCAAAGCGACGGCACCCCGTTCTTCGGCCAACTGGCGCTTGGTGCGCATCGCGCCCATAATGCTGCTCGGGTCTTTGGATCCCGGAGGGCCAGGCAAAACAAAAACGACCTTTCCTTTGACGTCCAGCTTGGCGTAGTCATCGTGGTTGGTTTCGCTATCCACCCAGCCGTAGCCCGCAAAAACGCCACTGGCTTTCAGGTTGGCGGCCGGGCCGGAAAGGATGAGGAAGTCGGTACCGGCGACCAGCGTTTTTTTGTTCACCGTCATGCTGGCCGATTCGGGGGGCTTGGATGCCGTGAATGGGATACGCTGCAGGTAGTTGTCAGTACCTTCCGGAGCGGTGTATCCGTAGGCACGGAGGTGGGCGGCAATGTATTGAGCGGCAATATTGTTGCCCTCACTACCGGTACGCCGGCCCGCCAGAAAATCGCTGGCCAGGAACTCCATTTGCGTGCGGATGTCATTTTTGTTAAAGTAAAATTCGGGTGCTTTTTTCTGGTCCTGGGCTTGCAGGATGCCTCCAGCCAGGAAAATCAAGAGGATTAAAAGATTCTTGCGCATGTTGAAGTTCATTTTGTGGCCCGCTAAGGTAGCATTTTTGTCCTAAATCGAAAGCCCTGCTACCAGCGGTAGCAGGGCTTTGTCGATAGCTTGCAGTGACCTGTTGATCAGTTGCTACTGGCTGATCTCCACCGCAGATGACTTCCCGTTGATCGGGGAAAATCACCTCAATCTGGTATTAGACTTGTTCTGCTGGGATTATATCGAGGGCAAATCGCGCCTTTTCGCTTCGCGCCTACTTCGTGGTCTTCCCACACTGTACCTTTTTTGCGCAACTTAGCTATGGCTAAGCTCCACAAAAAAGCTTTCGTGTGGTTGAAAATGCATCAATTTTCCCCCCAATCTAACCCCGCAGAACAAGTCTATTAATCCAGGTTGGGCTGCGGCGTCATGCGCAGGTAGGGCTTGATGGTCTTGCTGCCTTTGGGGAATTTGGCGGGCACATCGGCATCCGGTACACTGGGCGAAATGACAACATCCTCTCCCTGTTCCCAATCCACCGGCGTGGCTACACTGTAATTATCCGTCAATTGCAGGGAATCGATGACCCGCAGAATTTCGTGAAAATTGCGGCCGGTGCTCGGTGGGTAGGTCAACGTCAGCCGAACTTTCTTGTTGGGATCGATGATGAAAACGGAGCGCACCGTCACTTTGTCCGTTTGGTTGGGGTGGATCATATCGTACAGTTCCGCTACTTTGCGGTCGTGGTCGGCGATCACGGGGAAGTTCATTTTCACTTCCTGGGTTTCTTCGATGTCTTTGATCCAGTCCAGGTGGCTGTCCAGGGGGTCAATGCTCAGCGCAATGGGCTTGACGTTGCGCTTGGCAAATTCTTCCTTGAGGGCTGCCGTACGGCCCAACTCCGTGGTGCATACAGGCGTGAAATCTGCCGGGTGCGAATAAAATACAACCCAATGGTTGCCTGCCCAATTGTAAAAATCAATATCTCCCTGGGTGGTTGATGCTTGAAAGTTTGGTGCTACGTCGCCTAATCGTAAGGTCATAATATAGTGGTTTTAGAATGAAAATGATTTTAAAAACTTTCACTTCCTGGCAGTACAAAATTTTGCTTGAAGGCAACTTTTTTTTCTAACAGCGGCGCAGGTTGCCGCCCGTTGAAACGCGCTTCCAGGAAATCATTTAACAACAAGTGAATGGTGTTTGTTTCGGTCAGGAACCCGTCGTGTCCGTACATACTGCTGATAATTTCGAAGCGGGCCTGCGGGATGTGTTGGGCCAATTCCGATTGTTCGGCAACGGGAAAAAGCAGGTCGCTGTCCACGCCGATGATCAGGCTGTCAGCCGTGACGCTTTGCAGGGCCGCCGCTACGCCTCTCCGGTTCCTGCCCACGTTGTGCGTATCCATCGACCGGCTCAGCGACCAGTAGGCCGTGGGGCTGAAACGCTGCCAGAGCTTTTGCCCCTGGTAGCGTTGGTAGCTGCTGGCCAAAAAATCGTCAATTTTTTCAGCGCCGCTCTCCTGCTGGCTGATTTCGTAGGTTTGGTAATGCCGGTAAGACAGAATAGCGATGGCGCGGGCTGCTTCGAGACCTTTGCGACCGGCTTCGGCGACGGCGGTACCCAGGCTGTTGTCAGCCAGCAGCGCCATGCGCTGGGTTTCGTTAAAGGCGATCCCCCAGGGCGAATGCCGGGCATTGGCCGCCAGGATGCAGATCTTGTCAAAAATGGACGGATTGGCCACCGCCCATTCCGCCACCTGCTGCCCGCCCATGGAGCCACCAATGGCCAACCGAATCCGCCGGATACCCAGGTGTTCCCGCAACCGCTCGTGCGCCTGCACCATGTCGCGAATGGTTACCGTCGGAAAGTCGAGCCCGTACGGCACCCCCGTCCCCGGCTGGTAGTGGTCGGGTCCGGTGGTGCCGTAGCAGGAGCCAATGATATTGGCACAAACGATGAAATACTTTTGGGGATCCAGCAGGCGGCCCGCTCCAATCAGTCCTGGCCACCAGCCCAGCGGGTTGGCATCACCCGTAAAGGCATGGCATACCCACACCACATTGTTGCCCTCGGCATTTCGTTGCCCGTGGGTGGTGTACGCAATGGTAAGCTTTTCCAGGTATTGACCCGCTTCCAAAGGAAAAGGATAATCGAGATGGAGGTACTGCATGGAGAAATAAAGGATTAAACGGTGATCGGTGTATTGACCTGGGCAAATGCCTGGGCAAAATCCGCCTGGATGTCGTCCAGGTGTTCAATACCCACGCTTACGCGCAAGAGGTTGGGCAGTACGCCGGCCGACAGTTGCTCCTCCGCCGAAAGTTGCTGGTGCGTGGTAGCTGCTGGCTGGATGATGAGCGTTTTGGCGTCGCCTACGTTGGCCAGGTGACTGACCAGTTGCAGGCTGTCGACAAATTTGGTGGCCTTGGCGCTGTCACCTTTGAGCGTAAAGCTAAGTACGCCCCCAAAACCGTGGCGCAGGAATTTTTTGGCCGTAGCGTGGCTGGGGTGGGAGGGGAGACCGGGATAATAGACCGTCTCCACCTGTTCGTGCTGTTCCAGCCACTGGGCCATGGCCAGGGCGTTGTCCACCGTGCGCTGCACCCGCAGGCTCAGGGTTTCCAAACCTTGCAACAGGAGGAAAGCATTGAAAGGGCTCAGCGCCGGACCAAAGTCGCGCAGTCCTTCTACCCGGGCCCGAATGATGAAGGCGATGTTGCCGAAAGGCCCATCCTGGCCAAACACGTCGGCAAAGACCAGGCCGTGGTACCCCTCGGAAGGTTCGCTAAACTGGGGGAATTTGCCGTTGCCCCAGTTGTAATTGCCCCCATCCACGATCACGCCGCCGATGCTGTTGCCGTGACCGCCAATCCATTTGGTAGCCGATTCTACGACGATGTTTGCACCGTGCTCCAGCGGGCGGCACAGGTAACCACCGGCGCCGAAGGTGTTGTCGACGATGACGGGGAGGTCGTACTGGCGCGCCACTTCGGTAATCCCCGCAAAATCCGGCACATTGAAGCGCGGATTGCTGATGGTCTCGAAATAGATGGCCTTGGTGTTTTTGTCAATGAGACGTTCGTAGTCGGAAGGGTTTTCGCCGGCCGTGAAGCGCGCTTCGATGCCCAGGCGCTTAAAAGCTACCTTGAATTGGATGAAAGACCCCCCGTACAGGTTGGACGACGTGACGAAGTTGTCGCCAGCCTGGAGAATATTGGTCAGCGCAATGAATTGTGCCGCCTGGCCAGAACCTACTGCCAGGGCTGCTACCCCGCCTTCCAGCGCCGCTACCCGCTTCTCGAACACGTCGTTGGTGGGGTTCATGATACGCGTGTAGATGTTGCCGAATTCCTTCAGGGCAAAGAGGTTGGCCCCGTGCTCCGAGTCCTTGAACGTAAAGCTGGTGGTTTGGTAAATGGGCACGGCCCGCGAGCGCGTGGTGCCTTCTACTTCTTCCTGCCCGGCGTGTAACTGGAGGGTTTCAAATCTTAAATTGGACATTGATCTATTAGTTTTTAAGGTGAAAAATTCAAAAAATGGCGGGATAGGTCGCAGCGGGTGGGGCTATAGCAATAGTTTCCCCCGTGGGAGGGTCCAGCGCCAATACCAACCTGTCTGGCGGTAGGTGCTATCGACAACGACAACAACAACACATCGATCCGCCGAGGTGTTGGTCTGAAGCAATAAATGAAAAAGTTGAAAATGTCAAAAGCGTTAGCATTAAACCCCGATTTTATAGTCCCTCTCAGCAATACGCAGAATAGGCAGGAGTTGGCACCTTTTGCTCCAGGGAGGAGCAGGGTTGCCAGGGTTTCACGGAGCCTGATCTCTCCACCCTTCGTTATAAAACCGAACTTCTGACAATAGAGATTCGATTAATTGAGCCGCAAAGGTATAGCCCCGATAGCTAAATGTCAAGTAATCCTATAGGGAAAATATTTTATTTTACAACTTGCGGCCCTTATGGTGGTAGAAACCATGCCAGCGGTCAATTGTTTAACCAGAGAGAGAAAAGGATACAATCAGACCAGAGAAATAACCAGGCATAACCAGAAAGGGCACTCTAGCTGACAAAGGGCACCAAGATGTTTAGACTATCAATTACCTTTAAGCATTTGGACAATAATAAATTTACATTTTTTGACTCAAATGATTAGCTCTAAAACACTCATTATCAATTGCTTATTCCTTCGCTAATAATTTGAGAATGTAAATTTATTATTGTCCCGGCACTTACACCCCTTGCACTTTTACACCTTTGCACCCATACTTTTTCACCCCTCGCAAAAACAAAATCCATGAAAATCACCCTCCAACGCCTCGACGATGCCTTCCACCTGGAAGCCGCCAACGAAGAAGGCCTGACGGTAACCACCGATGCTTCACCCGCCATTGGCGGCCACAACCTGGCCATGCGGCCCATGCAATTGGTGCTGGTAGCGCTGGGCAGTTGCAGCAGCATCGACATTATCCATTTGCTGAACAAGCAGCGGCAGCCCTTGCGCGATTTTAAAATCGAGATCGACTCTCAACGGGCCGAGGCCATTCCTGCCGTTTTTACCGACATCCAACTGCACTATATTCTTTTCGGCGAACTGGACGACAACAAAGTGGAGCGCGCCTGCCGCCTGAGTATGGAAAAGCTCTGCTCGGTATCCAAAATGCTGGAGCAGTCGGTAAATATTACCTGGACGTATGAGATCAGGGCATGAGCACAAGTCGAATGGAAAACCATTCCCGGTTAACCTAAAAGAATTGTACTTTTACCGCTGAAAAATTTATACGCACCATGGCGCAACCCACCGCAGTATTACTCATCCATTGTCCTGACCAGAAAGGGATTGTGGCGGCGGTAACCGACTTTTTACACAGCAACGACGGAAACGTCATCTCCCTGGAGCAACACGTAGATCCCAACCTGGGTCATTTTTTTATGCGGGTGGAGTGGGAATTGACGGGGTTCGCCATTCCTGGCGACAAGATCGAAGACTATTTTACCACCCTGGTGGGCAACAAATTTGGGATGTCTTCGCGCCTGCGCTTCACGGCACGCAAGCCACGCATGGCCATCTTTGTCTCCAAAGCTTCGCACTGTTTTTACGATATTATGCAGCGGTATTCTTCCGGCGAATGGGAGGTGGAAATTCCTGTGGTGATTTCCAACCACGATACCCTTGGCCCCATTGCCGAACGTTTTGGTATCGACTTTCAGGTCTTTCCCATTAACCGCGCCAATAAGGCAGCACAGGAGGAGCTGGAAAAGCAACTCATCAAAGACCTCCAGGTCGATTTTATCGTCCTGGCGCGGTACATGCAGATCTTGTCGGATGATTTTTGTGCCGCTTTTCCGAATCGCATCATCAATATCCACCATTCCTTTTTGCCGGCGTTCAAAGGGGCGCGGCCCTACCATTCGGCGTACGAGCGCGGCGTGAAGGTAATTGGAGCTACCAGCCACTACGTCACCCCCGATCTGGACGAAGGGCCGATCCTGGCTCAGGATGTAACCCACGTGAGCCACCGCGATTCGCCGGATGACCTCGTGCGCAAGGGAAAAGACATTGAAAAAAGAGTACTTTCGCAGGGTATTCGGGCTCAACTCGAGCACAAGATTTTACCTTTTGGCAACAAAACGATCATTTTTCATTGAGCACTGTCGTGCTTAATTTGGAGAACCATTATCGAATTTTAAACAAGCTTTTAACAAAATCCAATCATGTCAGCACCATTAAACATTGTCTTCATCGCTTCGGAATGTGTACCTTTTGTAAAAACAGGTGGACTAGCAGATGTGGTGGGCGCCTTGCCTAAGGCCCTGCGTGATCTCGGACACACCGTGCGCATCATTTTGCCCAAATACAGCAAAATTGACGCGCAAAAGTTCGGCCTGAAGCGCTACCAGGAATCGATGTGCGTGTGGATGGGAGAAGGCCGGGAAGAGTGGTGCTCGGTAGATGAAGCCTATCTGGAAGGCGATATTCCGGTCTATTTTATTGAAAGCTGGGCGTATTTCGATCGGCCGGGCATTTACAACGATGCGGCCAACCGGGATTTTAAAGACAACCCCGAACGCTATGCGTTCTTTACCCGGGCAGCCTTGCAATTGTGCATTGACCGCCAGTTTGAAACCGATATCGTGCATGCGCACGATTGGCAAACGGCCCTCGCCCCGGCTTACCTGAAGAATTGGCACTGGGACGATCCCATCCTGGGCGGTGCCGCCAGTGTGTTTACTATTCACAATATCCAGTACCAGGGCAATTTTCCCAAAAGCCGCTGGCCTTTTACCGGACTGGGTTGGCCCCTCTTTACCCCGGAGATGTTCGAAGACCACGACCGCATCAATTACCTCAAAGGGGGAATTGCTTTCGCGGACATGGTGAATACCGTGAGCCCTACCTATGCCTACGAGACCAAATCAACCGCCCTGGGTATGGATCTGAATGGGGTATTGAACCGCAAGGGTGATGCCTACGTGGGCATCCTGAACGGCGTAGATTATACGGAGTGGGATCCGGCTACCGACCACCATTTGCCGGCCAATTACACCGCCGACAACCTGACCGGGAAGGCAGTTTGCAAACAAAAACTGCAGGAAGCTTTTCAGCTGGAAGTCAATCCTGACGTGCCTGTCATCGGCGTGGTGTCCCGTTTTGCCGATCAGAAAGGCCTGGACATTTTCTACGATGCAATCCACCAACTCGCCAACCGGTGGCCGGTGCAATTTGTGATCCTGGGTTCCGGCGACAAAGTGCTGGAAGGTAAGTACATGGAGCTGCCCCGGCTGTACCCTGGCCAAATTGGTACCTACATCGGCTACGACGATCCGCTGGCGCACCTGATCGAAGCGGGTTCCGATTTCTTCGCCATGCCCTCCCGTTTCGAACCCTGCGGACTCAACCAAATGTATTCCCTCAAGTACGGTACCCTGCCCATCGTTCGCAATACGGGCGGCCTGGCCGATACGGTGGCGCAATACGACGAATTCTCGGGTGCGGGCACCGGCTTCAAATACGAAGACAATACCCCCGCCGCCATTGTGGGCGTCACGGGCTGGGCCATCAGTACCTACTACGACCGCAAGCAGCACCTCGCGACCATGATCCAGCGGGCGATGGCGCAGGATTTTGGCTGGCCGCAAAGCGCCAAAACTTACGTGGCGTTGTATGAGGAGGCGCTGCGGCGGAAGCGAGGCTAATGTCGCGTGAAATTTATTTCGCGACAATGCGGGTTGCTGCCGGGCGAAATAAATTTCACGTATCGGACACTTCGAAAGTGTCCGATACGTAATAAAGGTGCACGAAATAAATTTCACGCGACATCAGCGCTTCACCACTTTACCACTAGCCAGCAAGCGTGATGTTCCCCCAAAAAAAAGGACAGCGAAAATTTCCTAACTTAGTCAAAAAAAAAAGAAAATGGCTACGAGAAGAAAATTCACTGCAAAATTTAAGAAGAAG
>PZPC01000015.1 GCA_003045895.1 Bacteroidota bacterium
CAAAACACGACAATTATCCGTAATTTCGCGGGTATGACCGCAAAGCCACCCCCGCAGGCCGATTTGCCCAGCATGCTGTACCACGAACTGTACAAGATCATGTCCCACCCGACGTTGCCAGCGGCTGGGCAAACGGAGGCGACGTTGCAGCTCGTGAACCTGATCTTTCAGGAGGCTACCCGCCGCGAGAAGTTGCCCTTTACCACCCATTTTGCCCGCATGGCCTACGCGGCACACCAGTATGCCCTGCCCAAGCCGCTGCAGTATTACGTGTACCTGTTTCGGCGGCTGGCCCGGCAAAACCAGCAAGCCGAGGCCGAAAGCACCGTGCAACTGGGCGCCAAGGTGACGGCCGAGCTCATCCTGGCCATCTGGCGGGCGACGCCGCCCGCGGAACTGGCCGAGATATTGCCTCTGGAGTGGTCGTTGCCCATGCAGGAAGTGGCCGTGGCCGCCTTCCGACCGGTAGCGCGGGTGCTGGTGCTGGCCGACGATGAGGCCCAGGAACAACTGCTGGCGCGCGACCAGGACTACCCCGAACAGGAGGTGCGCATCCAGTACCACCTGGCCGAACGCAACGAAATGTTTACCCCCACCATCTCGGTGATGCGCAAGGTGACGGGCTTCCCCATTACCCTCAACCTGCTCGACGTGGAGGTGGGCGTCGACGGCATCTACCGGCCCCGCGGCTTTGTGCTGGAACCCGATTTCCTGGTCGACGTTTCGGCGGTTGCCGACGGATTCCAAAACGGAACCACCCATCCCTGGGGCTACCTGCTCAAAAAGTTTCTGCCTTTCGAGCAGAGCCTGCCCCTCATGCTGGGTAATATCGCCAACTTCTTCCTCGACGAGCTGATGACCAACCCCGAGGTGACTTATCGGGAACTGACTAGCAAAATTTTCAACCTCAACCCCTTGGCATTCTGCTGTTTCACCGATAAAGAGGTCCGCGAACTGATGGGCCGCGCCCAGGGGCATTTTGTGCGGCTCCAGCAAATGGCGGTCCAGGGCTTCCAGGACGAAGGCATGAACAGCGAATATTGCTACCTGGAACCGACCTTCTACAGCGAGCGCTACGGCCTGCAAGGCCGCCTCGACTTGCTTTACCGCAGCCCGCAAGACGGTGGCCGTACCGCCATCGTGGAACTCAAGAGCGGCAAACCGTTCATGCCCAATATCCACGGCATCAGCCCGAACCACTACATCCAGACCGTGCTCTACGATTTCCTGGTGCGCTCGGCCTTCGGCAGCGCTACCAACGTGGGGTGCTACATCCTCTACAGCGGGCAGGAAGATCGCCCCCTGCGTTTTGCCCCCGCCATCAAAGCCCAACAGTACGAGGCCTTGCAACTGCGCAACCAGCTCCTGGGCATCGAATACCTGCTTGGGCAGTTGGGGACGGGCACCGAAGACTTGCTGGCGCAGACCCGGCGCTTGTTTGGCCGCCTGGATGCCGGAAATTTTGGTCAGATCAAAGGCTACGGCGCCCGCGACCTGGAGGCTTTTGCCCGTATTTTTCAGCAACTTACCACCGTGGAAACGTCCTACTTCGGCGCCTACGCCGGCTTCGTCGCCCGCGAGCACGTGCTGGCCAAGACGGGGGTGCAGGGGCTGGACCAGCTCAATGGCCTGGCCAGCCTCTGGCTCGATCATCCTGCCGACAAAGAACAAAACTACCAGCGCCTGGCGCAGCTCCAACTGGTGGTCAACAAAACCAAAGAAGAGGAACCCATCCTCATCCTCCTGCGCACGCCGGAGACCAACCCACTGGCCAATTTTCGCACGGGCGATATTGCCGTGCTCTTCCCCTACAGCGAAGATGGCAAGGGCGTGCTGGCCCACCAGGTCTTCAAGTGTACCATCATCGCCCTCGATGCCGAGCAGGTGACGGTGCGCCTGCGTTGCCGCCAGTTCAACGACCGCATTTTCTACGAATACGACCGCTGGACCATTGAGCACGATCTGCTGGACAGCAGCTTCAACGCCTACTACCGGGGGCTGTTCGACTGGGCGGCGAGCCCGCCCGACCACCGGCAGTTGCTTCTGGGGCAGCGCGCGCCCCAGCAGGCCCACCTGGTGACCCACCACTGGCCAGCGAACCTCACCGGGGAGCAGGCAGACTTGATGGATAAAATCCTGGCTGCCCCCGAATATTTTTTGCTCTGGGGCCCGCCCGGTACGGGCAAAACCAGCGTGATGCTCCACCACCTGGTAAGCCACCTGCTGCTGGAAACCGACGAGAATATCCTCCTGCTGGCGTACACCAACCGCGCCGTGGACGAAATTTGTGAATCCATTGAGCGCATCGACGACAACCTCCGCCAGCAGTACCTGCGCATTGGTTCCAACTACGGGACGCACCCGCAGTACCAGGATCAACTGCTGCAAAATGCCATTCAAGACCTGTCTTCCCGGCAGGAACTGAAGGACCTCATTGGTAGTCGCCGGATTTTTGTGGGCACGGTGGCCTCCCTGGCGGGGAAGACGGACCTGTTTCGGCTCAAAACTTTTCAGCGGGTGATCATCGACGAGGCTTCCCAGATATTGGAGCCCCTGTTGGTGGGGTTGTTGTCGCAGTTCAAAAAGTGGGTGCTCATCGGCGATCACCGCCAGCTGCCGGCCGTGGTGGCGCAGGCGCCGGAGTTGACGCGTATTACCGATCCGTTGCTAATCGAAAGCGGCATCACCGAACTGGGGCAGTCCTTATTCGAGCGCCTCTACCAGCGCTGCCAGGCCGCCGGCTGGACCTGGGCCTACGGGCAGCTGACCCACCAGGGGCGCATGCACCGCGACATCATGGCGTACCCAGCTGCCCATTTTTACGAAGGCCACCTCAACTGCCTGCCGGAAGCCACCAGCACCTACCAGCGCCAGGTAGCTGCCCTCACCTGGCAATTGCCACCCGATGCCAACGTGCTGGAGCAGCAATTGCTCCGCCGCCGCCTGCTGTTTATGGCTACCCAGCCCGATTTGGAGAGCCCTACGCTGAAAACCAACCGCTTCGAGGCCCGCTTGCTGGTGGACCTGGTCAAAGCTTTCGAACGACTGGCTCAGGAAAACGGCGCGCCCCTGGCGCCCGGAAAGATCGGTATCATCACGCCTTACCGCGCCCAGATTGCCCAAATCCGCAGCCTGCTGGAAGCCGATGGGCTACAGCCCGACCACTATACAATCGATACCGTGGAACGCTACCAGGGTGGCGCCCGCGACATCATCCTGATCAGCCTCTGTACCAATGCGCCCCGCCAGATTAAATCGCTCTCCTCCCTCTCCTCGGAGGGCGTCGACCGCAAGCTGAACGTAGCGATGACCCGCGCCCGCGAGCACCTCGTCATCCTGGGGAACCCCGAGATTTTGCGGCAGAGCCCGGTGTACCGGGAGTTGCTGGATTTTGTGGCTGCGGAGGCGCTTTAGCAAGGGGCATGGAGTAAGGGGAACCACAGAGGTGACAAAGGGCCTTAGGTTGTTAGCTATATATTAGACTTGTTCTGCTGGGATTATATCGAGGGCAAATCGCGCTTTTTCGCTTCGCGGCTACTTCGTGGTCTTCCCACCAACTCCGAGCCGAAGGCGATCACCGAAGGTATCTAACCCAGCAGAACAAGTCTATTCCTCATATCACATTACTCAATAACCGGACAATATCATAGTAATCGTTGTGGACCAGGTAGTACATGGAATTTTTACCGTCCCGGTCAAGGTCAACAACTTTTTTGCTTTTCAATATGCGTAAATGATGCGAAGCAATGGCCTGCTCAACTTGAAGGTGCTGGAAAATCTCGGTTACCGACAAGCGCTTATTATCATGCAGCAGTTCAATAATCGCTAACCGCAGCGGATGGGCGATGGCTCTCAATGTCTCACTGGACTCTTTTAAAAATTCTATTTTGTCTTGCGTTTTCATAGTCGGTGTTCGTATATGAGTAGGTTCTAACGTAAATAGAATTATATAGTTTCCCGGATAGGAGAAGTCTTTATTAAATAATGAGCTATCTCGAAAACAGGTCCTTATATGTTTTTATTCCTCGTTGCTCCAGTCTACCGATCAATTTGAGAAACAATATGGCAGTCAGTAGCGCATCGCCCAAGGCAGTATGCCTGCCTTGAATAGGGATTTTATACTGCCGGCAAAGGGCATCTAAGCTAAAATGGGCAGGCGCATGGTTGGTGTGGCCCAACGGAGCAGCGGCCAAACGTTTGGCCAGTTGTACGGTATCTAGGGTGGTATTCATCAGCTGCCCCCCCAACTGCTGTTGAAATGCCTTGTTCAAAATGGCATAATCAAAGGCAATATGATGACCAACCAGAATACTGTCACGCAGGAAATCAAGTAAAGAGAGGAGGTAATCAGTTGTGTGGGTCGTGCCTTGAGCATGCTTGGGTAAAATTCCGTGCACTTTTATGCTGTCATTTTTTGGGGTAGCAGCAGACTGGGGAAGGAAAGCTTCGAAGCGATCAGCAATCATGATTTTTTGATCCCTTACGGCTACTGCCCCAATTGATAAAAGATGAGCTTGGGTGGGGTCCAGCCCCGTTGTTTCGGTATCTAAAACCACAAACCGCAAACTTCGGATAGCGGTGCGGGGGGGAGTGGTATGGGTAAAATACTGGCGATAAGCATCCCAATAAGGTGTACTCGGATAAGGGACGCTGGTTTTGAAAAGGCGTTGCAGGAAATTCATCGGAACAAGTTCGTTTGAAAACGTATTTCTAAGATGCTTTGGAGTTCGCGAATAGGCCGAAAGCAGTTGCGCAAATTCAATCGTTGCATTTTGGTTAGTTCATCCAGGTTGAGGAATTTTCCAGTGTTTTGGTTTTTTATGCCCTGGAGTGCCCGGTATCTGATCAAGATCTCGTAGGCATCAGCTGCTTGTTGGTAAAGCTCTTGGTGCTGTGGTTCCTGTTCGGCCATTTTTTCAAAACGCTGGAACGTATTGTTCACTCCCGCAATTTTGGCGCCTAGTACCAATATATGATGGTAGCAATAGGTTCCGTTATCGCTATTTCTCCGGTAACTACCCGGTTGCGCAAGTCGCGATCCGTCACTATACCAACCGGATGCTGGTTTTTATCTACAATCACGATGGAGCCTACTTGTTGCTGCTGCATGATGTTGGCCACTTGCTGAATAGAGGTGGCAGGATGACAGGTTACCGGGGTTTTGCTGTGTTGAATGGATTGTATCTCGAATAAAGAGGGCTGGCTGCTGGCAAGGGTCGCATGGTCTGCTGGCAGTTTTCCACGAGTGAGCTGGTTGTATTTCCCGTTGATACCCCACGCGAAATTTTGTGCCAAATAAAATCCCACCTTCGGATTGGATTCAATGAGCAGTTGCAGGTTATCTATCCTTAGCGCATAAAGTAAGGTTTCTTCGGTAGCCTGAGCCGATAATACATACGGTGAATCGGCCAGCAAGGGGCGTAGCCCGAAAGAATCGCCTTCGTCGCATACTTCGACCAGTATATGCTCATCTTGTTGCAACAATTGAATGGCACCCTCCCGTACAACGTACACATACGCTTTAGGGGCTTCGCCTGCACGAAATACAAATTCCTGGGGTTGAAGGTATTGAATAACAGCCTTTTCGGCTAAATCGAGCAAGGTGGCCTGGTCTAGCATAGAAAAAGGAGGGTATTCCTTAAGAAAACTATATACCCGATCTGGAATGAGATTCATCACCGTTTTTCTTTTATTAAAACTTTATTCAATCCTTGATATTACACTATCAAACCGGATTGGCTGACTTTTTTTGTGTAGGAGGTCAATCGAAAGCAATCACCAAGGAGCACCGAAGGTGAAATGACGCTCCTTACCAGTCGCTTTTCATCTTTATTTTAGCTTGACCACAAAAAAGTTAGAGAAGAACAAACCTAAAGTTAATGACAAATAAATCAAAACATATAGCTTATTAGATATTTTATATCTTTGGCTAGTAACAATAATCATAAGGTTTTAAAAATAGACCTATGCTATACCCAAAGCACTACCAAGATAGCCTTACCAATAGCATGGACTATTGGAATGCCCAAGCTCGGGCACTAGATTGGTTTACTTTTCCCGCACAGACGCTCTCACTAGACGAAGAAAACTTAGCTCGTTGGTATGCTGGAGGTACACTCAATACCAGCTATTTATGCCTGGATTACCATGTTAAAAACGGGCGGGCTGATCAATTGGCCTTGATTTATGATTCACCGGTAACGGATACCAAAGCAACCTATACCTACCGCGAATTACTGGCAGAGACGGCCCGTTTTGCGGGTGTTTTACAACAACAAGGCATAGCAAAAGGAGACCGGGTTATTATCTATATGCCCATGATTCCTCAGGTTGTTTTTGCTATGTTGGCCTGTGCCCGTTTGGGCGCCGTACATTCTGTTGTTTTTGGTGGATTTGCTGCGCATGAACTCGCCATTCGGATAGATGACGCTAAGCCCAAGCTAATCCTGGCGGCCAGTGGAGGGATGGAAATCGATCGTATTGTGCCGTATAAGCCGATCATTGATGCAGCCCTGGCCGAGGCCAAACACCAACCGGGTGCATGTATCGTTTACCAACGTAGTTTTATTCATGCCGATTTGAAGCCAGGGCGCGATCACGATTGGACCACCTTGCTGGATAACGCTAAGCCGGCTACTTATGTGCCAGTAGATGCCACCGATCCACTCTATATCCTTTATACTTCGGGCACCACCGGGCAACCTAAAGGCATTGTGCGCGACAATGGCGGGCACGCAGTAGCACTTTATTATAGCATGAAATACATTTATGGGGTAGAACCGGGCGATGTCTACTGGGCCGCATCTGATGTGGGGTGGGTCGTAGGGCATTCTTACATTGTTTACGCACCACTGCTCTATGGATGTACGACCGTGCTTTTTGAAGGGAAGCCTATTAAAACCCCTGATGCGGGTACTTTTTGGAGGCTTATAGAAGCGTATAAAGTCAAAGTATTTTTTACCGCACCTACTGCTTTTCGGGCCATTAAGAAAGAAGACCCCGAAGGCGTTTTGAAGCAGCAATACGATACCAGCCACTTAAAGTATCTCTTCCTCGCCGGAGAAAGAACAGACATGGCTACCCTGCAATGGTGCGAAAACATGCTACAAGTACCAGTCATCGATCATTGGTGGCAAACAGAATCGGGCTATCCCATGTTGGCCAATATGACGGGACTTGGCTTGCAAAAAATCAAGCCAGGTTCTGCTGGCCTACCCGTTTGTGGTTTTGACATCCAAATCCTGGATCCTGCCGGGCAGCTGCTGGCTAATGGAGAGGAAGGGGCAGTCGCAGTTAAATACCCGCTACCTCCGGGGTGTTTAACCAATCTTTGGCAAGACACACCTCGCTTTAAAGCTTCCTATCTGGAGCAATTCCCTGGCTATTATTTTTCTGGAGACGGTGGCTATAAAGATGACGAGGGCTATGTGTACATCACTGGCCGGATGGATGACATCATTAATGTGGCCGGACACCGTTTGTCTACCGCCGAAATGGAAGAAGTGGTAGCCGCGCATCCAGCCGTGGCAGAATGTGCGGTTATCGGGGTAGCAGATGAACTAAAAGGACAAACGCCAGTAGGTTTTTTTAGTTTAAAAACGGGCGTCACACAATCGGAAGCTGATATTGAGCAAGCATTGATCCAGCTCGTCAGGAATACCATTGGGCCTGTAGCTGCGTTCAAAAGGGCCGTTCAGGTAGAACGATTACCGAAAACCCGTTCAGGGAAAATACTCCGAAAAATTATGCGAGCTATTGCCGACGATATACCTTTTAATCCGCCATCCACCATCGAAGACATCACTGTACTGGATGAACTGCGGATATTGATGAAAGAAAAAAGAGTCGGTGGTGGGGCATAACCTGTCTCCGCCCACGCGCGCTAATAATCCTTGCTGTGTACAGCCTACCTCTCCCGGTGGGCGTAGGCCATCCCCTACGATCACTGCGGAAATGCCAAATCCTTACTGTTTTTTAGTGAAAAACAAGTCAGGCGAGCGTCTCGCCTGACTTGTTTCAGGCAGGAATAGCAAACGATTTCCTATCCGTTATTCAACACTTGTCTACTTGGCAAAAATCTGACTTTCGTCTTCAAATGCCTTGAATTCCAGGGCATTGCCGCTGGGGTCGAGCAGGAACATGGTGGCTTGTTCGCCCACTTCCCCCTGGAAACGGATGTAAGGTTCGATGATGAACTCGCGCCCCGCCGCCTGAAAGCGGTCAGCCAGTTCGTGCCAGGTCTCCAGGTCGACGATGGCGCCAAAATGTTGCACCGGCACTTTTTTGCCATCCACTTCATTGGTTGGCCCGTCGGGCAACCCGCCGTCTACCAGGTGGGCCGAAATTTGGTGGCCAAAAAAGTTGAAATCGATCCAGCGCTCGGCCGATCGACCAACTTCACAACCTACCAGATCGGCATAAAACGTGCGGGTAGCCTCCAGGTCGGTAACCGGAAACGCGAGGTGAAAAGGTGGATTCATAGTTGATGTTTTTATTGGTTTACATGAAATTTTGGACAAGGTATTAAGATAAAAGACCAACGCAAAGTCTAACTTTTACACCCTTACACTTTTACACTTTTACACTTTCCCCCCTCACCCCCCAATCGCTCCCAACTCAATACCTTCGGCGTAAGCCACCTGGATACGCTGTTGGTGGAAAGCGGATTTGATCCGTTGGTTCACCTCGAAGGTAACGGGCCAGTAATCATCGGGCGAAACGTAGGGCCGTACGGTGAGTACGATATTATGGCTGTCAAAAGTTTCGATACCAACTAGGGGTTCGGGGGTCTCGAGCACGCCCGGAGTCGTCCGCAAAACAGCCAGAATAATGGCCTGCACTTTGGGGAAATCCTCGCCGTAGGGCATGGTGACCGCCAGCTCCAGGCGGACGTAGTTGCGTTCCGAAAAATTGGTGACAATGTTGTCTACGATCTGGCCATTGGGAATGATCAGTGTTTTGTTGCCCGGCGTCAGCATGATGGTATTGAAAACCTGGATTTCTGCTACCCGGCCAAACTTGTCGCACACCTCAATCCACTGGCCAACTTTGTAGGGCCGGAAGATGAGCAGGATGATGCCGGCGGCAAAATTGCTGAGGCTACCCTGTAATGCCAATCCCACGGCGAAACTGGCAGCTGCCAGAATAGCGACAAAGGAGGCGGTGTCGAAGCCCAAAATCCCCGCTACGGCTAAGAAGAGCATGATCTTCAGCCCGACCGCTATTACGGCGCTCAGAAACGGCACCAGGTTTTCGCTAATCCCAGCTACGCGCATCCCCCGGCCGACGACCACCCTGGTCTTATTGATGACTTTAAGGCCAATGATGAGGATGATCAGACCCAGCAGCAGGGGCGGACCGTATTTTGTAGCCAATTCGATGAGGGTACTTACCCAGTTGCCAATTTGGCTGGCATCCATTTCCATGTGCAGATTTTGGGTGCAAAAATAGGTGCTGTTGTCCATACTTAATAACCGGCCTGGAGAAAGTTGGCAACAGTCTGCTTTCGCGTTGCCACAGCAGGCGTGTGCAGGATGATCCGGCACTATTTTTTTCCCTGTGCCAATTTTTTATATCTTCACCGCTTCGCAAGATACTGGCAGTAAAAACCATCAAAAATGACCCATCAGAACCCGCAGGAGGAAGAGGATAATCTGGCTGATGCCCCGCCTATTTTAGGAAGTTGGAATCGCATGTATCTGTTTGTGTTGGTACTGCATTTTTTATTCATTGCGGCCTTGTACTGGTTTACCCACGCTTACGCTTAATTTATTTTTATGCATTGGCTCGACTGGCTTGTTATGCTGGGCACTTTAGGTGCTATTGTTTTGTACGGTGTTTATCATACCCGTAATATTAAGAGTGTTCAGAGTTACTTAATGGGTGATCGGGACTTGCGGTGGTGGACCATCGGTTTGTCGGTCATGGCTACCCAGGCCAGTGCCATTACTTTTTTGTCTACCCCCGGGCAGGCCTTCGAAGACGGGCTGCGTTTCGCCCAGTTCTATTTCGGGTTGCCGGTAGCCATGGTTTTTCTTTGTGTTTTTGTGCTGCCCATTTATTACCGGCTGAAGGTCTATACGGCCTACGAGTACCTCGAAGGCCGGTTCGACCTGCGCACCCGCACGTTTACGGCCATTTTGTTCCTCATCCAGCGTGGACTGGCCGCCGGAATAACCATTTATGCTCCGGCTATTATCCTCAGTACCATCCTGGGCTGGCGACTTAACCTGACGATTATGGCGATTGGGGTCATCGTTATTTTTTATACGGTGCTCGGTGGAACCAAGGCCGTAAGTGTGACCCAGAAACAGCAGATGATTGTAATCCTGTCCGGAATGTTTATTGCCGCTATCCTGCTGGTTGACCAACTGCCGACGGGCGTCAGCTTTTACGATGCCGTGGGGGTAGCTGGTAAGCTGGGCAAACTCAACGTAGTCGACTTCTCTTTCGACCTGGACAACCGCTATACTTTTTGGTCGGGGATGCTGGGCGGGTTTTTCCTCTTCGTCTCCTATTTTGGTACCGACCAGTCGCAGGTCCAGCGCTACCTGAGCGGGCGCTCCCTGTCAGAAAGCCGACTGGGACTGTTGTTCAACGGGATCATCAAGGTGCCCATGCAGTTTTTGGTCTTGTTCGTGGGGATCATGGTTTTTGTCTTTTTTCTCTTTGTGCAGGCGCCGATACACTTTAACTCCGCAAACCTCGAGTTGGTGAAAAGCAACCCGAAAACGGCACCCGCTATCGACGAATTGACGACCACCTACGACCAGCTGTTCATCGAACGCGAAGCTGCGGTCAACGAAATGATCGTCGCCCTGAAAAAGGAAGATGAGCCCCGTATTGCAGCTTCTACCAAACGGGTAAAAGCGCTGCAAACCCAGGATGCAGAAATTCGGGAGGAAGTCCGTACCCTCATTAGCGAAGCCAGCGAGGGGGCGGCCAAAACCAAAGACACGGACTACGTTTTTATTACTTTCGTGATCAATTACCTGCCCATCGGACTGGTAGGACTCATCCTGGCGGTTATCTTTTCGGCGGCGATGTCGTCCACCGCTTCCGAATTGAACGCCCTGGCGACGACCACCGTGATCGACCTCTACAAACGCTCGCTGGTCTCCGACCGGGACGACCAGCACTACCTCAAGGCCTCTAAGTGGTTTACCCTCCTGTGGGGTGGTATTGCGCTTTTTTTCGCGGTATATGCCGATCTTTTCGACAACCTCATCCAGGCGGTCAATATCATTGGCTCGCTCATGTACGGTGCCATTTTGGGGGTCTTTATGGTGGCCTTCTTCCAAAAACGCATTGGCGGAACGGCCGTGTTTACGGCGGCTGTCATCACGGAGATAGTCATCCTTACTATTTTTGCCCTGGACCATTACGAAAAAATCCATATAGCTTACCTGTGGTTGAATCCCATTGGGTGCATTTTGGTCATGATTCTGGCGGAGATCCTGCAGGGCCGTCGCGTGGAAATCCGGGAGTAGATGTACGGAAAAACCCCGGAATAGCTGTATTTTTACCGAAAATAACACAATGAAACAGTTGCTTACCTGGATGTTCCTCCTCCTGATAATGCCCGTTGCCAACGCCCAGGCCAGGCAAGTGCTGACGGATCAAACGCTGAAAATCTCCAGCGAAGAAAGCCTGTATTTTGGCTTAGCTGCCGGGGATCAGTTGACCCTTCAATTGCAGGAAACCAGCGACAAAGAGCTGCGGGAGGTGTCTGTCATTCGCTACCCCAATCAGGTCATCTATGCCAACCTCAAAGTGGCCAGCCTGCAAAAGACCCTGGCTATTCCCGGCGATGGCGTCTACGCATTTCGCTTCAGCCACAGTGGGCTGGGCAGCCGGGTTTGCCAGGTGCAGCTCTTCCGCCAGCCTGCTGCGGGTCGGGAACAGTTTAACACCCAGGTCAATTGGGTCGAAAGAATCGATACCATCTATCAACTCAGGGAAAATGCCACGCAGCGCTACGAGGAGCGGCAGATTTCGCGTACCCGCAGGGTTGTGGCGTCCGTTGATACCATCGTGGAAAGCATCATCAACCGCACCGAACGAGTGCACTCCAGTACTAATCTGGGCGGCAACGCGACCGAGATCCGGTTCGAACTTCCGGCGACGGTTTACCAACCCAATGCCCAGTCACCTTACCAGACCACCGAACTGGTCTCCTGGGCGTATGCCATCTCTACGGGGCCTGCCGGCGATGCCTGGTACCAGGACGCCAACCTGCGGGCTGCCACCCGCCAGGCATCTTCTTCAATGGTTAAAATGGGACTGGCGGCCACCGGTTACGGAGCCCTGGCGGTATTGGCCATTGAAGGGGTCAACCACTTTTCTACCCCGCCCAGTGGAGATAATGTGCTGTTTGAATTCCTGACCGCTGTTTCCGGGCAGCCGAAAACGGTGGCTAGCGGCAACACCGTCGCTGCGTTCGACAAAATTACCCGCGGCCAACCCGGCAAATACAAGCTGGTCTTGCAAAACGACAACATCGTCGATGCCATCAACGCAGAAGTGAAAATTATTGCCATTTTAAAAACCACGACTTACCGGGAGGAGGATTACCTGGAAACCCAAACCGTACCCGTCGATGACCGGGAGATCAAAAGCCTGGAACGGGTGCGGGTGCCGGTGCTGGCGCAATAGGGGAGGCGGTGGTTGTTGGCCATCAGGTTGTGCTACCCGTGGAACGCTATTTGTCATAAACATTCGAAAAAAACCAGGCCACAAAAAGCCCGCACAAAAAGGAATGACTATTTTTGCGTCCTATGCGATTGAAACAGCTAGAAATTAAAGGTTTTAAAAGTTTCGCCAACGAAACACGGGTCAACTTCTCCGAAGATGTCATCGGTATTGTGGGCCCCAACGGCAGTGGCAAGTCGAACATCGTCGATGCCATTCGCTGGGTATTGGGGGAGCAAAAAAGCAAGGAACTCCGCCTCGACCAGATGTCGAGCGTCATTTTTAATGGTACCAAGAAGCGCAAGGCGGCTGGTATGGCTTCGGTTTCCCTGACGTTTGAAAACACCAAAAACCTCCTGCCCACCGAGTACAACATGGTGACCATCACCCGGATGTTGTACCGCACGGGCGAGAGCGAATACCGCCTCAACGGCGTAACTTGCCGCCTCAAGGACATTACCAGCTTATTTCTGGACACGGGTATCGGTTCCAACTCTTACGCCATCATCGCCCTGGGGATGGTGGATGACATCCTGGATGACAAGGAAAATTCCCGCCGCAAAATGTTTGAGCAGGCCGCGGGTATTGCCAAGTACAAGGTGCGGAAAAAGCAAACCCTGCAAAAACTGGACAGCACCACCCTGGATCTCGACCGCATCGAAGACCTCCTCTTCGAGATCAATGGGAATATGGAATCCCTGGAAAAGCAAGCCAAACGCGCCAAGCGCTACTTTGAAATAAAAGGCCAGTACAAGGAGTTGAGCCTGCAATTGGCCCGCATCAAAATCGATGAACTGCGCGAACGCCACAAGGCGATTCAAAAGCAGCTGACCGAAGAAGAAGACAAATACCGGCAGTACGAGATTACGGTTACGCAGCTGGAAGCGGGTATCGAAGCGGAGCGCAAGGCCCACGTGGACAAGGAAAAGGTGCTTTCGGATCGCCAGCGCGACCTCAACAACCTCGTTGGCCAGTTGCGCGGGATGGAGAACGACCGGCAGATGCTGCAACAGCGCCTCCAGTTCATCACCCAAAATCGGGAAAAGCTCGTTCAGGACATCAGCCAGGCCAAGGATCGGTTGGTGCAATTGGATGCCCAGCTACAGGAATACCGCACCGAGCTAAACGCCGAGAAGCGGGTGGAAGCCCGCCTGGAACAGGAATTGGTCACGGCCGAAGATCGGTTGGTAAAAATCCGGGAAAGCCACGGCGCCATCAAAGCCAACCTGGATTCGGTGGTGTCGGAACAACAACAGGTAGAACGGCAGGTATTCGAGCTGGAAAAGAAGCGGGCCATCAACCAGAGCCAGATCGATAACTTCAATCAACAACGGGAACGCAATACCCAGGATATCGAAACCCGGCGGGCCGATATGGAAGAGCTGGGCGGCCGCCTGCAGGCTTTGGAAGAGAAAGAAGCGGAGGCGCGTAAAGTGGTAGAAGCCAAGGAATTGGCCGAAGAACAACGCCAACAGCACGTAAAGGATGCCGAAACGCGCCTGGAAGACCTCAACCAGCAGCGGATAAAAGTCAACCGCAGCCTGGACGCCAAGCGCAACGAGTTCAAGCTCACCAAAAGCATGATCGAAAGCCTGGAAGGTTTCCCGGAATCGATCCGTTTCCTCAGCCAGAACAAAGACTGGAAAAAGGACGCTTCCTTACTTTCCGATCTGCTCTACGTACAGGAAGACTACCGCATCGCTATTGAAAATTACCTGGAGCCCTACCTCAACTACTACGTAGTCGACAACCTGGAAGAAGCTTTTCAGGCCATCCAACTGCTGGGGCGCAGCCAGAAGGGGAAAGCCAATTTTTTTGTGCTGGATGCTTTTGCGGATTACAACCCGCCGGCAGAACTGATTCCCGCCGGTGCCCAAATGGCGGCCGATTTGGTGCAGGTAGATGGCCTTTACCGCAAGCTGTGCGCCTACCTGCTGGAGAACGTTTTGATCGTTGAAAATGAAGACGTAAAAGCCAGCATCCCTGCTGGTAGCTGGACGGTACTGTCGCGCAGTGGCCGTTTCATCCGGCGCCGGTTCAGTGTTTCGGGGGGCTCGGTAGGTTTGTTTGAGGGTAAGAAAATTGGCCGCAAGAAGAATTTGGAAATTCTGGCGACCGCCATTGAGAAAGCCGAACGCGAGGAACAGAAATTGTCGACGGCCTATTACCAGGAAAAGACAGACCTGGAACGCCTCAAGCAGCAGCGTTCTCCCCAGGATATCCAGCTGGCCCGACAGGCCCTGAACCAGCTGAGCCAACAGCAGGTATCCCTGGCTACCCGCATGGAAAACTTCCAGTCTTTTGTGGATGATATCAACAAGAAAAATGCCCAGTTGCAGGAGGATGTCCGGGTAAGGACCACCGAAAACCAGGCCATCGAAGAACAACTCGGTGGCTCCCAACACCGGGTGATCGAAATACAGCAGCAAATTGCCAATACCGATGGCAGCTACCGCGAAATTGCCGAATCACTGAGTGCCGCTTCCGCAGCTTTCAACGAAAAAAATATTGCTTTTATTCGGCAGCAAAACCGCGTGACGGCGCTCCAGCAGGAGTTGTCCTTCCGCGAAAAGCAACTCACCGAAATCGCCGCCGCCCGGCAAGCCAACGAACAGTCGCTGGCGGGCAGTGAGAAAGAAATCGCGGAGGCCCAGGGCAAAATCGATGCACTCCAACTGCAGTTACAAGACCTCTACCGGGAAAAAACCGTGCGGGAAACCGGACTGACGGAAGCGGAGCAAGCCTATTTTCAGGCCCGCGGTGGCATCAACGAACTGGAAGACCAGCTTCGCAAAATCAACCGCTTGCGCCAGGATTCCCAAATCCTGGTCAACCAACTCAAAGATCGGTTCAGTAGCATCAAATTCGATATCAGTACGGTGGCCCAACGGTTGCGCATTGAATTTTCTATTGATGTGAATGATTTCATCAAAGAAGAGACGACCCCCGAGGAAGCAGCCGCTAATGAACTGGTAGACCCTACTGAACTGGAAATGAAGGTGGAGCGCCTCAAAAGCCGCATCGACAACTACGGGGAGATCAATCCCATGGCCGTCGAAGCTTACGACGAGATGAAGGAGCGCTTTGAAACCATCACGGCCCAACGGGCAGATATCCTGGAAGCCAAAGCATCCTTGCTGAAGACCATCAAGGAAATTGAAGAAACGGCCACCGTCCAGTTTCTCGATGCCTTTGATAAAGCCCGGGTCTATTTTATTGATGTTTTCCGCAGCTTGTTTACCGAAGACGACAACTGCGACCTCATCCTGCTGGAACCAGAAAACCCGCTCGAGTCTAAAATTGAGATCGTCGCCAAGCCCAAAGGCAAGCGGCCACAGTCGATCAACCAGCTGTCAGGTGGTGAGAAAACCCTCACGGCAACAGCACTGCTGTTTGCCCTCTACTTGCTCAAGCCGGCACCCTTCTGTATCTTCGACGAAGTGGACGCCCCGCTGGACGATGCCAATATCAACAAGTTCAACCGCATCATTAAGAAGTTCTCCACGGAGTCGCAGTTTATCATTGTAACCCACAATAAGCTGACCATGTCGGCGGTCGATACCATCTACGGCGTGCACATGATCGAGCAGGGCGTATCTGCGGTTACGCCGGTCGATTTCCGCGATTTTGAGGAAACGGGGATCTTTACGGCGGTGCAGAATTAGGGGGGTAGATTCCATTATGCACACCTTTGCTGCTGCTCTAATCCTAGCCTAGCCGAAAAAGCCTAATAAAAATGAAAGCGCGCTTGCCGCACAAAACGGGCAGCAAGCGCGGCTGCTCTTATTCTTCCTCTTCCTGGTATTTTTCCCTGCCCGAACGGTCAATCACCGTGCTGCTGGCCTGTTGCGTCGCTTGCACCACTACGTCCAGAATATTGACGTGGGGTGGCTGCTGGGCAATGAAGTAGATGGTTGCTGCTACGTCGCGTGCACGAAGGGGTTGGAAACCTTCGTAGATTTTCGCGCGTTCGCTGTCGCCGTCGAAGCGAACGAGGGCAAACTCCGTTTCTTCTACCGCGGCCGGACACACCTGGCTTACCCGGATACCGTAGGTGTGGAGATCCAGGCGCATGGCTTTGGTGAGGGCGTCCACGGCAAACTTGGTGGCGCAGTACACGTTGCCATTGGGATACACTTCTTTGCCAGCCGTGGAGGCAATGTTGATGATGTGGCCCTGGCCACGTGCCACCATGCCCGGGCTAACGGCGCGGGTGAGGTAGAGCAGGCCCTTGATATTGGTGTCGATCATCTCTTCCCAGTGGGGAATCTGGCCGGTGTGGATGGGGTCGAAGCCCTTGGCTTTGCCGGCGTTGTTCACGAGGATGTCGATATTTTTCCACGCGGCGGGTAGCTGCTCAATGGCGGCAAAGACCGCTGCCGGGTTCCGAACGTCGAAACTCAAGGTGTAAACCTCGGTGCCGTACTCCGCTTCCCAGCTCGCTTTGAGCGCTGTTAATCGCTCCTGGCGGCGCCCGGTGATGATGAGCCGGTAGCCCGCTTCAGCAAATTTTTCGGCCGTGGCCCGACCAATACCTGCGGTAGCCCCGGTAATGAGTACATATTTTCCGGCGCCTTCTTTTTCCGGCGGCAGGTTTTCGATTTCCTCGCGGTGGCGGATAAGTTCTTCCAGGTGTTGGATGTTGTCTTTTAGCGCTTGGAGGGTATTCTGCTCCTGCTGGAGGTCGGTTTTTTGGGCCATCATACTAAAGGCGGTGTCGTTTTCCGGTGTTTTTACTTCCGGGTTAATTTGAATAGCTGCCAGGTAGGCCTGGTAGGCTTTTTTGAATTCCCCATGCTGGTGGTAGAGCAACGCCAGGTCATACTGGGCAAGCGGGTGCGTGGAATCTGTTGCGATGGTTTTTTCCAGGTACTTCAGGGCTTTCTCCGGATTGGCCAGGTTGTCCCGATAAAGCACCCCCAGGCGGTAGTAGGCATCGCTGTAACTGTCGTCCAGTTTGATGGCTTTCTTAAAGTACCCCACTGCTTCTTCAGCAGCTGTAGGCTCGTAGGTGAGCACGAGGTTGCCCAATTGGTACCAGGCTTCGGCGTAGTCTTCGTTTACACTCAATACCCGTTGGTAGTACCGTTTGGCTTGTTGCCCGTCTCCCTGGATGTCAGCAAGTTCGCCTGCCAGGAAAAGCGCGTCCTGGTCGTCGGGATGGTTTTGCAGAATGAGCTCCACTTGTGCCATCGCTGCATCGGTCTGGTCTTCCTGGGTTAATACAAGGGCATAGTGGTAACGCAATTGCTCACTACCCGGATATTGATCCAGCGCGGTTTCCAACAAGTTGAGCCCCGTTGCCGCTGCATCATGATCGACCAGCCGCCAGGCTTTCTGGATTAATTGATCAAGATCTTCGGCCTGGCTTTCGGTATCGGTGGTGACGGGGGATGCTGCTTTTTCTTCCCCGGCTGCTGCAACCTCCTGCGGAACAGCTGGTTGGCTGAGTTCCTCTTCACGGGGCAGCATCCCAATTCCCGGTATGTCAGCAATATTCACCGGAGGTTCTTCTTCCAGCTGGGGCTGGGGCTGGGGTTGTTGGCTGGGCGTTGCTTGTTCTTCCTCCGGGGTGGTGGTGGGTTTTCCGGCAGATCGCTGAGCATGAAATTCAGCGCCGAGTTCTTCCTCATCCAGAAAAATAAAGAGCTGTTCGTAATCTTTGTAGGTGAATTCCTGCCAATCGAGGTGGAGCATCCCCCGCAGCAGCCGGATATGTTCACCCGCTTCGCCCGAGATATCCCGCACGATCCGCAGGTGTTCACTAAATCCGGGGTTGTCCAGGTCGGGATCTTCCCGTTTCTGTCGCCGGAGATCGAGGTAGCGATCTTGCCAGAAGTTGATGTATTGAATGATGTCGGAGACTCGCTCAAAGCTGGTTTCTACCACCTCTTTGCTGCCGTCTTCCTGCACCTGGTACCCAGGGATTACCACCGGTAATATCCGGTTTTGATGGGTATTGAGCATCGTCAGGCCTTGTTCCATGCACTTGGTAGAGCGCAGGAAATTGTCGCTCAGCAGCAGCACGATGGGTCCGGTAAAAGCAGCCAGGGTCTGGGTCAGGCTGGTTCCCTGGTCACGACTTATTGCCACCATTTGAAAATCAGCAACCGGCGCCAGCTCTTGCTGGATTTGGTCGGCGTACGCCTGGTTGTCAGCGCAATAGGCGAGGGCTATTTTAGAATGATTTTTTTGCATGTCTGAAGGTGGATTTGGGATGAATTATTCGCCAAGAATTGCTGTTAATCCGGCGGCAAAATCGGTTTTAAAAGCTTCGTACTGGCTGGTTGCCGGTCCGTTGAATCCAGTATGTACCTTCCGGATCCGGTTTTGTTTGTCGATAAACAAGAGGGTAGGGAAGGAGATAATGGAATCGAGCATCGGCATGGCCTTATTCGCCTCGGCTTTATCGTAATATCCCGCCCAGAGCACCGGATAGGGGATGTTCAGGTTGGTTTTGGTGCGTTGCAGGGCCGCCATAGATTGGCGCTCATCGCGGTAGCGTTCGAAGCCCAGACTGATTACCTGCAGATCGGGGTGGTTGTTCTTTTGCAGGTAATCCAGCAGGAAGCGGGTTTCGTCCAGGCAATTGGGGCACCAGGTTCCCATCAGTTGCACCAGTTTGGCCTTGCCGGCAAAAGCGGGGTCTGAGAGGCGTATCACCTGGCCGTCGGTGGCCGGGAAGGCAAAATCGATGGGGGTGGTCTGCGTCGCCTGGGTGAGTTCGTTGGGGTTGGTCAGGGTGGCCGCTGAATTGCGGCGAGCTTGCCAGATGGTTCGGTAGTGGGTGCCCGAACGGAAGAACCCCACGAGGGTTTCCGCTGTGGCGTCAATCTTGGCTTCGAACAGGAAGGCGTGGGCGCCATCAAAAACCGAGAGGTACGCTTTGTCTCCGGAAACGACGCCCTGGAGGTAGCGGTAGTCGCCTGTTTCGGTGCGGAAAGTCCCCGAAAGCTCATTGCCCTTTTGGGTGAATTCGCCAACGGCAGGAAACGGCGCCGATTCGTCGCCACCAGGGCCGAAAGTAACTTCCCAGATTCCCGTCAGGTCCAGTGCAGCTGGTTTGGGTACTTTGGTAAACCGGTGGTCCATACCAAAATGGGCGATAAATGGAATCCGGTAATTGTCGCGGTAATTTACCACGTAGTCGCCTTCAATCAAGCCGTCTTCGTATAAGCCGACGATGTAGCTGTCAAAAATGGGGAAATTGATGCGGATGGAATCCTTGGCCCGCGACTTACTGCGACCAAAAGAGACGTCCTTCACCACGATCCGCTCTTCTCCGTTGAGGAATTCTATTTGAAAGGTCGTATCATTGGTGTAAACCACTTCGAAATTAAAGGGCAATTCCCCGTTGGTCACTTCATCAAAACTCAGGTCAAGTTTATCGGCCAGGGGTTTGCCCTTGGGATTGGGGGTAATGGTGCTCGGGTCGAGTAGCAGCACCGCCCGCCAGGGCCCTGGGGGTAGTTTGGTGTAGGTGTTGTCAATACGCAGGCAACCGGTAAGGGTAAGCAAAGCAAAGGCTACGGATAACAGCAACAAAAATCGGTTGTTCATGCCAAAATGTTTAAGTCTTACTTCCTACGAAGTAATCGGCTTTGTTTTTAAAAAGCAAGTTAAAAGAAGTGAGGCTACCGTAGATGCGGGTAATATACTGCTGGAGGTTGACCTTCTCTTCGTCGTTGAGGTTGCTGCTATTAACGCGTTGTTCCATCACCCGGAGACGATCGCGCACCATCACGATTTTATGAAAGAAATCTTCAATGGGTATCTCCTTGGGTTTCAAACTTTCGTCTTCGGGTTGCAGGAGCAGTGTGCCGCCGATCCAACGGTCACCAAGGGGCACAATTTCTTCCACCGCGTTGAACGTTTTCAGGATTTTTACCAGGGCTTTTTCTGCCTCGGAAAAGCTAACGGCTTCTTCGGGGGGTAGGGCCTCGATCACTTCCCAATTGGCGTATTCCCGACCGACGGATTTAAGCCCGTACAAGACAAAAGATAAATCGTAAGCCGCCGGGTGCAGCCTGATCACTACCCCATCACCAAGGGCCGGGTGCCTGACCCGCGAACCAATACCTAATGTAACACTCATTTAATGCTCGTGTTTTTTTTTGCTAATCTATAAACTGTCAAGTCAGAATTTACAAATCCTGCCTTGGAGGACGATATGCTCAACTTTTCAATATATCCATGTCCAGATCGTTCTCCGACTTGGCAATCAACGTAGAAACAGTTGCATCACCCGTAACGTTCACGACGGTTCGACACATATCTAAAATTCGATCCACCGGGAAGATAATAGCGATCCACGCCGGGTTTAATCCAACGGACTGCAGCACGACGATCATCATGACCAAACCAGCGCTGGGCACCGCTGCCGAACCAATGGAAGCCAACGTGGCGGTGAGCACGATGGTGAGTTGCTGTCCCAACGTAAGGTCAACAAAGTGCATCTGTGCCAAAAAGACCACCGCTACCGCCTGGTACAAGCTCGTGCCGTCCATATTGACGGTTGCGCCGATCGGCAAGACAAAATTGGCCACATTTTTGGACACCCCGATGTTGTCACGTACACACTCGAGGGTAACGGGCAACGTAGCCGCACTGGAACTGGTAGAAAATGCCAGGAACTGCGCCGGGCTGAACTTACGGAAAAAAGCAGCATAACCCAACTCCGGAATAAATAACCGCAGGATCAGGGGGTAGAAAATAAAAACCAGGAAAGCAAGGCCCACCACCAAGACAAGCGAATAGGCCGCCAACCCCTTGAAAATTTCGAGCACTTCGGCTGTCGTATTCGCCATTTTGGCAATCACGCCAGCCATCAGCGCAAAAACAAAATACGGTGCCGCATTCATCACGACTTCTACCATTTTCAGGAAGACCTCGTTCGTACCTTCCACAAAATCCATCACGGGTTGGGCTTTATTGCGGGGAATCATGAGGAGCACAATGCCAAAAAAGATGGCAAAAAAGATGACTTGGAGCATCAGTTTTCCGTCGGACAGGGCTTGGAAAATATTTTCCGGCACAAAATCAACGAAAAACTTCAACGGGCCGGCACTTTTCATTTGTGCCGCTTCCTGCATCTTTTGCGAGAGCGATGCATCTTCCTCCGTCATCGCAGCCTCTCTGGCCAGATCCGTGGTGGCATCCGTCAGGTAACTGGCGTAAGCCGGGTTCTTGAGGAATTCCTTGTGATCCAAAATTTCTACTCCGCCCGTTTCCTGCACCCAAAGCTCATATTTTATCCGGTTCTTTATACGTTGATCCTGGGCAATGGTTGCACCTGGTTGTGCCAAATTCACGATCAGTAACCCTACCGATACCGCAATGACCGTGGTAACCAGGTACGCACCCATGGTTTTGGCACCCATGCGCCCCAATTTGGTGAGGTCGGGAAGGGTGGAAATTCCCGAAATAATGGACAGCAAGACCAGTGGTACCGCAATAAACTTGAGCAAACGGATAAAGATGGTGCCAAAAGGATCAATCCAGTCAATGGTAAATTTATTCCAGCCCCATTTTACGGAAAAGAATGCGTAGATGATGCCTAAAAAAAGTCCGATGATAATTTTCCAATGAAGGGGGAGATTTTTCATATAACTGGCTTGTCGTTTTATTAATAATAGCCCCGAAATTAAATAATTTTATTGGCCCAAAGGATTTTGTCACTGGATTATCACAAAAACAACGATTCCATGGCAGAAGCTTTAGCAGTTCGTCGGATTGCCTTAAGTTTGTTCGATGAAATTGGAAAACGACTTATTACTACGGGTAGCGCGCGGGGAGCAGGTAGCCCGCCCCCCGGTTTGGCTCATGCGCCAGGCTGGCAGAATCTTACCAGAATACCGGGCCTTGCGCGCCAGCCTGAGTGGCTTCAAGGAATTGGTGGAAACGCCGGCCCTGGCGGCGGAGGTAACCCTGCAGCCCGTCGATATCCTTGGGGTGGATGCGGCCATTATCTTTTCGGACATCCTCGTCATCCCCGAAGCCATGGGCCTTACCTACGAAATGGTGGAGAAAAGAGGCCCCTTGTTCCCTCAAACGATTAAAACGGCTGCTGACGTGGATCAACTGCTCAGCGGCGAAGCGGCGGCAGCGGAACTGCGCTACGTCTACGATGCCCTGGCTATTACGAAAAAGAACCTGGCCGGCCGGGTACCGCTCATCGGTTTTGCGGGCGCACCCTGGACCATCCTGGCCTACATGGTAGAAGGCAGCGGCAGTAAAACCTTTTCCAAAGCGCGGAAATTGCTGTACCGCGAACCAGCATTGGCGCATTTGCTGCTCCAGAAGATAACCGACACCACCATTGCCTACCTCAAACAGAAAGTACACCACGGTGCCGATCTGATCCAGTTGTTCGATTCCTGGGCCGGCATTCTTTCCCCGGCACAGTACCGTACTTTTGCTATTCCCTATCTGCGGCAGTTGGTCGTGGCCCTGGAACCGTTGGTTCCGGTAACCGTTTTTGCCAAAGATGCCTGGTTCGCAGTCCCCGACCTTGCTGAGCTGCCTTGCCACGTTATCGGCCTGGATTGGACCCAGGATCCACGCGAAGTACGCAATCGCATTGGCTACGGCAAGGCCCTGCAAGGCAATCTCGATCCCTGCCAGCTTTACGCTGAACCCGCAGAAATACATCGCGTGACGACCGAGATGTTGAAGGCTTTCGGTACGCAGCACATTGCTAATTTGGGACACGGCGTTTATCCCGATACACCCCTGGACGGCGTTCGGGCCTTTATCGGAGCCGTTAAGGCGTACCGTTATTAGGTTGGAACACCAACGCTGGAATAGCATGGCCAACCGCGAACAAGTGGTTCCTGCGTCGGGCAATAACCTTTGAAAAAAGGTTATTGCCTACAATTTAGCTGGATACCTTTTATTATCTCAAGTCCTTTCTTACTTTTGCGACGCCGGATGTCTGGCACACACCTAATAATCCGCGCATATTCAAAACTACAATATGGGTTGGTTCAAGCGATTAAAAGACGGGATTCAAACGGCTACTCGTAACAAAAAGGAAGCTCCTGAGGGTTTGTGGTATAAATGCAAACGCTGTAAGGAAACGTCCACCATGAAAGAGTTGCGGGAGAATTCCTATAAATGCTCCCATTGCAACTACCATGTCCGCATTGGTTCTTACGACTATTTCGAACTGATTTTCGATGGTAATTTCGATTTGATGTTCGAGGAATTCCGTTCGGTCGATCACTTGCATTTTGTCGATTTAAAGGGCTATCCCGATCGCCTGGAAGAAGCTTATAAAAAAACCGGACTGACCGACGCCATCACGGTGGCAAAAGGTAAAGTCAACCGGCGCTCGCTGGTCATTGCGGCCATGGATTTTACCTTCATTGGTGGCTCCATGGGTTCGGTTGTTGGGGAACGCATTGCCCGGGCCATTGATTACTGCCGGGAAAATCGCATTCCCTTCATGATTATCTCCAAAACCGGCGGCGCCCGGATGATGGAGTCTGCTTTTAGCTTGATGCAAATGGCCAAAACTTCGGCCAAGCTCAGCACCCTGGCCAAGGCTGGGGTACCCTATTTCTCCTTCATGACCGATCCCACAACCGGAGGTGTAACCGCTTCCTTTGCGATGTTGGGGGATATCAACTTCGCCGAACCCGAGGCCCTCATTGGTTTCGCCGGCCCCCGGGTGATCAAAGAAACCATCAAGAAAGACTTGCCCGAGGGTTTTCAAACGTCGGAATTCTTACTGGAGAACGGTTTTCTTGACTTTATCATCGACCGCAAGGATCTGAAAGAACGCATTTCTGATCTGCTGCAACTTTTTGAAAAATAGCGGGAAATACCAGGCCATCCCTTTTCTTTGGTACACGAGTAGAAAGTTTTAAAGATGGTCTGCTGTTTTCCTGCAGTCTTCATTAACTTCACCCCTGTGTGCGAACAGGAAATTCAGGCCAACCCGTATGAGAATTCTTCTCCTTTTCCTCGCATTTATCTTCGCTGGAAATCTCCAGGCTCAGCCGGTTGACTTACTACCCGGTCGGTTTTCCTTTGATCTCGAGTTGAGCTACGAGGAGGCTATTTTGTCTCCCGCTGCTTTTCTGGGCTACGAGCTGGGGGAACGGTTTACCGAATACGAGAAATCAGTTCAGTACTTCAAATACCTGAGCGAACAGTCGGACCGCATCCAATGGCACCAATACGGGGAAACCTACGAAGGTCGGCCCCTCCTCAATCTGGTGGTCAGCGATCCGGAGAATTTGGGCCGCATCGAAGATTTGCGCATGCGCCACTTGCGCCTGCTGGAGCCAGGTATCCTCAATACGAAGGAGGGTCAGGAGATTATCATGAACGATCCGGTCTTCACCTCTTTCAGTTACAACATCCATGGCAACGAGGCTTCCTCTACCGAAGCGGCTATGCAGGTTGCTTACCGGTTGGCCGCGGCCAAGGATGCGGAAACGGCGGCGATTCTGGCTAAGAGTGTGATCATCATGTACGTTTGCATCAACCCCGATGGTCGCGATCGCTATGTTTACTGGATCAATGGGGTTGGCCGCTCCATACCCGGGGTTAATCCCAACGATTTAGAACACTACGCCCCCTGGCCGAATGGCCGCACCAACCACTATTGGTTCGACCTGAACCGCGATTGGATCTGGGGCGTACACCCCGAATCGCGGGGGCACGCCACCGAATACCAGCGCTGGATGCCGCAGGTCCACGTCGACTACCACGAGCAGGGCTATGACTCCAATTACTTCACCGCTCCGGGAGCGACGCCGCGCAACCTGCTCCTGCCCGACACCTACGAGGCCTGGAGCGATACCTTTGGCCTGGCCAATATTGCTGCTTTTGACCGGGAGGGTATCATGTATTTCACCCGCGACCGTTTCGACTTTTTCTACCCGGGCTACGGTTCCAGCTATCCCAGCGTCATGGGCGCCATCGGCATGCTGGTAGAACAGGGCGGTATAGCTGCGGGGCGGGCCGTCACGACGGATGACGACTACGTGCTCACGCTGCGGCAACGGATATTTGACCATTACCTCACTTCCCTGGCAACCATCCGCAAGGCAGCAGCACAGCGCGAAAACCTCTTGCGCTACAGCGTGGCTGCCTGGACGCCAGCCACCAAGAAGACCTCCAGTGAAACCTACATCGTTCGCCAGGAAGCAGGCGGCTACTTGCGGGATTTCCTGCAGGTCATGGGCCGCCAACAGATTGCTGTTCAGCAAGCAACGGCCGATTTTAGCCTTCCGGATTGCCTGGACTACCGCACCGGAAAAAGCGGTATCCAACAGTTTGCCAAAGGCGATTTTCTGATTACCGCCAACCAACCCCGCCACCTCTTGATCCACAGTTTGCTGGAGCGCAACCTGGCGATCGAGGATTCGGTGATGTACGACATGGCCACCTGGTCTGCCCCTCTGGCGTATAACCTGGCGGCGTACGTGAGCAGCAGCAGCGTAAAAGTAAAAACTACCCCCGTTGACCTGGAGCAGCTATTTAGCGCCGGCACCGTAAATGCCAGTAAGCTGGCAGGACAACCGGCCTATGCTTATCTGATCGACTGGAACGAACGCCTGGCGCCCAAGGCACTGGCTCAGCTCTGGGAAAAAGGCTACCGGGTACGCAGTGCCGTGGCACCGTTTACGAATGGCGATCAAGCGTTTTCTGCCGGAACCCTGATCGTATTGCGCGGCCGGAACCTGGAACGCGAGCAAAATTTTGCGGCGGATATGGCCGGCATTGCCGAGGCTACAGGTACCACCATCTGGGCCTTGCCCACGGGCCGCATGCGCGACGGTTTTGACCTGGCTTCCAGCCGCAACCAACCCGTCAAACAGCCCCGCGTAGCCATGTTGGTGGAGCCGCCTTTTGATACCTACACCGCCGGACAGGTCTATTTCTTGTTCGATCAGGAGACTGATTTTCCCATCGACCGGGTTCGGGTTTCTTCCTTTGCGCAAACCAGCCTGCCCAAATTTGGCCAGCGGTATGGTTACGTCAATATCAACGATTATGATGTGTTGATCCTGCCCGGTGGCGGTAAACTGGAGCGGCTCTTCTGGCAGGAGCAGCGCCAGGAGATCACCCAGTGGTTGGAACGGGGCGGTACCCTGATTGCCCTGGAAGACGCCGCAGAATACTTTACCGAAGAGGGTAAGTTCAGCAAATTGAAGCTGGTAAGCCCCGGTCGCGATACCAGCATGGCAGCTAAAGAGCTGACCTACGGCGAGCAGGAGGCCTACGCCGGCTTGAAGCGGATTCCCGGCTCGGCATTACGCACCCACATCGACACCACTCACCCCCTGGCCTTCGGGGTGAAACCGGAAGTCTTTGGTTTGAAACTAAGCGCTACGGCGCTGGAGCCCGCTGCCGAGCTGGAGTCGGTTGGGGTTTACCACAATCAGGCCAGCGAGTTGCTAACGGCTGGCTACGCATCAACGGATAATTTGAACCGCCTGGCAGGAAAGACCTTCGCTGGCGTGCAGCGCTACGGAAACGGAAAGATCGTCTACCTCCTGGACAATCCCCATTATCGCATGTTCTGGCGCGGAGCCAGCCGGATGGTCCAGAATGCCGCCTTTATTTTACCTGCCTACTAAAACGCAGCCACATGAATCCTTTTTTGCAATTGGAAAAAATACCCAGTAAGGAAATTGTCCCGGGTTTTCACGGTAAATTTATTCATACAGACCGCATGACCGTCGGGCATTTTACGGTAAAAGCGGGTAGTGTTCTGCCCGAACACCAACATCCGCACGAACAGATTACCAATTTGTTGGCGGGAACCTTTGAAATGACCGTCAATGGGCAGACTACCATTTGCCAGGCCGGCGAGGTAGTGGTCATTCCCGGCAATACACCCCACGCCGGCCGCGCCCTTACCGACTGCCAGCTGATCGACGTCTTTCAGCCCGCCAGGACCGATTACCAGTAGATGACTACGCCCAAGGACACCAAGAATTTTGGCGCTTTGATGGATCGTACCCTGAAGATCATCAAGCAAAACTACCTGCAAGCTTTTCGCGAAGCCGGGGTGGATATCACCACCGAGCAGTGGGTACTCCTCGACCGCCTAATGATCGCTGATGGGATATCACAAACCGAGTTGGCCAGCGACAGTTTCAAAAATGCACCTACGGTGTCTCGTATTATTGAACTGCTCCGGCAGAAAGGACTGATCAAAAAGAAGCAATCATCCGACGACAAACGGCAATTCCTGATTTTCCTGACCGAGGAGGGGCGCACCTTGCACAGCCGGGCATTGCCTCGCGTACTGGCGCTGCGCAGCCAGGGGTGGCACGGTCTTGACGATGTCGACTACGGGCATTTCGTCCGGATCATGAGCCAGATAGAAAAAAATTTTTCGGAGCCGGATTGACGCCAGACTCTTACTTTAATACTTCACCCAACACCCGCCACACATTGCCCGCTACAATCACCTGGCCCTGCTCGTTGGGATGGATTCGGTCGGCCAGGTTGAGGGTCGGAATGCCACCGACGTCAGCGAGCAGAAAGGGGATGAGGGCTGCATGGTTATCTGTGGCCAGTTTCTGGTAGATCGTACGAAATTCCCTGGCGTAAGCGCTACCCATGTTCGGCGGAGCTTCCATGCCCGCTACGATGAGTTGGGCGGTTGGATATTTTGCTTTGACTTTGTCCAGAATCCCCTGCAGATTGGTACGGGTGGTAGCCAGGTCGAAGCCGCGCAGGGCATCGTTGCCACCCAACTCCAATATAAATACGTCAACGGGTTGTTCCATCACCCAGTCAATGCGGTTGATACCGCCGGCCGATGTTTCTCCGCTCAGGCCCGCGTTGACCACCTCGTAGTTCAACCCCAGGGAATCGATCTTGTCCTGGATCAGGGAAGGGAAGGAATACTGCTCATCCAATCCGTAGCCAGCGGTAAGGCTGTCACCGAAGAAAATAATTCTTGCTTTTTTACGGGCTGGCTTTGTCGAATCCACGGCAACGGTTGCTGCTGCTGCTGGCTTACTGGTCGCTGCTGCTGCGGGCTGTGGTTCCTGACCACAAGACCAGCACAGTAATAACAGGAGCACGATTGAAATAAGAAAATTTGTTTTTAAACTATTCATAGGTTTGACTGTACTTATAAGCTGTTGTTGGTCGAGACGTGGGCCGTGTTTGTCCATCCAGGTAGCGCTATCTATCTAAATAGCCACTGGCCCAACATCCTTCCGCCATTCGTGTTGTTAGTAGATACGTAACTACCGTAGGATAGATTCAACGATCCTACCCATCATAAAGTTTTATTTTATGTCAACCATTCTTGCCGTTAACCAGCTTACAAAAACTTACCAAAGTGGCGATCGGTCGCTGACGGTGCTTGCCGATGTCTCTTTTGCCATTCAACCGGGGGAGAGCCTGGCTATTGTGGGCCCCTCGGGTAGTGGTAAAACCACTTTGCTGGGGTTGTGCGCCGGCCTGGACCGGGCTGGTAGCGGCGAAGTTATCCTCTGTGACGCTTTGCTCAACGAGCTGAGCGAAGATGCCCGCGCAGCCGTCCGCAATCGCAACGTGGGGTTTATTTTTCAGAACTTTCAACTCATTCCTACGCTTACGGCGTTGGAAAACGTGATGATTCCGGCCGAGCTCAACGGCCGCAAAGATGCCCGCGTTGCTGCTTTAGCCCTTTTGGAAAAGGTGGGCCTGGCCGACCGCTCGCATCATTACCCCAGCCAACTTTCCGGGGGGGAACAACAGCGGGTAGCGCTGGCCCGCGCCTTTTGCAATAACCCACAGATTCTCTTCGCCGATGAACCCACCGGCAACCTGGATGAAAGCACCGGCCAAATGGTGGAAGACCTGCTGTTCAGCCTCAACCAGGAAATGGGGACCACCCTGGTGATTGTCACCCACGACCTGGAACTGGCAGGAAAAACCCAACGCATTATTCAACTCAAAGGGGGCCAGGTTTTTTCCGATACCCGTACCCAAACTCCGGCTTAATATGATCGATTGGTCCTTTATCCGCCAGCTGGCCTGGCGGGATTCGCGCAAAAACCGTGGGCGCCTGGTATTGTTTATGTCTTCCATCATTTTGGGTATTGCCGCCCTGGTGGCCATCAACTCTTTCAATTACAACTTACAAGATGATATCGACGAGCAGGCTGCTTCCCTCCTGGGCGCCGACCTGGTCGTTAGTGGCAACCAACCCGTTACGGATAGCCTGGGCGTCCTGCTGGCGGCCTTGCCCGGCGAAAAAGCGACCAAACTGGACTTGTTCTCCATGGCTTATTTTCCGGCTACAGACCGCACGCAGTTTGTGCGTCTCCAGGGGCTGGCCGGCAACTTCCCCTTCTATGGCAGCCTGAAAACAGAACCCGCTACCGCCCGCCAGGAACTCACCAATCCCCACGCCGCCCTGGTCGACAATGGCTTTATGGACCAGTATGGTATCCAGATTGGTGACAGTATCCGCCTGGGTAATCGGTCTTTTTTCATTGCTGGCCGGTTGCTCAACGATTTTGCCAGTGCCAATGTCGCTGCTGGTTTTGCACCCCCGGTTTACGTGGCCCAGTCGGCCCTGGAGCAAACGGGACTCGTGCAGGCCGGTAGCCTGGTGAATTACAATTATTATTACAAACTACCCGCAGCGTTTGAGGTCAAGCCCTGGACCGATAAATACGACAATGCTTTCCGCAATGAAAGCCTGCGCCTGCAAACCATTGCTGGCCAGAAAGAAAACCTCAGTGATGCGTTTGCCAATTTGAATTCCTTTCTCAACCTCGTGGCCCTGGTCTCCCTTTTGTTGGGCTGTATTGGGGTGGCCAGTAGTGTGTTGATCTACGTGCGTACGAAGATACCTTCCATCGCCATCTTTCGCTGTCTGGGCATGAAAGGGCGTGATGTTTTTCTGGTTTACCTGCTGCAAATTCTGGTGCTGGGTGGGCTGGGTGTTGTTTTTGGGGCGGTCCTGGGAACCGTGGTGCAACTGGTGCTCCCCATTCTTTTTAAAGATTTTTTGCCCCTGGAGGTGTCCACGAGCATCTCCTGGCCAGCGATCGGTGAAGGCCTGGTGATTGGGATTTTTATCACCATGCTTTTTGCTTTGGTCCCCTTGTTGCCGGTTCGCCGCATCAGCCCCCTCCGCATTCTGCGCACGGCTTTCGAACAGGATTTGGGGCAGCGCGACTATGCCCAGTGGGCCGTTTACCTGGCGATTGTGGCGGGCTTACAGGCCTTCCTTTGGTACCTTACGGGTAGCTTTGTCAATGGACTGATGTTTACGGGGGGCTTATTGGTGTCTTTTCTGCTCCTGTTCGCAGTAGCGCGGCTCATCACCTGGGGGGTCCAGCGGTTTTTCCCCCGCCGGTGGAGTTTTGTTTTCCGGCAAGGGCTGGCCAACCTCTTTCGGCCCAACAACCAAACGGCCACCCTCTTGGTGTCCATCGGGCTGGGAACGGCTATCCTGACCACCCTTTTTATTATCCAGGGGTTGTTGCTCGAAAATGTAGGTGAGATGGACGCCGGTAACCAACCCAACGTCATTCTCTACGGGATTGAAAAAGAGCAAATGACGGGCCTGAGCGAACTGACCACCAGTTTTAAGCTGCCCATTGTGCAGCAGGTGCCCATTGTGACCATGCGCATGACGGGGTGGCAGGGGCGTACCAAAGCCGACTGGCTGGCCGACTCTACCCGCCAGGCCGAGCGCTGGGCCTTTAACCGCGAAATACGGGTCACCTTCCGGGATTCACTGGATGGCTTTGAAGAAGTGTTATCCGGTACTTTTCCGAAGCCCCGGGCCGCCCATGGTGATTCTGTTTTCATCTCGTTGGAAGAAGGTTTTGCCGAGTCCATGCACGTAAAGGTAGGAGACGAAATCTCGTTCAACGTGCAAGGCATGCCCCTGACTACCTTCGTAGGAAGCACCCGCAAGGTCGATTTTACTAAAATGCGCACCAGGTTTCTCGTGATTTTTCCGGCAGGTGTTTTGGAGAATGCGCCCCAATTTCAGGTATTGGTAACCAAATCGCCCAATCCTGCTACCACCGCCAGGTACCGGACGGCCGTCGTGAAGGCTTTTCCGAATGTTTCTGTCGTTGACCTGAGCTCCATCCTGACGGCCTTAAGTGATATCCTGGCCAAGGTGTCCTACGTGATCCAGTTCATGGCCGTGTTCAGTATCCTGACGGGTTTCATCGTGCTGGTCAGTTCTTTGCTGCTGAGTAAGTTGCAACGGATAAAGGAAAGTGTCCTGCTGCGGACGCTCGGGGCCAGTAGTAAGCAGTTGCTACAGATTAGCGCTACGGAATACGCCTTGCTCGGGACACTGGCTGCTGCCACGGGTATTTTTATCGCCCTGGTGAGCAGTTGGCTACTGGCCAGCTTCCAGTTGAAACTGACGTTTTATGTGCCCTGGTTAGCCATCGGTGTCATTTTTGTATTGGTGGTGGCGATCATTGTGGTGATCGGTCTGCTCAATAGTCGGGACGTGTTGCGCAAAAGTCCGTTGGAGGTCTTACGGCGGGAAGTGTAACGGGTTGCCCCCCCCAAAAAAAACTCCCCCAGCATCCGTTGCCGGCGCCGGGGGAGACCACACACTATGAGAACACCCATTATATCTTTTCCTTGCTTAAAGGATTTTATTCGCTTATCTTCACTATTATAGACACTTAAAAGCACCATTTGTATGCACAGGTAAATGTTATTGTTTTTAACAAATGACCTAAAGTCTTGTTTGTTAGAATGTTATAAATGTTTATTAAAGTATTGTTTTAAAATATTTAACATTTTTTGTAAGAATTACGACAATTTTTGAGCCTTGATAAAAGCGAATACGGTAAGGGAGATATTGGAGACGGCGCGGGTAGATGACGTCGTTGGCGATTTCGTGAATTTGCGGCGCCGGGGCACCAATTTGATTGGCCTGTGCCCTTTTCACAACGAAAAATCGCCTTCCTTTAATGTCAATCCGGGGCGCAACATCTACAAGTGTTTTGGCTGCGGTCGGGGTGGCGACGCCGTCAATTTCCTGATGGAGCACGAGCACTTAAGTTTTCCGGAATCGTTGCGGTGGCTGGCCAATAAGTACGGTATTGAAATCGAAGAGGTGGAACTCAGCAATGAGCAATTGGCCGAGCAGCAATTGGCCGATAGCTTGTTCATCGTCAACCAGTTTGCCTGCGATTACTACCAGGAACAGCTCCTGAACAGCGACCGCGGGCGCAGCGTAGGTTTAAGCTATTTTAAGGGCCGCGGCTTCCGCGAAGAGACCATCCGCAAGTTTGGCTTGGGCTACGCGCCCATGGGGCGTGACCTGTTCCTGCAGGCAGCTACCCGGGCTGGCCACAAGCCCGATATCCTGGAAAAAGCCGGACTGATCAAGACCGACCGCGACTTTTTTCGCGACCGCGTCATGTTTACCATCCGCAACCTTTCGGGTAAGGTGGTGGGTTTTGGGGGCCGCATTCTGCAAAAAGACGTAAAGGCGCCGAAATACATCAATACACCGGAAACGGAGGTGTACAACAAGAGCCGTATTCTCTTCGGCGCTTTCCACGCCAAGCAAGCTATTCGACGCGAAGACGAGTGTATTCTCACCGAAGGCTACACCGACGTCATTTCTCTCCATCAGGCGGGGATAGAAAACGTGGTGGCCAGTTCCGGCACTTCGCTGACCGTGGACCAGATCCGGATCATTAAGCGCTACACCCCCAACGTCAAGGTGCTTTTCGATGGCGACAAGGCGGGTATCCGCGCTGCGTTGCGCGGAATAGACCTGTTGTTGGAACAAGATTTAAACGTAAAAATCGTCCTCCTGCCCGACGGTGAGGATCCCGATTCCTACCTGCAAAAGATGGGACTGACGGTTTTCAAGGATTACCTGCAGGAGAAGGCAGAAGATTTTATCTTTTTCAAAGCCAACCTCCTGTTGGCCGATGCCGGTAATGACCCCGTTAAGCGCACGGCCCTCATCAAGGATATTGTTGGTTCCATTGCGCTCATTCCCGATCCGATCAAGCGCTCGCTTTACGTGAAGGAATGTGCCCGGCTTTTCGGGGTAGAGGAGCAACTGCTCGTGGCGGAGGTGAACAAGATCATTGCTACCTCGCTGAAGAAACACCAGCAACAGGAAGCTGCCCGGGGTAATTTCCCATCGGAGCCCCCGCCGGGTTGGGAGGAACCACAAGCTGAAATGGGGCTGTTACCCCAGGCAGCTCCAACTGCAATGGGCGATGAGTACCAGGAACGCGATCTGGTGCGGCTGCTGGTGCTCTATGGCCAGGAACTGTTTGACCAATCTGCGGAGCAAACCGTGGCCCAGTTTATTATGAGCAACATCGACGATGTGATCGACAATTTCGATAACATCGTCTACCAGCGGACCACCAAGGAATGTCAGGTGCTGCTGGAGCGGGGAGAAAAGCCGTCGGTGCAGTATTTTATGCAACACGAAGCCCCCGAACTGCGGCAATTGGCGATCGACCTGGCGACCTCGCCCTACGAATTCAGCGAAAACTGGGAAAAGAAGTGGGAGGTCGTACTCAACCAGAAAATGCCCGACGAGAATTTTATCAAGGATAGTGCCCACGGCCTGAAGCGCTTTCGGCTGCGCAAACTCACCCGCATCTGCGAGGAGAACATCGCGAAAGTAAAGGAATTGTCAGCCCAGGACGAGCTGGAAGAAATGATGCTCTACCTGCGCTTGCAGCAACGGCTCCAGGAATTGCGCAACGAGCTGGCTAAGGAGTTGGGAACGGTGGTGTTTTGACGGACTAACCTGCTGAAAAAAAAAGAACCCCTCTGTTCCATACCAGGAAAAGAGGGGGTCTTTTTTTTTAGTGTGACTTACGCTTGCTTATTGCTTGATCAACTTCACGCTGGCAGAAGTGCCAGAAGCATTGATGACGCGAATAATGTAAATACCAGCAGGGAGTTGAGACACGTCCAATTGTTCTGTCTGGATACCCGCAGCAACATTTTTGCTGATCACCGGCTTACCCGTGATATCGTGCAGTTGGATGAGTGCCGGGCTTTGGCTTTGCGCCCCGGGTACAAAAGCTGCAATGCTGGGTAAAGCATTATCAGTACTGGCTAAGTCCCAGTTCAAAATGACCATTCCATCCTTTACCGGGTTGGGGTAAGCCATAATTTCTTCCTGAATATTAGCCGCGCCCAAACGTGCGTTGAAAGCTCCGTCGGCCCAGGCAGAAGTAGAACCCGTGCAATTGGCTCTTACCCGCCAGGTGTAGGCTGCATTTTTGGTCAGTCCAGATACCGTTGCCGACGTACCCGCAATGGTTCCGGAGGCAATAAGCGTGCTGCCACTAAAGACTTCTACATCGTAGTCGTTGGCACCTGTCGAAGCATTCCAGCTCAAAAGTGCTGCTCTGCCGCCTTGTTGACGGGTGTGCTGCAAATTGGTTGGCGGATTACACGTGCCAGGATTGGCACAAAGTGGGTCGCTACCGCAGTCAGGGTCGGCACAATCGACCAGCCCGTCGCCGTCGTCATCGATCCCATTGTTACAAATTTCACTAGCTGGTGGTGGTGGTGGCGGCGTGCCATCACATGGTGCACTGAGTAGCGCTGGACGAGAATTATTAATGGCTGCCCACATGCGGTCGCGTTGTCCGGTGGTGAACAAGTTCATGCAACCGTCGTCCGAGTAATCCATGTAGTTTTGGAACATATCCGGAAAATCTACCTCGGTGCTGTTCCGCTTGGGGCGGCAACTATTGGGGCCCGGATAGGTACAAGGGCTACCCGTATAATTGGGACCACTCGCAGAAGGGGTATCACTGATAAAATCGTCAACACTACAAGCACCATCGCCCCAGATGTGGCGCAGGTTTAGCCAGTGTCCAACCTCGTGGGTAGCAGTGCGGCCCAACCCATAAGGGCCAGAATTGGTGACTCCGAAATAGCGGTAGTCAATGACAACACCGTCCGTAGCTGCTGATCCACCAGGGAACTGGGCGTAGCCCAGGATACCGCCACCGACTTCACAAACCCAGATATTGAGGGAAGAAGCCGTATTGACGGCATCAGAACCACCACTGCTCGAAAATTTCATCGAATCATTGGTGCCGAAGCTTCCAACAGTAGTAGGTACCCGAATGACGCTGGTGAGGCAGAATTCGATTTCTGAGTCGGAGGCCACGCCCTGAAAATCAGCTGGCGTATTATTGGCGTCATTGTTCATCCGCCGAAAATCATCCGTCAAAACAGCAATTTGACTGTTGATTAGCGCATCAGAAATATTCTCCGTACTGTTTTGGTAGAGTACGTGTACAATTACCGGAATGGTGATGATACCGTTGGCCAGGGCCCGTCCTTGGTTGTGGTTATAAGTGCGGGTAAAAGTCTCCAGTTGGTTGAGGCGCTGCTCCATGGCAGGGTTGGCCTGCAATTGTTGTTCCAGTACTTCCATTGATCCGCAGGTGCGCTGACCATACCGCAGGTTCACCAATCGAGGCGTTGCTCAGCGGGTTAAAAACAGAAAGCGGTAACGAATTGCTTCGCTACCGCTTTCCAGGATGGGCCAACTTTTCAGTGGCCTATTTTATCAGATCAGATCAGATCAGATCATTGTTAAGCACTCTGATTGATACAGTTCAAATCTTCGAATGCTTGCGTCAGGCGTGCCACGAAGGTTTCCTCACCCGCGCGCAACCATTTGCGGGGGTCGTAGGTGTTCTTATTTGGCTTGTCGGCGCCGTCCGGGTTGCCAATTTGGCTCTGGAGGTAGTCTTTCTTCGCTTCGTAGTAATCGCGAATACCCACCCAAAAGGCCCATTGCATGTCGGTATCAATGTTCATTTTCACGGCACCGTATTCAATGGCTTCGCGAATTTCTTCGCGGGAAGAACCCGAACCGCCGTGGAAAACGAAGTTGACGGGATTGGGGCCCGTCTTGTACTTCTCCTGGATGAAGTCCTGGGAGTTTTTCAAAATCTTGGGCGTCAGTGTGACGTTGCCGGGCTTGTAAACCCCGTGCACATTGCCGAAGGCGGCTGCAATGGTGAAGCGATTGCTTACCTCCAGCAACTTCTCGTAGGCGTAGGCCACCTCCGCGGGTTGGGTATAAAGCAGGGAATTGTCGACGTTGGAGTTGTCGACACCGTCTTCTTCGCCACCCGTCACGCCCAACTCAATTTCGAGGGTCATGCCGATCTTGTCCATGCGTTTGAGGTACTCTACGCAGATTTCGATATTTTCTTCCAGGGGCTCTTCCGATAGGTCGATCATGTGGGAGCTGAACAATGGATAACCACGTCCGGCAAAGAAGCGTTCGCCAGCGTCAATCAGTCCGTCCAGCCAGGGCAGAATTTTCTTGGCGCAGTGGTCGGTATGCAGTACCACCGTCACACCGTAAGCCTCGGCCATGGTGTGTACGTGCATGGCACCTGAGATGCCTCCGAGGACGGCGGCTTTTTGGCCTTCGCTAGGCATTCCTTTACCGGCGTAAAACGCAGCACCGCCATTGGAGAACTGGATAATCACCGGAGAGTTGACCTTGCGGGCAGTTTCGAGGACGGCATTGACCGAGTTGGTGCCCACGACGTTGACGGCAGGAATGGCGAAGTTGTTTTCGTTGGCATAGTTAAAGAGTGCGGTCACTTCGTCGCCGTGAAGGACACCTGCCCGGAAACGGGTTTTAGTAGCGTTAGCCATAAGTTGAAAATTAGACTGTTTGAATAATTATTAGGGCAACGTAAAGGTAATAAGAATTTAGGAGCAACCTAGTCTGGCCCAGGGTGTTTCCTTTTTTAAAACAGGAAAAGACATGATCGTAAGAAGGGGTAATACCGGCGATATGGAGGGGGTGCTGGCCTTGCAACAAGCCAACCTTTGGCGAAATTTGACGGCGGAAGAACAGCTGGGGGGCTTTGTTACTACGCCCTTCACGACCACCCAACTGGAGGCCATAATTGCGCAAGGTGGCCTGTTCGTCATTGTGGCCGATCAGCAAATCGTGGCTTACGCCTTTGCCGGTAATTGGGCCTATTTTCAGCAGTGGCAGATCTTCGAAGTAATGGTGAAGCGGTTGCCCCAATTGTCCTTCCAGGGCCAACCCGTAACCGTATCGAACAGCTTTCAGTACGGACCGGTATGTATTGCCCGGGCGTACCGGGGGCAGGGCCTGCTGCCGCTGATTTTTGAATCTTTGCGCTTGGAATGGCAGCAGCAATACCCGCTGGCACTTACCTTCATCAATGTAGTTAATGTCGTTTCCACCCAGGCCCACGTGCGCAAGTTGGGCTGGGAAGTCATTGATCACTTCGATTTTAACGGGAATAATTACCTGGGATTGGCTTACGATATGGCCAGACCGGTACCGCAGGTTGGTTAGTTGTTATTCAGCCCAACTGTTCGGCGTGAATAACAACTCGACCTGTCGCGAAGTGGTTTGAAGATCAAGGGATCAACGCCCAACTCCTTTCGCGACAGGTCGACAGTAGCCTATACGATCTCCTTCGCCGTCAGGTAGCGCTCGGCATCGAGCGCAGCCATGCACCCCGTACCGGCAGCCGTTACGGCCTGGCGGTAGATGTGGTCCTGCGCGTCGCCACTGGCGAATACCCCTTCGATATTGGTTTTGCTGCTTTTACCCTGGGTAATGAGGTAGCCTGCTTCGTCCATGTCCAGCCAGTCCTTGAAGATGGTGGTGTTGGGTTTGTGGCCAATAGCCACGAAGAAAGCCTTGACGGGAATATCCGTGATTTCCTGGGTTGTATTGTTGTAGATGCGTACAGCTTCTACTTCCTCTCCGCCGAGTACTTCCTTGGTTTCGGAATTCCAGTAGATTTTGATGTTGGGGGTCTTCAATACCCGGTCCTGCATAATTTTTGAAGCCCGCATTTCATCCCGACGCACAATCATGTGGACCTGAGGAGATAGTTTGGCGAGGTACAATGCCTCTTCGGCGGCGGTGTCACCGGCTCCGACGATGGCGACTTCCTGGCCGCGGAAGAAGAAACCATCACAAACCGCACAGGCAGAAACGCCCTTGTTCATGAAGTGCTGCTCGGAAGGCAAGCCCAACCACCTGGCGCTGGCACCGGTAGAGATGATGATGGAGTCGGCGTGGATTTCTTCGCCCGCTTCGGTCCATATTTTGTGTACGGGCCCGGTGAAGTCGACCTTGGTAATCATTTCCATGCGCACGCGGGTGCCAAAGCGCTCGGCCTGCTTCTGAAAATCATCCATCATTTGTGGTCCCATGATGCCGTCGGGATAGCCGGGGTAGTTTTCTACATCGGTGGTTATCATCAACTGACCACCGGGTTCCTGCCCCGTGAAGAGGAGTGGCTTCAGGTTGGCCCGCGCAGCGTAGACGGCAGCGGTGTAACCGGCCGGACCGGAACCTATGATGACACAATGTTCGTGAGCTATCCCGTTGTTATCCATTTTTTTTTATTTTATAATAAGTGGGCGCAAAAATAAGAATTGGCTGCCAAATTCAAGGACTAGAACAGCCAAAGTTTCGGGTTAGTTGAACAAAGGGGTTTATTTGTAACGCATTTGCGGAGATAGGCTGTAAATAGGAGCTGATTTGCCGGCTGCATCACGGGTTACAACGATACCAGGACACTTATTTTGAGCGTTCGAATAATAGCCTTGGTCGAAAAACCTTGGCTGAACGGGCAAAAAAGTGATAATTTAAGGAAACGTACTACTTGCCTGAACGGAGGTAAGTGTACCTTGTTTGAAGGTACATGGGCAGGTAAATCGGCCAACTCAAGCTAAAAATAAATAGGATGTATACACTGGGTTTTATCGCTGTATTAGCAGGATTGCTGGGCTTGATGCTCAACCGGGAGGGACTGAAAGGACTCAGCTATGCCACTGCGCCAGGTTTGGCGGTTTGGCTGGTGGGAACATTCGTACAGACCGCTACCTGGACCGCCTTTTTTGGACAAACCTTCACCGACCTGCTGTTTTTCGGGGGGGCAGCCTTGTTGTTCCGCGGACTGAGCCAGTCGAAAAATTTGGCGGTACCCGCAGCGGTGGTCGCGTTGGTGGTTATGGCGGGTGTGCACCAGGCGTTGCGCCCTGCTGCCGCTGAGCCGGAAGTGGCAACCGCTATGCCGGAACTGGCCAGCGACGGGGAACTGCTGGTGGAACTGAACCAGGAAACCGACGCCGAACGCTGGAAGCGCTGGATCGGTGCACAAGGGTGGACTACCCGCCGGGCTTTTTATCCTGCGGATGGGCAGCGAACCGACCTGGACGATTATTACCTGGTAGACGTCCCCGCCGACCAGGTAGCCGAACTGGTAGCCCTCATGGCGATGCTCGAAGCAACGGGAATGACGGACAATGTGGAACCCAACGAGGTGATCAGACTGGAATTTGATCCCGCACGCACGGTTCCTAAGTCGAATAAACAGCTTGGGGTAGACGATCCCAGGGTGAACGAACAGTGGGCGATGACCGCGCTTGAGATGGATCGTTTTTACACCCTGCTGACGTCGGAGCAGGTGAAACCCCAAAAGCGCGCGCTGGTTGCTATTCTCGATACCGGGGTGGATGCAAAACACGAAGACCTGGCCGCCAATTTCTTTTCTGTCAACAAAAAATTCGACGATGACCCCCAGGGGCATGGCACCCATTGTGCGGGCATCGCGGGAGCAGTGACCAACAATGGGGTAGGAGTAGCCTCTTTTGCGCGCTCGGGTGATTTTTTTCGGGTAACCAGCGTGAAAGTTTTGCGGGCAGGTGGCAGCGGTACCCAACAGGATATTATCAATGGCATCATCACGGCCGTAGACCGCGGGGCAGATGTGCTGTCTTTGTCGTTGGGTGGGTTCAGTACGCAATCGCGGCAGCAGGCCTACAGCGAAGCGGTGCGCTACGCGACCGACAAGGGGGCTATAGTCGTTGCGGCGGCTGGCAATAGCAACCGGGATGCGGCTACTTATACACCGGTAAACGCCACGGGAATGATCGGTGTATCCGCCGTTGACGACCAACTCCAACGGGCGGTTTTCTCCAATAAAGTCAATCGTATTGAGATGGCCCTGGCAGCGCCGGGCGTAGGGATTTTCAGTACCAAGCCCAATAACAATTACGAAGCACACAATGGCACTTCGATGGCCACCCCGTTCGTCAGCGGCCTGCTGGGCGTGATGAAGAGCATCCGACCGTCATTGACCAACAAAGAAGCTTTTAAGATCCTGCAGGAAACGGGTATCAATACCAGGGAAACCAGCAATACGGGCAAACTGATCCAGCCCGCCCGGGCCGTAGGTGCATTAATTGGTGCAGCGGCTAATTAGTGGCCGCAGTTGCTCCTGCCTACTTCTTGGTGGGTTCAATAATGCCCGTTTTTTCACCAAAATAATGCACAAAGCGCTGCATGTCAGCGGCCATTTCGGCATTCTGGGTAGCGCGAAAATAAGTATCCGTCAGTCCGCGCAAGGTTTGAAAAAAGAAGCGGTCCATCTCCATCACCTGCATGTCGTTGGTCCACAGGTCGATCTTGAGGGTTTCTTTGGATTCGTCATCAAATAGGGACAACAACATGGCCTTGGCGACCTGTCCGCCAGCGGGGTTGTCGGCAGCGTCCCAGTCGATTCGAACGGGGAGTTTTTCCTCGTTCAGGCCGATTTTGATATTGATGTCGCTGGTTTGGATTACTGTTTTACTCATCTGTTTGCTCTTATTTTTCGCGGCCCAAAGCTACGATTTCAAGGTTGTTGTAAGTGGTGTTTCCCAAATTATTTTCGCTGGCCGCCAGCCGCATGGCCCGGGCAACCGTTTTGTCTGTCACCGGTTGGTAGGATTTCAGCAAGCCCATTTTGCTGATGAAATTGAAAACGGCAATCCCGATTCGCTCGCCCTGGCGGTCTTCTTTGCGGTCGCCATCCAGGAAAGATGGATGAAATATTTTCAGTTGTGGGTAGCCCAAGGCTTGTACTGCAGCTTCCATTTCTCCCTTGGTTTTGTTGTAGAAGAAAGGTGAACCCGCGTCAGCTCCTACCGACGAGACGACCAGGAACTGCCGGGCGCCCTGGGCCAGCCCCAGGCGGGCTGCTTCAACTACGTAAGTATAATCTACCCGGTAGAAAGCGGCCTTGCTACCAGCGGTGGCCATCGTAGTGCCCAGACAGCAGTAAATATCGTCGACCTGAAAAAATGCGGCGTAGTCAGCCAGTTGGTCAAAATTTACCTGTTGGACTTTTAGTTTGGGGTGTGCCCCAGGCCAGGCCCGGCGCACAACGATCCGTACTTCAGTGTACTGTTCATCGGCTAATAACTGCTCGACCAATTGTTGGCCGACCAGTCCGGTAGCGCCGAGTACAAGGGCTTTCTTTTGCATTTTTTTTCGTTTTAATTAAGCGGCCACGGAGATAGCCCGGGCTAATACCTGACCTCCCGTTCATAATAACGAGCGGCAATTCCCCCCCAGATACCCAGGCCACCTTCAATGTTGTGGTCAACACGGGTATAGGAGGAGAAAGGCCCCTGGTTGGAGCGACTGAATTCGAGGGTATTCCAAAAGTTGAACTGGTCTGCGTCAATGGTCATCCACTTAATGGTAGCGCGGGTGCCCAGGCGGTACAAGCCAAAGGTTTCGAAGTCAAAATCTTCGCCGGGTGCGGCGGCCTTGGCGAGCGGAAATTCGAAAAGCTGACCGTCGAAAAGCAGGTCATCGGTTATTGAACCAAAAGGACGGAGGAAAGGCCCGTCGTTTTCCTGGGTAAAATAGCGGTAATAGTTGGGCACACCAGGTGGGTCTTGCAGGTCAACGACCAGTTGCGCGAGGGTATCGTTGGGCTCGCCCGGCGGCGGTTGAAAGAAAAGGGAGTCGAGCGGGACGGCGTAGGGAATAGTAGTGGTAGCTCGTAGTGTTTCGTTAGCCGTTTTAACTTCCAACAGGTAGGTTTTGCCTTCCTCGCCCAGCATGGTGAAGGAAAGGTCGAGGTAAGCGCAGAAGTTAAAACCGATACTATCGGGGTTGAGTCCGAGAAACTGGCCGACCTGATCCCTGAATTCCGGTGGAATTTCTTGCAGGCACAACTCCGTCAGGACAACCGTTTGGGAGCCATCGGAAACCGTTATTTCGGCATCGTGCACAAAACTTTCGTCCAGTTGCTCGGCCGACAGTTTACTGAAGAAGGGGAAACTGCGCGTCAGCAAAACGTAGGGCGGAGTTGGCCGGTCTCCGGCCTCGATGTAGCCTTCCACGACCAGTTGGTTCTCCGCATTAACAACCGGTGGAGTAAACTCTTCTTCACAGGAAGCGAGCCACAGCAGCAGGCACGTGGTCAGGGCAATGGGTACCGCAAAGCGTTGAAAAGTCATTGTTGGTCATTTAGATTGATCGTACTTACCAACAACCCGATTGTTTTTTAGATTAGGATAAGGGCATTTTTATTGCAATGCTGCCACCTTCAATGCTCAGCCCCAGGTTTTCGTAATGAACCAGCCAGTCGACGTATTCTTTGCCCAGCAATTGCCGGCGCCAACCACTGCCGAGGATGCTGTCTAGCACTTCGGGGTCGTTTTTCATGCGCCGGATGGCGTTGCGGGGCATCACCAGGGCGTGGGAGACCTCCTCGTCCAGGCAGCGGTACTTCATCAGCAGGTAGAGCAGTTCCAGGAGTACCTCGTCCCGGGCATCTTCGTTGATGGGGGCAGGCAGGCGTTTGAGGATCTCCCGTTCTTCGGCTATAGCAGGGTCTTCGTACATATTGGTCCACAGCTCCGCATATTTGCGGGAGATGAAGTCCGGTAGGCGGCGGTTTTCCTGCAGGGCCTGACGGCCGCCGCGGATCGCTTTGACGATCTGGCCAATAAGCTTGGCCTGTAGCACCATGTTTTTGGAAACATCCAGCCGCTCGGCTTCGTCGCGGCGCCACTTGAATAAGCGCAGCAGAAAAATCTGTTCCTTGGGCTTGAGCGAGGTGATCAGGTTGCTGGTCAGGGCTTCATGGTAGGGATCCTGGTAGTAGTAGTCTGCGCTCTCCAGGCGTTTACACTCTTCCAGGGCCCAGTCGAGGCGGTTACTGTCCGTCAACTTTTGGGTGAACTTGCGCCACAGTGGTTCCAGAATGACCACGTCTTCCAAGGCGTAATCCAGTTGCCGCTGGCTGAAGGGGCGGGCTTCCCAATCGGTAACGGCAAACCCTTTGCCCAGGTTGATATTGAGTTCGCCACTCACGATCTTGGCCAGTCCACTCGGGTAGTGGTAGCCCATCATGCCCGCCGCAATCTGCGTATCGAAAGTATTGGTCGGCAGGACATCGTATTGCTGGTACAACAACCGGTAGTCGTTTTCGCCGGCGTGGGTAATTTTCAGGATGTCCGGATCGACAACCAAATCCAGGAAGGGATCCAGGTGGGGCAGGCGCAGGGGGTCGAGCAAATAGTTGCCGGCAGCACAGGTTACCTGAATCAGGCAAATCAGTGTCTTGAACCGCTTTTCGCCGACAAATTCGGTATCAAATCCAATCCATTCCGCACCACGTGTGTCTTGGAAAAAGCGATCCAGCTGCCGCTCGTTTTCCACCAATTGATAGTTTACCAAAGTATCTGAGTTAGCGTTAAATATTTCTAAAAATGTGTTGCAAGGTAGGTAAATATGCTATTAACTGCATCAATTGGAAAGTTAATCCATTTGTAACCGTGGTTTTTTTGATTTTTGCAAACTTGTGTCACGGTTTTTTCGTTTTATTTCCAATCCAACTACTTAGGAAGGATATCCTTCAAACCATCTTGACTATGAAAATCATTAAAAGGCTTTTTCTCATTTTCGGCATCTTTATTGTCCTGTTGCTTGGACTTGCGGCTGCTGTTCCCATCTTTTTTAAAGACTCGTTGGTTCAGGTGGTGAAAGAGCAGATCAACGCCAGTATCAACGCTACGGCAGATTTTGCCGAAGTGGATATTTCGTTGTTTCGGTCATTTCCGCATCTCAACCTCAATTTGACCGATTTAACCGTGGTCGGGAAAGGCCAATTTGCGGATGTTCCTTTTTTAGGCGCTGAGCAAACGGCCATTACGATCGATATCCGTTCTTTTTTCGGAGGGAACAAACCTTTGGAAGTCCGGTCTGTAGATTTCCAGCGGCCTGTTCTGAACGTATTGGTACTTGCCGATGGCTCGGCCAACTACGACATTACCATCCCCGCCGATTCGGTAGCCGTTGCGGATACCACTGCCAGCCAGTTGGAGGTGGCCTTGCGTTCCTATACGATTACCGATGGGCAAGTTACCTACGATGACCGTAGCATGGACCTGTTGGTAAACCTAGAAGGACTGAACCACCAGGGAGAAGGGAACTTCACCTTGTCAGAGTACGACTTAAATACCCAAACAACAGTGACTGCTCTGAGCGTAGACATGGGTGGAATAACCTATCTGAAGCAGGCCAAAGCCACGCTGGCTGCTATCTTTCACATTGATGCCGATAACAGCATCTATACCCTGAAAGACAACCAGCTGACGGTTAACGAACTAATGGCAAACGCTGAAGGAACGGTACAATTGAAGGACGAGGACATTATCCTGGACCTGAAGTTCAATTCCCCGGACAGTGATTTTCGCTCCCTGTGGTCCCTGATTCCCAATGCCTACACGGCCGACTACCAAAACGTGGATATTGCGGGAACCTTCCGGTTGGAGGGATTGGTCAAAGGTAACTACAACGAAACCACTTACCCCGCTTTCCGCATCCTGACCAAAGTCGAAAACGGCCGCGTAAAATACCCCGACCTACCCGTGGGAATCAACGATATTCAGGCACTCGTAGATGTCAACAGCCCCAGCAGCGACCTGGACAAAATGCTGATCGACGTGAGCCGCTTAGGGATCAAAGTAGGAAGTGACCCCTTCCAGGCCCGGATCAAAGTAAGTACCCCTATTTCTGATCCTAATGTGGATGCCAATGTAGACGGCATTATTGACCTCGCCCAGTGGGCCAAAGCTTTCCCGTTGGAAGGCGTCAGTGAAATGACCGGCCGCATTACGGCCGACGTAGCTGTGCAAACGCAGTTGTCGACCATTGAACGGGAAGCTTACGAACAAGTGAAAATGTCGGGCGACCTCACCGTTGATAAGTTGCGCTACGCAGCCGACGGACTGCCGTTGGTCGTCATTGACCGGGCAGTAGCTCAATTCACGCCCCAAAAGGTCGATATCAGTCAATTTACGGCCAGGTTAGGGAAGAGCGACCTCCAGGCCAGCGGATCCATCGCCAATATTTTGGCCTACATTTCGCCAGAAAAGACCATGCGCGGGAATTTCAAAGCCCACTCCAATTATTTCCTGGTTGACGAGTGGATGACGACCGAAGAAACAGCGGCTACACCAGTACCCCTGGGAACTCCGCCGACGACCGAAGAAGCCATTTTCGATCGCTTTGACCTAGCGCTGGACGCCACCGCCAATAAGATTGTCTATGATACCTACACCTTGACCGACGCTGCGGTGAAAGGCCGTGTTCGCCCCAATCTGATTGAGGTAGAAAGTATGCGCGCTAATTTGGGCGAGAGTGATTTTAGTGGCAGCGGAAAAATTACCAACGTTTTCGATTACCTTTTCTCCGACGGAATACTAGGTGGGAACTTGGTCATGAATTCCAATTTCTTCGACCTGAATCCTCTTATGGAGGAAACAACCCCCACGACTACCGCCAGTGGAACTCCGGCCGCAGAAAGCTACGGCGTCATTCCGATTCCTGCGAACATCGACATGACCATCCAGGCCAAGGTCAACCGTTTGCGCTATACCGATCTGGAGCTGAATGACCTACAGGGCCTGCTGACGATCCGGGACGAGGCCGTGGTCGTAGAAAATGGTAGCGCACAAGCGCTAGGTGGTTCCATGGGCTTCACCGGTGCCTATGACACCGAAAACGTGGATAAGCCTTCCTACAATTTTAAGTTCGACCTCAAGGAACTGGATTTCCAGGAGAGTTTCAGCAAGTTCAACACTTTTGCGTCTTTTGCGCCGGTAGGGAAGCTAATTGCGGGAAAATTCTCCACCAGCTTGCTCATGTCAGGTGAGTTGGGTAAAGATATGTTGCCCTTGCTGGAAGCCGTCAACGCCAAGGGGATGTTCGAAACATCGAAAGGTACCATCAAAGGCCTACAACCACTGGCGGCCGTTGGCAATGCCCTCAATATCAATGAACTGAAAGAGAACGTCAACTTTGATAACCTCAAGAGTTACTTCACCATCGAGAACGGCGTTTTTGAAGTTAAACCGTTCGATATCAAAGTAGCAGGTTATTCCATGACCGTCGGCGGTAAGCACAGCCTGACCCAGGAAATGGCTTACACCATCAATACCGTCATTCCGCGCTCAAAACTGGGCACTGGCGCTTTGGGCAATACCGTCAACCAGGGGATCAGTGCACTGGTTAAGCAAGCCAGCCAACTGGGACTGAACGTCAATGACGCCGAAAACCTCAATGTGCAGATATCCCTTACCGGGAATATGGCCAGTCCTAAAACCGGGTTCAAATTACTGGGTACCGATGGGCAGACCACGGTGGCTGCCGGTGTCAAGGCAGAAGCCACTGCGGCGGTGCAGGGGCAGGTGGATGCCGCTAAGGATAAGATTACCACCGAAATCAGTGCTGCCAAAGATCGCCTGACCGAACAGGCTGCGCGTACCGTGGATTCCCTGAAGAACATAGCGGCCCAGCAAGCTGCCCAGGCCGGGCAGCGCGCCCTGGATCAGGCGCGTGGTCAGGCTGGCGCAGTCTTGGACTCGGCCAAGACCAATGAAGCCTTACGCACCCAGGCCGCTGAAGCTGCCGATAAACTCAAAGGCGAAATCAAGGATTTCAATCCTTTTGGGAAAAAGAAGAAAAGTGGCGGTGGCGGTCGCTAGCCATAACCCCGTAGCGCTTGTAAAACAAAAGCCCTCCCCGAATCATTTTCGGGGAGGGCTTTTGCGTGTGGGGAATTGTGCGTGTGGGGAATTGTGCGTGTGGGGAATTGTGCGTGTGGGGAATTGTGCGAAGGCTATTTAATCAAAGTCTCAAATAATGCCCGCACCTCTGGTGCATTTTCTGGTTTGAGCCGACCCGCCAGGATCAGGCGCATTTCCCGGCGACGTGGTGCACTATCGTAGCGCTGCTGTTCGATCTCGGTTACGGGAATGATGGGTGGCACGGCCACGGGTTTGCCGTTTTCCTGGTCGAGGGCGACGAAGGTATAGTACGCTGCATTGCAGCGGCGGGGATTGTGCCCTTTGATATCGGAGGCATAGACCTCGACAAAAACCTCAACCGAAGTCCGAAAAGCACGGGTTATCGAGGCTTCCAGCGTAATTACATCCCCCACACGGATGGCCTTGTTGAAGCTCACGTGGTCGACGGAAGCTGTAACGACGTGTTTTTCGCAGTGTTTACCCGCGCAAATACCACAGCCGATATCCATCCAGCGCAGGAGGTTGCCCCCCATGAGGTTGCCCATGGGGTTGGCATCGTTGGGCATGATCATCTCGGTCATTACCGTAGCCGAAGCGGTTACTCTTTTTCCTTGTAGTTCGTTCATCAAGTTGATTATCTGATCATTACTCCCTTTCTGTTCAAGAAAGGGATAAGGGTGAAATTGCTGGGGTCAATACTGCCTTTAACAAAAATGTATTTTTTGTCGTAAAGGTGATCGTTCAGGCTAAAACTGACCCAATACTCATTGGTGAGCGTAAATAAGGCAGGTGGGAGGGGTTCGATTTTTTCAATTTGCAGCGGGCCGATCTGGGCGAAAAAATGGCGGAGCGTTGCTGTTTTACGTTTTTCACCATTTAGTTCGCCGTAGCCACGGGAAGTAATGAGCACGTTTTGGATCACCTCTTCTTGCAGGTTGATGAGGTAAACGTCCCACAGTTCGTCGTCGGTGTCTCCGGCGGGGGGTAAAATGGCGATGGCCAGGTCTTCAACTTTACGGCGGGGAATATCTTTGATCATAAACAGCCTAGATTTTCGGCAAAAGTAAACCTTCTCTGATAATTTTTATGGACAAGCTAAAGCGAAAATGATAAGCGACTGACGGGGAGCGTCATTTTTGTTTTAGCTTGTCCTAAAGCACAAAAAATGTCAGCGAATCAAAGTAAACAGGTTGCCCCAATTATTCCACGTAATCGAAACCAAATAAATCAGCAAAATGTGCCTTCAGTTTGGTTTTAACTTTTTCAGCCGCTACCGGCTGGCCCAATTCTTTGGCCATGCTGGTCACGCTCTTGTCGGCATCATTGATCCCACAGGGAACGATGTTTTCAAAATGGGTCAGGTCGGAATTGACATTAAACGCAAAACCGTGCAAAGTTACCCAGCGGCTCAGGTGTACCCCAATGGCACAAATTTTTCGCTTGGGCAAACGGTCGGTAGCAGCCAGCCAAACCCCCGTATAACCGGGTTCGCGGTAGCCGTGCAGGTCGTATTCTGCCAGGGTGCGCAGCACGGCCTCTTCGAGGTAGCGAACGTAGCGGTGCACATCGGTAAAAAAGCAATCGAGGTCAAAGATGGGGTAACCGACAATTTGCCCCGGACCGTGGTAGGTGATGTCTCCACCCCGGTTGATCTTGTAAAAGGTAAACCCTTGCGCAGCCAGTTCGGCTTCGTTGAGCAGGAGGTGGTCGATCGATCCGCTTTTTCCCAGGGTGTATACCGGCGGGTGCTCGCAAAAGAGCAGTTGGTGCTGCTGGGGCGCGGTGGCCCGACCCAATTGTTCTTCCTGGCGGTTGTGGCGTTTTTGTGCCACCAACGCCTGGTGAACCTGGGTTTGGTAGTCCCAGGCCTGTTGGTAATCCATAAGGCCCAGATCCTGAAAGATGACTTGTGGTTTGTTGTTCAACAAAAGGTGATTTTTTAGATCAAAACAAACCCGAAGGCTTGTTGACTCTTATCTAAAAGAATGAAAAGGAAAAAAGTTTTTCCAGCGGCCAAGAAATAAATCAACAATGTAGCCCGTATATTTCATTTTGTGTTCCCGTCTTCCGAAGTTTGCAGCCAAAGGAATTTCAATCTTCTTACCAATCTTCTTTAGCTATGTCGTTCCCAACTGCCTTTTCGTGGCTCTTTATGCTGTTGCTGATAACTGCCTGCCAATCTTCACCTGCCGATTCCGCTGCGGATCAACCATTAACCGTAGAGCCAACACCCGCGCCAACCCCGGTGGATCAGACCTACGAGCAGGAAAAACACCTCAAGAACGTTCACCAGCTGACCTTTGGTGGCAACAATGCGGAAGCTTACTTTAGCTTCAACAACCAATACCTGGTTTTTCAGGCCGAAAACCCGGCCTGGGAGGTCGCTTGTGACCAGATCTTTTACATGCCCGTAACGGGTTATACGGGCGAACGGCCTCCCATGCTCAGTACGGGCAAAGGACGGACGACGTGTTCCTTTTTTATGCCTGGTGACACGACGATCCTTTACGCCAGTACGCACCTGGGGGGCGATGCGTGCCCGGAAATGGTGCGGCCAGACAATGGGCTCTACACCTGGCCTGTTTTTGCAGATTTCGACATCTTTATCGCTGATCTCCAAGGTAATATTCTTCAGCAACTAACGAATGATCCCGGCTACGACGCCGAAGCCACGCTGTCTCCTGATGGTTCCAAAATCGTCTTTACTTCTACCCGTTCTGGCGACCTGGAATTGTGGACCATGAATACGGACGGTACCAACCTCCAACAAATCACCTCCGGCCTGGGCTACGATGGCGGGGCTTTCTTCTCTCCTGATGGCCAGCAACTGGTTTTCCGCGCTTCCCGGCCCCAAACCAAGGAGGAGCAAAAGACATACCGCGATCTGTTGGCCGGGTATCTCGTGCAGCCTACCAGTATGGAAATTTATACCTGTAATATCGATGGCAGCAACCTGCGGCAGCTCACCCACCTGGGCAAGGCCAACTGGGCACCGTTTTTTCACCCTTCCGGGAAAAAGATTTTATTTTCCTCTAATCACCACGTACCCGGTGGTCGGCAGTTTAATATCTTTAGTATAGATTTGGACGGAAGCAACCTCCAGCAAATCACTTATGACGATACTTTTGACGCTTTCCCGATGTTTAGCTACGATGGCAAAAAGCTGGTTTTTTCCAGCAACCGTGCCAACGGCGAAGGGCGTGATACCAACGTATTCATTGCAGACTGGGTGGAATAAAACAGTACACCAATGGGTAAGATTTTAACATTTCCGGCAGGTTTTTTATGGGGAACGTCTACGGCGGCAGCCCAGATCGAGACGGCTTCGGACCACAACTGGAAAGGTGTAGTGGCCAGAGACGGAGCGGTCTTTGCCCGAACCACCGATCACGAATTGCGGCGAGCGGAAGATTTGGAACATATCGCCCGCTTTGGTTCTATCTACCGCTGTGGGGTAGATTGGGCCCGCCTGCAACCCAGCCCCGGTGCTGATTTTGTGCCGGCAGTCGTTGCTGAATATGCAGATTTCTTCCGGCAACTGCGCGCACGTGGTATGCGAATTATGTTTGTCATTCATCATTTTACCCATCCCCGTTGGTTGGAGGAGCAAGGCGGTTGGGTCGTGGAAGGGGCCATTCCTCACTACGTGGATTTCGCGGAACAATGCATTGCTCATTTTGGTGAATTTGTAGCCTACTGGAATACGTTCAATGAGCCTAATGTATATGCCTTAAACGGGTTCCTGCTGGGCAATTTCCCGCCGTTCCGGAAGAAGTATGCGCAAGCCAACCGGGTACTGCGCCACCTGGGCAAGGCCCACGACATAGCTTACGAACTGATTAAAGAACGCTATCCCGCTGCACCGGTAGGGATTTCTTTCAATACGGCCTGGTTTGAAGGGCGCAGTACCTTGGGGAGGATACCAGCGGCCCTCATGGACTGGTGGTTTCATCGCAAGGCCGCCCGTCCTTTTACGAAGGTCGATTTCTGGGGCTTGAGCTATTATGCCTACATCCCTTTTCAGCCCGGACCGATTACTGAAATTGACAACCCGGGCCAGTTGGCCCGCATGGAGATTCCCCACGACCAAATGTGGGGCTACCGCCCGGAGGGGCTCAGCCGGGTCATCCGGCGTTTCTGGAAGAAATACCAAAAACCAATTATTATTACCGAAAATGGCATCTGCACCGCTGATCCACAACAGCGGATCGCGGCCATCAAAGACTACCTCACGGAATGTCATCGCGTGCTGGCCGAAGGAATTCCCCTGCAAGGGTATATCTTTTGGAGTACCTTTGACAACATGGAATGGAATCTGGGCAATACCTACCGTTTTGGGTTGATCACCGTGGATTGGGCCACCATGGACCGCCGCAATACCCCGGCTGCTGATTTCTATGCAGAAGTATGCCGCAACAATGTAGTTGTCATCTAGTTTTGTCCGTACCGCCAGGCCCATGGGCTTGCCACAACCAATCATTCATGTTCCAACGATTTGTCCTTTTACGTTGTTTTTTTATCTGCTGCCTCACCGTTTTTGGGGTAAGTGGGCTATGGGGGCAGGTCGGAGCGCCGCTGGTTCCTGGTGCCCGGGGATTGGCAATGGGGGGAACCGGGCTCACTTTTACCGATATTCATGCCAGTTGGAGCAATCCGGCGGGTTTAGGAGCGTTGAATGCGACAGCATTGGCCTTGTACGGAGAGCAGCGTTTTGCCCTGGCCGACCTCAAGCAGATCAGCGCAACGGGGGCATTCCCCGTGGGCAACAACGGCGCGGTGGGGCTCGTTTTAGGTTATTATGGTTTTGAAGGCTATAACGAACAACGGGTAGGCGTACTCTATGGCCGGAAGTTGAGCGATAAGATCAACCTGGGCGCACAGTTGTATTCCTTTAATACCCGTATTCCCGACTATGGAAGCAAGAACGTAGTGAGTTTTGAGTTAGGGCTGCAAGCCGAGATCAGTCCGCAGATCAAGGTAGGTACCCGGATAGCCAACCCCATCAGGGTGGCCCTGCTGGAGGACGAATACCTGCCTTCCATCCTGGCCGTTGGGCTGGCTTACCAGCCGGGAAAACAGTTGCTGCTGCTGGCCGAAGTAGAGAAAGATATTTTGTTTCCCGTTCGCGTGCGGGCCGGACTGGAATACCAACTGCTGGATGCGTTGCAGTTGCGAATGGGCGTTGCCACCCAACCCGCGTTGTGGAGCTTTGGCGTAGGCTATAAGATCCTGGAAAATTGGCGATTAGACTTTGCCGCTGCCTACCACCAGTACCTGGGCTTCACCCCCGGCTTTAGTCTGGTCTACCGTTCCACAAAGTAATTGGTCAAAAAAATAACCTTCTTTGACATTTTTGCTTTCAATTGACCTCCAACACAAAAAATGTCAGCGAATCAAGAATAAATGATACCCAAAAAAATCAGGTTGCCAGAACAATCACTTATACTCGGAACTGCTATGTGGGGCTGGACGATCGCTCCGGAACGCGCCTATGAGTTGTTGGATGCTTTTTATGCCCTGGGTGGTAGAGCGGTGGATATGGCGACCAATTACCCCATCAACCAGCAACCCAACGATTTTAGGAAAGCCGAAGGTTTGCTGGCCAATTGGTGCCAGGTCAATGGGGTAAATGACCTGAAAGTGATGATAAAGGTTGGAAGCGTAAATAATATGCGTACACCAGAGCATAACTTGTCAGCTAGTTTCTTACTTCTCTGTGCGTCGGAATACCGACAACTGTTCGGCGAGAACTTACAGACCTTTATGATCCACTGGGACAATCGAGCAGATGTCTCCGCGATCAGGGAGACGGTAGCGGTTTTGTCCGAATTACACCAAAGTGGGTTAGCCATCGGTCTGAGTGGAATCCGTTATCCGGCGGTCTATGCGGAAGTCCTGCCTGATTTCGACCTGCCAACTTTAGCAATCCAGCTCAAACACAACTTGCTCTACAGCGATTTCGATCGCTATGCGCCGCTGCATGCGCGGGCTTCGTTTATCGCCTACGGCGTCAATGCGGGGGGCTTGAAATTAGAACAGGAGGAATACCGGGAGGATGCCACCCTGGGCGTGCGCGGTGGCCAGCCCCAGGGGTTCGCAGCATGGTTGCCAGGTCTTCGGCAAGTGCTGGCAAGCGCAGGCCGGGATGCAGCCGGTTCGCGGCCTGTTCCCACTACCATGAATCACCTGGGCATGCTCTACGCAGCCTATCACCCAGGGATAGATCAACTTTTGCTGGGCGCTTCCCGACCCGCGCAACTCCAGGATTCCTGGAACTGGTTGCAGGCGCTGCGGACGTTCGATTATACCGACGTTTACAATGCTTTGGTTGCGCTTACCCATCAATACCGTACCAACTGATGGAACAGTACGATTTTCTCGTTGTGGGTGGCGGATTGTTTGGGGTATACGCCGCGTTGTATCTGGCAGACCAGGGGTGCCGGGTTGTTTTGGTCGAGAAAGAGAAAGCCTTGTTGCGCAAAGCTTCCATTGTCAATCAGGCGCGGCTGCACGGTGGTTACCACTATCCACGTTCGGTAGCTACGGCACTCATGTCAGACGAAAACAAGACGCGCTTTACCCAGGATCACAGCGATTTTATTCTTTTTGATTTTGCCCAATATTATGCCATCGACAAATTTGGGAGTCTGACCGATGCCGCTCAGTTCGAGCGTTTTTGCCGCTATATCGGTATTCCTTGCCAACGGGAAAAAAACAACCCTTTGTTCAATTACCAGCGCCTGGAAGCCGTGTTCAAAACGCGGGAATATTCTTTTGACCCCATTTTGCTGGCCCGCTATTACGAACAACGGATTCGCGCCGAAAAACGGGTGACGGTCCTGACTTACCACGAATTACTTGCCGCCGGAGACGTTGGAGAGCAGTGGCAAGTCCAACTCCAAGACCTGTCTACCCAGCGTACTTTCGATCTGCAGGCCACCCAGGTGGTTAATGCAACCTACAGCGCCAGTAACGCCATCAACCAGCGTTTTGGCCTGACGGATATTCGCCTGATGCATGAAATTTCCGAAATGGCTTTTGTAACCAGTCCGGCCTTACAGGAAATCGGCCTGACGGTGATGGATGGGCCCTTTGCCTCCATCATGCCGTACGGTAAATCCGGGCTGCTATCGCTGTCGTCAGTAGCCTATACCCACCACAAGGTGTCGTACGAGGCACTTCCAACCTTCGACTGCCAGGATCAGCGGGCGGAGTGCCGACCAGACTTTACCGCTATTTGCAATGGCTGCGCCTATCGGCCGCCCTCCAATTACCGCAAAATGCTGGCCCAGATTCAGCAGTACCTGGCGGCGGAAATACAGCTGCAATACTTTACCAGCATGTACACCATCAAGTCGAAATTACGGGCCAATTACATCGATGATGGACGTCCGACCGAGATTGGTTTACTGCACAAAAAGCCACATTTTTATTGCATCTTTGCCGGTAAGATTAACTCCATTTATGAGTTTGAAAAAGTCGTAGAATTTTAACCAACCTAGCCAAAACCACACCATGTCAAACGTACTTGTAACCAATGAGATCAATACCCTGAAACGGGTACTCATTCACCGACCGGATGTAGGCATTAGCCGGATTACCCCCAAACGAGCCGAGGAATTGTTGTTTGATGATATCGTTCACCTTCCCCGCATGCAAGAAGAGCATGATGTATTCTCTGCCATACTCCGCCGCTTCCTGGGGGACGAACAAGTGCTGGAAGTTGAGCAATTGCTGCTCGAAGCCATCGAAACAGACAAAGACGCGAAGGAAGAAATGATTGATCTCATCATCGATCACGAAGAACTTCCCAAGTCTTATTCGGATTTTATGCGTGGCCTTTCGGCACCGGACCTTACCCGGCTGCTGGTGACGGGTTACTATGAACCGGAGGATCATTTTTTCTTTGACCCTATCCCCAATTTCATTTTTACCCGGGATATCGCCGTTACCATCAATGACCACCTGCTCATCACCAAGGCAGCTAAGGAAGCCCGTTACCGGGAGAACTTTATCATTCGGTTCATCATTTGGGCACATCCTGTCTTCTCGGGCATGCGCAAGGACGGCCGGGTCATTAATCTAAACAAAATAGACGAATTTCCACCTTCCAGGCGCGGGGAAACCGTTTCCATTGAAGGGGGCGATGTCATGATTTTAAACAAGGATTTCCTGGCTATTGGTTGCAGTGAACGGACGACGGCTTACGGTATTCAAAGTTTGGCCAAACGCTTGTTTGAGTTAGGCGTGGTCAAAAATGTTGTTCAGGTCAATATTCCCAATGACCGGTCGTATATGCACCTGGACACGATATTTACCCAAATCAATACCCACGATTACGTGGCCTTCAAGCCCATTATTGCCGACGGATTAGGTTCCAACGTGCAAGTATTCCGGCACGATGGTACCGAAACACAATACCATTCGGTTAAGGAGTTTTTGATCAAAGAAATAGATCCTGCTACGCGTATTCTGTACGCGGGTAGGGGAGAAACGCCTTATCAGGAGCGGGAACAGTGGACGGATGGGTGTAACCTGGTGGCCCTGAAACCAGGCGTTGCGCTTACCTATGATCGGAATCCGGTAACCGAGCAAGTTTTTGTAGAAGCAGGTTACCGGGTGGTTTATTCCGCTGACCTGCTCAAGGCATTTGACGACGGCATCCTCACACCCAGTGAGGTGGAACGGACGATCATCACTTTGCCTTCTACCGAATTGTCGCGCGCCCGGGGTGGGTCGCATTGTATGACTTGCCCAATTGAGCGTTCCTGATTATTCACTCTTAAAACCCGCTGCTTATTTCCTCTTCAGCTTCCCTTCAGCCACTGGTCGCATTACGTGATTGGATCGTTCGTTTTCCGGTTGCCCGGGAGCAACCGGTCACGGTTGTCGACCAGCTGAACTTCGACCTGTTCCCCGGCGAAAGCCTGGGCATCGTAGGGGAGTCTGGTTCTGGCAAGTCGCTTACGGCTTTGTCCGTCATGCAATTGCTGCCGGCAAATGCGCTGAGCAGTGGCGGGCTGTGGTGGCAAGGTGAAACAGATTTGGCGCAGGCCCCCCCAGCAACGTTGGCCGCCCTCCGGGGCCGGCAGATGGGTATGATATTTCAGGAGCCACTGAGCAGCTTAAATCCCGTGCTCACCTGTGGACAACAAGTGGCAGAGGTACTAAGGCAGCACCTGCTCCTTTCCGCAAAGGAGGCCGAGGCAAGGACCAAAGCCTGGTTTGAAAAGGTCAAGCTGCTCGATCCTGCCCGAATTTACCGATCCTATCCCCACCAATTGTCGGGTGGGCAGCGCCAGCGGGTGATGATTGCCATGGCGCTGTGTGCCGAACCCCAACTCCTGATCGCTGACGAACCCACCACCGCCCTGGACGTTACCGTTCAGCACGTGATACTGGAACTCATCCGGGATTTACAACAGGAAATGGGTATCGCGATCATTTTTATCAGCCACGACCTCGCGGTCATCCGCAGCATCGCCGAACGGGTTATTGTGATGCAGCAAGGCAAATGTGTGGAAGCAGGCCGCGTAGCCACCGTTTTTGCTGCGCCACAACATCCCTACACCAAGGGGTTGCTGGCCTGCCGGCCCGATTTGAGCCGGCGGTTAAAGCGGTTGGCAACGGTGAGTGATTTTTTGGCACACCCCGCACAGGATACGGGCCAAATGCTGGACAAGCTGGCGGAGACGGCTGCTGATATGGCGCAACGTAAACGGGTATTGGCCGAGGCGAAGACGTTGTTGAACGTAGAGAAATTGCAGGTCTGGTATCCTGGGCAAACCAACTGGTTGGGGCGGGTGAAAAATTGGGTAAAAGCCGTAGAGGAGGTTTCTTTTTCGCTGAAAGCTGGCGAACGACTCGGCATTGTTGGGGAATCGGGTAGTGGAAAAACAACCTTGGGAAAAGCAATCCTGCGCCTGGTAGACTTACACGGCGGGCGGATCAGTTTTGCCGGTCAGGAAGTTTCCGCCCTGGCGGGAGCAGAACTGCGTGCTTTACGACCCCGCATGCAGCTGGTTTTTCAGGATCCTTTCAGTTCGCTGAACCCCAAGCTGACCATCGGCCAAATGTTGTTGGAACCCCTGAAGGTTCACCGACCGGAACTGAGTATACACGAGCAGAACGAACGCGTGCGGCAAGTGCTGGCGCAGGTAGGCCTGGCAGCAGACACCTTGCCCCGCTACGCCCGCGAATTTTCTGGTGGACAACGACAGCGCATTGGGCTGGCCCGGGCGCTGTTGCTGCAGCCGGAACTGCTCATTTGCGATGAGTCGGTATCGGCGCTGGATGTATCCGTCCAGGCCCAGGTGCTGAACCTGATCAAAGACCTCCAGGAAGCGTACCAGTTTTCTTTAATCTTTATTTCTCATGACCTGTCGGTCATTAAATTCATCGCCGATCGGGTATTGGTCATGAAGGAGGGTAGGGTAGTGGAAGCGGGGGATACGGAGGTGATTTTCAGCTCTCCACAAGAGGCTTATACCCAAAACTTACTGGCAGCCATTCCTTGATGCGAAGGCAGCTGTTTGCTTCAAAATAAGATTTTATAAAAGCGCGACGCACCTGAGCGTCGAGTCGCCAGACCTCAGTTGCGTCGCGCTTGAGCAGCACAAGTTTAATGCTACTGCTTAATCACTTCGGCAATGGTAAATTGTTGTTCCACCTTAAGCAGCAAGTAGTAGCTGCCAGCGGGTAGGCCCGTTAAATCAAGGTCTTCCTGGTGTTTTCCAGCGGGAAGTTGTTCCTGAATAAATTGGCGAACCTGCTGGCCGTGCCTATTCAGTAAGGACAAACTTACTTTCCCCGCTTGCCCGGTAATAAAAGAAGCCCTGGTTTGAGTGCTGGTCACATTGGGTGCCAGAACCAGCCCAAACGTACTGGCGGGCACGCGCGCTTCCGTACCGACGATCCCTACTTCGGGTACTTCTACCTGCACGTAGTTGATAAAATTATCGGCTGCCGAATCCATGTCACCACGGATGGCCAGGCCGGGGCGGAAGTCCTGCATATAGATCAGGCGCACCTTGTCATCCACCTCCCGAACCATGGAAGGAAAGACTGCTTCGACAAAATCTACCAGATCGGGTTCCATGACAATATCGGGGCGGATAATATCATAGGGATCGCTCCAGGTCAGGCCCCCGTCGGGAGAAGAGATGATGTAAACGTGGCGGTAGTGTTGCATATCGTCATCAATAGACACTTCCCCTTCCACGATCCCGGAGTAGGTAACGTAGAGGTTGCCCGCCGCATCAACCCCCGCGCTGGGCATGCTGGTCAGGGAAGCAAAATAGAGCCCTACGCTTAAGCCGCTGGCCCCTGCCACCAGGTCGAGGGTGTCGTTCATGTTTTGGTCTACCGTGCCCACGATGGTGCGCAGGCTGTCGTCGCCAAAGCTTTCGTTCCAGTACGCCAGGCCATCGGTGCCGGGGTAATAGCTGGATAATCCATCGGTGAGGACATCGTCCTGTACCCACATGCGCCCAAAGTAAACGTGGGCCATTCCCTGGTAATCAACGAGTACCGTGCCGTAGCTGTCGGAAGAGAAAATGGCCAGCGAATCGGGCCGTTCATCCATAAAAGGGGGTAAATCCTGGTAGGTGTAACCGGCATCGATGGCATATTTGAAGAGGGGGAAGTCATTGACTATACTTTTGGCCCAGGTGTCGCCATTGTCTTCAGACTTAAACAGGAGCACATCGTCAAAACTGTTGAAGATCCCAAAAGCTACATTGTCGCCGCGGGCATCGATGTAATAGGAGTCGGCATCAGAGCCCAGGGTAAAATCACTTCCCAGGCCTTCGATGGCTACATCGGTGCGGTCCCAGCTGGCGCCGCCGTCCGTAGAACGGTAATAGAGGATATGGCCATCGACATTTTGGTAGGGCTGGCCGTTCAGGGATGCCGGAACGGTAATGGCGATCACGTGGATGGTTTCCCCGTTTGCACCACCTACGGCTGCGCGGGGCCACAGCATCCCCGAAGGGGTGTTGTCGGGGATGAAGCCTTCCGCCCAGGGGGCTGTTGGGCCGTCTCGGCGTTGCGTGATCAAGCGGTTGTCAGAAGTGTGGGCAACAATGAATTCCTTGCCACTGGCCGTGAATACATGGTTGGGCCAGCCCGTGCGGACGCTTTCGATTCTGCTGCTGGGCGGGTCTCCCCAGGCGAAATTTACCCGGGTGTTGTAGCCCGTGCCCCGATCGGGGTAGGTGGCGCCGGCATCGTCAATGCCGCGGGTCCAGACCCCGGCGATCCGCCCGGTGGGTGTCATTGAAATACGCTTGCAACCAGCTGCGTTCGATTGCAGATCGTACAAGGTGCTTCCAATGGGGATTTCCTGGTCGACCTTTTCCAGATCCGTAGCTGGTGGAGATTGGTGTTCCACCGGGCGGAGTGGCCCGGGTTCCATTCCGGTATAGAGTACGTGGTGGCGCGGTGCCTGGTATTGCTGGATGTTTTTTTGGACGAATTGGAGGTTGCCCTGGGCCACCAGGTGGAGACCCAAAAAAAGAAAAACACCCAGCGGAGAAAGCATTAAATTTTTCATAGCGATTGGATTGGTGGCTATAAAATTAAGAAGAAAAAAATAAAAAAGCGGGATGGGTAACTGAATACCCACCCCGCTTTTTGCAAAAAAAATGCAAGCGGTAAGACTTACTGCTTAATAATTTTCTCGGCGCGGAAGCCTTCGGGGCTGGCAATACCGATAAAGTAAGTGCCGGCAGGCAAGGCATTCACGTCGATCTCTACCGTCTGGTTCAAGACTTGCTCGTACTGGTAGGTTTGGATCACTTTGCCCGTGATGTCCATCAGGCCTACATCTACCCGCTGCGCAGTTGCTGCCAGGTCGAAGGTAATGTTCAGGCGGCTTTGTACCGGATTGGGGGCAATGGTCACCTTGGCGGCCTCGAGGGCAGGCAGGTCTTCCGTACCTACTGGTGCCTCAAAACCGAGGGTGTGTAAGCGAACGGCTACCGTCTGGCCCGCCCAACCGGTGTAGAGTTGGTCGAGGAATATGGGCGTCGTAGGGAAATTCAGGTAAGGAAGATCCTCCGAAGCCACGAAACGGGGGGCTACGCCGGTGCCAGCCTCGGTGCCGTCATAAGCGATCACAATGTAGTAGGCGCCATCGGGAACCAACTCAACGAATTCGTCGCCGTCAACCAAGTCTTCTAACTGTACATAAACCAACTCGTCGGCCGTTTCATTGCCCGTGATGACATAAGAACCCAGTGCAATCGGCGTCAGGTCATTGAAACTTGCACCATTGGCCGCAAAATCAATCGTCCCGTCCGCATTGGAGTCCGCATCGTAAAGAATGACTGTAACTTGATCTGCAATGTTGTCGCCAGTAAACAAGGCAGCAGCATTACCAATACCAAAAGAAACCGTAGTCGCTACCCCGCCATCGGCGTCAGCAAGTACCAACGACCCCGCCTGGTAGGTGAAGTTGAAGGTAGAGGAGAAATCGGCGTCAGATGGTCCTACGGTTTGGTTCAGGTTGTTGTTGTCTACGGCGTAGGTGTATTCCGTCATCACAAATTTGCTCTCGATGGTTTCGCTGTTCTGGTCATTCGTCCAGGTGATGGTGTGTTCACCCAACTCGGTCGCCTGGTAGCTGCCTACCATATTGACGATTGAGTCTGACAATGGCGCAATGCTGGAAGTGCCCGTCAGGGTAGCCTGGGCACCGCTGGGTGCCGTAATGACCGCTGAAACATTGACATCTACCATGTCTACGCTATTGGGGTTGACATAGTTGATCCGGAAAATGTTGACAGGTAGGGCTTCGCTCAGTGGCGTGTGGTAAGAATAGCTGGAAACCGGGTCGTAGAAAGACTTCACGGTGAAAGAGCCTGTCACGGTATTACCCGCATCCAATTCGCTGGTAATCAATTCACCGGTACTGCGGCCGACAAAAATGCCAGGAATGGTAACCGTACCAGATAGCGTACCGTCGCCACCGAGCATACCTACTACCGTCGCACCCGTTTGGGCAGGGTCAGCGTAGTGGTTCACGATAATACAAGCGATGGCGCCAGCTGCCTGAGCGTTGGCAATTTTGTTGACAAAACCGCAAACACCACGGCGGATCAGGGCAATTTTACCCGTAAGGTCTGTTACAATGGCTTCACAGCCCAGGCTGTCGGTAGCATCGTAAGCCCAAACGATCTCTCCTACAACCGTTTCGCTGAGGGTTGGTCCCCAAATTGGGTTGTCTGCATTGGCTACCTGGGTGCCGTAGTCATAAGTCCCGGTAATGGTTCCTGGCGAAAGGAGCTCAAAATCGACGGGGAATGGCGATTCGTCGTTGATCTGTGCCCACGCGGCAACTACCATTAAACAGGAAAACAGAAATGTAAGCGTTAATTTCATAATAGTCGATGAATTAAATAATTGATGAATGAAGACAAAAATAAATGTTCAGCAAGGTACTACAGGGATGAATCAATATTCCTTGCAATCAGATGTTTTTTAAAAAAAAACTGCAACCTTTGTCGGATTGATGTCGTCATTTAAATGACAACATGGTCGATTGGTTGGAAGTATTGGTCGAAAATCACCATAAGAATGCTTTTTTACCCCTATTTTACACAATAATTTAAGTTGCTGCACCTATGAAAAATAGAAATTTGTATATCGGGTGTTGTATGTTAGCTTGTAGTCTACTGGCTTACGGGTTTCTTTTTTATGTACAAATGTTCCAGGAATCTGAAGCGGCCATGGAAGAACTCCCACAACACCTGGTGGCCGTGATTGAACCTGCTGCGTCTCCTGATGTAAGTTTGCTCAAACACCTGATTTCCCTGCTTGTCCAATTGTTACCCGCCTCCTGATTCACCGTTTTCAATACGCTTTTTTTGTCCATACCGGAGTAGCCCGGCTACGCTCATCCAACTGGGATTAGCGGCCTCGTATTTGGCCTGGTCAGCCAGACTGACACCTGCCACTGCTAAATCTTCCATTACCATTTGCTGAAACAAGGGGGTAAGCCCGGCCACACCGCGTGGATCGTCCAGGTAGGGTTCCATCCAGGCTGCCCAACGCTGCAGCCGGTCTTCCAGTTCAACCAGGTGGTTGTCGGAATACAAAACCGGTCCGAAATGAGTCAGGTAGAGGGTTTTTAGGTTTAAGGAGCGAAGGAGCACGAGGCTTTGGTGCCAATCGGCTAAATCAATATCTGGTGGCGGGCAGGGTGGAATGACCACGCCAGCGTTGATGCGCACCCCCGCAACATCACCAGTAAAAAGCGCCGTATCGGTTTGCCAGGCAATGTGGTGGACGGCGTGACCTGGCGTATGCCAGGCTTGAAAATTGACGTCTCCAACCGCAATGATTTCGCCGTGAGCCACCTCCTGAATGCGTTCGGAATCGATGGCATTCATCTGTCCCCAGAGGGTGTCCATCTGGTCTTGGTAGATACGACGGGCAGAGGCCATCAAGCGCGCGGGCTGTGCCAGGTGCTTGCTACCCCGCGGGTGGACGTAAACAGTCGCTCCCCGGTGCGCAAACCACCAGGCTGCTCCGGCGTGGTCCAGGTGGATGTGGGTGAGAAATACGTGTTGGATTTCTTCTAATTGATAACCCAGTTGGGCTGCGCCAGCCCGCAGGCTGGGCAGGGTTGCGTGTGGGCCCGACTCTACCAAGACAGGTCCGGCACTGGTTTCTACCAGAAAGGCCGCAATGTTCTCTGGAATGTCCTGGAAATGGAGGTCGATGGTATGAATCATAAGGTAGTGAAATGCCCGGCGTCGGGTAAAATGGCAAGGTACAAAAGTAGTAAATGTGAAAAAAATGTCCAGGTGAAAATGATTTATAGGTATTCCGATCCTGGCGGGTTGAATAAACGGAATGGTCGTTCTGACTTTTTTAGCGCTGGTATACCCCATTCTTGTTATCTTTGGTAGTCACTAATAAGCACCCTACACCCATATGACCTGCCTCATTATCGATGATAACCCGCTCGCCCGACTGGCACTGAGGAACATGACTTCTGAAATAGAAGGCCTGCATCTTGCCGGTGAATGCGAGAGTGCCATGCAAGCCTATAATTTCCTGAAAGCCCAGCCCTGTGATCTCCTTCTGCTCGACGTAGAAATGCCAGGCATGAGCGGACTGGAACTGCTGAAAAGCCTGGAAAAACACCCGCTGATTATTCTCGTCACCTCCAAAACAGCATATGCTGTAGATGGTTTTGAAATGCAGGTGGTGGACTATCTCGTTAAACCCGTTACGATGCCACGGTTGTTAAAAGCAGTGAATTTGGCAATGGAACGCCATAAAGACCAATACCCAGCTAACCATTTCTTTGCCAGGGTAGATAGCCTGCTCGTCCGTATTGATTTTCAGCACATCCTGTTTGTCCATGCGCTCGGCGATTATGTCGTCTTTCAGACGGAAGATAAAAAGTATCCTGTTCACCTGACCATGAAGGCCGTGGAGGAGCGGCTGCCCAGCAATCACTTCATGCGGGTTCACCGGAGTTATATTGTTGCCTTGGATAAAATTGTCAACCTAGAGCAAAATTCCCTCCTGATCGGTTCGCATGCCGTGCCCGTAAGCGAGAAAGTGAAAGGAAAATTGATGCAGCGGTTAAATATATTTTAAAATTATTTTTTTGCGAACGACCCCTAATAATTTTGTGACTTTATAGCTGCACAACATCTTTTACCCAAATTTTAAAATCTACTGGTGATGCTTTCCCCAACGGATGTGGTCCAGTAAAGTTGCCTCAGCAAACAGCGTGGTAATACCATGAGAAAAACCAGTACATATTTCCTGGAGCGCAAAGATTGGCAGGTTGTTGTTACCCTCCTGATGGCCATTTCGGTGATTGTGATCACTCATTTTTTTGCGATCCAGGAACTGGATAAATACGAAGATTCTTCCGTGATGGTCAGGGCATCTTACCAAAGGGACAGCTTACTCCGGGAGCTCGAGGGCAACCTGGTAGATATGGAAAATTCAGGACAGCAGCTGGTGTTGCTGGAGCAGGATGAGTTTGTTGGGACTACGGAAAAAGCCATTCAGCAAGCAGCGGAGCAACTGGCCGCTGTCCGCAACCTTTTTCGCGAATCGGCCGAACAGCAAACGGTGGCGCAGTTGGAAAGATGGGCCGAAGAGAAAATTCAATTCAACAAAAATCGCTTGCGGGGTTATCAACAGGCTGGTCAATTTGCTGCCGACCCAATGGCAGGTTCCGATCGTAGCCTGGTGCTTTGGGATAGTATCTCCACGCTGACAGCCGCTATTCGGCAACAACACCACCGCCAGTTGGATGCTTTTATCAGTCAAAAAAACAGGACCTCCACCTGGTTGCGTTTTGCTAGCTGGGCCAGCGTATTCCTGGTCTTTCTGCTTTCCTTTTTTTCCATTTATTATTTGGCAAAGACCGCCCGGAATCGCTACGCAGCCGAGCGGGAAAAGGAACAACAACAGCACGAACTGGAGCAACACCTTATCTTTATTAAGGACCTCTATGACCATGCTCCCATTGGCTATCATTCCATTGATCCGGAGGGCCTGATCATCGAAATAAACCAAACGGAGTTGGATTGGCTGGGTTATGGGCGGGAGGAAGTAGTGGGTAAGATGAAAATTTCGGAAGTGTTTCTTCCTGAAATCCGGGAAAATGAGGAGCAGCTTTTTCCGGATATTGGAGGTACTGCCAACGAAAAAGGTATGCGGGGAAAGTTGAAATGCAAGGATGGCAGCCTGATGCAGGTGCTGGCCAGCAGTCGGGCTGTGATCGATAAAGCAGGTAATTTTAGCTTTAGCCGCTCCGCCACCATGGATTTTACGGCGTATAAAAAAATGGAAGACGCGCTCATTCAGGCCCGCGAGTTGGCCGAACAATCCGTCCAGCTTAAAGAGCAGTTTATTGCCAATATGAGCCACGAAATCCGTACGCCACTGAATGCCATCCTGGGGTTTTCCAACCTCTTGCAGCGCAGTGGGCTCAATAACAACCAGCAAGAATTTGCCCAGGGTATCCGTACGAGCAGTGAAAACCTCCTTGCGGTAATCAACGATATACTCGACTTTTCGAAAATCGCCGCCGGAGCCATCCGTATCGAACAAATTCCATTTTCCTTGCCTGCGTTGCTACAATCGGTAGATCAGATGTTTCATTACCGAGCCGACGAGAAACACCTGGAATTCGAAGTGCAAGCCGCTAAAAATGTGCCGGAAGCGGTGCTGGGCGATCCTACCCGATTGACCCAGATCTTGGTTAACCTGCTGGGGAATGCTTTTAAATTTACGGAACAAGGCCGCGTAGCGCTTTCCGTCACCAGCACCGAACAGCAAGCTGGAACCGCTTTAATTGAATTCAGGGTGTCCGATACCGGTATTGGCATAGCACCTGAAATGCGGGATGTTATTTTCGAGCGTTTCGGGCAGGCGTCTGCCGATACCACCCGCCGTTTTGGAGGCGCCGGGTTGGGCCTCACGATTTCCAGACAACTTGCCGAGCTGCAGGGGGGCAGCATCCGGGTGGAAAGTGCCGAGGGACAGGGCGCTACGTTTATCGTAGAAATACCTTACCCGATCGCTGAGGGTGCCGGAGCCCAAAGCCAGAACCAATTGCTGGATAGCCGGCTCAAGAACGGAAAGGTAAAAATATTGATCGTGGAAGACAACCCACTCAACCAGCGCATCGCTGAATTACTACTCGACGATTGGCAGTTCTTACACGAACATGCTGCCAATGGTAAAATTGCCCTTGAAATGCTCCGCAACAACGTCTATGACCTGGTACTGATGGACATCCAGATGCCCGAAATGGATGGCTACACCGCTGCTCAGGCTATTCGGCAGACTTTGCGCCTGCAGGTGCCCGTTATTGCGACTACGGCCCATGCCTTTGCCGGAGAACGGGAAAAGTGCATCAGCTACGGCATGAACGACTATATCTCCAAACCCATCAAGGAAAAGGAGCTATTGGCCCTCATCCAGCGCTACGTGCTGCCGATGGAAAAGAAAAAACACTCCTACCTCATCTCGGGCAATACAAAACAGGACCCCGCAGGTTTTGATCGCCAGTATGTGCTCGATATTTCAAAAGGCAAACCAGCGGTGCTGAAAGAGATGGCCGGACTGTTCGTCAGCCAGTCGGCCAAAGAATTGGAACAGTTAACCAAAGCGCTGCAGTCCAATAATTTCGGCGATGCCGCCATGGCCGCCCACAGCATGAAAAGTACGGCCGCCTACATGGGGTTCGCTGCTACTTTGGGCGAAAGGCTGAAAGAACTGGAACTGGCAGCCAGGGATAAGTTGCCAGATGCAACGGTACTGAATGCTTTGTATAACCAGGTGAACCAACTCCGTAGGGAGGTAGTGGATTTTTTGGAAAAGGGCTTGTAAGATCAACTGCCAGGATAACGGCTGTTTTTTAGCTGGATTCACCGACAATTCTTCCCGTTTCACCGAAACCTTGTTGTGCCTAATCGCCCAGTGGACGATCTTAAAACGAATAAGCGGAAATAGTTTAATCGTTTCAAAAAGTCCACCATGCAAAAATCCAACTTACCAACGGTCACGCCATTAACGGATGCCGAGTTGGTCGCCAAATTCCAACAAACCCATAACCCTGCATTTTTTTCCCAATTGTACCAGCGGTATTTTAACAAAGTGAGAATATATTGCATCAAATCACTGGGTGACCGGTCGAGAGCTGATGATGTGACACAGGATGTCCTGCTTAAAGCGTACGAAAAATTGGACAGCTTGCAAAATCCACTGCTTTGGGTAGCCTGGTTGTTCAGTATTGCGCGCAACCAGGTGCTCAATATTCACAAAAAAAGTAGCCGCCGCCACCTGGAACCCGTCGACGACTACCCGTTTCTTTATGATGACCCCGTCGACTCGGAGGCAATGGAGGCCTACCACCGCAAATTAGATGCCTTGCCCACGCTGCTGGAGGAGGCGCCAGCTGGCCGCCTCCTAAAACGGAAGTACGTCGATGGCCAAACCATCGAGCAACTTTGTCAGGATTTCAAGCTGAACGAAAGCGCCGTAAAAATGCGGCTACTCCGTGCCCGCCAACACGTGGTACAGTTGTATGAGCAACGGTATGCCAGTGCCTGATTATGCCTTTTTCCAAGCACTATCCTCCTTGTTTACATCCGGTACGTGGGGGCTGCCGGGCGTTATTTTAGCGACTTCCTTACCTCACTCAAAAAACGCTTCCCGTACGGGTGATTTTTAAATTTAATGCAAGCTAAAAGTTTGAAATGTGACTTTGGACGGTCTCGCTGTCTTTTCTCAAAACAACCTTCTCTTGATATGAAAGACCAAAAAAGCATCTATCTCTCTGATCTCCATTTCGAACACCGGAACTGGCTTTCCGAGTTGACTTTTTGGAAGGAGGAACTGGTCAGTTTTCAAAACAGATTGGCAGAAGTGGTGAGCCGCTGGACGGACAAAAGTGTCCTGGCTCAGGCCGAACATTTCCAGAACCAGTTTATCCGCCACAATGAGGTCATCGACATCCTTCGCCACGAGGTAAAACTCCACGAACAAGAACTGTCTATCCACGCCGAAGAGCACCCGATTGGTATTGAGCACCAACATTTTTCAGACCATGCGGACTTTCGGGAACAGATGGAAACCCAACGCCATATTTACAATGACTTGAAAAAAGAGTTTTTTTCTTTTTTGGTTAAGACCATGTAACGTTTTTTTAAAAGCAACCCGATTTGGAAAACAAAAGCCGCCTCACTGCGAACAAGGGAACGGTTTTATCCGTGCGCGGTAGTGTTGTTGACGTTCGCTTCGACCAACAACTACCGCCGATCTTTAGCCTGCTACGCACCGGGGCAGCGGAGGGCATTGCCATCGAAGTACAGACACAGCTCAACGCGAACAGCGTCAGGGGTGTCGCCCTGACACCGACTGACGGCCTGGCCCGGGGGATGGAAGTCAGGGATACCGGCGGCCCGTTAAAAGTGCCCATTGGCCGGCAGGTTTTATCCAGGATGTTCAACGTGTTTGGAGCAACCATCGACCACGATGGACCTATTCAAGGCGCCGAAAAGCGCTCGGTGCACCAACCCCCGCCATCGCTGGGGCGTCGCTCGGCAAAGTCCGAAATATTCAGGACCGGAATTAAGATCATTGATGTCCTGGCGCCGCTGGAAAGAGGTGGCAAGGCCGGGCTGTTTGGTGGTGCCGGGGTGGGCAAAACGGTCTTGTTGACCGAAATGATCCACAACGTGGTTGGCCGTCAGCAAGGGGTAAGTATATTTTGCGGCATAGGTGAACGTTGTCGGGAAGGGGAGGAGCTTTACCGGGAAATGAAAGCAGCTGGGGTGTTGCCCAATATGGCCATGGTTTTTGGGCAAATGAACGAACCACCGGGTAGCCGGTTCCGGGTCGGCTACACGGCGCTGACCATGGCCGAGTATTTTCGGGATGATGAACACCGCGACGTCCTGTTGTTGATTGACAACATTTTCCGGTTTATCCAGGCTGGTATGGAAGTCTCCGGGATGATGGGGCAGATGCCCTCCCGCCTGGGCTACCAACCCACCATGGGCTCCGATCTGGCCCTGCTGGAAGAGCGGATTTCCAATACCGAAACCGGTGCCATTACTGCTATCCAGGCGGTATACGTTCCGGCAGACGACCTGACCGATCCGGCGGCGGTACACACTTTTTCGCATTTGTCGGCCTCGATTGTGCTTTCCCGGAAACGGGCCAGCGAAGGGCTGTTTCCGGCCATTGACCCGTTGCAGTCCAGCTCCAAAATGGCGACGCCAGGGATCGTAGGCGAAAAGCATTATGCGATTGCCCAGGCGATCCGGCGGACGTTTGCACAATACGAAGAGCTGAAGGACATCATCGCTATGCTCGGGCTGGAGCAGTTGTCGTTGGAGGATCGCAAGGTGGTGGTTCGCGCCCGACAGCTGGAACGTTTCCTGACCCAGCCTTTTTTTACGACCGAGCAATTCAGCGGTCTGCCTGGAAAAAAGGTCGCCCTGGAGGATGCCCTCGATGGCTGTGAACGCATCTTGCAAGATGAGTTTGAAGCTTATCCGGAGCAATCTTTTTATATGATTGGTACAATTGCTGAATTGAAAAACCCCTAAAAAAATAGCCCGTGGAATTTAGCGATCTACACCTGAAAATCCTCCTGCCATTCGGCATTTTTGCCGAAGCGCAAGCGGTGAAAAGCCTGGTCGTGGAAACGCCGCAGGGTTCGTTCGGCTTGCTGCCCAACCGGTTGGATTGTACCGCTGCGCTGGCACCAGGCATACTGACTTATACAACCGCCGCAGGAGAGCTGTTTGTGGCCGTCGACGAAGGTGTTTTGGTGAAAACAGGTAGGGAGGTGTTCGTTTCCGTCAGGAATGCGATCGGGGGCGTCGATCTGGGTGAACTTCACCGCGCGGTGGAAGAACAATTCCGGAAAACGGGCGCAGCAGAAGTTGATCTCCGCGCTACCCTCGCCAGGTTGGAGAGCAATTTTATTCGACGGATGGCACAACTTAAACAATTAGGAACGAATGATGGGCAATAACCAGCCGAAGCAGCCGAACCTGGGCAAGCAGGTTGGCGACCGGGAAGCGCTCAAGCTCCGGGCCAGAAAGAAAGGCAAACGGAGCCCCTTGTACGGCTTGGGTTTGTTTGGCCTGGTGGGCTGGTCGGTGGTTGTGCCCACGTTAGTGGGGGCTGCATTGGGGCGTTGGATCGACACCCACTACCCCAGTACACACGCCTGGACCTTGAATCTGCTGATCATTGGTTTGGTCACTGGCTGCTTAAATGCCTGGTTTTGGATACAAAAGGAAAACCATGAAATTGATAAAGATTTAGCTGATGATAGCGAATGAAATAACAACCTGGATAATGGCCCTGCTGGCAGGTGTATTGCTGGGCGGCTTTTTTTTCGGCGGCCTATGGTGGACGGTAAAAAAAGGGCTAACGGTTGCCTATCCCGGCAGCTGGTTCCTCGCCAGTATACTGGTGCGAACAGGTGTGGTATTGGCCGGTTTTTATGTTGTTGCTGGTGGGCAGCTGGAACGGATGGCGGCCTGCCTGGTCGGTTTTATTTTAGCCAGGTTGGTGGTTTTGCGCTACACCAACAAGGCCAATCATTCAAAAACAGTAGCACCATGAGCCTGACACCCGATGACCAGATCTTTTGGCAGTTCGGTTGCTTTAAGCTGAACGCCACCATTGTATGGACCTGGGTGGTCATGCTGATTTTGGTCATTGGTGCGCGGCTCATTACCCGCCGGCTGTCGCGTGACATCCATATCTCCCGTTGGCAAAACATGCTGGAAATAATCGTGTTGGGAATCCTCGAACAAATGAAAGAAGTGGGGCTGAAAAAGCCCGAAAAGTACCTCGGCTACATCGGGACGCTGTTTCTATTTATTGTTACCGCCAATCTCTGCACCATTTTTCCGGTGTACGAACCGCCCACGGGTTCCTTGTCGACTACGGCCGCCCTGGCCTTGTCGGTCTTTATGGCCGTACCCCTCTTCGGCATTGAAAAAAAAGGGGTGGTGGGTTATTTCAAGACCTTTATGGAACCTACGCCGATCATGCTGCCCTTTAATATTATCGCCGAATTTTCACGTACCCTGGCCATGTCCGTGCGCCTGTTTGGCAACATCATGAGCGGAAGCATGATCCTGGCTATTTTATTAACCATTACGCCATTTATTTTTCCCATTGTGATGACCCTCCTGGGCCTGCTTACCGGCATGGTACAAGCTTATATTTTCAGTATTCTGGCTACGGTATTTATCGCGTCGGCGATGCAATCGGCGGCAAATTAAGAGCTAACGATTTAAAAAAACAAATAATGGATAACACCACCATCATCGCTATGATTTCAATTGTTACGGCCGGACTGACCACCGGACTGGGCTGTATTGGCCCGGCTCTGGCTGAGGGGCGTTCCGTGGCGACGGCCCTGGGTTCGCTGGCGCAACAACCCGATGCGGCCGCTACCATTACCAGAACGCTATTTGTCGGTTTGGCCATGATTGAATCCATCGCCATTTATTGCTTTGTGATTTCCATGATCCTGATTTTTGCGAATCCCTTTTGGAACCATTTTATTACCGCCCACTAAACGTTTTTTTTTATGCTAATTGATTGGTTCACGGTCTTTGCGCAGGTCGTCAATTTTCTGGTACTGGTTTACTTGTTGAAAAGGTTCTTGTACCAGCCTATTCTCCAGGCTATTGACGAACGGGAAAACCGGATTGCCACACAATTGCAGGAAGCTGCCGCACAACAAGCGGCGGCAGACGAACAACACCAACAATTCGACCGCCTCAATGCGGCGTTAAAGCAGCACAAGGAATCGTTGCTGGCTGCGGCCCAAAGTGAGGCTGAAGCGGAACAACAGCGTTTGCTGGACGAGGCGCGCCAGGCATACGACGAATTGCGCACCCGCTTGCAGGATGCCCTGGTCAAAGAGCAAGCCAGGCTATCGGTTGAGCTCAGGAAGCAGGTGCAGCAGGAGACCTTTTCCATTGCCCGTAAGACCCTGGCCGACCTCGCCAACGTGCCGCTCGAGGCGCAAATTATGGCGGTTTTTATCGAAAAACTACAGGCTTTGGGTACCTCCACAATCGCTCAGCTAAGCGCCGCACTCCAATCTGCCAACCACCCGTTAGTGGTGCGCAGCACTTTTGCAATCAGCGCCGAACAACAAGCACGTATTGCCCAGGTCGTCAAATCATTGATTAATGACAAGACCACTTTGGAATTTCAAACAGGTAAGGAAGAGGTAGGTGGTATTGAGCTGTCTGCCAATGGGTATAAAATCGGCTGGAATATTACCGATTATCTCGATGCACTCGAAAAACGGGTAGCAGGCGTTGTCGAAAATTGGCAAAAAAATCCGGCTCAAGTTGAAAACATCAACCATGACAACTGATTCCCTGACCAACCTCATTGAGGAGGCCTTTTTGGCGATGCGCCAGGCGCGGGAAAACTTCGTCCCACCGCTGGGCCTGCAGGAAGTAGGCACCGTTACGGCCGTTCTAAATGGCATTGCCCACGTAAGTGGGCTGCCAGGGGTAGGCTTTGAAGAATTAATCAAATTCCCCGGCGGTTTATACGGCATCGCCTTCAACCTGGATGAGGATGAGATAGGGGTGGTTTTACTGGGCGAATTTTGGCGCCTCCACGCAGGTGACCGCGCCGAGCGCACGGGGCGGGTGATGGATGCGCCGGTCGGGGAAGAGCTGATCGGTCGCGTTATTGATCCTTTGGGGAAACCCCTGGATGGCCAGGGAGCACTGGCTTTTACCGAACGATTGCCCATTGAACGGCCAGCTCCTTCCATCATGGACAGAGACCCCGTCCATGTGCCGCTGCAAACCGGAATAAAGGTAATCGACGCCCTCGTCCCGGTTGGGCGGGGACAGCGGGAACTCATCCTTGGTGATCGGCAAACCGGCAAGACCGCCATTGCCATTGATACCATCATTAACCAAAAGGGGCAAGATGTGCTGTGCATTTATTGCGCCATCGGCCAGCGCGCCTCCTCGGTCGCTAAAGTAGTGGCTGTGCTCCGGGAAACAGGGGCGCTGGCGTATACCATAGTGGTGGTCGCAGAAGGCAATGATCCGGCTGGTCTCAATTATATTGCACCCTATGCGGCTACCAGCATGGGGGAATATTTCATGGAAAAGGGGCGGGATGTTTTAATCGTCTACGATGACCTTACCCAACATGCCCGTTCGTATCGGGAACTGTCATTGCTTCTCCGCCGCCCACCCGGCCGGGAGGCTTTCCCGGGGGATATTTTTTACATTCACTCCCGCTTACTGGAACGGTCTACCCACCTGAGAAAAGAAAAAGGCGGCGGCTCCCTAACGGCATTGCCGATTGTCGAGACCGAAGCCCAGAACATTTCAGCCTACATCCCTACCAATTTGATCTCCATCACGGATGGCCAGCTGTACCTTTCCCCCACGTTGTTTGAATTAGGCGTACTTCCTGCCGTTGATATTGGCAAATCCGTTTCCCGGGTGGGCGGTAAGGCCCAGTTGCCGGTGTATCACACCGTAGCGGGTAGCCTGAAACTCAATTATGCCCAGTTTGAAGAACTGGAAACCTTTGCCCGGTTCGGAACCCGCCTTGATGAGGGCACCCGTAGCATCCTGAACCACGGCCAGCGCATTCGCACCTTGCTCAAACAACCGGAATTGTCTCCGGTCTCCGTTTCCGAACAGGTCCTGTTGTTGTTGGCGCTAACGCATGGCCTTTTCGATGACATTCCGCTGGGAGAAATGAAAGCGGCCGAGGCGGCTTTGCGCAGTAGGGGAGCAGCCCTGCCCCCCGAGCTGTCAGCATTCATTTGGTCCAACACCAAGATGAGCGCTGCCGATCAGGAGGCCATTGTGGCAATTTGCAACGAGGTGCTGACGGCCTTTAAAAATAAAGGGACATGAAAGATACACTGGAAAGTTTGCGACATAAAATCGGGATGGCCAATGAGTTGAATTCGGTCGTTCGGACAATGAAAGCGCTTTCGGCTTCCAGCATTAACCAATACGAAAAAGCGGTGACATCGTTGGAAGATTATTACCGAACCGTCAAATGGGGCTTGTATGTGTGTTTGGCTGCTGCTAAAGCATCAATACAACAGGGAACCACCAAGAAAGGAAAAGTCGCAGCCATTATTTTTGGTGCTGGCCAGGGTTTGGTTGGTCAGTTCAATGATGCCCTGTGTCAGTATGCGGCGGCAGAACTGGAAAAGCTACCTGGTGAAAAAGTGATCTGGACCGTCGGCGTTTCCTTACAGGGGCGGCTGGAAGATCGGGGCTTCCCTCCTGTCCAGCAGTTCGAGGTACCCCATACCGTCGAGGCAATAACGCCATTGGTAGGGCAATTTCTCTCCAAAATTGAACAGGCCCTGGAACAAGAGGAGGTTTCGACGATATACCTTTTTTACAACCGCCCCCAGAAGGGCGCTATCTACGGGCCGGTACAGCTGCGGTTTGTTCCACTCGACGAGATTTGGCAGAAGGAAATTAGGACTATTGAATGGCCCTCGCCAAAAATCCCTGAGACCCTTTATGATCCCGCGTTGACACTACTGGCATTGGTTCGGGAATACTTTTTCGTAACCCTCTACCGGGCCTGCGCCGAATCGCTGGCCAGCGAAAATGCCAGTCGCCTGGCCGCTATGCAGCGGGCGGAGAAAAACATCAAAGAGCTGTTAACCGACCTGACGATGAGTTACCACCAGTTGCGTCAGAGCAGTATTGATGAAGAAATGTTCGATGTCATTTTTGGGGCAGAGGCGCTGGCAAAGCGCGGGTAGTGGTTAATTCATTCGAGAACTTGCCTGAGCAAGGCGTAAATGTGGAAATTATGAAAGCTTTACTTTTGGGTAGCCTACTGCTCTTTCTGGGTTATTCAGCCTGGCAAGACCCGCAGATGGATGCCACGGAAATTGTCCGGAAAGCCAACGAATTGGTGCTGGGGCGTTCCAGCCAAAGTACTGCTACCATGACCGTGGTGCGGCCCACCTGGAGCCGCGAGGTCAGCATGAAGACCTGGTCGCTCGGCAACGACTACTATATGATCCTGATTACCGCGCCAGCCCAGGACAAGGGACAGGTGTTTCTGAAATCTTTCAACGACATGTGGAACTGGATACCGGGCATCAGCCGGGTTATCCGGATACCGCCTTCCATGATGGGGCAAAACTGGATGGGCTCCGATTTCACCAATAACGACCTTGTGAAGGCCAGTTCCATTGTGGATGATTATATCCATACCGTACTGGGATCCGAGTTCATCGACGGCTTCGATTGCTATAAAATACAGTTAACACCCAAACCCGATGCCGCGGTGGTATGGGGTAAGATCATCACCTGGATCGTCAAAGACAAATACTATATGCTTAAAACTACCTTTTACGATGAAGACGGTGAATTGGTGAACCTGGAAACCCAGTCCGAGATCAAACATTTTGGCGACCGCGACCTGCCGTCTAAATTGGTCATGACCCCGATAAAAGAAACCGGAAAGCAAACGATTCTGGTGTTCCAGCAATTGGCTTTTGACCTGCCCCTGAAACCCGATTTTTTTTCCCAGCAAACCATGAAGACCATTCACTGATGCTGCTTGCTGGCCTTTGGTATTAAACGCGTAAATTTTGTCTATGCAACAACTGATCATCCTGGCCTGGCGCAACCTATGGCGCAATCGCCGCCGTACCCTGATCACGCTCGCTTCGGTCTTTATGGCCGTGGTGCTGGCGATTGCTATTCGTTCGCTGCAAAAAGGCGCCTACAGCAATATGATCGGCAATGCGGTACGGTTTTCTACGGGCTATTTGCAAGTACAGGCCAAAGGCTACTGGGAAGATAAATCCATTAACAATTCTTTCACCGCGGATACTTCCCTGGACCAAACGCTGCAAGCTGAACCGAATATTTCTTTGGCGGTACCCCGACTCGAATCTTTTGCCCTGGCCTCTTCCGGCCTGCACACCAAGGGGGTAGCCATAATTGGGATTGACCCGGTGCAAGAAAACCAGTTGAACAGTTTGGAGGAAAAGGTAGCCAAAGGGAAATACTTCCACCGTGGGGGTGGCCAGGGCTTACTGATCGGCGACGGGCTGGCCAACTACCTGCGCCTACAGTTGGGTGACACCCTGGTGTTGATGGGGCAGGGCTATCATGGCAGCACGGCAGCTGCCCAGTATCCGATTCAGGGGATTTTTCATTTCCCCCTGGACCAATTGAATAACTCGCTGGTCTATCTTGCGCTTCCCGATGCCCAGGCCTTTTTTGCCGCCCCCGGGCGATTAACCTCCGTCAGCCTGATGCTGGACGACCCTGCTGCCATGGAAGCAACTGCCCGTTCCTTACAACGTGCGCTCGACAGCACCCGGGTCGTCCTGCAGTGGCCCGTGATGAATAAGAGCCTGGTGCAGGAAATACAGGGCGACAATGCGGGAGGGATCATCATGTTGGGCATCTTGTACCTCGTAGTCGCTTTTGGTGTATTTGGCACCATCCTGATGATGACCATGGAGCGAAAAAAAGAATTTGCCGTCATGATCGCGATCGGCATGCACCGCATTAAGCTAACGGCAATCGTGATGCTCGAGACGGTACTGATCGGACTGATGGGCATCGTGGCGGGTTGTGTACTGATTCTGCCCGTTTTGCTTTACCTCTACCAACATCCGCTTGCGCTAACGGGGTCCACGGCCCAGATCTATCAGGAGTTTGGCCTCGAGCCTATCATGCCGGTATCGGTAGACCCTGCTATTTTTTTTTACCAGGGTATAACTGTCCTGGCTATTGCCCTGGTTTCAACCCTCTATCCTTTGTGGTACATCAATCGGTTCCGCATTCCGGAAGCCCTCAAGCAATAACCTGCCAGGGTAAGGGGTGACGCTGAGGCAGTTACCCCTTGCCCGGGGCATCAACCTTATGATATGCTGATACGAATAGCCTGGAGAAATGTATGGCGAAATAAGACCCGCAGCCTGGTCATTATCATTGCCGTGGTAGTGGGCCTATGGGGAGGTGTTTTTTCTGATGCCTTTATGCAGGGGATGACCGAGCAACAAATCTACTCGACCATTCACACCGAGACGGGCCATATCCAATTGAACCAGCCTGGCTTTTTGCAAAATTTTGACCTGCAAAAACGAATCACCAATGCCGACAGTCTGGTCGCCATCCTGAAAACAAATCCTGCGGTGGCAGGGGCAGCGGCTATTGTTCGGGTTACAGCCATGGCCACTACCGCGTCCAGTTCGGCCGGCATAATGGTGAATGGCATCCAGCCATCCGATCAGCAGGTGGTGAGTAATCTTTCCCAACTGCTGGTTCAGGGAGACTATTTTAAAAGCAATCGGGCCAACGAAGCGGTGATCGGCCAACAGCTGGCGGACAAGCTACACGTGAAGTTGAAGTCCCGCATAGTGCTGACTTTGCAAACCGTTTCCGGGGACCTGGTTTACGGGGCCTTTAAAGTTGCGGGCATTTACCGTACCCACGATAGTGATTTCGACCAGCAAATGTTTTTTGTCCGCAACCAGGATCTACAGGCACTCATCGACTTTCCGCCCGCGGCCGCCTCGGTGATCACCGTCCTGCTCCACCAATCGGATGACACCGAACCGATGGCTGCTTCCCTGCAAGAACAATTTCCGGATCTGCAGGTACAATCCTGGGTGCAATTGGCACCCATGCTCCAGGCCATGTCTGGCACCATGCTGCAATTTTCGTTGATTTTTGTGGGTGTTATTTTGATCGCCCTCGCCTTTGGTATCATCAATACTATGCTGATGGCGGTACTCGACCGCACCCGCGAAATTGGGATGTTGCTGTCGATCGGGATGCGGCCCGCGAAAGTATTTGGCATGATTATGTTGGAGACCATTTTTCTCTCCCTCACGGGTGCCATTATTGGCGTGCTGGTGAGCGTAGCCAGTATCTCATGGTTTGGGCAACACGGAATTGACCTGTCGATTGTCGCCGAAGGATTCAATGCCCTGGGCTACAGTAGCAAGGTGTATCCTTCCCTGGGTGCTGACTTTTATCTGATCCTTACCTGTATGGTCATTGGAATTGCCGTGGTGGCCGGGCTCTTTCCGGCCAGAAGGGCCATTCGGTTGAAACCCGCGGAGGCCGTCCGGGGTGAATAAAACGAAAAATGCAGTTTTCCGGCGTAACCGGTGAGTGGAATAATTCATTTAAAACCAATGTGATGTCCGTAATCGAAATACAACAACTGACCAAGACTTACCGGGAAACGCTGGTGCCGGTGCACGCCGTAAATGGGATTGACCTGAAGTTTGAGAAGGGTGAATTCACGGCTATTGTGGGGCCGTCGGGGTGCGGTAAGACCACCCTCCTGAACCTGATGGGCGGAATAGACCGACCTACTTCCGGCCAGATCCTCGTTGAAAAGGTAGATATTACGCAACTGACGGCGAGCCAGTTGGTCGATTTTCGCCTCTATAACATCGGGTTCATCTTTCAGTCGTTTAACCTGATACCCGTACTGACGGTGGAGGAAAACGTAGGGTTTGTCATGGAGTTGCAGCACCGCCAGCGCGAGGAAATAACAGCCCGCATCCAATACCTGCTCACGGCCATGGGAATAGCCGAAAAAACCAAGCTGCGGCCAAAATACCTGTCTGGTGGGCAGCAGCAGCGGGTGGCCGTGGCCCGGGCGCTGGCAGCCAAACCCAAATTTATCCTGGCAGATGAACCTACCGCTAACCTGGATTCAAAATCAACGAACACCCTGCTCAACCTGATGGCCAGCCTGAATGAAAAAGAACAAGTCACTTTTATTTTTTCCACCCACGATCAGCGGGTCATGGACAAGGCCAGACGCATCATTACCCTGGAGGATGGCAAAGTAATCAGCGATACTTCAGTGAAACACAGTCATGCGGAAGCGCAAAATTAATATACCCACCTTCGTGGCCCCTTTTTTGGTTGTGGTGGTCACATCGTTAATCGTCCGGGCACAGCCTACGACTGACACGATCGTTTATCCTGCCGATAAGCCGACCTATTGGTCTGTAGGGGGGTATCTGAAAGACTTGCAAAGCATTCAGTTTACCCAGGTTAAGGAAAAATGGACCCTGGACAACCTCGTCCACCACCGGATAGATCTTTATGCCTACCCGAGCAGTGCGTGGAAGGTTCACCTGGGGGTGCGCAACCGGCTGATTTACGGAGAGTCCACCTCCTTGTACCTAATGGACGAATCTTTGCTCGAGCCAAACCGGGCTTACTTTGATCTCTCTAAAATTATCGTAAAAGGAACATCTTTTTTATTCCACACCACCATTGACCGTGCAGCCCTAGACTATACGTACCAAAAATGGCAATTGACCGTTGGCCGGCAAAGGATCAACTGGGGCTTGAACCTGGTCTGGAATCCCAATGATATTTTCAATGCGTATTCCTATTTTGATTTTGATTACGAAGAACGACCTGGAACGGATGCGGTGAGGGTGCAGTATTATATCAACGCTACGACTACGGCAGAACTGGCCTTTCAGCCGGGAAAAACTTCGAATGACGCGATTGCCGCTGGGTTGTACCGGTTTACCAAAGCCAGTTATGATATTCAGTTACTGGCTGGCCGCATGAAAACGGATTACGTGCTGGGTGGCGGCTGGTCGGGCATTTTGGGGGACGCCGGATTTAATGGTGAAATCACCGGCTTTGTACCCCGGCAAAATACCCGTTGGTCCGGGGTGGTCATAACGGTTTCCGTAGGGGGCAACTATACGTTTGCCAATAGTTTGTACCTGCACGGCTCGTACCTTTTAAACAGCGCGGGTCTTTCCAGGGACAGTAGCTTACCACCCGATTTTTTGCTCACCAGCGTATCTGCGAAGTCGCTGTCGCCGGCCCGTCATTCCTTGTTTGCCGAAGTAGCCTATCCAATCACGCCTCTGATTCGTAGCGATCTGGCAGGAATCGTAAACCCGGTGGATGGTTCTTTTTTCATCAGCCCTTTCACGGCGTTTTCGCTGACCAATACCATCGAGCTGTTAGCCGGTGGCCAATTGTTTTTCGGAAACCCCAACGCCCTGTACGGCAATTTAGGAAAAGCCATTTTTATCCGGTTGAAGTGGAGCTATTGAGGCACCTGTTTCATTTTCCTTTGGTGCTTTTCAACGGCAGTGAAAACCAGTAAAACCCGTCGCGGGCAATGAGTGCTTCCGCCAACTCAGGTCCCCAGGAGTCGGCCGAATAATTGGGGAAATCGAGGCTGGGTTTGGTCTGCCAGGAGTGCAGCACGGGCATCAACAACGCCCACGCCGCCTCCACCTGGTCGCCCCGCATAAAGAGGGTCTGGTCGCCCTGAATGGTGTCCAGCAGGAGGGTTTCGTAGGCCTCTGGGGTTTCGTTCCCATAGCTGTTGTCGTAGTCAAAGACCATGTCAACTGTATTCAGGATCATTTTCAATCCTGGTTTTTTGGCCTGCATCTGCAGGCGGATGCTCATCTCTGGCTGGATGCTGATGATCAGCCTGTTTTGCCG
>PZPC01000088.1 GCA_003045895.1 Bacteroidota bacterium
CCTTGGCTTCGTCTATGAGATTCCCGTCAGCGGGCTCTCTCGGAACTTGGACCCTATTTTATTAGCGTCCGCATCCGTTAGTGTAGGGCCATGCCTGGCACACACATACTTAGACCTCTATAGAGGTCCTAATAAATGACCGCAAAACGGTCAAATTACGTGAACGATAAGATTAATTGAAGCCATACATTGGTAGGCTGCAAGTTGTGTTATAGCCGTAGTCCTGAAGGACTACCCGCTTAGGTGCGCGTGATCCCTTGATTTCAGAGGCTGTATCGGCTTTGGTGCTCGCGGCGACTGTTGAAAGCAGGGGCCCCCAGACCAGCGTCGTGGGGCCCCCTGCTTTTACACTTACCAAACTTTTATACTTTTACACGATCTATACTACCCACCTCCGACTTCGCGCCGCTTTCCTCCTCCGCCCTCCAGGCACCTCCTCCAGAGGAGGACTATTGACCGTCCATATTCTAACTTCCTCGCCTGCCACCTCCGACTTCAAGGCCTGCCATGTCTTCAGCTTGGGCGGCTCGCGGCTGATAGGAGACGATACTGTCCAATAAGCGCTCAGCTCCAACTTTTACACTTGCCCAACTTTTACACTTTTACACTTTTATAAAGTGTCTCAATTCCCCACCATAAAGACGGCATTACTAAACAGGAAGGTTCCGTTTTCCCAGAAGCCGCGGTAGAGCGGATTATCGACCAGGTAAACCATGGTGCCGCGGCCGTATTCCTGCACGCCAAAGGTGAGGGTGTTCTGCATTTTCGTGCGGGCGTTGCCTCCCACGAAACCCGAAACCAGGGGCGCCGCGCCCAGCTGGCCCACATTCCACCCGTCTTCGAGGGGAGCGAAGGCTGCCGTTCCCGTCTTGAGCGAGAAATAGGGCTGTGGCAATCCGAATGCCAGGGGGTGGCTCTGGTCCATATCGACCCCAAAGATCGCACCCGGAATAGCATCGGCAATACTGCGGCGTTCGGCGCCGGCATAGGTGTGATCTTCGTAAGGCGGCGTAGGTTTTTGTCCCTCTTCGCCGGCTTTGTAGTTGAGGCCAAATTTGGCTTTCCCGGCCAATGCCGATAGCGCGTCACCGATGCCGATGAGTTTACCGCCACCGCGTACCCACTGGGCCAGGCTGGCGGCCATTTCGTCGCTCAGCTTGTAGTAGCCTTCGGGTAGGATGAGTACATCTACGTCTGCGCCCGTCCAGTTGTCCAGTTCGTCGGGGTAGTAGATGTGGATGGGGTAATCCAGGCGCTGCTCGAAATAATGCCACACCTGACCCGTTTCGTTGGAGTAGGTGCCTTCGCCAGCCAGCATGGCTACCCGGGGGGCTTTCAGCAAGGTCATGGCGGATGAACCGAGGTCGGGGCCGTTGTCGGTGAAGCCCGTACCGATGGCATTGATCTGTACCTGATGGGTGCGTGCCAGTTGGCGCACCGTCTCATCGAAGTCGGCGTTTTTGCGGTTATCTCCCCGGGTAAGGACCAGGGTACCGGGTGCGTAGGTCTTGCCCCGCAGCTGGAAGGTCGTGGAGCTGGCCCGGACCACTATACCGGCTTTCAGCAACTGGGCCAAAAAGCGGGCATCCTCGGTACCCGACCAGCCCACGAGGTAGGCATAAGGGTGCGGCTCGACGCCCAGGTCGCTATTGGCAGGTGCCGGGGTGAAGCCTTGCTCCACGGGCACCTTGCTGGTGGTGGCGTAGGCTTCCAGGCCGTAGGCGTAGGGGAGGCTCCAGGCCGTGATGTCGTAGGTCAGGGAGTCGACCACCGTGGTGGTGGGATCCAGCAGGGCCTGGGTCAGTACCGACCGCGGCTGGTAGGCGCTGATGACCAGGTCGTTGGGGCCAATGGATATATTGGCGTTCTTGCCCGTTTGGTAATCGAAAGCGCTGATGCTGTTCTTGCCGGTGGCGTGTCCGTAAACAATGCCGTTGCGATCCAGCAGTTGGAGCAGGGCCCGCAGGCGTGGTTGGGCCTGGTTGCCGCGGATGACGTACGTCTTGTAAGGCCCCGTCGGGTTGTTGGTGGCCTGGGTGAAGTAGTCGGTAAATTCCTGCACCAGCCGATCGCTGCTCTTGCTGGCGATCTCTACCGTGCTCAGCGAGGTGGTGCGGTGGTGCGCCACGCGGTCGTAGAGGGTGAGGGTATCGTTGTTGGGCATTAAAATGGCCGAGCCGCCGCGGCTGTGGCCGCCTTGCTCGTAGGTCATCCCGATGGCGCCGTTGAAGGTAGGGTAAGTATCGCCGTAGCTGGGATAGAGCAGATCGAAGACCTCGCGGGTAAAATAGAGCCAGCCCTCGGCGTCGAAGTAGCGGGCGTGGTTTTTGCCGATTTCCGTCTGGAAATTGCTCTGCCACTCGGTGATGTAGGCGTGGTAAGGCTGGGCTGCCGGCGCAAAATAGTAGGGGTTGTTGTAATACTGCTCGTGGAGGTCGGCGTGTACGTGGGGCATCCAGCGCTGGTAGGTGACGATGCGTTGCTGCGACTCCACCTGCGTTTGCCAGGCCCAGTCGCGGTTGAGGTCAAACATGTAGTGGTTGGTACGGCCGCCGGGCCAGGGCTCGCGGTGTTCGCGCACGCTGGGGTTGATGTCGCGGTCGGTAGTGGCTACTCCCCGGTACCAGTGCGAGTAGCGGGAATAGCCATCGGGGTTCACCGACGGATCAAGGATGACGATGGTGTTTTGTAACCATTCCTGGGTGTTGGCATTGCCGGTATTGGCCAGGTCGTAGACGACGCCCATGCTGGCTTCGGAACCGGCGGCCTCGTTGCCGTGGACGCTGTAGCTGAGCCAGACGATAGCGCGGTCCAGGGCGGGATCGGGCGCCCCCTCGGCCAGACCGGCCCGGCGGAGGTGATTCAGGCGAATGGCCTCCAACTGGGCCAGGTTAGCTGCCGTCGATGCAAACGCCAGCAGCAAGGGGCGGTCTTCGTTGGTTCGGCCGTATTCCAGGAGTTGCACATTGGCGCTGTTGGCCGCTACGTGCTGAAAATAATCCACCAGTTGGTGGTGCGGGGTAAAAGTTCCACCCAGGGGGCGGTGTAAAAATTCACTCGGCGCTTGTAGTTGAGCAAGCGCAAATAAAGGCAGTGCCGCGAAAGCCAGCCAGCAGGTAAATCGGTGCAACATTTTCGATAATTATACGGATGGTAAATGATTCTGTTAAAACGGCCTCACCGCAGCAAAGCCCGCAATAATACGGCTAATCTGGCGCAAGCCTTCCCCATCCGTGCCACAAAGCAATGAGTAGCCAGCAAAAAGATGGCGAATAACCCTTACGGGATACGGAAGGCCACCAGGTCCGTACCGCTTACTTCATCAGGGCTACGGCAGCCGCAATTTTGGCATTATACCCCTGCAGGATATTGGCCAACACCGTCACCTGTTCGGCTACCTCGGGAAAATTGCGCTGTTCGATCGCTTCCCGGACACCGGGCAGGGTCTTCACGCCGTAGCCGGTGTAAAACCCTGGTGCGTAAATATGGTGTTTGTACCAGGGCCGGCGGGGCAGGCCGGTGGTGTTGGTGAGCGCCCGCTCCATATTTTTCAAGAGTTGGTTGAGTTCCTTGGCTCGCTCCGCATCCAGGGTATTGGTTTTGGCTGCCTTTTCGAAAGCTTCGGCCTGGGCTTTTAACTCGGTGAGGGCATTTTGCAGGGGCGCAAAGTTGAAATAGGGCACCGGTTCCCGGGGCTGGGGAATAACGGTGATTTCCGCCGGATCGGCAGCCAGGGCGTAGGCGCCGGTGCTGATCCGGCGGTTTTCTTTTTCCGTTTCCTTGCGGAGATCATCAGCCAGCTTGGTGACTTCGCCCAGGTAGCCCGCGACGGTAGTCGCAAAATGCTGGAATTCAAAGGGTAACACTTCGGCGTTGGCCAGGCGCAGGCTGGTGCGGCCAGCGACCTTCACCAGGGCAACCCCGTACTGAAAATCGGGGTCCTTGAACCGCTTGTAGAGCTCGTAGGAATCGTACATGGTGTGGTATTCGCCACCGGCACTTTCGCCCCCAAAACCCAGGTTGAAGGACGCAATCCCGAGGTGCTGAAAGAACGGCGAATAATCGGAGCCGGAGCCCAGCGCACCCAATTCATAGTAGCTCCAGGCCGGTTTTCCATCCACCAGTTCCCTGGCGTTGCGGCGCTCAAATACGGACACTCCTTTTTCCGGATCCTGCACCGTTTGGGTGATCTCGTTGAAAAACTTTTCGAGGGTGTGCGATCCGCTGGCACCCAGGAAGCCACTCCCCGTGCCGTCGGTATTGATGTAGGCGACCACCTTCTGCTCCAGTTCGGCGGCGTGGGTTTCTACCCATTCGGTGGAGCCCAGCAGACCGGGTTCTTCGGCTCCCCAGGCGCAGTAGACCATGGTTCGTTTGGGGGCCATCCCCTTTTTAGCCAGGGCGGCTAAGGCCCGGGCTTCCTCCAGCAGGGTAACCAGTCCGCTGAGCGGGTCGGCAGCGCCGTGTACCCAGGCATCGTGGTGGTTGCCCCGCATGATCCACTCGTCGGGGTAGGTGCTTCCTTTCAGGGTGGCAATTACGTCGTAGGCGGGTTGCAGGTCCCAGTTGAATTCCAGCTTCAGGTGCACCTTGGCCGGGCCGGGGCCCAGGTGGTAGGTGATGGGCAGCGCGCCGCGCCAGCTGGCCGGCGCTACGGGGCCAGCCAGAGCTTCGAGGAGTGGTAGGGCATCGTGGTAAGAGATGGGCAGAACCGGAATTTTGGTCAGGGTGGGCGCATCCTCCGGCTTCAGCCGTGGGGCCGTATCCGTGGCCCCGTAACCGGGAGTGAGCGGGTCGCCGGGCGCCAGGGGCATATCCATCACCGAGCCGCGCTGCACGCCGTATTCGTTTTTGTAGGGGCCTTCGGGGTACACGTCGCCCTGGTAAAACCCATCGTCTTTCGGGTCGGAATAGATGAGACAGCCAATGGCGCCTTTTTCGGCAGCCACTTTGGGTTTGATTCCCCGCCAGGAGCCCTGGTATTTGGCAATGACAATTTTGCCCCTGACGTCGATGCCCCGCTTTTCCAGTTCTTCGTAATCTTCGGGGATGCCGTAGTTGACGAATACCAATTCGGCGGTAACGTCGCCGTCGATCGAAAAGCAATTGTAGCCCGGCAGCGCCTCATCGGTTTGGGTGGAAGACTGGTCGCCGGGAACCGGAGGTTCCAGCAGGGCGGCACGGAACGGGGTGGGTTCGACCAGCTCCAGGAGTCGGAGTTTGGGGGTGGGGAAGAGGACGTTGAATTTTTCAATCTTCACCTCGTAGCCCCATTCCTGGAATTTGGCGGCGATAAAGTCTACGACCTGCTTGTCGTAGGGTGAACCGACGTGGTGGGGCCGGGCCGACATGTACTTCATCCACTCGTCGAGGTTGGTGGCCGTCAGCAATTGGTCAAATTGTTTTTCGGTGCTCAACTGGGTCGCCGCAGCGGTTGGCGAAAAGCCCATCAAGGCGTCGGGCAGCGGTTGGGCCTGGGCCGTTACCTGGAGGAACAGGCAAAATAGGAGGAGCAGGAAGGCAAATTGGCGATTTTTCATAACAGTAATTTTGCTGTTGATTTTGGGAATTGGGTACCGGATTTTCAATAAAAAGCTGGGCAAAATTTGGTTTTCGCTGCGGAGCAACGGAGCGGCGGGTGCAGCGCCTGGGGGAAAGACATTGAAAATAGTAGTCTAGTGGTCTGTCAAGGCTAAAACTTCCGGTAGCCTGTGGCGTCTTTTGCGGCTACTCTGCGTTGGAGAACCCCTTACGTAGCGGTGCTATGCGCGGGAACCCCCGCCTTGATTAGCCCCAAAATTCGCTCACACTCAACCGGAAAATTAACACTTGACAGACCACTAGGATAGCCCTAAAATTAGCTTTTCCTGGCTAGTAAACAAGGTAAAATTCCTGCTTTTTGGAAAAGGGGTGCGGAAGATGTCTTAGATTTGCTCAGACTGATGTTATCCGTCCAGAAAAAACCGTACCCGCTATGACCCCAACCTACCAGACCATCATCGCCGCCGCCGAGCTGCACGACCATTTGCACCAGGCCAACTGGCTGGTCATCGATTGCCGGGCCGACCTGAGCGACCTCGAAGCGGGTCGGCGCGCCTACGCCCAGGGGCACGTGCCGGGAGCCTGGTACGCCCACCTGGAGGAAGACCTCAGCGGGCCCATCGTGCCCGGAAAAACGGGGCGCCACCCGCTGCCCAGTGTAGCGGCAATGGAGGCATTGTTTGGCCGTTGGGGCATCAGCCCGACCACCCAGGTGGTGGTGTACGACGACAGCCGGGGCGCCATTGCTGCCCGCCTGTGGTGGATGCTGCGCTACCTGGGCCACACCAACGTAGCGGTGCTCGACGGGGGCTACGCGCAGTGGTTGGCGGGGGATTACCCGGTGGATACGACGGTGAAGCCAGTCACGCCCACGGCCTTCATGGGCCAGGTACAGACCGACTGGTTGCGATCGGTAGCAGCCGTGGATGCGCAGCGCCAGGATGCTGATTTCCGCGTCGTCGATTCCCGCGCTACCGACCGCTACCGGGGCGAAGTGGAGCCCATTGACCCCGTAGCTGGCCACATTCCCGGCGCCATCAACCTGCCTTTTGCCGACAACTGGTTGCCCAACGGCCTCCTTCGGCCAGCAGCCGAACTGCAGGCGCGCTTTGCGGAACTTCCCCCGGCGCCCCACACGACTTTCTACTGCGGCTCGGGCGTAACGGCCTGCCACAATATTCTGGCCTATGCCCACGCGGGGCTGGGTGATGCGGGCCTCTACGCTGGCTCGTGGAGTGAATGGATTGTGGATGCGAAACGGCCGGTGGCGGTTGGCGGGTAGGACTGGCACTGGGCGGTGGCTTGCTTTACGGCTTTTGGTGCTACCCCGTTTTAGAGCTTGTTTTGCAGTTCAATTATTTGGCGGTACACTTTCTTGGCATTCGCTATCATTTCTAATTGAGGGCTTGCATTTATTCTCGGCCGCCGGTCCATTCCGTTTGCCGAACCCATGGCGGTATTATTAGGGCCCAATGAAATTGTTCCCGTTCCGTCAGCCTTTTCAATGAGCTCAATATTACTTAAGGCCTTTATGTTTATTGATTGTATGCTTTTTGAGGATATCCCAGATTTAATGAGTATTCGCTCTTCGGTCAAAACCGTAAACGGTATTTTTCCTTTGCCAGGCGTCCAATATAAATCTTCCGAAAACGAAATTTAATCCCAAAAAAACAAAAGGCACCCCGAACAAGGCAAAGATGACGTCTGACTGGGCTGCCATAATCACCCAAAATATCGAAAACCCACACCAAAAGATACTAAACGGTATTACAAAAACATCAGCCGCTTTAAATACGATCCCTGATTTTGGCTTACCGGTCCAAATAAGATGTTCTCCTCTGCTTAAATGTTCCCTGAACTGGGATTGGTAGTTTTCAGTCATCGATTGATTTTTTCTCCATGAGCACCGTGCGCCGTTAGGAGCATGGACGTCACAGGGCTTGTTGTGGGAATTTATATTTTGACAAAATCTCTGAAATTATCCCTTGAAATAATAATTCCTTCCGCATTATACTGCTCAGTAAACGTCTTAGATATTTTAGCTTTTGTTTTTGGATTCCATTTAAATTCATAAGCTGACAGTGTAGTGCCGATTTCTTCCACATAGTCTATTTCTTGTTGTTGGGTTGTACGCCAAAAATAAGATTTAGCCAAAGTTAATTTATATTTATTTTGCTTTATTCTTTCTGAAATAAGAAAGTTTTCCCATAATGCTCCAATATCCGTTCGAAGATTAACTTCATTCATTGAACCAATAATCATATTTCTGATTCCATTATCGTAAAAGTATATTTTTCGTCCTTTTTTTATTTCATTTCTAACATTCCTATTGTAACTTGGTAAACGAAATATAACGTACCCTTTCTCTAAAACAGAAATGTATTTCTCAACCGTATTTCTATCCACACCAATTAACTGGCTCAATTCATTATAATTCACCTCACTACCAACCTGAAGTGCTAAGGCTCTCACTAGTTTATCTAAAACATCAGGCTTTTTAATACCTGCATAAGATAGTATATCTCTATATAAATAGCTGTTAACTAAATTCTGTAAAACTTCTATTTCTTCACCGGGATTGTTTATAACATCGGGATACATCCCAAATCGCAGTCTATCCTCTAATTGCCTTTCCGCAGTTAAATATCCTTTATAATTTTCTAGTTCTTCCCAACTTATTGGAAACATTTCATATTCCCATTTCCGGCCTGTTAGTGGTTCATTTAGCTCATTAAATAAAGAAAACGAAGACGAACCACTAATCCATAATTGTACATCCTTGAATTGATCAACAATTATTTTCATTGTCAGTCCAATACTATTAATTCTTTGAGCTTCATCTATAAATACAACCTTTTTGTTTTCTAATAAGGTTCTTATTTGTTCTGTATTCGGTGTATCTAGAGATGACCTTGTTACCGGATCATCCCCATCAAAAAATTTATAATCTATTCCCTCAAGGTATTTGAGTATCAATGTTGTTTTACCAACTTGGCGTGGCCCAATAATCATAATTGCTTTGCCTCGTCCAATTTTTGTTTTAATTCGATCACCAAGTGTTCTGTCTATCATTAGGCAATAATAATCAAATCGTACTAAATTTCATAAATAATTATGTTTTTTTATGAATAAATTCACAAATAATTATAGTTTATAACCTACTAAAGTATATCCGCTATGATTATTTTCTTAGCACGCGCAGCGACATGCCGGAACATACAGCCTAGCTGTTGGTATTCATTCGTAGGCATAGTTTACGAATAGCGGATGATTATTTTTTTTGCTTCCTATTCGAACAAGTATGATTTTTTTGCCTAACTTTGTACTTCAAAGTACTTTTAACGTGGCTTAAATTTTCAAAATTATGACTGTACCAAACAAAAGGCTCACCCTCCTGCTAACGCTAGTACCTCTTTTGTTACTCATACCCTTCATCGCGATGCAGTTCACGACTGAGGTAAATTGGTCGCCTTTGGATTTTATGGTGATGGGTATCCTCCTGTTGAGCACAGGTTTAGTAGGTGAGTGGGGATTAAGGAGATTTACAAAGCGTACACATCGAATTGCGCTCGGTGTGGCCATTCTGGTAATTTTCTTCCTAATCTGGGCAGAGCTAGCGGTTGGGATTTTCGGGACCCCATTTGCTGGGAATTGAATAGTCCTCAGACTTATTCCTGAATAAAATGATGTTCCCCCAAACAAAAGGCCTACGAGAAGTACAAATCCCGTGAGGCTAAAAAAGAAGCGTTTGATTGCTTTTCCCCTACATCTCCGGTTTAAAGACTACTTGCTCTTGAAAATAAGCTGAAATGCTTTCACCCTCCAACTCAGTAGATACTATTTCAGTGGTTTGCTCGTGTGTTAATTCTGAAATGTTGTGATAGATGAATGCTGCCCCATCCCAAATGTAAGGCATTTTGAAGACGCCATTTTCGCCATCTTGCTTCTTGTATTCGATAAAAATACAGTTTAAACCGATTGTTTCGGGATCAATCCCTTCACTGTAAATTTTAGAGTGGTAAAAAATCACGTATGATTTGATCTTATCTGAGCTTAAGCGATTGTCAAAATCCAATCTCATTTTCGCTATCACTTCATCTGCCGACAAGCTATAGCTCGTCTCGTCAGATACGTACAGATGGCCTACCAATTCATTTTTAGCATTTTCGTAGGCCGCAATGGGGGAGTAATTGTTTTCATTTTGGTTGTTAATATGAAGCACTAAATAGGCCGCATACTTTGACAAGAATTCAAATTTAGCAATAGAGGATTCGTTAATAACCTGCGAACTACCAGTATTGGTTGCCTTCTTTTTTTTAAACAGATCGAACAGTCCCATTCGTTTGTTTTTTTGTTACCCATGACTTAATTGGATGAACCTGTCGGAGAAAGCTTGCTTGCCGCTCCCTCCTTTGCCGTTCTAAACATATAACTTTTTGGTGAAACCGCACCTGTTACCTGCCATATTTAAGTGCTTTCAAGCCACGCCACCCGCAAATGCGCTCCTGAACGAGGGGTGTTTTAAATGCCCTTTCCAATACTGATGTACCCCTAAAAAACTGCGAACTTGCCCCCTAATTCCGCCGGTCACCACCCCCCAACGACCCTCCGCACCACCTCCAGTGGAATTCGCTCCTGCTCCAGGCGCAGCTGTTTGCTATTCAGAAAACTAAAAAGTGTTTGTTCCTCGTCCGTCAGGTGAGGAAGTGTGGTAGCGGTGCTGAGCGGTGCGCTCGTGTGGTATTGCGGAAAAGCATCGAACGTGACGCGGTCCATCAGAAAGGGGCGCACGTGAGGGAAGTAACCCCGCAATTGCGACAAAATTTGCAACCCGTGGGCATCTATATCGCCCCAGTAGTAGAGGTCGAGGTGGTGCAGCCAGCTCACCTCCTGCAGCAGCCCCACCCGAAAGCCACTGCCAAACAAGCCTGCGGTAGCCACCAGTTGCGGCAGGGTCAGGAAATTCATCAGGTTGTTGAAGTTGGTCTTGTTTTCCAGTACGATCAGGCGGCGGAGGGGCAGGTCTAATTGCTGAAAAGCGTCGAGCGGAATGCTCAGATCCTGCAGCCCGCTGAAATGCTGATCGGCCAGCGACTGGTCCAGCAGCCGCAGGCGCAGGAGGGGTTGCTGGTATTTTAGGCCGTAGCGTTGCTCAAACTGCTTATTGGGGGTGTAGGCGCTGCGAATGAGCGCCGGCGGCAACACGGCCTCCAGGAGCAAATGGAGAATCTTTTTGTTTTCCTCCACAAACTTGGTGGGTACCCCTACCGGCAACTCCCGGATATAGTGCCGGTCCCATTCGTGGTGATCGCGAAAATAGGTGACGAGTTGCAACAAGTCTGGCCATTTGCCGTGGTGTGCTTCTACCAGCAGGGGATATTCCTGGCACCAGGCGCGCAACCCGGGATGGGTGCCGATGATCAGGGCCGCGTCCTCGACAAAGCGCGCGTAGGCCGCTCCCAGGCGCAGAAAAGCCAGGTAGTCGGCCAGGCTGTCAAAGGTAATCGCGTCCACAAAGCGGTTGTAGCCCACATTCTGGTAGCTGCGTGCTACCCAGTGCAAGGTATATCCCTGGCCCGTTTGGTCTTTGCTGTTGGCGATCAGCTGATCCTGCTCGTCCCGGATGCGGGCAAATTCGCGGAGGCGTTCCCCCGGCTTCACCTTGCCAATTCGCTGCAAGGCTTGCGGAAACCAAGCTTCCTCCCCCAGGGCTGCACGCAGTACCTCGGGCCACCATTTCAGGGCTTGCTGCCGTATTTCAGCGGGGCTGATCATGATTCTGCCTGTTGTGCGGCCACAAATGCCGCCTTCTCCGCGGCGTACTCCGCCTTGCTGATATTGCGCACCAGCGAATTTTTTCCCGACGGGTTCGACACAAAATGCACCGCGCTGATGTAGTCTTCGATGACGTTAATTTTCTGCAGCGGCGTCACGATGAGCAGTTGCAGGTTCAGCCGTTCAAACAGCTGCAACCCATAGCGCGTACTCTCGTCGGAGCCCCGGCCAAAAGCTTCGTCGATGACCACGAAGCGGAAGGAGCGATCCCGGGCTTTGCCCCACTCCAGGCCAAATTGAAAAGCGATGGCTGAGGCCAAAATGGTGTAGGCCAGTTTTTCTTTCTGCCCCCCCGATTTGCCCGAAGAGTCGGTGTAGTATTCAAAAGATTTGTCGTCTTCGCGGTAGCGCTCATCCGCCCCGAAGGTGTACCACTGGCGCACATCGGTTACGCGGCGGGTCCAGCGGGTGTCGTCTTCGGTTTCGCCCCGAAAGCGATCGAGTAATGTTTTGACCTGGAAAAATTTCTCCTCGGTATAAATGTTGTCCTGCTCGCCGTAGATATTGTCGAGGCAGGCGCGGAGCTGTTGTTTGAAGGTGAGGATGTCGTCGGTACGCACGGGCTCGGCAGCAATAGCAATGTAGGTGCCGGGGTTGTAATCGATCTCCCGCAGGTGCTGGTTGATGCTTTCAATTTTGGCCGTCACCTCGCGCTCGTAATCTTCGAGCTTGGTTTTAAAGCTGAGGATTCCCCGGATGGCCCCCTGCTTGAGCAGTTCCCGAAAGCGTTCTTCGTGGCGAGGAATATCGTCTTGCACCAGGCGTTGGTGGAGTTCGCGAAACTCGGGGATGGCCCGTACATCGGCATCAATTTCGCGGGCTTCGTCGGGGTAGCGATTGCGGAATTTATCCATGCCCCGGATGATCGCGCCATTGAGCCGGTTCAGTTCGTCGTGCTGCCGGGTAATGGCTCCCCGGTTGCCCCGAATGGATTCGAGCAGGCGATGCTCCAGGGTCAGCAGCGCTTTTACGTCCAACTGGGGAGGGATAATTTCCTTGCTGAGGCGTTGTTGCAAGGTTTTGGACACCACTGCCGGCGGGAGCGCTACCGCCATAAAAGCGGCGTGCAGCTCATCCATATCGTCGGGCAGACCCTGCGCGTTGGTCGCTACTGCGGGGGAGGCTATTTGCAACAATTCCAGCAGGTCGTACATCCGCTGTGCCGTGCGCACGAGTTCGCCGCGCAGTTCGCCGCGGGCTTCGCTGCGTTGGGTTTGCGCCTGTTCCGAGCGGGCGATCAGCTGCTCCAGTTCCCGAATCCTCGCCTGAAGCAGCTGCAATTCGCCCGACTCGCTTTCCAATTGCCGTTGCTCCTCGCGCAGGGCCTGAATGCGGGCGGCGGTGCGTGGGTAGTCGAGGTCGCTGAAGTCGGTGAAGCGCAGCAGTTCCTGGATCAGTCGGCGCTGCTCATCCAGCTGCTTTTCCCGTTGGCGCAAAGCCGCTAAATCCGCCTCGACGGTAGCCAGTGCCTGGGCTTCGGCCACGCGGGCGAGTTCCAGGGCGGCAATTTTTTCTTTATTGGTCCAGCCCAGAATGTACTGCCGCCGGTCATTTACAGCGTAGCGGTCGTCCTTGGTGTGGGTAATGCGGCTACTCTTGCTCTGCCCCTGGCGCGTAAGTCCGCGCGGCGCGCGTCGAAACTCCTCCAAGGTATCGCAGCAGGTATAGTCGTAGCGAACCCACAGCTCCTTTTCCAGCCATTCGTAAAACTCCGTCTCTCCTTTGATGCCTACTTTGCGGACGAGGGAGCTTTCGCCCGGTTCATCGGCGGGCAATTTATGGTGCTCAAGGGTACGCAGGTAGACGAGTTTTCCGGCCAACCGCTGGCGGTCTACCAGCTCGCTGACGGCCGGATAGTAGCGGTCGGGCACCAGGAGGCTCAGGCCAAAGCTGTGCAGCTGCCGTTCGATGGCGCCTTCCCAGTCTTTGGCATCGTCGCGCACCCGCAGCAATTCGCCCGCAAAGGGCAGATCCTGGTCAGTGAGTTGCAGCTGTTGCAGAAGGCCCGCGCGGAGTTGTAGATTGCGTTCAGGAATCTGGGTAGGTCGCTGGCGCAGGGAGGTGAGTTCCTGATCCAGTTCCCGGATCAGCTGTTGGTGTCGGTCTTTGCGCACGTGCAGGTCGGGGCGGGCGTGGTTCAGTTGGTCCAGGGCGGCGGTGGCAGCGGCCAGGGTGGTTTCCAGGGCTTGCCGGCTGCGCACAAAGCCGGCGGGGTCGGTTGGTACCGTAAAAGCAGCCGTCGGATCGCTGGCCGTCAGTTGTGCGCTGCAATCGGCGTATTGTTGGGCCTGTCGTTGCTGGCGATCCCGCTCTTTGGTGAGGGGGTCCAGCTCTAGGGCAATGGCCGTGAGCCGCTGGTTGACCCCCAATCCGGCCAGGGTAGCCCGCTGGCTGGCGAGGTCGGCCCGTTGTTCGCGGAGGATCTCCCCTTCCCGCAGGCTTTCTTCTTCGTTCTGTTGCCAATCCGCGTGCCGACGGTGTAGTACTTGCTGGAGCGCCACGAATTGTTGGCGCGCAAAATAACGGGGAATCTCTTCCACCACCTGCTCCAGGGCGCTGATTTTGGCCAGAACGTTTTCCCGCCGGTCGGCGTCGGTTATCAGGGGGTGCAGGAGTTCGTGCTGGTCCCTGGCCACCTGCACGGCCTGGTGGGCTTCGGTGAGTTCCTGGTACCGCCGGACGAGGTCGTCCACGTATTGCTGAATATTCGTTTGCCCGAGCATCTGATCCCGCACAAAGTCGGTGAGGTTGCCCACCGATTTCATGGATACCGTCTGGTAAAACAGGTCGAGCGCTTCCGGTTGGCGAATGCCAAAAATTTGCCGAAAGCGGTTGCTGTAATCCGTGAAGCTGTCAAAAACCTCGTGCTGGTCTGCTTGCCGCAAACGCTTTTTCAAGGCATTGATATTAGAACCGAAATTGGAAAAATCCTTGATAATACTGCGGTCCTGCTGCGCCAGCACGTAAAACTTTTTTACCTGGTCTTGCTGCAGATAGAACACCTGCGCCAGGGTGACCGACTGGCCCAGTCCCACGTTTGTAAACACCGCCAGCAGCACGGTGTAATGGTCCTGGCCGGGCCGCAGGTAGACGTCGCGCGCCTTGCCCGAGTGGGCCACCTTTTCGTTTTTGTACGCTCCCTTGATGTAGCTGCGGAGGTTGCGTTCGCGGGTTTCTGCCCCGGCAGCTTTGTTGAAGGTAATTTTTTGGTGGGGAACCAGCAAGGTAGTGATCGCGTCTACCAACGTCGACTTCCCCGAACCGATGTCGCCCGTGAGCAGGGCGTTGGTTCCCTGCGGCGTGATCGTCCAAACCTGCTGGTCGAAGGTTCCCCAGTTGAACACCTCCAGGCGGGTGAGGCGGAAGCCAGCAATTTGCTTGTCGATATCGGTGTTGAGGTCTAGTAGCATAGCTTAAAGGGCTTAGGATTCTGCCCGCTCGCGGGCGTAGGTCTGCAAGGCTTCCAGGATGGTCTTCAACGTTTCAATGGGCACGTAAGCCTTGAGGATGTTGTTGACTTCGTAGCGGTCTTTTTCCGATTTGAGGGGGGCGAGAAAACCGTAGCTCGCCAGTTTCTTGATGTGGAGCACCAGCTGGTCTTCGCGTTTGCGTTCATTGGTGTCCAGTTCGTTCCAGTAGATGCGCATCATCTCGATCAGGTCCCGTTCTGACAGCACCAGGCGGTTCTCATTGCCTGCTGTTTCAAATTCCAGGAGCCGCTTGCGCAACAGGACGAGCAGCAAGGTGAGCGGGTACGAGAGCGTACGCCGGCTCATGAGGTGCGGAAAGTCGTCGGCTTCGGCATCTTCGGCATCCGCTTCCTTTTGCCGCAGGTAGGCGTATCCCTCGGCTTCATCCACGATGAGGTTCAGGTTGATGACCTCAAAGTAAGCTTCGAGCCGACCACGGTAGCGGAGCAGCAGCTCCCAGGCGGGCATCTTGTTGCGGTACAGGATACCGCGCAACAGCCAAACGGCGGGGATGCCAATGGTCGATTGATCGGGTATTTCTATCATCGTAAAAATAGCGTTTGGGGCATTTCAATGCGGTAGTCGTGCCCATCTTTGAGGTAAACGATCCAATCCGTACGGGCGGTATTGATGACGGCTTTGCGCTGGGCTTCCCAGGCGGTGGCGATGCTGAAGTAGGCCACCAATTCGCTGAGTCCTTTGGTGAGGGGAATGGCTTGAGTGACTTCCAGCAGACTGATCTGGTCGCGCCCGCGCAACAGGCGTTGAATGCGGGCCTTCAGTTCGGCCGGATCAATGTAAAGTTGCTCGTAGAGGCCCAGGGCCGACACCTCGCTGGCGATTCCCTCCTGCAGGTTGGCGGTTTGCAGGTGCACCACCTGGGGAGGCACGAACAGGCCGCGATCCATAACCAATTGAACGAGCGCCCGGCCCTCGATCTGGGCGAAGTTGCGCAGGGGTGGGGGATCATTTTTAACTTTTAGGGCCAGTTGCTCAATTTCGGCAATCAGCTGTGCCGTGCGTTTGTTTTCCAGGAAAGACCGGGATTGGAGAAAACGGCGCAGTTGCTCAATGAGGCGATCCGTGGTTTTGTTGACCCGGTCGCCGGCTTCCACCAGCGACATCTTCAGCCGGGGCACCAACGATTGGCTCCGAAAACCATTGAGTTCCGGCAGGGCAAATAATTGCTGCACCAGCTCGTCCAGCTCATCCTGGCGTTGCTGGTCCATGAGGAAGCTCCAAAAGGCATTGAAGGTCTTCCCCTGGTCGGTTTCCAGGATGGCATCCTGGGCGCTAAAAATATCATCCAGTATTTCCCCCCGGCTACCCTGGCGGTTGATCTGTTCTTCGCGGGCCCGGCTGTTGAGGATCCGGAAATTTTCTTCGATCTGGCGGAAGTCGGCCAGGAGTTTGCCAGCCGTTTCCTCAATCAAAAAATACTGTTCCCGAATGCGCGTCGGTTCGAGGCGCAAGAGTTCATCGTTTTCGATAGCCGCAATCTCCCGTTCCAGCGCTTCCTTGCGGTTGCGAAGCTGTAGGAGGCGCGCTTCTTTGTCCTGGGTGGTGCCCAGGGTCAGTTCGCGCAGGAGGCTGAACACCTGGAGCAGCCGCGATTCAGCGCCCACAAACTCGCTCTTGTCCAGGTCGGTGATCCACAGCAGCGCCTGCTCCGTGGCGGGCGTCAGCTCAAAGGTGGCTTCCTCTTCCTGGTCTTCGTAATACTGGCGCAGGAAGCCGTCCTGCGTCCAGCTTTCCAGGTAGTAACGCGGTTCGCGCGGGTAAGCGACCGCCGTATCATTGACGCTGAAAAGAAAATCCGAGAGGCGGGTCGACAACTCGTGGCTCCCGTACGTCTGCCGGTGGTGGGCCTTGAAGGTCGACCACAGAAAAGCAATGAGGAGGGGCGCCTGTTCCTTGCGCAGCAGCTTTACTGCCTTGTGCTGGCCAAGGATGTATTCGACGTCTTCAATGCGGGAAAAATTGACGGCCATAGCAACGGTTAATAAGCTTAGGCTAAAGGTAGGGGTTTTGGTCTATATATAAAAGAACTGCTTACTTATGCTCTGGTTGGTTTACCTATGTCTGTGGCTACCCGATTTTATCCATCTCTTTGCCATTACCAACAGCGTTTGCAGCTGAAAGGGCTTCACAATATAATCATCGGCACCAAGTTCAAGTGATTTTGCCCTATCCACTCTTTCCGCATTTGAGGTGCTGAAAATAAATGGTATTTCATAGGTTTTAGCGGTATCTAAAAGTAATCGCAAAACTTCGTGTCCATCCATTTCACGCATTAACACATCACATATTATTAAATCTGGAATAAATTCTCTGGCAATCGCAACGCCTTCTTTTCCATTATTAGCGAATAGAATTTTGTACCCTTCAAGCTCCAGATATTCCATCAAGTTGTCCAAAATATCTTTGTTGTCCTCAATCAGCAAAATTGTTTTCATTCTTCTATAATTGGCATTGCAAAAAAGGGACCTGTTCTATTTTTCCCGTTGATGTGCTTACTGTCGTACATGGAGTTGCCTATGACGGTAAGCATAGCCGCCAGCCCTGTTCCGTATCTGCTTAACCTCTTTTGCTGCCTTTCCTGTTCGCTTCGCTAAAACTTTGATTGGTCCTTCCACCTAATCTCGTTCCTCTTGATCAACTCGCCTTACAAAGGTAACGGATTTTGGCGCTACCTGCGGGTATTATTCCTGCAGGCCTATGGTTGCCATGAACATACGGTGAGTAATATCCTCAGCGCACACCGGGAGGAAGGCATCAGCAATTTAACCAACTGCGCATCCTGCCACAAGAGCAGCAATAAACATGAAGGGAGGGAAGGCAGCGGCCGGGAAAGAGAGGGGGATGATGATGATGGCAATTGACCTATATCACAAAAATTGTCAGAGAACCAAAGTCTTCATATTTTCATATTCACACCAAAGATTATTTGTCTAAAGCCACCTCCGAAAACTCCTGATGTTGCACGGTTCAATCGGGAAGCCCGATAAATTTCATTGGTGATGTTTTTTCCGTTGACAAAAGCAGTAATATTCAAATTTTTACCGATAGTAAAATCATAGTTTGCGAATGCATCTATGGTATGATAGGCAGGTAGTTTGCCGACTGCACCGTCCGAAGATTCGTTGTTAAAGTTATAAAATTCGGTAAATTGTTCACTTACAAAATGCCCACTTACCCCAACCGACAATCGTTTGTAATCATAATTAAATCCAATGCTAGCGTTCCATTTTGGGGTGTAGGGTGCTTCCGCATCTGCTATGCCGGCATTACCAAAAGTGAGGACGCTTTTGGTAATATTTTGAAAATCTATTTGGTCAATCGTTTCGTCAGTCAGGAGTGTTTCCCCACCTGCACCGTCCGAAACGTATACCTCAAAAGCACTTCTGTTGGCATTGACTCTATTGATGTATTCGTTTTGCGTGGCGGTGCTGTGGATGACTTGTGAAAAGAGGTCTTTGTCTACCAATCTGCCCGCTAAAACTTTTGACTGCATTACATTGACATTACCCAAAAATCGAAGTTGATGTCCGTTTTTGTGAAAAAGCGCTGCTCCTAAAGCCAATTCCAAGCCCTGCACTTTTATTTTTCCCAATTCCTGAAATACCTCGTTTTCACCTGCAGCATAAAAATTTCGGCTGGTATTGTTAAAATAGGTGATTTGTCCATCAACTAGATTGTTCAACGAGCTTCCCCGCCAGCCAATCTCCCTGTTCCAACTCAGTTCCGGATCAATATTGATGTTTTGACCAGCAAGAGGAATGTTCACTACGCCATTCTGCTCCACTAAAAACCCAAAGACCTTGGAAGAGGCAATCATGCCTTGGTAAATACTCCCAAATATTTCACCTTTCAAGAGGCGGTAATCTACGGTAATGCCGGGAAGAAATTGAGTATACACATTGGGTTCTTTGCCTTCCTCGGTACTGCCGATATTAGGATTTTGGGCAAGGGTAATTAAATTTTGTCGGTACATGTTCACGTGTTCAAACCGGAGGATAGGCGTAACACCCCATTTTCCAAAACTGAATTCGTTGCGTACAAACCCATTGACAGACCAAAGGCGATACCACAAATCGGTGGTAGTCCGTCCATTTCTTGCCCACCGGCTGCTGTCGGCTACCAAAAAGCGGTCTTTGAATGTTTCTCGGTGCAGATTGATACTCGCCTCCAAATTTTGTTCCTCACCAAAAGCACTCCATTCGTAATTCATCGTTTCTTTTACCCCCGACACGGTATATATCCAACGACTATCTGACGTGCTTTCTCTTCCATTATTTACCCTGCCTACAATGACATAATCTTCCTCTCCAGGAGTTTTCCCATTCAAATAGCGGTAACGGTCGTTGAAAATCTCCTCACCCACATAATTTCTTACTTCCGATGCTTTGACTTTAGTGGTTATCTGCCGCCACCAATCCCGCTCAAAGTCTGAGGCATAAATTTTTGAGGTAAAACTCAAATTGCTTGAGGGCAACCATTTGTGGATGATGTCTACGCCATAGCGCCTCATCGCAAACTGGTCGGCATCCAATGGATTTTGGGTAGGGTCGGTGTCAAAAGAAAAGGGTGTTTGAGCGCTTAAGGAGGCTTGATTGTCCTCAAATTGACCGCTCACTTTAAAATAAAGGGATTGATTGTCTGATAGTTTGGCAAATACCTTGGCGTTCAGGTTCAATACTTCAACCGATGAATTGTCGGTGAAGCCATCAAACTTCTTGTACACCCCCTCTACCAATGCCCCGAGGTTGTTCCAGGTGCCTCCATACGAAAGCAAACCGGTTTGATAATTTCGCTGACCACCGATTAATTTCACCCTCAATTCTGGTTTTTGCGGGGGCAAGGCTGTAATATAGTTGATCGCACCGTAGGCATTGTTCGGGCCATATCGGAGCATATCCGCTCCTTTATACACTTCAATGGCGGTAATACGGTCACTTACAGGATTGTAATACGCTCCGGGTGCTACGTAGGGGGCTGGTGCAGATGGGGTACCGTCTTCCATCAGCAACACCTTTTTGGAACGCCTTCCCCAAGAACCTCTGATGCTTATATTTGGGCGGTTGGACAACCCCATATCTCCTACTATATTGACCCCCGGGACGGTCCTAAGCACCTCTTCGGCACTCAATGGGTTGATGTTTTTTAGGGCAATCGGGCTGATTGTGTAATTACTTCCCTTAAATTTTGCCTTGAAATTATTGGGCGATGCACTAACCATGACTTCATCAAGGGTCGTATTAGCCCGCTCCAATTCAATATCCTCTAATTCGGCTGTATTAGGGGTTATTTCAATCCGCATTTCATTATAACCCAAGTATTTGATGATCGCGATATCGTTTTCCTGATCAGAAATGATTTGAAAAATGCCTTGTTCGTTGGTCACCGTTCCTGCGCCGCTTGCTTCTAGTTGGATGATCGCTCCTATTAATGGTTGTTGGTCCTCCGCATCTATGATTCTTCCCGATATGCGCTGTTGTGAAAAACCCATCGAACTGATCAACAGTAGCGCTGTCGTCAGGATTATGATTATTCTGCTCATTTTTTGATTTTTTGGTTTTTGATGCCAACAACTGTTCGCACTGGCGGTGTCCCGACGTGAGAAGGTATGAACGTCCCGTGCACGGTAGGGGCCTAGAATGGACACCATTTGTCAGGAGCAAAAGTAAGGAATAAATGGGGGGGGGGAAATAAAAAAAAACCCTCGCTTGAGGGTGAAAACTCCTTGCTTGAGGTGGGAGCGTTAGGACATGCTTTTAAGCTTTACGATGATCGTTGTTGCACACCTCTGATAACAACCCATCCCCCGCCCACGCTAAAAAGCGTGGCAAGCTATTCCCTTTCAAGGAAGAGCTTGCCACGCCCCTTCGGCGTGGGAGTCCAGACGCGCGATTTTTGCCGAGGCTAGTGATAAATTCAACGGTGACAGGTTAACTTGCAACTGGTTTTAGACCACTGCGCTGCTCAAAAGCGCTAGAATTGACGATAGACGACTATTTACAACTGTTAAAACCTCGCAAATACGCGCAGCACGCCTCCCTTCCTTTTCAAGGGAAGGGCTGGGGGATGGGTTTCAACGGAGGTCTGCCGAGACGCTCCTGGTCCTGATTACTGTGGCAACTTTGCCAGCACAAAGTCGAAACGCACCGTTATCTCGTCTCCTACTTTTATGGTCCCAAGAAACATGACCGGCGGTTGCATGTTATAGTCCGTCATTTTTATTTTTTGGGAAACGGTCAATTGCAAATCACCATTAGGTAGCTCTTTCCCATTGGCCGAAAGAGATACCGGCCTGCTCGCACCCGCCATGCTGAGCGTACCAGCAGCATTAATAGTCACGACCTGAGAAGCACTTAGGGGCCAGCAAAAAATAACTTCCCGATATTAATTGGGAACAAGGGTGAAAACAGG
>PZPC01000016.1 GCA_003045895.1 Bacteroidota bacterium
ATTCCTTCGCTAATAATTTGAGAATGTAAATTTATTATTGTCCCGGCACTTACACAGCCTTTGTTTCCGATTTCCCAACTCCGACTTCCCACCTCCCACCTCCGATTTCTAATTTATTTTTTATATTTACAAACGAAGTTAATTTTTTAAAATTATGACCAGAAACCACCTATCGACTGCCCTTATTCTGCTGGTTATGACCCTTGCCGTGTTGGGGTTGGCGAAGTCGGGATTACCCGATATTGTACCCGTTGTTTCTGCCTCCGGTGCGTTCCAATCGAGTGCGGATCCTTTTACCACCATGATGAAAGTGCTGACCCACCAGCGCTGTGTCAACTGCCATCCGGCGGGCGACCGGCCCCTGCAGGGCGAAGACAGCCACTACCATAATTTTGGGGTTCGCCGCGGACCTGACAACCACGGGGTAGCTGCCCTGCAGTGCTTGTCGTGTCACCAGCGCGAGAACAACAACTACGCTGGGGTGCCCGGTGCGCCCGACTGGAGCGTAGCGCCCCTGAGCATGGCCTGGCAAGGACTTTCCCGGGTTGAGATAGCCCGCTCCATGCTGAATCCTACCAACAATGGTGGCCGTTCACTGGCAGAAGTGGTGCAACACCTGACGGAGCACGAATTGGTACTCTGGGCCTGGGATCCCGGGGTGGATGCCAATGGGGTTCCGCGCGAAGTTCTCCCCGTACCCAAAGCGGAATACATTGCCGCCGTAAAAGCCTGGGCCGCCGCTGGCGCGGTCATTCCTGCCGAATAGTCATCTTTACCAATCTGCTCCAATTATGAAAATCACCTTCCAGATCAACGGTACTGCCCAGACGGTAGAAACCGATGAAAATACACCACTGCTTTGGGTCATCAGGGACTTGTTGGACCTGAAGGGGACCAAGTTTGGTTGTGGCAAAGCCGCCTGCGGTGCCTGTACCATTCACGTCAATGGCGAAGCCGTCCGCTCCTGCTCCTACGCCGCCAATTTGGCCGCCGGGCAAAATATTACCACCATCGAAGGACTTGCCGTTGGCGATGAGTTGCATCCGGTACAACAAGCCTGGCTCGAAGAAATTGTACCCCAGTGTGGTTATTGTCAACCCGGTTTCATGATGGCTACCGCAGCCCTGTTGGAAAAAATTCCCAATCCCACGGACGATGATATCGACGCCAACATCGTCAACGTCTGCCGCTGTGCGACCTACTACCGGATGCGCAAAGCCATTCACCGCGCGGCGGCTATAAAAAGTGTCAACCAATAAACCCACCAACCATGGATCATTCAGCAGAACAAGACAAGAAAGGCAAATCCCGGAGGGGTTTCCTGGTAAAAGCAGCCGTAGGCGTAGGGGTATTATTGGGAACCGGCTACCTGACCCGCCCCGTGTGGCGGCGATCGATTGCGGGGATGGTGAACACCGCCGATGCACCTTATGTGGGGGATACCAAGACCCCTCCCTTGTGGTTTGAGGTGACGGCGGATAACGAGATCATCCTGCGCAGTCCGAAAGTAGAAATGGGTCAGGGTACTTTTACCGGCCTGGCACAGATCGCTGCCGACGAGTTGGAAGTGGCCATCGGACGGATAAAAGTGGTTCACGCTTCCACGGCCTCGGGCAATATTGACGGATTTTCGACTGGTGGCAGCACCTCCATTTCCAGCCTCTGGATGCCCCTGCGGGAGTTGGCAGCCACCATGCGCGAAATGCTGAAAAATGAAGCGGCTAACATCCTGGGCGTAGACGTTGCGGCCCTGTCGGTAGCCGATGGGGTGATCACCGCCAGCGAGCGGTCGCTAACCTACGGCGAGGTCGTCAAGGAGGTGAAAGAATGGGACATCCCCGCAGTGCCACCGTTGAAAGACGTCAGCACTTACCGCTACGTGGGCCAGCCCATTCCCCGCGTTGATCTGAAAGACAAGGTTATCGGTGCGCCCATTTTTGGGATGGATGCCGTGCTGTCCGACATGCTGTACGGTGCCGTGGTACGGCCTACGGCCATCGGCTCCAAATACGTAAGTGCAGATACCAGCCGGGCTGAAGGCATGCCCGGTGTGGTGAAGGTGGTGAAAGAAAAAGATTTCGTGGGGGTCGTTGCCACCTCGCAAATGGCTGCGGATAATGCCAAAAAAGCCATTGATGTGACCTGGGATATACCCAAAACCTGGGAATTGTCGGATATCGAAGCCATGATCCAGGTAGGGCAGGGGACACCCTACGTGATCCAGAAGGAAGGCCGGGCCGCCAGTATCCTCGCGGCGGAGGAAGGCATCATCACGGCCGAGTATAAAAGCCCCATTGGCGCCCACGCCCAAATGGAACCCAACGGTGCGGTGGCGCACGTGACCGCCGACCAGGCCACGGTATTGATCTCTACCCAGGTTGTAGGCCTGACGAGAAAGGAGGTCGCTGACCGCCTCGGCTTCGACCAGGAGCAGGTCAACATCCAGCCGACCTATCTGGGCGGCGGATTTGGACGGCGGCTGCACACCCCGCACGCGATCCAGGCTGCGCTCATGTCCCGGGCCGTGGGGAAGCCCGTAAAATATTTTTTCGACCGGAAGGAAGAATTCCAGAACGACACCTTTCGGCCGCCAACGCACCACGTCCTCAAAGCCAAACTGGGGGCGGATGGCCTGATTGAAGCCATGGAACACAACGTATCCAGCGGCGATGTCATGTTCGGATCACCCATCTTACCTGGGATACTGGAGCCCATCGTCGGGGCCGACGTGGGCGCCTGGCGCGGCGGAATGATCCAGTACGGTAAAATCCCCCATTACCGGGCGGTGTCCTGGCGGGTCAAGCTGCCGTTTGCAACCAGCTGGTGGCGGAGCCTGGGCCTGCTCGCCAATACCTTCGCCATCGAAAGTTTTATGGACGAACTGGCCATCCAGGCCGGTAAAGATCCCGTGCAGTTTCGCCTGGACCAAATTCAGGACGACCCGGCGGGCCGCCGCCTGCAAGCCGTGATTACTGCAGCGGCCACGCGGGCCAATTGGCAGGACGGGGTATTGCCCAACGGCCGGGCCATGGGTTTTGCGGCATCTACCGACGCCAACACCCCCGTCGCTCAGGTCGTGGAAGTGGCGATAGTAGACAACGAGATTAAGGTGCTGAAAGTCACCTGTGCCATCGATCCCGGCCTGGCGGTCAATCCCGACCAGGTGCGGTCACAGTGCGAAGGCGCTATCATTATGGGGATGAGTGCCGGGATGTTTGAAAAAATGATCGTCAGGAATGGCGAACTGCAGCCTACGATCTACGGCCCTTACCAAATGGCCCTGATGCGGGATGCTCCCCGGGAAATTGACGTCGTGCTCCTCGCTGGCACGGATGCCCCAGGGGCAGTAGGAGAGCCGCCCCTGGGGCCAATCGTCGCGGCTATTGCCAACGCGGTGTTCCGGCTCACCGGCCAACGACTGCGGGAGATGCCCCTGACGTTGGTTTAGCCGTATTTTAAGGCCGGTTGCGTGCGCGGTTACGGCGTCTCTACGCCGCAGTGACTGCCGTGGTATGTGGTAAATATTAAATAGCTTTGCGCTTTTTACCGCCAACTATTCCGTCCGTTTTATGCTCACTCAACTCCTCCACGATCTGCAAAACCTCAGCTGGGTCGACTGGCTGGCAACCCTCACGGCGCTGGTTTACGTTGTGCTTTCGGCCCGCAATAGCGCCTGGTGTTGGCCTTTTGGTATCGTGAGTTGTGCGCTGTGGGCTTATGCTTCTTACGTCTATTACGATCTCTACCTCGACGCCTTGCTGCAGGTCTTCTACGTGGTGATGGGTTTTCTGGGACTTTACTACTGGTTGCACGGTGGCCAGGCAGGCCGGGCCAGCCCCATTGTGCACACCACACGCCAGCAACACGGTTGGTACTTGTTGGTTGGCACTTTGTGCGGGTTGTTATTTGGTTACCTGTTTAGTTACACCGCCGCTGCTGCCACTTACTGGGATGCTTTCACCACGGCCTTTTCCGTCATTGCCACGGTAATGCTGGTTCAGCGCCGACTGGAGAACTGGTTGTACTGGATCGTCATAGACCTGACTTACGCTGGCCTGTACTGGAGTAGGGCCGCGGTTCTTTTCGCCTTGTTGATGCTGGTTTACAGTGTGATTGCTGTATTTGCTTACCGCAACTGGACCCGCCTGGCAAGCGCACCGGAGCAGTAACCCGCTTTTTCACGGGAAGGATCAACACGGTGCAAAGGCTGCTTTCAACCGGCAAAAAACGGGTAAAGGGACCATCTGTTTGGTAAGTTATTTAGATTCAGTCTAAATAAGTGCATTCAACTCACTTTGAATTTGCACTAATGGAAGGAATAACTAGAAGCTTTATATATTTGTCGCGTTTTAAGAAATGGAATTTTGTTTAAGTTCCTGACGATGATTTTTTTATTCTGGTTCGGAATCTTTTCGGCAGGAATTTGATAAACGATAAAGTTACAATGAAAGGTATCTTCAACAAAACAGGGCTCACTGCCGGAATGGTTTTTCTGGCTTTCCAGCTATCGGCACAATCGGAGTCCACGAGCGGCTCCAACATTTTGCTGTACGTCCTTATCGGGATTGCGATTATCCTGTTTTTCGGTATGTTGATTAATGTGGCCGACAACCTGATCGGTATCGAAGCCAAGCAGAACAACATCGACGTAGAAGCCAGTGGCCTTACCCTGGTTCCCAATTTCCGGCACTTGTTTGGCAGCCGTACGGCGGCTTACACCGCTGGAACACCGGTAACGGTACTGACCAAGGGGCACGACATACTGCTCGAAGGTGAAGCGCAGGATAAAGTTGTTCCTGCTACCGGCGTAACGCGTTATGCGGTTCAGCCACCCAACTTTTTGGGCTTACAGCCGATTCCCAAGTTGACGGTAGCCGTTGGCGACTCGGTCAAAGCCGGTGACCAGCTTTTCTTCGACAAGCAAATGCCCGACGTGGCTTTTGTGTCGCCGGTGAGCGGAGAGGTCATCGAGATCAACCGGGGGGCCAAGCGTGCCATCACGGAAATTGTGATCCTGGCCGACAAAACCCAGGAATACCGCCAGGTGAAGGCGCCCGATCTGGCCAAGGCCGACCAGGCTACCTTGCTGCGCTTTATGCAAGAGAGTGGTGCCTGGTCTTTGTTGCACCAGCGGCCGTTCAATATTGTGCCCGACCCCACCCGGGTACCGCGTGATATTTTCGTGAGTACTTTTGATACGGCTCCCCTGGCGCCCAAGGCCAGTGTGGTGATTGCTGGTCGGGAAGCCGCTTTCCAAAAAGGCATTGACGTGCTGGCCAAATTGACCAGTGGGCAGGTGCACCTGGGCCTGGATGGCCGGGGTGACGAAGCTCCACCAGCTGCGTTTACGCAAGCCACCAACGCCAGCAAGCGTTACTTCAAAGGCAAACACCCCGCCGGCAACGTAGGGGTGCAAATTCACCACACGGCCCCGGTTGGCGGTAGCGATATCGTCTGGACCCTCGGCGTGCAGGAGGTGATTACCCTTGGTAATTTGTTCCTGGAAGGCCGCTTCGATGCCAGCCGCATCGTTGCCCTGACGGGAGCAGAACTCAAAGACGCCCATTATGTGCACACCTTTGCGGGTGCCAATATCGGCGAACTCATTGGCAACAACCTTAGCAACGACCACGTACGGTTGATTTCGGGCGATGTCCTTTCGGGTATCCAGAAGACCACCAATAGCTACCTCAACTGGAGCGACGATCAGATAACAGTTATTGAAGAAGGTGATTTTTACGAACTTTTTGGTTGGTTGCTCCCGATCGATTTACGGCCGACCATTTCCAATACCTTCCCGAATTTCCTTTTCGGAGACATTAAATTCAGAGCCAATACCAATACCCACGGCGAGAAGCGTGCTTTTGTGGTCACCAACGACTACGAGCAGGTCATGCCGATGGATATTTATCCGCAGCACCTGATGAAGGCCATCATCATCAATGACATTGAGCGCATGGAAGGCCTCGGTATCATGGAACTGGTGGAAGAAGACGTGGCCCTGTGTGAGTTTGTTTGTGTGTCCAAGCAGCCGTTGCAGCAGATTCTGCGCGAGGGACTGAACAACCTCCGCGAACAGGTTTAAGCATTCCCCCAGGGGGTAAAGAAATATTTCAATTCATTCAGTATAGTTTAATAATATGAAAAAGGCATTGCTCAAATTTTTCGAGCGCATCGAACCGGACAAGGACAAATCGCCTTTCCTGCATACGGGATACGATGCTTTTTTCACCTTCGCGTTTACGCCCAACCACGTTACGGCGGGTGGGGTTCACATTCGCGACGGTATGGACTTGAAGCGAACAATGGTGCACGTGGTGCTAGCGCTGCAGTTGCTTTACATTTTTGGTACCTATAATATTGGTAACCAGCACTTCGCGGCGCTGGGCCTCTATCCTGGTGCATTCGAGGGCCTGCACCTCAAGCTGGTGTACGGTCTGATCAAGATCCTGCCCATTTTTGTCGTGACGCACCTCGTCGGACTCGGCGTAGAATTTTTCTATGCCGCCCGCAAAGGCCACGCAGTAGAAGAAGGTTTCCTGGTTTCTGGGGCCCTGATTCCGCTCATTATGCCGCCCGATATTCCGTTGTGGATCCTGAGTATCTCCATCATCTTTGCCGTAATAATTGGTAAAGAAGCATTTGGAGGTACGGGTATGAATATTCTCAATATTGCCCTGCTGGCGCGGGTGTTTGTCTTTTTTGCCTATCCCACTTACATCTCTGGTGATGAGGTATGGGTAGCAGGTATCGAGAAGGTAGGCGCCGGTATGTACGCGGGCCAGGCTTACGGCATGGTATACGGTGCTTTCGATAGCCTGTTCAATGCGTTTGGCTGGGCCACCTTTGGCGCCGGACAGACGGCCGTGGTAGATACCTTCACGGGCGCTACTCCGCTGGGCTTAGCCGCCAAAGGCGGCTGGGCAGCCGTCACGGAGCACTACTCTGCCAGTCAGATGTGGTGGGGTAACATCCCAGGCTCCATTGGTGAAACGTCCAAGCCGCTGGTGCTGGTGGGCGCTTTGTTCCTAATCTTCACCAAGGTAGCCGACTGGCGTATCATGGTGGCATCCGTCGTTGGTTTTGTGGCTTGTGGCCTGATGATTAACGGTATCGCCCCCGACGTTTTTGGTCCGGAGACCAAAGGAATCTTCAAATTCATGGCAGTTCCCTGGTATTACCACTTCTACATGGGTAGCTTTTTCTTCGCCATGGCCTTTATGGCTACCGATCCGGTAACGGCTGCTTCTACGCCCATGGGCAAGTGGATTTACGGCTTCCTGATCGGTTTCATTGGTTTGGTCATCCGGATACTCAACCCTGCTTACCCCGAAGGTTGGATGCTGGCGATCTTGTTCATGAACGTCTTTGCCCCACTGATCGATTACTACGTACTGGAAGCCAACGTCAAGCGGCGCAGCAAACGGCAATTGGCTCTGGCCAAGCGGCGTGCTGCCCAGGCTGTCGAAGTGGAAACGGTAACAATAGACTAAAAGTAAGCAGTTAATGATCGCCCTGCGGGCGGTTTTAATTGTTCATCTATAAAAGCAAAAATTGTGGATAAGAATAGCACGAATTACGTCTTACTCTTTGTGTTGATGATGACGGTTGTGGTGGCCCTGGTTCTGACCGGTGTACGCCAGGGTACCGAGTCAAAGGCATTAGAGAATGAGGCCATCTTCAACAAGCGCGCCGTACTGGCCGCAGTTAACGATTACCTCGGCATGGGGGAGGGCGTCACTGCCAATGACCTGGCTGATGAAAAAGTTTTGGAAATTTTCGATTCCCGAGTCAAACAAATTACCCTTAATACTGCGGGTGAGGTGGTTGAAGGTGTATTGGCTGAAAAGATTGACATGGCTAAGGAAAAGAAGAAAGATATGGCCGATCGGGTATTGCCTTTGTTTCAATATGAAAATGAAGGCGAGACTTTCTACATTCTTTCTGTTCGCGGCAACGGCCTCTGGGACGAAATCTGGGGTAATATAGCCCTCGAAAGCGACATCAACACCATTGCCGGGGCATCGTTCGACCACAAGGGTGAAACCCCTGGCCTGGGTGCAGAAATCAAGGATAACCCGACTTTTCCTGGAAACTTTAGCGGTAAGAAAATCTTTCGTGATGGGGAGTTCGTGTCCGTTGTCGTACGCAAAGGTGGTGCCCAGGATACTACTTACGAAGTGGACGGTATTTCTGGTGCAACAGTTACTGCTGATGGCGTAACCAAAATGTTACACGACGGAATTTCCCTCTATTTGCCCTATCTGAACCAAGCGCGTCAGAATAGCAAAATGGAGAGTTTGTTGATCGACCAGCACTAAGTGACGGGATCCGTTACCGCGTGGCGCGGCAGGCGCTATTTTCGCCAAACTACTAAATAAAAAATAGACAACCAAAAAGCATATTATCATGGCTGAGGTGAAAGCAGTTGAAAAAGTAAAAGAGCCCTTATTTGGCAGAGCCGAAAAGAAACTCTTAACGGATCCTTTAAATGACAACAACCCCATTACCGTTCAGGTACTAGGTGTTTGTTCCGCGCTGGCAGTTACATCATTGGTGTATCCGTCGGTCGTAATGGCCATTGCCGTAACACTGGTAACTGGTTTTTCCAGTTTGTTTACGTCTATGTTGCGAACTTATATCCCCAGCCAGGTGCGCATGATTGTGCAGCTGGTGATTGTGGCGTTCCTGGTGACGCTGGTAGAAATGGCCCTGAAATATTTCAACTACCCCATTTATAAGCAGTTGTCGGTTTATATCGGTCTGATTATCACCAACTGTATTGTGATGGGCCGTTTGGAGGCATTTGCGATGGCCAACAAGCCGTGGCGTTCTTTTCTCGATGGCCTTGGCAACGGGATCGGCTACGGTGCTATTCTGGTAATGGTCGGTGTCGTACGCGAGATTTTTGGAAAAGGAACGCTTTTTGCGGGTAGCCCGATTGAACTAAAGTTCATAGGTAATACATCAGCATACATGATCAATACGACGGATAGTGTTTTGTTTGGCTGGTACGCCAACAATAACCTGATGGTATTGCCAGCAGCAGCGATGTTTATCATCGGTATAATGATCTGGATTCAGCGTAGCTACAACACGAAGTTGGTTGACGTTTCTTAGTATTCGTGCTTGAAACAAGACCATTTCTCACAACCATAAAAATTTAGTTCTCATGGGAGAATTTATCAATATTTTCATCAAGTCGGCTTTCATCGAAAACATGGTACTGGCCTACTTTCTGGGCATGTGCTCCTACCTGGCTGTTTCCAAGTCGGTGAATACGGCTTTCGGCCTGGGATTGGCCGTTATCTTCGTACTGGGTGTGACCATGCCCATCAACTGGGTGATCAATGAGTACCTGTTGAGCGAAAACGGCCTTTTTGGGATGGACCTGACCTTCCTGCGCTTCATCCTGTTCATTGCGGTTATCGCTTCGATGGTACAGCTGGTGGAGATGGTGGTGGAGAAATTCTCGCCCGCCCTGTATTCGGCGCTCGGTATTTTCCTGCCGCTGATTACCGTCAACTGCGCCATCTTGGGTGGTTCCCTGTTCATGGTGTCACGGGAGTACAATCTTTCCCAGTCCGTAGCTTTTGGCTTGGGTGGTGGATTTGGCTGGTTCCTGGCGATTATTGCCATTGCGGCTATCCGCGAAAAAATCCGCTACTCCAATATCCCGCCCGCCCTGCGCGGCTTGGGTATGGCCTTTATCCTGACCGGTCTGATGGGCATTGCCTTTATGAGCCTGATGGGTATCGACCCTGCAGTTTTTACGGGGAAATAGTTCGTTTTTCGAAGAACAGCCCAACCATTCTCAAGCCTTTGTGTTAGGTTTTCTTAAAATGAGTTGGTGCATTATTGAACTGACAATCTTTATCTGATGAATATTATAGTTGCAGCGGTTATTCTTTTCACGGCGGTCATCATGTTGTTGTCCGTTATGCTCATTGTGGCACGCAAGCGTTTGGTGCCCCAAGGCGCGGTGAAAATTGTCGTTAATGGTGACGAGGACAATCCTTTGATAGTGCAGCCTGGTATTTCCTTGCTTAGTGCGCTTTCTGAGAAGAGTATTTTCCTGCCTTCGGCCTGTGGTGGTGGTGGCACCTGTGCCATGTGCGAATGCCATATTGATAGTGGTGGTGGCGATGTGCTGCCGACCGAAATGAACCACCTGACGCGCAAGGAAGCTGCCGAAAACAAACGGTTGGCTTGCCAGGTGAAGGTGCGCCAGGATATGCACATTCGCATTCCGGAAGAAATTTTCGGGATCAAGAAATTTGAGTGCGAGGTGATTTCCAATTACAACGTGGCTTCCTTTATCAAGGAGTTCGTGGTGCGCCTGCCCGAAGGCCAGGAGATGGACTTCCAGCCGGGTGGCTACATCCAGATCGATGTGCCCAAAGTGACCATCGAATACAAAGACATGGACATCACCGCTCACCCCGAGCACCACGGTGATGATCCCGACAAGTTCCGCAGCGAATGGGATAAGTTCCAGCTCTGGGGCCTGAAAATGGTCAACGACGAGGAGCAGTTTCGCGCCTACTCGATGGCCAACCACCCCGGTGAAGGAAACATCATTATGTTGAACATCCGGATTGCTACGCCCCCCTGGGACCGTTCTATCAACGGCTGGATGCAGGTGAACCCCGGCGTGTGTTCTTCTTACGTTTTTGGCCAAAAGCCCGGCGATAAGGTGACGATCTCGGGTCCTTACGGCGAATTCTTTATCAAGCCGACGAAGAAAGAGATGGTTTACATCGGCGGTGGTGCCGGCATGGCGCCGTTGCGCTCGCACCTCTTCCACTTGTTCCACACCCTGAAGACCACCGATCGCAAGGTGTCTTTCTGGTACGGTGGCCGGACGCGCCGCGAGCTGTTCTACATCGACCAGTTCCGCCAGATCGAGAAGGAGTTTCCGAACTTCCGCTTCTACGTAGCCCTGGACAACCCCATGCCCGAAGACAACTGGCAGATCAAGGAAGATATGGATTCCCCCGGCGACGGCTTCAAAGGGTTTATCATGCCCGTGGTGATGGAGAAATACCTCTCGCACCACCCCGAACCCGAAGAGGTGGAATACTACTTCTGCGGCCCGCCGATGATGAACGCATCGGTCATCAAAGCCCTCGACGAGCTGGGTGTGCCCGAAGCCAATATTGCTTTTGACGATTTCGGTGGCTAATTGCTGCTGGTTCGATAACTAAAAAAAGCCCGCTCTTCCGTTTGGAAGGGCGGGCTTTTTTGTGGGGTTAGGGCTGGATCTGTTACAGCAAGCCGGGTATCGCCGGTGATTATAGGTTTGCCATCGAGTGGTTTGCGGCCAATGCGACGGCCAAAGCCAACGCTGCGGTAGAAGTTGCCGTAGGCAGCATGATCAGCGCCCAGGCTGGCACCACGTCGGCTTCCTACGGCATAGGGCGTTACTGGAACGTGAATATGACCCCGCTGGAGCTGCCGATTGAATAATTTAAGATGTACGATTTAAGAGGTATGATTTAAGATTTTGGGCCGTCTCTTGATCGCCAGTCCGGTATCCATTTGGTGCTCGCGGCGAGGAGGAGACGAAACTTCCCAATAGCTCTCCGCCCTAACTTTTATACCTACCCAACTTTTACACTTTTACACGCGCCTGCCACGTCTTCAGCGTTGCCTGCCACGTCTTCAGCGTGGGTCACTTCCGACCTCCCACTTCAAACTACCTTTTTCTTAAGCTATTGACTACCAGTATTTTGTGAAATATTGTTTTTGAGCTGGCAATTAAAGGTAGCAACCTCTTTTTTGGTTGGCGTGCAGCGGCGGCTTATAGCCTTCCGACCTCCCACCTCTCTAAATCTCCCCCACCGTCTCCGCCTTCACCCAGCCTTCGCGACCATCGACGAGGACCACCTTGGTCCAACCTTTGAAATGATCGGCGATGCGTACACGCAGGCCTTCGTGGACCTGGAAGTCGATTTCGGCATCGTCGCCGGGGGCGATGTGGAGGTCGACTACCGGGGCCGTGACCACGCCCTGATCGGTACGGGCGAGTTCGGCTTGGCGGGCCAGGGCCAGTCCGACAAAAAGCACCGCCAGGACCAGGCTGCCCAGGCTGATGATGGGTAGCCAGCGGCGCGAGGTGGCCCATTTGCCGCCTGGTTGCCAGGCCGCGAGTTTGGCGCTGCGCACCATTAAGGCGGCGCCCGCTAAAAACAAGAGCACAATGGCCATGATTCCCCAGGTGGTTGGGGTGAGCCGGGCGGCCACGCGCAGCCACCAATCGGAAAGGAAGAAGCGGGGGATGGGCAGGAGGCCGTCGGCCTGTTCATTGCGGAGGAGTTCCAGGTTTTTGGTGATCTGCCGGTCGTAGGGGGTCAGGCGGTTGGCCTTTTCCAGTTCCAGGATGGCGAAACCCAGTTGTTGGTTGCGGTAGTAGGCCAGCCCCAGGTTGTAGTGGAGGTCGGCAGATTGGTATCCTTTCCGAAGCAGTTGCTGGTAAGCTTCGATCGCTTCCGGGTATTGCTGCTGTACCTGCAACTGGTAGGCCGCCTGGGCCTGTTCGGCGGCGGTTTGTGCCTGGCTGGTGAAGCTCAATAAAAGCAGCCCAAGGATTAAAAGTATGCGCATGGTGAGGATGTTTTTCGGGGGTAAATTTACGAATAGTTCCGTCGTCAGGTCGCGAACTTTTCCGTTGACCTACGGGTTGGCCACGCGTTTTAACCTGCGGACGATCCGATCAATTGCGTCGCAATATCCCGGTCGTTGCTCAGGCGCGGCACCTTGTTTTGGCCACCCAGCTTGCCCAGGGTTTTCATGTAATCGCGGAAAGCATCACGGGGCAGGGATCTGATCTTCAGAGGTTGGAGGATATTGCCGGCGATGAGGTCCTGGTAGTAGATGTTTTGTGCCACCATGGCCGCATCGAGTTGCCTGGCAAAGTCGGCGAGGTCGGCGGGTTCCTGTTCAAATTCCACCAACCATTCGTGGTAGGGGAGGCCGCCTTCGGGGGGCTTCACCTGGGGGGCCACGGTAAACTCCACGGTGCGTACCCCCAGGGCGCGGGTGACGGTGAGCATCGCCGCTTCCACCTCTTTGCCGATCACGTGTTCGCCGAAAGCCGAAATGAAATGCTTGATCCGGCCCGTCACTTTGAGGCGGTAGGGAGCCTTGCTCACGAAGGCTACGGTGTCGCCGATGTTGTAGCCCCACAACCCGGCGTTGTTGTTGATGATGAGGGCGTAGTTGGCGCCGATTTCGACGTCGGCCAGGCGGAGGCGGGTGGGGTTGTCGTGGAAAATTTCGTCGGCGGGGACAAATTCGAAGAAGATACCACTCGCCACGTTCAGCAGGAGGCCGTCGGCGGTGGGGCTGTCCTGGAAGGCGATGAAGCCCTCGCTGGCCGGGTAGGTTTCGATGCTGTCGAGGCGCTTGCCGACGAGCTCTTCCAGCCCGGCGCGGTAGGGTTCGTAATTGACACCACCGTAGACAAAGACCTCGAAATGGGGGAAGATGTCTTTCACGTAGCGCTTGCCGGTGTAGGCCAGGAGGCGTTCGTAGTACATCTGCACCCAGGGTGGAATCCCACTGATGAGGCGCATGTCGGCAGCGGCGGTTTCGGTGACGATGTGGGCCAGCTTGGTTTCCCAGTCGTCGATAATGTTGGTGGCGTAGGAGGGGAGCTGGTTGGTGCGCAGCCAGACGGGTACCTGGTGGTTGACGATGCCCGAGAGGCGGCCGGTCTTGATGCCACCCACTTCTTCCAGTTCCGGGCTACCGGAGAGGAAGATCATCTTACCGTCGAGCCACTGCCCCTTGCCGGTGCGGGCATAGTAGTTGAACAAGGCATTGCGGGCGGTCCCGAAGTGGTTGGGCAGGCTGTCTTTGGTCAGGGGTATGTATTTTACGCCCGAGGTGGTGCCGCTGGTTTTGGCAAAGTAGGCGGGGCGGCCCGGCCACAGTACGCTTTGTTCGCCAGCTTTGATGCGCGCGATGTAGGGCTTGAGGTCCTCGTAGTCGCGCAGGGGCACCTTAGCCTTAAACTCCTCGTAGGTGGTGCTGGCGGTCAGCCCGTGGTCTTGCCCGAAGGCGGTTTGGGCTGCGCCGGCCATCAACTCCTGAAAGACGGTCTGCTGGGCCACCAGGGGCGCTGCCGACCACTGGTCGATACGGCGGGCCACGTAGCGGGCAAAAGGACGAATGAGGGCGGATTTCCAAGCCATAGCAACATACTTTTTACGCCGCAAAGGTATAACATCAGGGGCTGAATACGGACATGGAACGGTTTTTTAGCACGACCCTGGGACAACTTCATCCCAAAGCAATAAAGAAACCAGCGCTCACGACTTTTCTTTTAAAACCAGAAGGGTCTGCAAAATGACCAGCACCGATCCGAAAAACAAAGCCACCATAAACAGGGTAGGCGTAGGGTACGCTGCCACCACCAACAGCAGGAGGAGGATAAGGGTAAAAATCAGCACCAGTTTTTGCAGCAAGCCGATGCTTAATGTTGTTTTTTCCACGGTCTTTTTTTGAAGTTATCAATTGAACAACAGTCCTTTAACAGCAAAATTAGGGGATTGTTAAATAGAAAATGGCTTAAGTAGACAGGAATAATACATCAAAGTACCCCATTGGTGGTCAAAATAAATCACAACTTCAATCGCTATTGGTATTCCTTTTTACTTTGCGCAGGCCATTGCGGTAGCCCTGTACATTTTTGGTTTTCGGGAAGGTTTGCAAATGATCATACCGGCCGCCAACCCCCTCCTCCTGGATATGTTGATTTAAGGAACCCTTTAACCTGGGCAACAACGATTTGTCTACCTTGATCGCTTTGCTGATCAACAGGAATTGGAGGAGATCCATTGCTGCTTTGAATCCTGTTACTGACAATAATATCAGGATTAAATTGACAAATATTACTTAACTTTGATGGTGAAAAGCCTAAGCAATTGGCGCTACCCAATCACCTCATTTTATTGGTAATATGAAAAGAATAATCGTACTCACCGGTGTTATCACCCTGTTGTTTTCAGTGTTGTGCCCAGGCCAGGGTTGTGTGGCCATCAGGGGCGGCACTTCCTGTAGCGGTAATTTTGGTAATTCCCAGAATCTCCATCAAGGAGAATTCAACACCCAGCTAGGTTTCCGGCATTTTAAGTCGTTTCGGCACTTTCGTGGTGATGTGGAAGAAATCAATCGCGTGTTGGAGGGTACCGAGGTCATTAATCGGTCTAACTTCATCGATGTGGGGATCAATTACGGCCTCTCCGATCGCTTTTTTCTTAGCCTCCTATTGCCCTACGTGTCCCATACCCGTTCTTCCATGTACGAGCATGGCGGAAATCCACCCAACGGATTAGGCGATCGCCACGTGACCAGTTCGAACGGGCTGGCGGATATTCGGTTGGGCGCTGGCTATTGGCTATTTGATCCTGCCCGGCACAATTTTAACTACGCACTGGGTTTGGGGGTAAAGCTACCTACCGGACGATTTGACTATACGGATACTTTTTACAACCAGGGCCCGAACAAAGATCAGGAAGTAGATAAGGTTGTCGACCAATCCATCCAACCCGGAGACGGTGGTATTGGGATTGCCCTGGAGGTGCAGGGGTACCATCCCCTGTCGCACAGCATTGGGTTGAGCACCAACGTGTACTACCTCTTCAATTTCCAGGAAACCAACGGCGTATCCACGGCGAATGGAAACAGCACGTTTTCCTGTCCCGATCAGTTTGCCTTACGGATAGGTGGTTTTTACAATACCAGGAGTGGCTTTAGCACGTTCCTGGGCGGGCGGCTGGAAGGGGTACCCGCTAATGATGTTTTGGGCGGCAGTGCCGGCTACCGCAGACCTGGCTATGCCTATTCCGTAGAACCAGGGGTGGGCTTCTCGAAAAACAAGTTTTCCTTTTTTGCCAGTTGCCCCCTCGCCGTTTACCGCAACCGAACCCAGAGCTACGAGGATAAAGCGCGGACTACCCAAACCGGCGTATACCGGCACGGGGATGCCGCCTTCGCTGATTATTTGGTCAGCCTGGTGTTTTCTTACCGGTTCGGGAAGGCAGGCCACCAGGAAATGGGGCCTACTATTTTGCCATTAAACCATTAAAGCCTGGCTAAACCGTCGGCAAACGAAGTAGCAAGGCAAAATAAAGCGGGCGGCTCTCCAGGAGAAAGCCGCCCGCTTTATTTATTGTCTCAACATTTACTTCCCGGATGAATTCAGTTTCCTCGTGTAGGAAGTATCAGATTTGCGACTGATTGTGCTCAATTCCGCAAATCTTCCACGTAGTAGCCAGGGTATTTGGTTTTGCTGAACACAAAATAGTCGCTGGCAAATTGTTTGTTCGGCGTGATATTCTTCAGGCGGAAAGTATAGCGGCTACCGTCCTTGGCAAATGCTTTTACCTCCATGATGTCCTTGCTGTCGCGGGCCACCAGCATGCGCAGTTTGGCGTATTCGCTGGTGCGATCCGTGGGTTTGAATTCGATGATGTGTACCACCTTGCCCTGTTCGGTACGGGTATCGATGAGGGAGTAGATAAACTGGCCGTTGTCGTAAAAGTTGAACAGCGATTCAGGGGATAAAAGGCCGGTGTCTTCGCCGGGTTCGGGGAGGTTGTTGATCTGTACCGATTTGTTGTTGGACATGATCAGGTACAGTGCAGCACCATCAGAAAAGACCTCCTGGCCACCAAATTCAACGCGGTATTGGGTGCCGCTGCGGGCCAGCTTGCCCTCTTGTACCTCTTTGGGTTGCTCTGCCAGTTCGATGTCCAGGCTAAAGGTCGCCTCGATGGTCCGGTAGGCTTCGTATTTCTTGCGCACCTGGTCGAGAATGGCTTTGGCCGCCGGATCCGAGTCGGTCGACTTGGTGTAGTCTTGTGCGAAAACGCTGGCACTTAACAAAAGTCCCAGGCTCATCAACATCAATGGTTTCAACATCTTCATTTTGTTTGTGTCGTTTTATGGGGCATTATTTGGTTTAAGCACCCAATAGCTGCCTGGCTCATAGAAGCCATTGTTTATCAAACGCCAAAGTTCGGCCATTATTGATTAGTAGTACCTCGCCGGGGCGTTAATGTTTTGCTAAAATGGTTGCCAGCGGTTTAAACGCGCTCCAGGATGGTGGCGTACCCCTGGCCTACGCCCACACACATGGCGGCCAGGGCGTAGCGTTCCTGGCGTTCGTGCAATTCGAGGGCGGCGGTATGCAGGATGCGCGTGCCCGACACGCCCAGTGGATGACCAATGGCGATGGCGCCGCCGTTGGGGTTGATGCGTGGGTCATCGTCGGCCAGGCCGAGCTCGCGGGTACAGGCGAGGACCTGGGCGGCGAAGGCTTCGTTCAGCTCCAGGACACCCATCTCCGCCAGGGTGAGGCCGGCCCGTTGGAGGGCTTTGCGGGAGGCGCCGACCGGACCGATGCCCATGATGCGCGGTTCCACCCCAACCACGGCCGAACTCACGATGCGCGCCAGTGGCTTCAGGTTGTATTTTTTTACGGCCGCTTCCGAAGCGATGAGGGCGGCGGCGGCGCCGTCGTTGAGGCCCGAAGCATTGCCTGCCGTGACGGTTCCACCGGCTTCCTGCTTTTTGAAGGCCGTGCGGAGCTGAGCGAGCACCTCCAGGCTGGTGGCGGGTTTGACGAATTCGTCGTGGGCAAATACCAGGGCTGCTGCTTTGCGTTGGGGAATGGTCACGGGCACGATCTCGCGGCTTAGCCGGCCGTTGGCCTGCGCGTGGGTGGCTTTCATCTGCGACCAGTAGGCGAACTGGTCCTGGGCTTCCCGGCTAATCTGGTACATCGTTGCCAGGTTTTCGGCCGTTACGCCCATGCCGTCGGTGCCGTAGAGGTCGTGCATTTTTTTGTTGACGAAGCGCCAGCCAAAGCTGCTGTCGTGCATTTCGGCATCGTTGCCAAAGGGGGTAGATACTTTGGAGGTCACCCAGGGGGCCCGGGTCATGTGCTCTATGCCACCGGCGATGATCAGGTCGGCGTCGCCGGCCAGGATGGCCCGCCGGGCGTGGATGATGGCCGACATGCCGGAAGCGCAAAGCCGGTTGACGGTTTCGCCGGGGACCGACCATGGCAACCCCGCCAGCAGGAGGCTCATGCGGGCGGCATTGCGATTGTCTTCGCCAGCCTGGTTGGCGCAGCCCAGGATGACTTCGTCGTAGGCGTCCTGGGGGATGCTGGCCTGTCGTTCCACCAGGGCTTTGATGGGGATCGCCGCCAGGTCGTCGGCCCGCACGGTGGATAGGGTGCCGCGGAAATTACCGAAAGGGGTACGGATACTGTCGACGAGGTAGGCGTAGGACATTGGTCAGGTTGTTGAAAAATAAAAAAATGAGCAGGCAAAGATAAATACCCTCTCGCAATAACAAACGTTTCTTACCTTCGACGGGTTTTTTACGCCTGCGTTTATCATTTATTTACAACCAAAAAACAATTATGATGCGAAGTATACTTTCAATTTGCCTGCTACTGTTTTTGTCCCAACTCGGTGCCCAGAATCACCCCAGCTGCGACGGAATGCGCTACCGACTCGACGTTTTCAGTGACGTAACGACCACGCTGGCCGTGAAGTTTGGTGAAAACACCACCATTGCCGGCAATGCCCAGGAATTGTTCATGGACATCTACGAACCCACCGGTGATGACCTGGCCAACCGGCCGGTAATCGTGTTGGCCTACGGTGGCAGCTTCATCTCGGGGGTGCGTGCGGATATGGCCTTTTTGTGTGAGGCTTACGCCAAAAAAGGATTCGTGGCCGTTAGCATCGATTACCGCCTCTACGACGGCCCGCTATTTCCCATCCCTTCGGGCGAAACCATGCAGGATGTGGTGATCAAAACCGTTTCGGACATGAAAGCCGCTATTCGCTTTTTGCGTGAAGACGCTGCTACCGACAATGTCTACCGCATTGATGCGGACTACGTATTTGTGGGCGGCATTTCGGCCGGCGCCATCACGGCTGCTCATACCGCCTTTTTGGATGACACCGATACGTTCACGCCCGCGCTGGCAGCCATCATCGAAGCCAACGGCGGACTGGAAGGCAACAGCAGCGACAACCTACAGTACAGCAGCGCTGTGCAGGGGGTGGTCAACTTCTCCGGCGCCCTCAACGACGCTTCCTGGATTGATGCCGAAGACCCCCCGTTCTTTAGCGTGCACGACCAACTGGATCCGATTGTTCCCTTTATGGGCGCACCTGCTACGATTCTGGGGTTTGACATCATTTACGTAGAAGGCAGCTTCCTGCTCAAGGAGCAGGCCGACGCCGTAGGGGTAGAAAACCAGTTGTTCGTCATTGCCAACAGCCAGGGACACGTCAGCTATTTCCAGAGCTCGGCAGAAACGACTATACTCTACATCAACCGCTCGGCGGAATACCTCCACTACCTGGTCTGCGGGGAATTCATTTCCAGCCTCACGGAAGCCGACCAGCAGTTGGCTGGCCTGTTGGTCTATCCCAATCCGACGACGGGGCTGCTTAACCTCCGCCAGGATGGGGACGAAGTGTTGGAGGTCCGGCTCTCCAATGCCCTGGGGCAGCTGGTGGGTCAATGGTCAAACTCACGCCAACTCGATCTGACTACTTTCCCCACCGGCATGTACCTGCTCGAAGTGCGGGATGCCGCTACCCAGGGCAGGGTGGTCAGGAAGGTGGTGTTGGAGCGCTAGTGGTCTGTTGCCTGACTTTAATTACAAAATAGTCAGCGCACCGTACCTGCCGGTTAAGTTTGTTTCAACCTCCGGGGGGTACCCAAACACCGGAGCCATCTGCCCCAGCCATCTTACGGCATAATCGGTACCCCCTCCGGAGGTTTACCCTGTGTAGACCTCCGGAGGGGGTACCGATTTTATTTGTGGGAATAGCGAATTTTACCCTTGGATTTGGCTGTAAACCTGGGAGGCCGAAAAACATCGGTTAATCTTAGTACGCACGTAATTTGACCAGGATTGTCGCGGATTGCATCCGCGATACCATACGCTCCATGCGAGATGAGCGTATCGTAGTTGCCTGCCACGTCTTCAGCGTTGCCTGCCACCGCAGTCACAGGCTGCTGTTGCTATTTACGCGTAGACAAAGTCCATAGGCGTCAGGCTAAAGGTTCCAGTCTACGACAATTAGATGAAATTTCAACCCACGATCGAAAAATCTTTCGTCCTTACAGGACTCTTTTCTAGGGGCACCTCGTCCAGGGTCTGACGACCCTGGCAAAGATGTGTCGTCCCTCCGGGACTGGTAATTAGGAGTTCCAGGGAGCTACCAGCCTGTTACCAGGTTCGAAGGCGAGATTTTAACTGTACCAAACACCAATGCGCGCGGTCCTAATAGCCCCAGCAGGGTGAAAGCCCATCCAATTTCGAAGTATCCAATTTCCCTTTGTGGTTCCACTGGGGTCGACATCCTCATTGAAAGGAATCAATAAATCAAATTTTACGCTGCGGGTTCGTAATCCTTAGCCTGACGGCTATGGACATAGTCTACGATAGCGGAGCCCGGTCTTCCAAGGTTTTAACGGGTGTTAAAAGCCATCAGAACAAGTCCATTATCTTTGGCTGATATGCAGGTGGTGAAGAAGATAAATTTTATCTTTAGAGCTAACCGTGTCAGGGGTCATTTGGTACCCATCCACCTACAAAAAAAGTCATGATGAAATTATTATCCTTCCTCTGCGGTGTCCTGCTTTTTGCGGTGTCCTGCAGTCAGCCAGCACCCGTTTCCGACGATGGAGACACCTCCGACAACGCCAACCGACCTGCGGCCATTACCGATAGCCTTCGCCAACTGTATCAACATTACCTGGCGAGCGCCGATCCGGAAATTCCCCTCAAGTGTATCATGGAACCAGGCAAGGTGAATCCAGGAGACGAAGCGCCCCGGGATACCCTCTTCTTCCTGTTTCGCGAAGAGCTGCGCACCATTGTAGCGGAGAAAAATATCTTCAAACTCCTCAAGTACGTCAGCAACGACATCAAGGTGGGTTTCGATAGTGACAACGGCTTGCAAGCATTTATTAGCACCTGGAATCTCGACAGCCCGGACAAAATTCCCCACTCCGAGCTGTGGCCCACCCTGCGCATCCTCCTGGATCTGGGCGGCCAGTTCACTTCCAAAGGCGACTATTTCGAAGCCCCTTACGTAGGGCCGTGTTTTCCGGCGGTGGCTGATCCGCTTATTATGGGGGCGGTCGTCGGCGCCGGGGTACGGATGCGCGCGGGTCCGGGTCTGAATACCCAGGTGCTCCGGACGATCTCCTACGACCTGGTGGAAATAATAGAAACTACCCCCGTGGAAGAGACCATCAGCGGTGAAACCTACCCCTGGGTGAAAGTGAAGCTGGCAGACGGTACCGAAGGGTTCCTGTTTGGGAAATTTGTCCGCTCACCCGCTGGCTGGCGCGCTGGCTTTCAGCGGGGTGAAGACCAGGAGTGGAAGATGGTGATGCTGCTGGCGGGGGATTGAGGGAGGGGAAGTGTAAAAGTGTAAAGGGGGAAAAGTGTAAAAGGGGCGCCGGAAATCGGAAATCGGAAATTTTAAATCATGTAAAATTTAAGATTTCAGATGTAAGATTTTTTTGGGTGAGCAAGAGCTTGTTTAAACTTCGACCTTCATGTTGAAAACGATTCATTTTTTGTATTGATGAGGCGCAGGTTCGGGATGATAGCAGCGCTATCAAGCCCGGTTCTGTAACGAAGTATAAACGAAAAAGGGACATTTGGAGACCAATTGTTAAATTTTAAACAAGCGCTAGGATTCAATCTGTTATTTATAACTAGCTATTTGTCAATAATTTGTGACTGGCGGAGGTGGGGGATTGAGGGGGTGGATGGGGTTGATTTGGCTAGCGCGCACACCCGCCAGGGCGGGTCCCTCCCTCGGGTCCAGTTCACCTCACATCCCCATCAAACTATCAACAGGGACACGCTTCTATACCTTCTTCGTGTGAAGCACGAAAAAGCCAGCATTGCGTTAAAAAAAACCACTGAAATCACTCACTGACTGCGTGAGGGTAGTTACCTATGAATTGGGAGCAAGCAGCCAACTTGCTCTTTAGAGATATAAATATAAGTGGTTTTTGTTTGACAACAAAATATTTTTATAAAAAAAATAAAACTCAATATGTTTTTAAAAAAAGGGGGGGTAGATGTGTTGCCTGGTCCCCTTTCAGCAATTAGCCAGTTGACGCTGGGAAGGATACTGGGAGATTTACGAAGTGGGAAGCGCGTCAGGAAGAAAGAGTCTTCGCCCCCCAGGGCTGTCGAATCTGGAAATACTTAATACGTTGTGGCGATATTTATCCGAAATGGCGCACTTAAGAAAACCCATCCCCGCCCACGCTAAAAAGCGTGGCAAGCTTTTTCGTTGCGAGCCGCCGGCGCTGAAGACGTGGCAGGTTGCTGCGCTGCGTCGCCCACGCTGAAGACGTGGCAAGTGCGAGAACCAACTTTAGAAGAAAACGCTGTTGATCATATTATCTATTTTCAGATTCGACAGTCCTGCCTGGGGTCCCTCCCTCAAATCCAGTTCACCCCCCATGCCCATCAAACCATTGCCTAAAATTCCCTACTTTCACGCCACACAATTTCTCACCCGATCAATACCTGCGCATGAAGCCATTTTTTACCAACGATGCCATTGTTTTCGGTATCCTCATGATGTGTCTCGCTTTTGTATTTGCCACTTCTAGCAGCGAGCGCAAAGGCTGGCAGCGGTTCTACACTTTTGTGCCTCCTATATTGTTGTGCTATTTTCTGCCTGCCCTACTGCACTGGCCGCTCAACCTCGTTGCGCAAGACTGGTTCGAGCCGGGCATCTTCGACCTGGCCCGGGAAAACGGGTTGCGGATTCCGGCCAACGCTTCGGTAGCGGAGATCGAGAAAATTTTTGGGCAGGCGGGTTTCGACGACAGTCTTTTCAGCAGTTTCAAGCGCAGCTCGGGGCTCTATTTTGTCGCCAGCCGGTATTTGCTGCCAGCCAGTTTGATCTGGTTGTGCCTTAGTATCGACCTCAAAGGTATCATGCGGCTGGGGCCCAAGGCCATCATTATGTTCCTCACGGCTACCGTGGGCATCATCATTGGTGGGCCCGTGGCGCTGCTCCTCATTTCTTACCTGTTTCCCAACCTCATCGGCATTGAGCCCGATCAGTTGTGGCGCGGCCTGAGCACCATTGCCGGCAGCTGGATCGGCGGCGGCGCCAACCAGACGGCCATGAAGGAGATCTTCGAGGTCCCCGGTAGCGTATTCGCTTCTATGGTGGTGGTCGACATTGTGGTGGCCAATATCTGGATGGGATTCCTGCTCTACGGCGCTAAAATTTCCGACCGCATCGACCGCTGGCTCAAGGCCGACAATTCCGCCATCAAAGATTTGGAGAAGCGGGTGGAAGATTACCAGGACAGCATCAGGAAAATTCCTACCGCTACCGAGATGTACATGCTGCTGGCCGTCGGTTTTGGTGGGGTAGCCCTTTCGCACTGGGGTGCCGACCTTATCACCACCTGGCTGGCGCCGCACGCTGACGGCCTGAAGGCTGCCGGGATGAACTCCCTGCTCAGCGGCTTCTTCTGGCTGGTGGTGATTGCTACCACCATTGGCCTGGTGCTTTCGTTTACCCGTTTTCGGGCACTGGAAGGGGTAGGGGCTTCGCGCTGGGGCAGCATCTTCATCTATATCCTCGTAGCCACCATCGGCATGCACATGGCCCTCGGAGATGTCATCAACAACCTCGGGCTCTTTGTCATTGGCGCCATCTGGATGCTGGTTCACGTGGCCCTGCTGCTTTTCGTAGCCTGGCTGATCAAAGCGCCGTTTTTCTTCGTGGCCGTCGGTTCCCAGGCCAATGTAGGGGGGGCAGCGTCGGCACCCGTCGTAGCAGCGGCCTTTAGCCCGGCCCTGGCGCCAGTGGGCGTGCTGATGGCGGTATTGGGCTATGCACTAGGTACTTACGGGGCGCTTATCTGTGCGTATCTGATGCGTTACGCGGCCGGTTAAGCTGCTGAAAAAGGCTTTGGCCATTGGAAAAAAGCCCCACGATAAGCTCTTTTATTTTGGAATTATGAAATCCTCAATTTGAACAAGTTCTATTCCGTTGATTTTGATAATTTAATACCGTTTAAGTGTATTTTTTGAACAAAATGTAAAAATTAATTTTAATCGTTGAAAAATTTGTAATAAAAGGCCTATTTGCTTTACATTTGTCACATCATCAGTTGAAAGCAACAAGATGAGACGAAGTTCAGGAGCAAGTTATAGGAACATGGGATTTACTTCCCACTTCCGATTTCCCACCTCCGACTTCATAAAGCGTCGGATAAAGACCACGGAATTCGGAGCCTAAATACTTCCGACTTCCCACCTCTGACCTCCGACCACCACCTTGTGAGGTGATGAAACTGGCAGCCATGCCCTCCTGTCTCGGGGGTGGGGAGCACAGTACAAAAGAAATTATGGCTCTCAACGAGCTTCGGGCTTTTTAAGCGTCCTGATTTTCTCTAACTGCCCCGTGAAGGTTCGACTCCTTCCCTCACAGCTTTAAAAATCGGAAATGGGATAATCGGAAGTCCGAAGTAAAAGTACTTTCGCTTCATGTTGCTCCTCCGGTTTTATAAAACGTCGGATAAAGACCAAGGAATTCGGAACATAAATACTTCCGGCTTCCCACCTCTGACCTCCGACCACCACCTTGTGAGGTGATGAAACTGGCAGCCATGCCCTCTTGTCTCGGGGGTGGGGATAACAGGATAAATCAGGTGTAAAGTTGCCTTGAGCAACTAGGGTTGACCACTAAAACTTTGTGCCTTGACTAACTTCCTCGTGAAGGTTCGACTCCTTCTCTCACAGCTTTCAAAGTCGGAAATGGGAAATCGGAAGTCCGAAGTAACAGGACTTCCGCTTCATGTTGCTCCTCCGATTTTATAAAACGTCGGATAAAGACCACGGAATTCGGGATCTAATATTTCCGACTTCCCACCTCTGACCTCCGACTTCAACAGTAAATCTATCCCCCTACCGATCCCCCTCACAACAACTTCTCCTCCTTCGCATATTCCCGCCGGATACCTTCCAGCACGAGGGGCAGTTCCAACTGCTGCGTGCCTTGCGCCAGCATTTGCAAACCCACGTACTGCGCGATATTGACAATATTCGACCCGCTCAGTTCGTAGGCTGTGGCCAGGCGTTCCAGGTCCACCTCGGCGCTGCGCGGCACCTCTGCGGGCAAGATCTTATTCCACAAGGTCAGCCGTTGCTGGGCGTCCGGGAAAGGGAAATAGACGATCGACTGGAAGCGGCGGGCGAAGGCCTCGTCGATGTTTTTACGCAAGTTGGAAGCCAGGATTACCAGGCCCGGAAAGGCCTCCACCCGTTGCAACAGGAAGGCCGTCTCCTGGTTGGCGTATTTGTCGCGGGCATCGCGCACCTCGGTGCGTTTGCCGAAGAGGGCGTCGGCCTCGTCAAAAAAGAGGATCCAGTCTTTGTTGGCGGCTTTGTCGAAGAGGCTCGCCAGGTTTTTTTCGGTTTCCCCAATGTATTTGGAGACCACCATGGAGAGGTCGATCCGAAACACCAGTCGCTGGGCCGCCTGCCCCAGCAGGGTAGCGGTGAGGGTTTTGCCCGTGCCCGGCGGGCCGTAGAAGAGGGCCCGGTAGCCCGGCTTCAGGTGGCGCTGCAGGTCCCAGGTGGCTTGAATGGTGGCGTGGTGGTCCATCCAGATGCGGAGTTCTGCGACCTGTTCCAGCGTCTTGCCGGGCAGCACGAGGTCTTTCCAGGTGAGGTGGGTGGTGAGCAGTTCGGCGGGGAACTGGGTGCTGAAGCGGGGCGTCGACAGCTGGCCACTGGTCATGCGCTCCAGCCATTCGGGGTCGAGCAGCAGGCGGCCGCTCATGAGGGGCTCGCCAGGGGGCAGTTCCTCCAGGTGCAGGATACTTTCTTTGGCAAACCAGTGCGCCGGGCTGAACAGCTGCTGCACGGCCAACCGCTGGCCGACGTCGTTGCCAGCAAGGATAAACTGCGCCGTTTCGCCAGTGGGTAAGATGCCGCGGTGGTTTTTGCCCCGCACGCCGCCGAAGGCCGGGAAGTTGTGGCCGTCGGGGAAGTGGGGTTTTAGGATGTTGTCGAAGAAGTCGGATTTTACCTGTGGGGCGAGGGCCAACATCAATAAGATGTATTCGTAAAGATTGGGCAAATGACCATTTATGATTGGAATGGGTAGTGCCTGGGTATCCCATTCGAAGGTTGTCGGTTTATTGGACAAAGTTGTTGCAATTCTTTGGTCTATCGCTTTTCGCAACCATTCCAATCCATCGGCCAGGTTATTGGCAATCGTATTTTTTTGCGCTTTCATAGTGCTAAGATAAGTATATCCTAATTGACTATTTACATTGAAAAACTTAGATTAAACGTCCTGACTTTTTCAACAAAGCCGGCTTTGAAGGTAGCTACCTCTTCGTATTTGGTTAAGAAAAAAGGATAGTTTTCAAGCCCTCCTGTTGCAAAAATAAATCCCATTAAGGTTTGAAAAGAGATAGCCAATGGTTGCAACTGTTGGTCTACCCAGGAATAAAATTGAACCTTACCGTCTTCGATGCTCATTAACAATTGGGTGGAAGTAAGGTGTTGGTCAAAAATACGTTTATTGAGAATGGACTGATATACTGTTGGCTGTTCTATGGGAGTGTCATCTGCCCATAATATGCCATAAGTGGCGTATTCATCCCAAACTAATGTTTCTTCCGCTTTTTTACCTCCAAAGGCTACTTCCAGTGGAGGAATATTGATGATCCCGAAAAAAGCTTTCCCGTCAGGTAATTTGCTTTTCCAGTATAGGCGAAAGCCATTTAAGGTGGTATAGAAATCCAGTAATTCAGACGGAAAGGTGGTGCCCAATTCCCGTTCAATTTTCTCTATCACCGACGGATGAGGAGCTGGGGATTTTGTTATTTTGATGCCTTCAATAGTTTTGTTTCCTTTCAACTGGGTCAGTAGTTTTTCCAATTGTGCAGGATAGCCCGATGGGTTGGTTTCAACAACAACAGGTAGGGGGGCTGCCAATGCCTTGGCCTCCAATTTATATTGCGCAACTAATTTCTCATTTCTGGCGTCTTGACTGATAAATTGCTGTTGCCAATTGATTTGTGCTTTGTTGTCAAATAAGTTTTGGAGATATTCGGCAAAAGAGAGCTCAATACGCTTAATTGAATAAGGGGGTTCGTAGAGATACAATTCAATCTGGTCATGCCAGTTTTCTTTTGCTATTAAAACAAATTGGTCCAGATACAATTGCTCGAACAGCCAGAATTGCTGTAGGGTCTCCTTTTGCGCCGCATCTAAATGTGTGGGATAAAAAGAGACATCTGTACGCAATTCTCCTTTGTAATAAGAAGTCACTTTCCCATTTATGGCGGCGGGTAAAGAAAGGCCTGTGGATTGCCCAATCAAGGTTTGATTCGGCAAGTGTTTTTTCCAGGAAATTCGATGGCCATTGGTAGACTGGTAATAAGCTTTTAAGCTTTCTGGAAAAATAAAATTAAATTGTTTTTCCAGTTGAGCCAACTGCTTGTCCGTATATGCAGGGCGCGTTTTAACGCGTACATCTTCCAGGCTTTTTATCTTTCCAATTTCTTTTTTTAGTGTCGTAAATTTTGCTGCTACTTCTTTTGCTTTCATGCACAGATTGGTTATCTCAAAACAATATTAGGATTATTTCTAAAATCCTCCACTATGGTTTCAATTAATTCAGGGGTGAATAATCTGGAATTTAAGGTAACAGCTAATAGCCTGGCCTCCAGGATATCATAACTACCGAATCCAGCTTGCCGTACTTGTTTGATCAGGGTAATCAGCCTGCCACCGTAACGGGGATTTGACAAATGTGGTAAACCGCTATTGCCCATAGCTGTGCCAGAAGCAGAGGATAACCTGATCCTGTTGTCCGCAGGAGGAGGAATACCCACGTTTTGTCTACTTACTGGCGCCGCTACTTTTACCCAATTTCCTCCTTCAGGCCGGTATAAGCCATATTGCATTTCTACTCCTGAAGCAAAATGCAAGTCTCTGTTCATGTTGTCGGTAAACGCGGGGCGATACCCCGTCACCTCAGTTTCTACCCAAACCACAGAAGGTTGGACAGGCTCGGCACCGCGCTCGCGCCTCCCCGGTCCTGGCGGAATAGCCTGAGATCGAACCAGGGTTTCTAAACCAGTTTCAAAACTACGTACGGGGCCACCAGAATTTACATTTGAAGGCGCTGCCACCCAATTATCTGGCCCACCGAATCCTCCCACCGAATAAGGGATCAAGTGCATCCGCACCCAGCCTTGCCCCACGGTGAACTCGTATTCGGGAGAAGTGCCCGAAGCCCCGCCACCACCGGAGGCAGTCAGAGAGGACAACAGATAGACCCTGGAATAATGTGCACTGGGCGGGTTGTTAAGGCGCTGCGACCAGTCTGCGGTAGGGGGTAATGCAACCGTTGTGTCCTCATCTTCCACCAACGTGATTAACAGCTGTGACAATTCACTTATTTTCGGAACAATGGTTGATTCTTCGGCCGCAGTTGTGGCGGTTTGACCCGTGGTCGGCGTGCGGGTTAATAATTTTATTTCTCCTGCCACTGCCTTTGCCCTGCTTAAGCTTGCCTTCCGGGGATCGTCGTCTTCGTAGGTCAAAGTGTTTAAGTACGTTAATATTTCGGTAGGCAAATCACTGGCCCGTATCAAGTCTATCTCTTCTCCGTTCCTTTCGAAGTAGATGGAATGGGGTTCCTCATCAGTGGTGGTGAAGGTTCTTCGCAGGTCAAGCCATTCGGGATCGGGCACCCCTCCCTCAAACAAATCAAACAACGCCCCCAACTCATCCGTCATCGCCTGTTCCGCCTGCTCCACCTGGGTGTCCTCCTGCTGGGCGTGGGCAATCGCCTCGGCCGAAGGGTCGGTTTGGGCTTCATCCAGGGCGTGTTGGGCTTGTTCGCCTTCGTCTTTGACGTGTTCGTACTGGCTGCGGACGACGCCGATGAGCGACCTGGCCCGCCCCTGGTCAGCGTCTGCCAGTTCGCTCACCCGCCCTTCCCACTGGGTGAGCCGGGCTGCTACCGACATGGGTGTATCCGAGGCAACCATCAATTCTACCTGGCCCCCGCTGGCATTGACCCACAGACGGTGCTGTTCGCCACCCGCCTGGAAGTTGATGCTGGCGCCCACCTCACTATCCTCCAGTTCGCCCCCCGCGGCTTCGCCCTCCGCCTCCGGATCGGCATCCTCGCTAATTCCCAACGCCGACAAGATCGCCCGCGCCTGCCCCGCCAGCCAGCCGATCACCCGGTCGAGGATACCTTCTACCCAGGCTTGCAAGCCCCGAACCATGTCGGCTACCCGCTCGGGTAAGCCGCCCAGGCTCATGAACTCCGCGACGAAGTCGATCACCGGCACCAGCAACCGCGCCAGCGCATTTTCTACCGTGGCTGCCATGCCAGCAATATTACCGGCTATAATATCGGCCATCCCGTTTACCACCGACTCCACCAGGGTGAAGATGCGGGCGGCATTTTGGAAAATCCACTTCAAAATTTTATAGATGGCTTCGATGGCTTGCGCAATCGCCCCCACCGGATTGAACAGCAACGCGATCCGGATCGTCGCCTGGGTGACCAGGGTCTCAATCACAAAATCTACGGCCATCTGAATGACCTGATCCAGAATCTGCTGCGGATCCAACTGCTCTTTGATCAACTCAAACACACCAGCGGGGCCCAGCTCGATCAAATCCGTAATGATCGTATAAGCCTGCTCCAGGAGGGCCACGTTTTCTTCGCCAATGTGGCGGGCCAGCAGCATCCGGATGCGCTCCCAGGTGATGCCCATCAGCTGCAGGAAGAAGGTGATGATGCTGCCCAGCGAGAAGTCGGCGGGAATTTCTACCCCCACGGCTCCCAGCCCCGAGAAGATCCACTGGATGAAGCCTTCGAAAAGGTGGGTGAAGAAGTTGTCGAAGAACAAGTCAAAACCTGCGCCGATGGCCGCCAACAGGTTGCTGGCAAAGCCCAGGGGGTCGTTGGCAATGTCGCTGATCACCTGCTCGATGCGCGCGGCCAAAGCCCAGAAGGCTGCCGGGTCTATCCCCACCAGCCGGAGCAATCCATTGATAATAGCGCGGATGGGATCATCCAGGAATTCGGCGATGGCGTTGGCTATCTGACCCAGCAGCCCGCGCGCCGCTTCCCGCAGCGCGTGTACCTGCTCCCGCACTTCCTGAACGGCTTGCGCGGCGCGGTCGGTGAGGTCGCGGTTGAAGTCTTGTTGGGTGGTGGATACCTGCTCGCGCAAGCCATCCAGGCGCCCTTGAAATTGCTCGCGTTGGGTAGCGGCCCATTCGGCGAGTTCGGGACCGGCATTGGTGAAGATTTCGTCAATTTGTTGGTTAGCCGTATCGATCAGTTCCTCACACGTAACGATCACCCCGTTGACGAAAAGAGAAATTTCCTGGATCAAATCGCACACACTGTCACCAAAATCGCGCTCCGCATCATTGTATTCGTCCGTCACCCAGTCGGGCAACCCCGTGAGGTCGTCCCAGAGTTCCGTCAGGCCACCGCCGAAGCCGGAGTGGCGGTCGTCGATCCAACTTTGCACCCTGGCCAGGTGCTGCTCAAACTCGGTGGCGATGCGTTCCTTGCCATTGTCCCACATCTCCATCGCGGTGCGGGTCAGCGGCTCCAGCAAGGTATTCACCTGGTTCTGGGCATCGGTGAAGATGGTTTCCGCGCGCTCACCCAGTACTTCCCGTTGGTCTACCTCGCTGCTGACCAGGTCTTGCTGCTGCGTGCCCGTGGCGGCCACGGAACCGGCGCGGGAATTTTCCAGCGCCTGCAGCGCCCGTGCCTGCAGGGCTTCCATGTCGGCCCGCGAGCTCATGAGGGCAGCATCCTGCTCGGCGAGCACGATTGCCGGGTCTATGGCTGCGCTTTCTTCCAACTCCTGCTGGGTGGCCCGGGCTTCGGCCACGGGGCCATCCTGGATTTCAGCGGCTACGGGGGTACTCATCCCGGCGTCGGCCATTTGTTGGGCCGAATTGGCGGCGTCGGCGTCGAGCGAAACATCTTCCGCGGTCAGGGGGTCGGGCGTAGCCCCGGCAGCACCGATGGCGGGCTCAGCGACTTCCGCGGGCGGGGTCTCTACCGTTTCGCCCACCTGTTCGGGGGTACCCGTGGGGTTTTCGTCCAGTTCGTCGTAATCGCCTTCCACGCGCTCCACATCGGCATCGATACTGTCGTTGAGTTCCGATCCGGCAGCATTGGCGGCGGCTTCGGGGTCGGCGCTGGTCAGCGATTCTTCGTCGGGTGGCCGCCTTTCGCGAATGATGCGGCGGATGTTTGCGCACAATTCCAGGATTTCCGGGCTCGGGGCCAGGCGTTCACTCAGGCTGGCCGCCAGGGCGCCACTGGCGCGGGCATCGGTCTCGGCGGTGGGTTCGGTCACGCCCCCGCGGGCTTCCTGCGTCAGGTCTTCGGCAGTGGGCAGATCGGCATTGGCGGCGGCGGCGGTACCGGCATTTTGTTGGGCGTTGCTCAACCGGCTGCGCGCGGCGGGCCCCAGGGTTTCGGGCGGCGGCGGCATCAGGGGCTCCAGCGGAGCGGCAGCAGCGGGCTCCGGGCTGGCGGCGGGCAGAACTTCCGGGGCTGCTGCCGGCGGTGCAGCGGGGGCCTGAGGTGCAGTGCCCGCTACTTCAGGCTGGATGGGCGCCGGGCCCGTAGCGGGTGGTAGGGGAGCAGGCGCATTGGTCGCACTGCCTGCCGGTGTGGCGTTGGTAGCAGTGCCTGGTGTCGAAGGAGTAGTGGTATTGGCATTGCCGTTCTCCACGCGGCGCTGAACGCCCTCGCCTTGCTGTACCACGTGGGTCAGCTCGTGGGCGAGCAGGTGTTGTCCCCGCTGGGTATGGGGCTCGTATTTTCCCGGCGCAAAGGCAATGTGGTTGCCGTAGGTATAGGCCTGGGCCGAGATCGCACGCGCCGATTGCTGCGCCTGCTGGTCGTGGTGTACCCGCACCCCGGAGAAATCGGCCCCGAAGCTGCCTTCCATACTGCGCCGCGTGGTGGTGTCCAGCGGGCGCCCTGCACTTCTGACGACGGCACCCACGATGGGAGGGGCACTTTGGCCGCCTGCACTTCCGGCACTTGTGCGTTGCACCGTTTCTTCTTCCTCCTCTTCACTGGCCTGGCGTTGCACGGTTTCCTCCTCTTCCTCGCAATCGGCACACTGGCGTTGTACCATTTCTTCTTCTTCCTCTTCACTCACCTGGAGTTGTACAACTTCTTTCTCCTCTTCACTCACCTGGAGCTGTACGACTTCTTCCTCCTCTTCACTCACCTGCCGCTGCACCGTTTCCTCTTCCTCTTCACAATCGGTACATTGGCGCTGCACCATCTCCTCTTCTTCTTCGCCAACCTGCCGCTGCACCGTTTCTGCTTCGGCCATTTCTTTTCGGCGCAGGTTGTTGCCGTCCTGCAGCTGGGTAGTAGCCTCCCCTGTGACGACCTGGCTGGCCATCGTGTCGGCTTCCCTTTCCAGTGGGTCATCGGGGCTGTTCACCGTCAGCTTCGGCTGTACTGTGGGCGGAATAAAATGCCCCACCGCCTCCTGGCCATGATGACTGGTAGTCGGCTTACTGTGGGTGCTTTTTTCCGCAGTTGTCTTCATTCTTTTACACGTTTACACTTTTACACTTGTCCTCCTTTCCACCTTTACACACAGCCCTATTTCCCACCTCCGACCTCCCACCTCCGACTTCAAGCCACTTTCCTCCTCCGCTCACGCCTGGGCGTGACACCTCCTCCAGAGGAGGACTTTTGACCGTCTATATTTGTCGGATACGGTCACTCGCAAGCACTGCCGAAAAATCGATCGGCTCGAAGGCGGAGCAAGGTCAAAAATCCCCCTTTGGAGGGGGGTAGGGGGGAGGACTTTTGACCGTCTATATTTGTTATATACGGTCACTCGCGAGCACTGCCGAAAAATCGATCGGCTCGAAGGCGGAGCACAGTCTAAAGTCCCCCTTTGGAGGGGGCAGGGGGGAGGATCTAGACCGTTAAACTTCCCACCTTCCCACCTTTCCCCCCTTTCCCCCCTTTCCCCCCTTTTACACTTTTCCCCCTTTACACTTCCCCCCTTTACACTTTCCCCCCTTTACCCCACCCTAACAACCTCCTCCATCCACGGCAACTGCACATAATTCAGCTGCCACGGCAACTGGTCCAGCAGCATATCGTAGGGGCGCTGTTCCAGGGTCAGGAGCCAGCCATTTTCTGTATGCTGCAGGCGGCCGGGGCGTTGCAGGAAGCTGTCCCGGAATCCGGCTACCGAGGTCTTGCCCAGGACAGTCCAGTGTTCGATGGCGGCCCGGATCATTTCTTCCCCGGCGGCCAGTTGTTCGGGGGAGACGGTTACCACCTCCAGGGCGTCGGCCAGTGGCAGGCCCAGCAGTATCTTTGGGAGTACCAGTTGCCATTCGCCTTCCGGACTGGTTCCCGTGGCGAGGCTGTACAGCAGGGCCGCCGCTGGGGCGGGATGCAGGATGCGCCGTTCGTCGGCCCAGCCCCACGCTCGCAAGAGGGTTGGTAGGAAAGGATGCAGCAAGACCAGTCCGGCATGGTTCAAGTACAGTGGTGTTTCCGCTGCATCCGTTTCTTCCCTGGCCGCCGGTGGGGCTGCGGAAGGCTTAGCCGTCAAGTCTGAACGTTGTTGTGGGTGCGCAAGTTTTCGCAAAAGTTGCCGCCAAAAGACCAGTTCCTGCCGAACCCCTTTGGCCATGCTTTGCGGGTAGCTGACGCGCAGTTTGGCCCATTGGGCAGCAGTCATCGCCGGGTACAGCAAGCGCAGCAATTGCCACAACTCATCCGCCCCAAAAGTAGCCAGTAGCCGGGATAGTGCGGCTGGTTCCGCCAGGAGCAAGCGGTGTAAGGCGCTCACCCAAAGGCGCTGGCCTGCTGCGTCCTGCGGTTCCAAAAGCAGACGGTGCAGGGCATCCTGTAGTTCGCTCAGCAGCAATTGTTGCGGCGCCGACCACGGCAGGGTGCCCGTGCGGAGAAAATGGAGTACCCAGGCCGCCGGCCCCGCCGCTACGGTCTGGCCAGCAACCGTCGTGCCATTGTGGAGGTCTTGCCTGTGCAAGGCCTTCGCCAAAGCCTGCGGCAGCCGACTGCGGACGTGGTCTTCCAGGTTTTCCAGGCGGTCTACCTCCACCACGACCTCCAGCCGGTCGATGCGGCGGTAGACATGCGGTGCTAACCATTCGTCGACGGCCTGCTCCAGCAGCTGCGGAATTTGCTGTTGCCCCATCACCGACAAGCGCTCCAGGACAGCGTGCTGGTCTTCGATCGTGCCGTGCGATACTTCCAATTCCAGCGTTTGCTGGCGTACGATATGTTGCTGTCGATTAGCCATAGGTTTTATCTGTTTTGCGTATTAACGGCCAGTCGGGCTACCGAAGCACAGGTTGTTTCCGGATCTACGACAATGACGCGTACATCGTAAGTGTGAGCAAAGGGTAAGACGGTCTGCAACTGTGGCCCTTTATCAATGGCCGGTAAGCCGTGTTCCACGATCCACAGGATGGGGAATTCAGCCGTTGCTGAGGGTTGCACCACGAACTGGTAGCGGTTATTACCCAGGTTTTCCCGGGTAATGCGCACCGTTCGGGGATTTTGGCACAATTCAACGGCAGGCTCATCGGGAGTACAGCGATTGCGGAGCACACAGTTGAAAGGTGGCAAGGATCCGTTGGTGTCGGAGACGAATTGTCCGGATAGTTCCGACTGCTCCCGGACTTCCACGCCGGCATTGCTGTACTGCCACTGCCGCTGGTAAGACTGCTTGTCGGTTTCGCCAAAGAAGCCCAGGTTGATTACAAAGTTGAATTGGTGGCAGTCGTAGTGTTCAATCTGGAGGGTGGTCAATCCGCCGGGCTCATTAGCAACGTAGGCCAAACGCAGTACCGGCTGATCGGGGCTGCCCAGGGCGCTCCCCAGCTGCTCTTGTAAGAAAGCGTTGGCTTCCGCAATTCGGCCACTCCAGAAGCTGGTGAACGATCCCGGGGTGGGGAAGTCCTGGCCCGGGTTCAGAATTTCGGTCAAGCGGCCCAGTTGTTCACCATTAAAAGTCACGGCTTGTCCGGGAATTTCGCCAGCGACGGAGAGGGAGGCTACTTCCAGCTTGACGTTCCGATAAGGAACCTGTGGGATGGGGTTGCGCTGCATCCAGAACGGATAGCCACACTCACGCGTACGTCCACCGCAAGGTAGGTTACAACCTTGTTCGCAGGTTATTGGTGAAATGTCCAGGCGAGCTTCACACGCCGGATTACTGCTATCCTGAACGAGGACTTCGCCGCCCTGGCCACTGGCAAAGGTGACACTGCCCACGGCGCCGGCAGCTACGTTGGTCGTCGTTCCATCCGGGGTAGTGAGCCGGTAAGGCGGCCGGCCGCCAATGATAGCGATTGGCACCTTGAAGTTCAGCCCATCCTCACTGCACTGGCCTTCGTCGACCTGGCTGGCTACCAGCGGATCCAGCAGCTCTATGGTGCGTCGCACCGATTCGGTACCCTCGGCATCGCGCAACTGGATCAGGGTACCGTTGTCAAGAAGCAGGGGCTCTTCGCCCAGGGCGTTCCAGTTGAGGCCACTGTTGGTACTGTAGTCGTAGGGTGGCGTGCCGCCGGCGGGCATGATGAGCACCGTAGCCTGCCGGTTGGGGTTGGTACAGCCTACTTGTTCCCAACTAAAGGTTGGGGGCGACTTGGGCAGCACAAACTGGATGGGTTCGCAATCGGAACAACAACGGTAGGGCAGGTAGAAGTCGGCAATGACGGTACCTACCGCCAGGTTCGCAAACCGCCCGACGGTACCCGTACTGCCGGTGGGGTTAGCCAGATCGATGACCAGGCTGCTGGTTTCCGAGGGTACCAAAATTTCTTGCCGCGCGGCACCCGCTGCCGATACTTCCAGTCGGGCAGGCAGGCTGGTCACGATCAGCTGGAAGTTGCCGTCCAGGTCGGTAAGGCTGCCATTGGTCGTGCCCAATTGGGCAACGGTTACCCCTGGGAGAGGGTCGCCATTGATGACCACCCGGCCCCGGATGGTGAACCTGCCCGTACGGCCAGGAATGTCGTCGGGCTGGTCTTCGCCGTGGTAAACCAGGATGAAGGTACCACCCAGCGGTACGCCCGCCTTGTGCTGCAGGCCGGGATGCTGCCGGGCAAATTTAGAGAGGAGCAGGCCTTCGCGAATACGATCGATCCGGCGTTGGTATTCGTCCCGAATGCGCTGGAAGGATTCCAGCTTGCAGGCAAAGAGCATGTTGTCCAGTTGGTCCGACAGTTCTTCCCAGTCAATGCGGGGCTGGTTGTTGGGGTTGGGCGGCAAGGCATCATTGGTGATGGCCAGTAAGATGTTGTTGATCAGGCTGCCTATGGCGTTGAAACTGCTGTAGCGCTGCCGGAACAGCGTCATGTCCAGCTGGGATAAGTTTTCGGGCAATACCTCCGCCAACTGGACCAGGCTGAAAATAAAGTACACCGCCGCGTGGTAGTCCGAATGCAAACTCCCATAAAACGGCCCGCCGCTGGTGTGCAACGCTAAGTTTTCTTCGTAGTGGCCACCCACCGAAAATACGAAATAGCGGAAATTCGGCGCACAGTTCACCAGCAAGCCCAATTGTGGCACCCGGAAGCCACCGTTGCCTTCGTCCCGCTGGGGCAGGATCGGGATGTTGTACAGGCGCTTCACCGTTTCGCAAATCTGGCACCGGAGCTCTTCGCGGAAAGCGGAGTAGAGGGCTTCGAGGTCGTGGAAATGGCAGTCGGCCAGTTCGGTGGGTAGCGGAATGGTATCGCTGTTGTAACCCGTCTTCAGGGCCACCACGTCGATGGGCAGGCGGTTGCGTTCGGTCTGACTGATCAACTCGCTGAGCGCCGGCACGTAGTTCTGGCCCAGGTGGCCTTCGATGCGCAGGAAATTGTGGGGTTCCAGGTCGTAGCTCAACGGGTAGCGCACAAACAGGTCGGTGGTGTTCCAGCTGTTGGAGCGGTAGCCCAGGTTTTCCCGGGCTTTGCCCTGCCGGTTGAGGTGGTAACTCCAGTATTGGTACAGCGGTACGGGCTGGTAGTGGTAGGGGATGGCTTTTTGCGACAGCGGTTTGCCCAACTGGCTGGGGGTAATCTTGATTTCGGTACTCAGCCGGGGGCGGAAAGCCGTAAAGTTGGTCACGCGGTTGAAGACACCTATCGTAGTAAGGGTATCAAATGGGATAAAGACGGGCTGGGTCAGTCCACTCACCAGCGTATTCACATTGGGCGGCAATTCCAGCACCTGCACCAACGTCACCAGCCGCTGGAAGAGCAGCCGCAATTCGGTAATGGCCCCCAGCTGCCGCGAAAACAGCGGCGAGGGCACAAAGCCGTGGCGGTAGGCATCGTCACGTGGGGTTACCCCAATGTTACCCAGCATCAGGTGGCGCGGGAACAGGCGGCTGTCGGGGCAACAAAGCCCCAGTACTTCCAGCCCCCGCAGGCGGAATTCGTCGTAGGCCTGGATGATGATGTCCAGGTGATCGTGAAAATACTGGTACCACAGGTACTGGTTGGTGGTTTCAATGCTGCCGTTGTAGAGGTAGGCCCAGAGGGTGTTTAAATTATTGAAAGGGTTGGTCGGAAAATCGGTGAGTAAAGGTCGGAAGGCCTGGTAGGCATTGGTCAGGGCAGCCGCGACACCCATCACCACGGGCTGGCTCAGTACCCGCTGGAAAGCCGTAAAAACGGAGGTGGTACTACCCAGGCTGGTGGCCCCCACATCGTAGCGGGGGAGTTTGAGGGTAGGCAGGCCCAGCCGGGCACTCATGGTGTCGGACAGGCTGAAATAGGCCTCGGCCTCGGGGCCCAGGGCGCGGATGCGGTTTTGCAATTTATCCATATCCTGCCGCCGGATGAGCAGCGGGCGGATGGTTGCCGTGACGGTGCTCCCCTTGTCGTTGCAGGAATTGGGGCTGCAGTTGCGGTTGCTTTCGGCCAGGCATTCCAGGAAGAGGACGAGCACTTTTTCGTCGCCACTACCGGTAGGTTGATTGACTCCCTGGATGAAATCCAAAGACAACGGCAACGCGTTGGCATCGTTGTTGCGATCGGGCAGCAACTCCCACATCGGGAAGGGCTGTGCCGGCGACACGGCGCGATCCTCAAATTCCCGGTACGGGAGGTCGGGAGGTACGCTGTACGGCCGGTACCACTCCAGCGCCGCCGCGTCTTCCCAGACGATGAGGTAACCCTCGGACGTTACGCCACACCCCTTGCTGATGCGCATGCTCGCGCCACCGGCCGCAATGGCTGGTTCCAGGCCACAGACTATGCCAATGCCGATCAGGTTGGCACGGGTGAGCCGCTCTTGTTCATCCAGATAAGCAAACAACTGGTTGAGGTGTTCGCTGGCCAGCACCTGGTTGGCCGTAAAGTGAGGATAAGAAATTTTTACAGGTAACATATGCTATCGGGGCTTTAGAGGGTGCCAAGAATGGTGTTATCTAATCGGACAGGATTGTCATCGCTGCCGTCGTCACAGTCGTGGAGGGTGGCCGTCGGGTAAATGCTGCGCAAGTCATTGAACACGCGCAACAGTACGTTGTGGCGGTGGGCTACGGTAATCCATTCCCCGTAGAGCGCCAGCCAAATGGTTTGCAGTTCCACCCACCGGGAATCTTCTTTGGGGATTTGCCAGACCGGGCAAAATTGCGGGTCATTGGCAGCAGCCAGCTGCAGGTCGTCCCAGAAGGCGTCCAGGACGGTAGTGGCTAGTTCGGTACGCAGGCTGTCCAGGTCACCCAGGTCGGCTTCGGCGTCCACCAACTGGTCAATCCATTGCCGGTAGCGGTCGCCAAAGTAGGCCAGCAGCAAGCGGGCACAGGTGCAGGTGGTGGGGTCCGCCATCCCCAGTGCGGACTGTAGCCACAGTTCGGTTTGCCGTTGCAACTGCTCGTTGAGCGATTGCCACAGGAAGGGCGAATTGGCTTCCAACCAGGCACACCAGGCGGCCTCGAAGCGGTCGAACTGGTAGGCCTGGACCGCCAGATCCACAAAATGGTCGAGCAGGGCAGTCGCAATGGTATCCCAGCCATTATCCGAGGCCAGGCAGGGGAAATCAGCTGCTTGCAAGGACTGGAAAAGGGTTCGCAAGTCAGCCTCCCAGCGCTCGCGTGGTCGGTACAGCAGGGTTTTATCGGCCATCCAGGGAAGGAAAAGGTTGTCGAAGCCGTCGTAGATGTCATGGGCGCAGGTGCAGGTTTCCGGCGCTTCGGCATCCAGGTCTTGCTCCTGCTGCAGGATGTCGATCAGCTGGCTGAAGATCGGCGCACATTCGTCCTTTTCCAAACCGGTATTGCCTACCCAGCAAATTTTGGGTAGCAAATGCGCGGGCGTTTCCCGCCGGATGGTCTGGTCGGCAAAGCGGCGCAGGTCGATATCGTAGCTGAAGGGTGCCAGGCTGCCCTGCACCACGTAGGTCAGCCGGAAGGAATAGGGATCTTCTTCTCCGCACAGGTTGCAATCGGGGCCCAGGCAAACGGGCAGCAACGGGCTACCCGGAAAGACGGGCCGTAACAGCAGGTGCTCCACGATGTAGAGCCGTTCCCTGGCCAGGATGGTACGGGCAAAATCGGCCACTTGTGCGGGGGGAATACCCGTAGCTACGACTGCAATAGCGCTGCTGTCATCGTTGGTCAGTTCGTCGTCGCCAGCGCCATTGGTCACGTAGTTGCTGGTTTCGGTGCTGCGGGCGATGACGTCGCCAATGAGCAGCCAGGCGGCTTCTTCCACCGCTTCACCAGTGGCGGCGGTCAGGAGCTGACTTTGTTCCAACAGCAAGCCGAGGCCGCCGGGGCTGGTGTCGGTAAGCTGGAAGCCCGCCGAAAAGATACCCTGGTTGCTGGTGATGACGACGTTGAAATAACCCATCAGCATGTCCATACCCAGGAGGCGACTGATGCGCTCGGCCAGCCCTGCGCGGTTGCGGGGGTCGCACCAACGATCGGTATAGCGGTAGTTGAAAGCCCTTGCGCGATCGGCACTGATCCGCGGGTAGAAGCGCAGGAAGCGAATCTTGTCGCGAATCAGCTTTTCGGCCGAAAAGGGAATGCGGTCGGCATTGGCGTTTAACATCAAAGCATAATCGCGGAACTGCTCGCCAAAGCGGCCCAGCATGTGGTCGAGGAAACGGTTGCGCCGGTCGGTAAAGGTGCTGTCACTTTCGGCCAGCGCCCGCAGGTTGGCTTCGGTAGCCTGGGCGGTCACCAGCGCCGGATAGTCGGCGATTTCGGGTACCGGCGCCGCCGCGTCAAAATAATGGGTAAAATAGGTGCGGTCCACGAGTTCGTCGGTCGAGAAGAGGTCGGGCACGTGGGCCAGTTGCTCGGTCATATCGGCCAGCAGCTGTTCAAAGGGTACCAGGTAGGCTTTCAACTGGTGGGCCTGGGCGCGGCGTTCGTTGCTGGCCCGCGGGGGTAACCCTACCGGGCCAATGCCGTAAGTCAGTGGCAACGTATGCTGCACGGGCACGTAGGTGGAGAGTTCCCGGTGCTGGCCCGCTGGCACGGGATAATCGCGCTCCGCCAGCGGCACCTTGCCCTGCACCAGCTGCCCGCGCAGTTGCGCCAGGATGGCCCTCACTTCGTCCATCCGTGCCAGAAAAGGCAATTCGTTTTTGTAAAACAATACCCGCGAAGCCTCCTCGTACAACTTGGGAATATGCAGGGGCCGCAGCGGAATGCGCCACTGGTGAGCTGGCATGATGGGGTTCCCTTCATCGTCATAGCGGGTGAACAGGACGTGCTTGAGGGCCACCACGCCCGGAATATCCATCAGCCAGTCGTAGAGGTCGGAGATGTGGATTTCGGCCTGCAGTTGGGCGGCTTCCAGGTCGGCATCCTTAATGAAGCCGTTGGCCAGGGGCGGGCCCCAGAAGATGTCTTCGGTAGCCAGGCCCGTGGCCGCCATTTCCGACAAGGTGTAGAAGGGTACGGGGGGATTGAAATGCTGCCCGATGGCGAAATAAATCCGGGCCAATACGTATTCGATATCCGCATCAGCCGCCACTTCCACGTCGGCGCAGAAGGCAATGTCTTCGGTTTTTATGGTCTGAATCCGGCAGAAGTCTTCGGCCAGGTTGCGCACGTTGTGCAAGCTGTGGCGGGTAGCGGCTACGGCCTCTTCGGTGGCTTGGAGCTTGCGGCGGTAGCGATCCATCAGCCCACCCGGCAGAGCACTGGCCAAAATGTCGCTGACCAAAGTCACGATGCCGGGGGTGCGTTTCACGGCTTCGCGCGGCGAGAAGAAGCGCACCGGAATGCGGAGCATTTGGATGCTTTGCAGCGGATCAGCGGGCTGCTCGCGGAAATTGACGGTATAGTCGATAAAAAACAGGTTGCGCCAGCCCTGGGCAAAGGACGCATCGCTGACGGGTTCGGCCAGTACGCGGTCGCGCGAGAACCGGTCCAGCACCACACTGTCGATCGCGAAATCCGGATGGTCACTGATGAACTGCCGGAAGGCGTCGGGTTGCTCGCTGGCCCAGTCGGGGAAGCGCAGCTCAATGGTCAGTGGCGCCAGTGCGGTACCCTCGCCGGTAGCAATGGCCAGGGTTTGCACCAGTTTGTGGTTGTTCAGGTCACCCAGTTCCGGATCTTCGTCCAGTTGGAGCAATACCTCGTAGAGGCCGCGCACGAAGACGGGATGCTCGTGGGGCTCGGCCTGCCGGTCGTCGTTGGGCTCCCGCAGGCGCCACTGGGGCGCGTGGAAGAGGGCTTCTTCTTCACATGCTGCGTAGATGGTCGTTTCACAGGCACACTGCTTGCAGAGGAGCCAGCCATTGGCCACCAGGGGCAAGTCGATGAGGGTCTTGCGGAAATCGTTTACCGTCAGGGGGTTATTGGTCAGGATCTTGCGGGCCGTGAACAAAGCCTGCCGGAAGCTGATGTAGCCGCTGGTTTCCGTCAGGATATCGGCAATGTCAAAGCCGGTGCGGTAGCCGATTTCGGTGAGTGCGTAGGTCAGCGCTTCGAGCAGGGTTATTCCTGGGTCGTGGACGTTGTAGTCGGTCCACTGGGCATTCCCCAGCTCCTCAATGGCCGCCAACCCCGCGGCGCGCAGGCGGGCGTAGTCTTCGGCCAGAGGCAGGTCCGGGTTTTTCAGCAGGGTGATGGAGGGCTCATTCATGACGCACGGATATAAGTGACATTTCCAATTAATTGCTTACCGTCGGGGTTCGTGGCACAGCCACAGTCTTCCAGCCACTCGGTCGTGGCGCTATCCTGGATGATGGTGATGTCGTGCTGCCGGGCCGACACCAGGATAGACACCTGCTTGGTGGGGCTCACCGACTCTACATCCTGTTGGCTGGGATCGGTCGTATGGCTCAGCACCAGGTCTTCGATGTAATTGACGTAAGCTCGTTCTTCAATGAAGTTGACGATCGCCGACTTGTTGATCTTTCCCCCAAAGTCGATCTCCACCTGGTTGTTGAACGCCCACGGGGAGAGGAAGCCGATGAGGTCTTGGTTGAGCTGGGTTTCGTAAAAGCTTTCGTCCAGCCCGTCGTACAACCTCACTTTGAACGTCACCAGTACCGGCTCGAAGATGGGGTTGCGCAGGTGGAGTTTGGCAAAGCAGGTGGTGCGCGCCGCCAGGAAGGCCTGCATGTTTTGCAGGTCGGCCAGGCTGGTGTAGGGGCGCAGGGGATCGAGGGCTTTGTCCTGCTGGGTGGCAGTCACCGAAATGATGGTCACGTTTCCGGCGGCCAACTCCCGGTAGATGGGCTGGGGGTCGCCGGGTTCGTAGCGCAGGTGGTTGAGGCATTTGACCTTGTGCAACTGCGGGAAAGCCTGCAGGAGCATGCGCTCGTAGTCCCACTGGGTGATGGCCCGGTCCTTGTGGCGCAGGCGTTCGCTGGTGCGGGTGTAAAACTTGTCGGCGGTTTCCAGGGCGCTGCCGCCAAAGGTGGCATAGGGTTGTACCACTTTTTTGATGCCGTTCAGCGGATTGCGCAGTTTGGCAATGGTACCTGCGGGCAGCGGCACGGCACCCAGGGCGGGGTCGTTGTCGTTGGCGATCTGGGTGACGGCAAAGGCCTGCGCGTGGACGCCAATCAGCTGGCTGACCCCATCGACGGCACTCTCCACGCTGGCTCGTAACCAAATTTTTCCGGCGGGGAGCAGGGTGTTGTCGGTAGTCGCTGCCGCGGGCACCGACAGCTGGATGAGCCCCGTTTGCAGGAGCCCGTTGGTGGTGTCGCTGACTTCGCGACTGGCAAAAGGCAGCCATTCGTTGTGGCTCAGGTACCACCAGCTGACGTGCGGTACGGGCTTTTGCAAAAGCGGATCGGCCGTGCCGGGAGCCACTTGTACCAACAGGGACAAGACCTGCGGTAGCACCAGCCCCTCCACCCCGAGCAGCCACTCGCCGCCGTCCTTGCCCACGTTGTTGATCGTCCCGTCCGGTGTATTGATGACGGACTGGGGGACCAACAAAGGCAGCAGACTGATATTTTGCGTACCGCCGTGGCGGGCGGCCAACCCGAAGGGATGCAGGTGGTAGAACACCGCGGGTGGCTCCACGCCGGTGGCCGCACTGCTGAGCGGAATATGCTGGCTGGCCGAGTAGTTGATGCTGACGTCCAGCAGCTGGGGATCGTAGAGTGGGTCGGGGAGGGCCGGGGAGGTTCCGTTCCCTTTAGCGTAAGCAGCCAGTGCGAGTGGATAACGCGCATGCCCCCAGTCTCCATTTAAGCGGAAGCGCAAATAGCCACCTCGCGACTGGCTGGTGTAGGGCGTGTTGCCCAAAAAATCGGGCGCAATGAGGTTGTTGTCCCCCAGGACTATACCCGCGACATTAACCACTGTAGAGCTAAAATTAGGCAAAATATTCTTGGAGGTATTACCCACCCAATTGCCAGTGTCAAGCACATCGTAGCGGGTGGTTGCTGCCACCCCGCTGACCGTTCCAGTATAGTAGCCCGTACCATCATTTAAATCTTTCCACGTCAGATTGAGGTCAATGGTCGCTTTTTTCTGAAAGATTTCCTTGTCCCCCATCACGAAGACGGCGCCGGTGCCGGGGCTGGGGCCAAACGGGTGGAAGGGCTTGCTGACGTCGAGCGGGCCGGTACTGCTGCCCCAGCTGACGTCGTGTTTGCCGGTCACGTCCACGTCGAGATCGAGGCTGCTGAGGGTGGTGTTTTTCAGGGCCTGGTAGGCAAAAAGCTGCCCTGCCTCGTGGATCAATTCGGCTTTAATAATGGGGAATGCCGTTTGGTACGCCCCCCCGTGCACCTTCACCTGGTAGGGCAGGATAGCCACTTCGTCGGCATCAATGGTGAAGCGCAGGTGGTAGGTGCTGTCGCCATTTCGCACCACGGTTACTATCCGCTCCAGCCAGCCTTTTTCGGTGGTCAGGCTGACGCGAAATTTGACGTTCTGTAAGGGTGCCAGGTTGCTGCCGTTGAATTGCAGATCAATAATCCGCGTACCCTGGGTGAGGTAGAGGTAGTGCGAAGCCACCGCGAAGCCGATTGTGGCAGGGGGCAGGTCCATCTGCCAGGTATTGGTGTCGGCATCCACGCTGCGGTTGCCGAAAGGGTGCCAGCGTCCATCGGCGGTGGTTAGTTCCTCTTCGCCGAGGCCGTCGGCGGAGTTGCTTACGGTGGCGGCGTAGTAGCGGTTGCGATCGGCATTTTTGTAGACGGGGCGTTCGCTGTCCCCAAATTGGTAGAGCGTGGTGTTGTCAGGCGCTTTGAAGATGCTGCGCAATTCGGTAACCTGGGCCTTATTGGCGACAAAGTCCGCATGGCTGGCGAAGAGGATATCCTTGCCCAGGCCATCTTTGCCGGCTTTGAAAAGCGTTCCCGCAGGCAATAGTTGGGTGGCCACGTGTTTGGCCAGCTCCACGGTGAGGAAAGCCTGGTGGGGTTGGGCGGGGCGGGGTTGCAAACGCAGCACCCGCTCGAAATAGAAGCGCAGGTGGCGGTCGGTCAGGGTGTTGAGGTAGGCTTGTTCCTGGCTGAGGAGCCGCAGAAAGGCCAGGAAGAGCGCGAAGTGGGGCTCGTGCTGGTTCCAATTGGTCAGGAGCCCTTGCAGGGCCTTTTCTGCTTCCGTGGCGGCCAGGGCGAAGGCCTGCAGAAATTGCTCGTAGACACTGGTGAAAAAGTAGTGGCGAATGGCAAAACTGGTGGCGGCAGGTACCGAGGGATCTGTACCAAAGATGGTGGCAGCGGGCACAATTCCGGCCAGGTAAGTGGCCCAGTCCGTCTCGCCGGCGGGTAGCCAGTCGTCCGAGAAGAGGAGGCTGGCGGGTGGAGCGGTATAAAAATCTTCGGTGGGCACCGGGGTGGCGCCCAGTACGCGCAGGTTGAGGAGTGCTGCCGAGAGGGTCGTTTGCTGATTCAGCAGCAGGGCGGGCACGGCCGTTTGGGCATGTTTTTGCCAGGCGATCCACTGGCCCAACGCCGGGCGCAAGGCCTGGCTGATGCGGCTGCGCAAGGCATCTTTGCTGGGCAGGTCGTCCGGCAGCAGCTGGATGTGGCGATCCAGTTGCCAGGCCAGGGTGGTGAGGAGGTCAAACAGCAGGTTGAAATGTTCCTGCAGGTGGATGTTGCTGGGCCCGCTGTTGTCCTGGTAGTCCAGCTTTTGGAGTTCGATAAAAATTTCCTGACCGGCTTTCCGGAAATCGTCCAGTGGCGCAGCGGCCAGGTTGGCCAGCACAATGGCCGGATTCGCCTGCCAGAAAGCTTCCCAGTTGCCGTCCGGGGTGTTGCTCAAATTGTGGTACTGCACAAAGCGGGCATAGTCCCGCACAAAGACGATCCACTGGGCGTAGGTCCTTTCGTCGACCAGCACGTAATCCGACTGCAAAGCCCAGGGCTGTCGCTCCGACTGTGCCGTCCCGCTGTGGGCTAAGCTGAATTCATTCCGGATGTCATTACATGGCGTTGGCATAGGTGCTGCGGATAAAAGCGTTTCTGATTAAATATTTCTGATCTCCGACCCTTCCGTCAGGTAGAAGGGGTACACAAAGTTGAAGCGGGAATTCGTGGCCCGCACGCGGTAGTCGAGCTGGATAAAGAGCAAGCCTTCTGTCAGTTGTTCGGTACCCAGGGTCAGCCTGACCACCTCAATGCGCGGTTCGTAGTAGAGGATCGCCGTCGTGATGCGGTCGAAGATCAGGGTCTGCAAACCCGTATCAATGGGCTCGAAAAGCAGGTCTTCCAGGTTGGTGCCGTAGTCGGGCACCATCACCCGTTCGCCCAGGGCGGTGGATACCAGGATTTCCAGACTGCGGTCAATATCGGGCTCGCCGGTGGTCATGCTCACCCCCGGCACTTGCCGCAGGAAGGTGGGCGGAAAGCTCCAGCCGGTGCCCAGGAAATTGGTGGGTTTATTTTTTTCGTCCATGATTTCAATGTTATGTTTAAGCACTCATCCGCCAATAATGACCGTCGGTAAGCCCAGGGCAATTACGCCACCGTGAGCCGTACTATCGCCTTGGCGGGCGGCGGGCATGCCGCCAATCAGGACGGTACCCGAACCGGCGGCAATGACATCGGGCGGGCCTACGCACAAGGCCTGGTCGCCCACCCGGGCCGCCGGTACCCCCCCAATCAGCACCGTCGCGCAGCCGGGCGGCAGAATGGGCCCGCCCACGTGGGGAACCGTGCCGTTCACGGCCGGGCACGTATGGAAATCGCCTACTCTTGCTGCTGGTGGCATGTTTTTGGTTTTAAAATGACGTTTGCTAAATGATTGACTGTTAAGGGAAGGGTTTTGGGGGAAAGGGGGGCTTTAAGTTTAATGAGCCCTTCCCTTAACCCTTTCCCCTTAACTCCTTCCCCTCCTAATTAATCTGCACCAATCTACCCTTCAGGGTCGTCGTTCCGCTGGCCGAAAACTCGGCGGTACTTTGTCCTTTTACCGTTACGGCCAGTCCTTCGGCTTCCAGGTTGGCGGTGGCTTTGATGACAATATCTTTGTTGCTCTCCAGGGTAATGCCGCTGCTGTCCATGACAATTTTATTGCCGTGTTGGTCTTCCATGGTGATAGACTGGTCTTCGCCAGAAAGGGCCAGCTTATTGCCGTCGGGGGTCTCCAGGAGGATGTTCTTGTGTTCGTCGTTGAAGGCGATGCGCATGCCGCTGCGGGTGACGAATCCCTTTTCGTGGTTGTCATCCTTCGCTTCGATGGGCGCGGGTTTGGCGCTGCTGTTCAGGCCGCCGAGCACGATGGGGTAGCGGGGGTCGTTTTGCAAAAAACTGACCACCACCTCGTCGCCAATTTCGGGGCGGAAGAAGCTGCCGCGGTTGTCGCCAGCATCCAGGGTAGCTACCCGGGCCCACACGCCTTCGTCTTCCTGGTCGAGGATCGGAAGGCGCAGCATAATGCGGTGTTCGCCCAGCGGATCGTTTTCCAACTGCGTGACAATGCCGATCTGCAAGCCTGTGGTGGGTGGCATGAGCGCCGCGGTATGGGCCTGCGTCACCTGGAAGCGCTCGGTAAACCAGCGGTCATCCAGGCCAAACTCCACATCGGTCAGCCAGTTGCCGTTGCCGATCTCGTGGCGTACGCCCGACACGAACACATCGCCGTTGAAGCGGTCGCCCAGGCCTTCCAGTTTCACCAATTGCCCCGGCAGGATGGTAGCCAGCCCCTGAAATTGCGCCCGGCCCCGGATGCGGGCCAGCCGGCTTTTTTGCAGGCGGGCCTGCGACCAGTTCGTCAGTTCTTCGGCCAGCAGGGGGCCGCCGTGGCGCTGGGCCAGGGGGTCTTGCCCGTGCACGTCGGCCAGGTCATTAGCCGTCAGGTTGCCGGCACTGGTGCCGGCGTAGGTATCTTCTTCGGCGGAACGAATTTCCTGGTCCGTACCACTCCAGGCCTGCGATTCCACGCTCTTGAACTGGTTGCGGGCATCAATTTCTGCGTCGAAGTTCAGCAGGGTAGCCCCGTAGGCGAGGGTCAGTGCTACCGACTGGTTGACCTGCGGTGCGGCAATGTTCAGTTGTCCGTCGTCGACCAGGCAGATTTTGCCGATGGCATCGGCCCGGGTCAGCAGAAAATCCCAGTCGGTACAATTGTACTGCACCAGTTCCCCATGCTGGACGGTGGTACTTTCGATATCACTCTGTAACCCCGCCTGGCTGATGATGTCGTCCATGACATCGCTGTCCGTCACCTCGCGGAAAAACCGGCTGCGGGGGCTGAGCGTCATTTTGTAGGCTGCGTCCTTGCACACGATGCGGAGGACCGACCGCTGCTCCCGCATTTTCAGGCTGTGGCTCACCACGATGCCTTTAAAGATGAGGTCTTCGGTAGCCTGGTAGCCGGCCTTGATCTCGATGGTCTTGCCGGGCACGAAGTAGTCGGTTTCACTGACGGCAAACGTTTGGGCAGCGGCGTCGCCATCGCGCACAACCAGCGTGGCCATGGGAATACGATTGACGCCCCGGTTGACGACAATGGACAACACCTGGTGTTCCCGTGGGACGGCTGTTCCATCGGATAAGATGGTGAAGGTGCTCACACTGGGTGCTACGGGTGTCGGTATCAGGCGTTCGGCCATCGGGTTCAGCTGGTTTTAAGGGGTGGAAAATACAGTTCAGCGCCTACGGTCAGTTGCCGGAAGCTGGCCAGGCCATTGATGCGGGCCACCTGCGTGGTGTAGGCCACGCTGCCGTACTGTTCGGCACACAAGTTGGGCAGGGTGTCACCCGCTTTCACGACGCGCAGGTGGGTCAGATCGGGCGAGAGCAGGTTGGCCTTTGCCAGGCGCAGCACATCGTCGAAGCTGCCTTTGAAACTGACCGTCACCATCGCACGAATGGGCGTCCCGTCGGGTTTGAACAGCTTGTACTGGATCTGCAGGCCCGTGATGCGACCCTTAAAGAGCATCTTCCCCCACACGATCATGAAGTGGCGGGGCTCGTGGGTGTCGCTTTCAATATCCAGCAGGAACTTGCGGAAGTCATCCATTTCGGTGTAGATATCCGAGCGGGGCTGCCCGTCGAGGATACCGGTATTGTCGAACCACAGGTCACAGGAGAACTCCTCGGGATTGTGGCGGGTGTAGCGGGCCGCAGTCCCGTCGTTGCCCTGCGCCGTATCCGTATTGTACTCGATGGTATACTCCATGGCGTACGACTCGGGGTTCACCAGCACGGGCCAGGAAGTCGGCGAGGCAGGCTTCTGGTATTCGACGTCCTTAAACGCCAGGATCTTCATTTTTTCCAACTTGCTGAGGAGGTCCATTTAGCGTTCTTCTTTTTGTTGTAAAATGTAGAGGGTCTGTTCTACGCACTCCGCCACGATGGCGTCTTCGGAAGCGTCGCGTTCCTGGCGGCGCCCGGTAGGGTCGGTTGCGGCCTGGCCGTTGTTCTCCCGCTCGTTCACTTTTACCTTGATGATCAATTCCCTGATTTCAATGGGCATAAGTGTTCAGTTTAAGATTTTGAAGTAGCGGTAACTCATTTCCAGGGTTTCAATCACCAGGCTGTTCTCTTCGGCGTTGAAATCCGAAACCGACCATTTTTTGGGCCAGGCCTGGACAATGTTCCAGGTTTTGAGCGGTTCCGAACTTTCGTTGAGGAGGATAACCTGGAGGTCGGTTGGCGCAAAGCTGCGGTTCTCGAAAGCATCCAGGCACCACTTTACGACGTCAGAATCCACCAGCATGCCCCGCTTGAGCACCAGGGTGCTGTACTGGGTGCGCACGGGTAGCTCGTGCACAAAGCGGTTCTCCCCGCCTTCCTTGATGGTTTCCGTTTCGTATTCTACGCTGAGGCCGGCCACGCTCTGGAAACGGGTGTCCTGGTCTTGCCCGCTAAAGGCAAAACGCACCGAAAAATGAAAGCCGACGGGTGGGTAGTAGGTCATGGCGGTGTTGAAAGTGTAAAAGTGTGTAGGTGTAAAAGTGTAAAAGTGTGTAGGTGTAAAAGTGTAAAAGAGGGGCCAGTGGGCCTATTTCACCATCTTCAGCCCTTCGTGGGCAATTTCCAGGGTTTCGATGGCGACTTCGTTGCCATCGGATTTCAGTTCGCTGGCCTGGTATTTTACGGCGAAGCAATTGGACAAGCGCCAGACCATGGTGGGTTCCAGGTTCTCGTTGAGGAGCTTGATGACCACGTCGCGGCGTTCGGCGGTATTCATCTGTACGGTATCAAACCAGTTGTAGAAGCCGGTGTCGCCCTGGAAGGTGCCGCGTTTGAGCGACACTTTGCTGTTGGTTTCCATGCCGGGCATGACGAGTTTGGAGAACGTTTTGGCCGACCCCTCGCGGTATTCGATGGGCTCGATGGTGCGTTCCAGCCCGGTCACTTCGGTGAAGCCAAAGCGGGCGTCTCCCCACTCGACGAGGAAGCTGAATTTCGGAAGCGGATATTGTGCCATAATGGTTAGTTTTTATAGAGGAAAGATGAATTAACAGTCAAAGCATTAATTCCCGACTTCAGTTTTTTAGCGAAGATATAAACGATTGATAGTGAGTTTATTAGAGCTAAATAACTGAATTGAAAGAGGGAAATTATTTTTTGACAAATATTTACGACTCGGGCATCTTCTGCTCAAAGCGGAGAATGATAAACTCAGCTGGCCGCACCGGCGCCATGGCAATCTGCACGATCATGCGGCCGTTGAGGATATCGTCGGCGGTCATGGTTCTACCCAGCCCGACAGCCACCACGAAGGCGTGTTCCTGCTTGGCGCCCTGCAGGGCACCCGCGCGCCACTGGAGGGTGAGGAAGTTTTCAATCATGGCCTGTACCCGTACCCAGGTATTGGCATCGTTGGGTTCAAAGACGAACTGCTCGCAGGCTTTCTTGACCGATTCTTCGACCATATTGTAGAAGCGGCGGACATTGACGTAGCGCCATTCGTTGTCGTTGCCAGCCAGGGTGCGCGCGCCCCAGATAAGGGTGCCTTTGCCCGTGAAGGCGCGGATGGCGTTGATGGATTTTCCGGCCACGACGTCAATATTGAGGGCCGCCAACTGGGCCTGCGTAAAGGTGGCCGCGGGTTCGAGGACGTTGTTGATGCTCACGTTGGCCGGCGCTTTCCAAACGCCCCGGGTGCGGTCGACGGTGGCGTACACACCCGCTACGGCGCCGCTCGGAGGCACGGGCAGGGCCAGTCCGTTCAGACCCGCCAGCACAGCCTTGTAGAGACCAAAAGCATTGCGCAGGCTTTCTTCCCGCACCGCCAGTTCGGCTTCCGTTTCGGAACCCAGTGCCGTCCCATAGTCGGAAATGATGGTGCCGATACCAGCGTCGGTGGTCAGTGCAGCCAGGGTTACGGCAGCGGCACCAGCCTTGACAAAAATGGCGGTAGACAGTTCCCGGTAGGTCACGTTCTTGGGTAAGATGGCTTGTACCCACGGGGTGTAGGCCATGCCGTACTTCAGGTTGTTGATGCCGATGTTCGACCGGAAAGTGGCGCCGGTGGGGTCGGTGGCGTAGAGGTCGCAGAGCGTGACGCGGTCACCCAGGTTGGCGCACTGGAGCAGCGCCTGGTTCTGGCGGTTGTAGAGCTGGGTGCCGCTGCTGCCGGCCGCATCCGGAAAACAGATGATGGTGGGTTCGTCGAAGGCTTCCAGCGCATCAATGCCGCTGGTGATGGCGGCGGTTGCGTAGGTGTCAAAAGTCAGCCCCGTGGCTGGGTTACCCACCGACACGATGTAACAGTCGCCGCCACCATTGGCGTAGAACAGTTGCAAGGCGTGGTAGAGGTAATGGGAGGTCGCGATGGTCGCGCCCAGAAAATTGTTGTCGGCATCCAGGCGCACTTCGCTCACGGTCAGGCGGGGTGCCAACCCAAAGCGGGTTTCGAATTCGGTGAGCGAAGAAATCCGTACCGGGGTAGCAGCGGGTAGGGTCGACCCATCCACGGCCAGGCGGCGCTCGGTGTAGCCAATGAATGCAGGAATGGCGGTTTCTACCTGCGCGACCGAAGGCGGGAATTTGACGATCTCCTCGACGTAGACGCCAGGGATGGCATAATTATTAGGCATAGCAATATGGTTTTAGACAATTTTTGATTTATTATTTACACTACTCCGCTGGAGCTAAACTACGAGCTGTTGTCGGCCAGCCGCACGTCGTATAGGGTTCCTTCCCATCCTTGCGGGAAAATATCAATGACGCCCAGCAGCCCCGGGTGGTCTTCCAGGCCAAGGTACAAGGTCACCGGACTGGTATTGGGGCTGGTGAGTCGGTAGCGGCCGGCGGCTAGTGGCCGGACATCCAGTTCGTATTCCGTTTGCAGAGCGATGGCCGTAAAGGCTTGCGTGAGCACCGGCGGGTCGGCCGGGTTGGCCAGGTTATCATGGACTTCGACGGTGGTGGCCGTACCGGGCACGAGTTGCGGCAAACGCACAATCCGCCCCTGGCGGGCATAAAAGTGTTCAGGGCTGAGGACTTCGTTCGGGCCGGCGCCGCGGCTGAGTAGAAAGCGGAATGCCGGGGTAGCCTGCGCGTTGGTCAGGTGGAAAAACTGCCCCGCGGGCCAGGCCGGATTGACCCGGGTGATGTCGATCAGGGTAGGATCCAGCAGGCTCACCGTGAAGGTCAGGCGCAGATCAGGGGTACTGGGTAAGGCCTGTTTATTGCCCTTCACGACCCAAAATCCGGTCGTGGTGGTTTTAAAAGTGAGCCCCAGTTGTTGCAGCTTTTTAGCGGTATCGGCACTGGGGCGGATGGTCAGGAGGTTGCGCAGGTCGTAGGTCAGCAGGCGGGTAGTGGCTGCTGCCGGGACGGGCGCATTCAGGGGCAACACGAAGGGGTCGCCGGGCACGAAGGCAGCGCCAGCGTAGGTCTGAGGCGCCGGATCGTAGGCGCTGGTCTGGAGCCAGCGGTGGTGCCAGATGGCAACTTCCATGAGCTTGTCGTAGGCAATGGTAAAGCCCATAGTCAGAAGAGTTGTTCGGTGAGGGTAATGGTGGTAATCGGGCTGGCTGGCAGCATTTCGTCGGGGATGTAGGCTATTTCCTGGAGTTGGAGTTTGTACAGCACGCTGGGCAGCATCTTGCCACCCAGGATGCCCCAGAGGTGGTTGAGTTGCTCGAAGCCCGGCGAGACCATGCTGAGGTTGAAGTTGAAGGTTTGGATAGGGAAAGCCGCTCCACCGGGCAATAGGGAGTTGGTTTCGGTGAATACCCGCTGGTGCTGAAAGAAGCTGATGATCCGCGAGAGGAAGGTGAGGGCGATGCCGTAGTCACTCAGGTTGGGCGTAATCAGGAGGTAGAGGTTCAAAAAAACGGGCGGGTTGGCGTATTCCAGGTTGCCGGACACCGGATTGCGGCGGTGGTTGGGCTGGTTTTTTAGGGCGTACTCTTCTTCCGTCTTGATGAGGGTCACCACAATGCGGTTGCTCAACGCCGGCAGGAAGCCGCCGTCGGTGTTTTCCACCTGGGCAATGTTGCCAATCACGACGGCATCGGTATCGCCATTGCCGGGGAGGGGTTGCAGGGTATTCAACCCCTGTTCCAGGTTGTGGCGAAGAATATTTAGGGTGTCCGAAATCGTATCTCTTACGGTTGGCATGCACAGGGTGGTCTAGATGGATGATGTAAGGGCCGCTGGGTGTGTTCGCAATTTCGCTCCATTTGTTGCTGCTGCGCATCAGGGAAAACCTGGAATTATAGAAATGGTGGTTTTCCAGGAGAAAAGGCTCTGGGGCTGGGGTAGCAGCGGGCATGGACAAGCGGGTGAACACGCTGTTTCACCTGCCTTTTAGAAGCGCCAGGCTCCGGGTGTTTACCAGCCCAAACGGATGGCTTCGCGCACGATGCCAGCCGTATTGCGAACCCCCATTTTCTGGATGATATTACCGCGGTGGGTTTCGGCCGTGCAGGGGCTGATGTACAGCTTTTCGGCAATTTCCCGGGTGGTGTACTCTTCCACGATGAGGTTCAGGACTTCCCTTTCGCGGCGCGTCAGGCTGAGCTGTTCCTCGCTGAAGCCCATCTTGGTGCGGATCCACTGCTGGCTCAGCCGCGGGTCGATAAAAGACTGTCCCTGCGTGAGTTGTTGCAGTGCCTGGCACAGGGTGTCGGGGTCGATGGTGGGCAGGGCATAGGCTTTGATGCCGGCCAGGAAAAAGCTTTTCACGTGTTTGGCTTCGTCGTCATCGCACAGCAGGAAGAGTAGTGCCTGGGGATACTGGCGCCGCATTTTTTGGATGTACTTGAGGTTGGCCGCGTACGGACCCGCCAACTGTAAGATGACCAGGAAAGGGGCGGGCTCTTCATCGGGCAGGAAGTCGGTATCCGTTGGTGCAAAACATCCTTGCCAGGAGTAAGCACTGGCACAAAATAATTTTTCCAGACCGAGTAAAAACAAAGGGGTATTTCCAATAGCGTAAATGGGTGTGGGCATGGTGTTAGGATTTAGGGAAAACAGTTGTTGATACGACAGCTACCGCCGCCGTTACCGGAGCGGATCATTTTTTCGTTTTTCACCAATGCACCATAAAAAAACAACAGCATCCCCACCTGCTTGGTGGGTTGGGGTGAGCGCTCAACAGAGAAGAAGAATAGGAAGAATCGCAATGACCGAAATTGTGGGGGGAGGAATCCGGTGTACGTCTTCCTTATAATAACAAAGGATAAAACAGTTTTAGTATAGCTGGCGGTGCCGAAAATTGCGATTTGATTAAAATAGTATCGCCCTTCCGAAACTATTATTCCCCCGGATCTATTCATTGCAGAACAACTGCCTATGTTTGCCCAGGGCAAAGCATTTTTTGCCAATTAAGCAGCAATTTCAGGGTGAGCATTGCTGCCATTTTACCGTTTCCCATGCGAGAGTTTTTTACCGTTTTGAAATCGGCCCTCCGGGGCGACGATTACGATTACACCAGTGGTTCCATCAAACGAGCTTTGATCTTGCTGAGCATTCCCATGGTGCTGGAAATGGCCATGGAATCGCTGTTTGCCCTGGTTGACGCCTACTTTGTGGCCAAGGTCAGCCCCGACGCCGTAGCTACCGTGGGGCTGACCGAAACGGTCATTACCCTGGTCTATTCCCTGGCTATCGGCATCAGTACGGCTCCAATGGCGATGATTGCCCGCTACATTGGTCAGAAAGACGAAGCCAATGCCTCGCGGGTGGCCAAACAGGCGATCTACCTGGCCCTGGGGGTAAGTACCTTGTTGGCGGTGCCGGGGGTTATCTACGCGGAAGACATCCTGCGGATGATGGGCGGCAGTGAGACCCTCATCGCTTCGGGAAAAAACTATACGCGCCTGCTCTTCGGTGGGAATGCGGTCATCATGTTGCTTTTTCTGCTCAACGGCATCTTCCGCGGCGCGGGCGATGCAGCCTACGCCATGCGGGTACTGTGGCTCGCCAATGGCATCAACATCCTGCTCGATCCTATTTTTATCAATGGCTGGGGGCCGATACCGGCCATGGGGGTGACGGGCGCCGCCGTAGCCACTACCCTGGGCCGGGGCATCGGGGTGGCCTTTCAACTCTACATCCTGTTCGGTGGCCGCTCCAAAATAAAACTCCACCTCGGCAGCTGGCGATTCGACCGCACCATCTTGCTCCGCCTGGGGAAGATCGCCTCTTCGGGGGCCATGCAGTACGTCATCGCTTCGGCCAGCTGGATCTTCCTCATGCGCATCGTCGCGCGTTTTGGGAGTGAGGCCGTGGCGGGTTATACCATCGCCATCCGGCTCATCATCTTTACCTTGCTGCCTGCCTGGGGGCTTTCCAATGCGACGGCTACCCTCGTGGGCCAAAACCTGGGCGCTCAGCAGCCCGATCGGGCCGTGCGCTCGGTCACCATGGCCGCTTATATTGCGGGTGGCTTTCTGGGGACCATTTCTATTTTCTACTTGTTGTTCGCCCCCGCCTTCATTGGCTTTTTCGATACAACGCCCGGTGTCCTGGCTGCCGGAACCACGGCGCTGCGGATCTTTGCCATCGGCTATACCCTCTACGGCTTCGGGATGATCTTCAGCTCGGCCTTCAATGGTGCCGGCGATACCCGTACCCCAATGCTCATCAACATTGTCGCCTTCTGGCTAACGGAAATTCCCCTGGGCTACTTCTTCGGCCTGCACCTGGGCTGGGGCGTAGCGGGCGTCACCTGGGCCATCATCTCCGGTGAAACCATGCTGACGGTGCTGGCCTTCCTGCTGTTTCGGCGGGGGCGGTGGTTGCAGACGGTGGTTTGAGCGGCCGTGTAAAAGTGGAAAGGTTGGGTACGTGTAAATGGGAGCGGTGTAAAAGTATAAAAGTTAGGCAAGTGTAAAAGAGGGGTAAAGGGGAAAGGGTAAAGGGGGACTTTTGACCTTGCTTGGCCATCGGGCAGATCGATTTCTCGGCCGTGCTGGCGGGTGACAGTTCCCAATAATTAAAGACGGTCAAAAGTCCTCCTTTGGAGGAGGTACCCCTTGTGGGGGGAGGAGGAATGAGGCTCGAAGTCGGAAATCGGCAGTGGGAAATCGGAAGTAGGGGCCCACGCTGAAGACGTGGCAGGCGTGTGTAAAGGTGTAAAGGTTAGGTAAGTGTAAAAGAACGGCGCTTGCTTCGGCTTCCGTCCGCTCGATTTTTCGGCAGTGCTGGCGGGTGACAGTTTCCCACAATTAAAGACGGTCAAAAGTCCTCCTTTGGAGGAGGTCCCCCTTGTGGGGGGAGGAGGAATGAGGCTCGAAGTCGGAAATCGGCAGTGGGAAATCGGAAAGGGGGCTGCGTGAAAACGTTGGGTAAGTGTAAATGGGAGAGGTGTAAAAGTGTAAAAGTTGCCCACGTGTAAAAGTTAGGGCGAGACCAACGTCGGGCGTATCGTCTCCTCCGCGCCGCGAGCCGCCCACGCTGAAGAAAAAGGGAAAAGAAAAATCAGAATATGGAGGGTCGAAAGTCCTCCCCCTTTCTCCCTCCCGCTTCGAAAGCGGGACAAGCTCTCCAAAGGGGGACTTTGACCGTGCTTCGTTTTCGGGCAGATTCGTCCTCCAGCAGGCGCGAGCACCAAAGAACAGCCAGCCGCCGCGGTCAGGGGATTACGCGCAGCTGGGCGGGCGGGCCTGCTCCTTCAGGAGACCGCTTGCGCAGCAAGCAGAGGAGGAGGGGGGGCGAAGTCGGAAATCGGCGGTGGGAAATCGGAAATGGGGACTTTTGACCTTGCTTGGCCATCGGGCAGATCGATTTTTTGGCCGTGCTGCCGGGTGACAGTTCCCAATAATTAAAGACGGTCAAAAGTCCTCCTTTGGAGGAGGTACCACGCCCGGGCGTGGGGGAGGAGGAAAGGGCCCACGCTGAAGACGTGGCAAGCAACGCTAAAGACGTGGCAGGCGCGTGTAAAAGGTGTAAAAGTTGGGCAAGGATAAAAGTTAGAACGGAGCGATTATTGAAAAGTCTCCCGATAAATTATTTTTTCAGGTTTCCGAGGCGTTCAAAATCAGAAGCGAAATAGGCACGTACAGGTGAAGTCCAAAAACCATCTTTAAAATAGACCATATAATCCGCACCGAAGTCATTCGGATTACTGAGCCTTGGTCGTTCTTTTAGTGGCCAGGTCTTTTTGAAGATGTTATTCCCTTCCATATCATACACGATGAAGTCAGTGAGGTAGCCGTACACCCCTTCCTTTCTGTAAGAATTGATGAAAATAAAATGGTTGTGAGTTGTAAATAGAAATGGATTGTAAAAACTGGTGGGGTAGGAACAAATGGTTTCTCCTGTTTTGGCATCCATAATAATCACTTCTTCTTGTGTATATAGCTCACCACACATGCCCCCTTCTCCCCCAATTGTAGTAGCCACATATCTGCCGTCCCAGGTTACGACGACGGATTGATTGCCTAATGGCTTATAAAAGGAGGAGACGACTTCCCCTTTTTGATTGTAGACAACAATCAAGCTATTAGAGGCCAGTTCCCTTTCGTACTTTCCATAAACAGAAAGGTTGAAATTGGCTACAGTATGATCTTTCATAAGTTCATGTTGGGAAACAATGACACTACTGTAGGCAAAAGCTGGTAAATTAGCATCAGCAGGAACTTCCTGTTCTTCTTCTTCGTCGTATTCCTCCCCGTCATATTCATTATTGTCCGTCGGTGGCTGATAAGTATAGCCCCCTGTGCCTAAGTATGGTTTCAAATCGTCCATACTTATGCCTGTCAAGTCATACAATTTAAACATCAATGATTGCTCCATAACAGGAAAAGGCAGATTTGCAAAAGGATTGGCTTACTCCGTTTGTAGCACTTTCAGAGGTGCGGTGCCACCTTCTTCCCAAAATTCAATATAGTATTTGTCTGCATACACCACCCGAATATTTGCCGGTGGGACGCTATCCTCAGCAGGAAGTAGCTGCAAATGCGATATGCTGTCCGTGTCAGTAGGCGCTGAAGGTACAACGGAAAGCGGGGCCTTGGTCAGTACCTGCCGAGATGCTTGTAGGGCGTATACTCCACCCAATACGCCCAACAGTAAAGCGATGGCCAATAACGGTGTTTTAGCGTTGCGTTTTTTCATAAAAAACAGGGTTTAAGGAATCAAGTCGATATGGTCCAAATACTAAAACGTATTAACGCATCTTTACGTTGGCGGGGTACAGGATGTACTACAACTTCCCGTTTTGGTAAATCTGAATAAAGCCTCATTCCCCCGCCCCACACCCCAAAATAATCCGCCCAAACATCGCCACCCCGGTAGCCATCAGCTCGTCCGGGAAATCGTAGTCGGCGTGGTGGAGGGCAGGGGTAGTGGTACCCGCTCCGATCCCAAACATGGCGGCCGGGTACGTCTGGGCGTACCAGCCAAAATCTTCGCCAAACCGAAAGGGCAGGGCTTGTTCCTGCACGGGGAAGCCCAGGCTTTTCGCCGCCGCCACAATGAGCTGGTTGGCGGCCGGGTCATTCTGCGTGGCGGGAAAATATTCCAGCCAGGTGGTGCGCCACTGCAAGCCGTGGGTGCCGCACACCTGGGCGATAATTTCCAAGGCTCGGGCCTTCAGCTGGTCCAGCACCGCTTCGTCCCAGGTGCGGAAGGTGAAGTGGAGTGCGCCCGCACCTGGAGAAATGCCGTAGGCCAGTTGACCCAGCTGCAGGTGGACGGGGGTGAGCAGGGCAAAGTTGGGCTGCTGGGGGTCCGGCACGTTCAGTGGCTCAAATTCCTGCAGAATCAGGGCCATCGCCGCCGCGGGGTTGATCCCGTTTTCGGGTTCCGCGGCGTGGGCTTCCTGGCCCGTCAGGTCAATCGCCAGGCTCTGCACCGCGGCCGAAAAGTGCTGCCGCAAGGCAATGATGGTACCCAGCGGCACGCCGGGGATATTGTGCAGGGCAAAGACGAAATCGGGCTGCAACTCCCGGAAGCGGGGATCGGCCAGCACGGCGGCGGCCCCCTGGCCGGTCTCTTCGGCGGGTTGGAAGAGCAGAACTACCCGGCCCGTCAGAGCAGGCGCCTGGTCGCGCAACCAGCCCACGAGGCCCGCCACGATGGCCATGTGCCCGTCGTGGCCACACTTATGGCTCACGCCGGCAGTGGCCGACCGATGGGCAAAGGTGTTGGTCTCGGCAATCGGCAGGGCGTCCAGTTCGCAGCGGATGACCACCGTCGGTCCGGGGGTAGGGTAGGTGTACACTGCGGCCAGGCCGTGGCCGCCGAGGCGGTCGATGAAGGCCGTCGGGTGGTGTGCCTGGATGAAGGCGCGGATGCGCTGCGCCGTCGCCGCCTCCTGCCCCGACAGCTCGGGGTGCTGGTGCAGCTCCCGGCGCAGGGTGCGTATTATTTGGTCCAATTGGTGTCGGGTCTGGTGAACGGAGCAGCGAGGAACCGGGCGGCAATAGGATTGAAAATTTCCGGCGTCGTAGCGGGTGCAAAATGCGTTTCACCCGGCAGGATGCAGAGCTGGGCGTGTGGGAGGTGTTGGTACATCTCTACGGTGTGCGTTTCGCGGATGACGTCCTTGTCGCCCGCCATGAGGAGCACGGGCACCGATATTTTTGCCAAATCGGCCGTAGCAATCGTCGGCTGGTTGCCCAGCAGGTTGAGCATTTGCTTCGCGAGGTCCCAATTTTGGGTGGTGTCTTTGGCGCTGATCATGGCGGCTACCTCCCGCTGGGTCTGCTTCACCCAGTTTACGGCCCAGGGGTACACGGCCGTGGAGTCGGGGCGCAGGTTGGCGCCCATGGTCACGATTTTATCCACGGTTTCGGGGTGTTCAATGCCGAGCAGCAGGGCCAGGATGCCGCCGTCGCTCCAGCCGATGACGTAGGCGGAGTCGAGTTTCAGTTGGTGGGTCAGTTCGGCCCAGTCGGCCGCCATTTGCACGTAGGTCAGCGACTCGGTGTTCAATTCCGACTGGCCGTGCCCGCGGCTATCGGCCACAATCACCTGGTATTTGTCCTTGAAATATTCAATCTGGTGGCCCATGGAAAGGATATCCCCGCCGTTGCCGTGGATGAGCAGCAGGGGGTGGCCCTCGCCGTACACTTCGTAGTACATTTTTATGCCGTTGACGTTGGCGTAATGCCCGGCGTCGGGATTGTGGCCGTAGGGCGTCTTGAATTTGAGGTTCATATCTACCTGGGCCAGCGTGGTGTGACCCAGCGTCAGGCCCAGCAGAAGGGTAAAAAGGGAAATCGTGTGTTTCATAGTGGCTGGTTTTATGGATCAGTAGGTAAAGTGGGTTTTCGCACTGGCCCATCTTGTTAAGTGCAGACAAGATAAAGAAACCTGCTGACCGGGTGTTGTTTTTTGTGCCAAAATCGTTGTAGGCTGGAGCCTACGACAATTTGGTTTTCTTCTTCGCGCTGAAGCACGAAGAACCCGAGCCCGTGGGTTGCCCGTGCTTCAGCGCGGGCGCAACGCGCATTTGACGCGCATTTGACGCGCCGCGCGGCCAACAAGATTTACCCAAACGGAAAGTTTTAGTTAATGCGCCAGTCCCACCCAGGGCATTTTGTCCACTTTTTTCCCGCTTTGATCTAAGAAGCAATTGTTTTGGGCCAGGTTTTTCCTTTCTTACGTGCTCAATCGACAGCTTTGTCACCTTGTCTTAACCTAATCCAACAACTTATGAGTTTGCTGAAAATCACCAACCTCAATAAAACCTACCCCAACGGCACCCAGGCCCTGGTCGACGTCAACCTGGAATTGTCGAACGGGATGTTTGGCCTCCTGGGGCCCAATGGCGCCGGGAAATCTTCGCTCATGCGCACCCTCGCTACCCTGCAGGAAGCCGATTCTGGTTCGGCCTTCCTGGATGACATCGACATGCTCAACAACCCCCAGGCCGTGCGGCAAACCCTGGGTTACCTGCCCCAGGAGTTTGGGGTCTATCCCCGCATCACGGCGGCCCAGTTGCTGGACCACCTCTGCATCCTGAAAGGTGTCGCCAACAAGAACGAACGCCGGGAACTGGTGGATTACCTTCTGCAGAAAGTCAACCTCTACGAAGAACGGAACAAGAGTGTCAAAGGCTTTTCCGGTGGCATGAAACAACGCGTTGGCATTGCGCAGGCCCTCATCGGCAACCCGCAGTTGATCATCGTTGACGAACCCACCGCCGGCCTCGACCCCGGCGAACGGAACCGCTTCCACAACCTGCTGGCCGAAGTCGGGGAGGAGGTCATCGTCATCCTCTCCACCCACATCGTCGACGATGTCAAGGAGTTGTGTACCCACATGGCCATCATGAACCTGGGCCGGATCGTGTACAACGGCACCCCCGCCGATGCCCTCTCGGAGTTGAACGGCAAAGTGTGGCGCAAGACCATTGAGCGCTCCGAAAAGGAAGCCTACCAGAGTGCCTACCACGTTATCTCCGACAAAATGGTCGCCGGCCGGCCGCAGATCCACGTCCTCAGCGAAGTGAATCCCGGCAACGATTTCGAGGAAAGCGAACCCGATCTGGAGGATGTCTTCTTCACCCATATCCACGCCCTCCAGGCCTAAAATTCACCGCTTATGTTCTTCGAATTTTTTTCCAAAGAAGTCATCACGGCGCTGAAGAAGCCGATGATCTATATCTTTATCTTCATCGTGGCGCTCCTGGTTTTTGGGGCCGTGGTGAGTGACAACGTCATCATCGGTGGCGTTTTCGGCGACGTCAAGAAAAATGCGCCGGTCGTGGTGGCGAATTACGTAGCCATCCTAAATATCTTCGGGTTGCTCTTCGCGACCGCTTTTTTCAACAACGCGGCCCTGCGCGACTACCAGTACGGTTTTCAGGAAATTATGTTCACCACACCGATCAGCAAGAGCGACTACTTTTTTGGCCGCTTCTGCGGGGCGTGGCTGCTGTCGACCCTCGTCATGCTGGGTATCTACCTGGCTTTCCTGGCGGGCGCCGCCATCGGGCCGGCCATGCACTGGATCGGTGCCGAGCGGGTGGGCCCCACACCGTGGTTGGCTTTTCTCAACAGCTACCTGCTGTTTGTGGTGCCCAATATGTTTTTTGCGGGCGCCATCATCTTTGCCCTGGCCACGCAGTTCAAGAGTACCATCGTGTCGTTTGTCGGCACCCTCTTCATCATCATTGGCTACATTGTGTCGCTCAACCTGGCTAGCGACATCGACAACCAGGCCACTGCCGCCCTGGTCGACGTGTTTGGGATTGCGGCCTATACCTTGGATACCGAGTACTTCACACCCCTGGAACGCAATACCCTTGCCCCGGCTTTTTCCGGCTACCTGCTGCTCAACCGCATGCTTTGGTTCGCGGTAGGCCTGGTCATCCTGTTCTTTGCGGCTTACCGTTTCTCTTTTACAACTAAAAACAGCAAACAGAAAAAGTCCGCCACAAAGTCCGCCAAAACAAAAGCGGCCCCCCAGCCGTTGGCCAAACCGGTGCTCAGTGCTTCCGCACAACACCATACGGGTTGGGCCACTTTCTGGAGTTTCTTTAAAACCAACGCCTTGTCCATTGGCAAAAGCACCACCTTTGTAATCTTGCTGCTGTTTGCCATCATCTTACTGGTCTCTAACCTGTGGGGCGGTTTCGAATATTTTGGTTTGAAATCTTATCCGGTGACGTACAAGATGATCGACGAGATCAGCAGCCTCGCCAGCTTGTTCGTCCTGATCGTGCTCGTGTTTTTCAGCGGCGAACTGGTCTGGCGCGATCGCGACAATCACCTCAACGAAGTTGTAGACGCTACGCCCCACCATTCGGTGATTTCCCTCCTGGCCAAGACCGCTTCGCTGGTCGTTTTGGGTAGCGTGCTGCACCTGGTACTGATCCTGGTGGGGATGCTTTACCAGACGTTCAATGGCTACACCAATTACGAGGTGGGCGTATACCTGACCGACTTCCTGACCGATGGGTTTGTTCTCTACCTGGTTTGGGGCACTTTCCTGGTCTTCATCCAGGTGCTCGTCAACCAGAAATACCTGGGGTATTTTGTGTCGGTGCTCTTCCTGTTTGTGCTCGATATCTTATTTTCGATCATCCAGGTAGAGAGCAAGATGTTCCTGATCGGCGAAACACCCCAGACCGCCTATTCCGATATGAATGGTTTTGGGCCAGCCAGTACCGCCCAGTGGTGGTTCTCCAATTACTGGGTGCTCTTTGGGTTGCTTTCGCTGATTATTGCTGGCTTGTGTTGGCCCCGTGGGCTGAACCGCTCGCTCAAGGATCGGTTTGCCACCAGCCGCAAGTCGCTGGGCAAGTCCTACTTCGGTACCCTGGGTTTCTTGGGCCTGGCCTGGCTAGCGGTGGGTGCTTTCGTCTTTTACAATACCCAGGTGCTCAACCCCTACAAAACCAGCAAGGAGCAGGAACGCCTGCAGGTGCAGTACGAAAAGGACTACAAAAAATACGAAAACGTGCCGCTGCCGATGGTGACCGACCTGACCTACTACATCGACATCTATCCCGCCGAGCGAACCGTCAGGGCGAAGGTTGATCTGCTGCTGCGCAACAATGCCGACCGGCCGATCGATTCGCTCCATTTTACCCTGGATTCCGATGATCCCATCCAGCTGGATATTCCGAACAGCAAGCGCGTGTTTTTCGACGAAAAACTGGGCTACTGCATCTACCAGCTGAACACCTCCCTGCAACCCGGCGACAGCCTGCGCATGGTGACCCACTACGCCTACGCGGCCAAGGGTTTTGAAAACGAGGTGTCCAATATGTCGGTATTAACCAACGGCACCTTCTTCAACAACAGCGATATCCTGCCCGGCTACGGCTACCAAAAAGGAGCCGAACTCAGCGACAAGAACAAGCGCCGGAAATACGACCTGCCCGAAAGGGCCCGCATGCCGGAATTGCAGGCCGAATGCTCGGAACTTTGCCGCAAGAACTACATCTCGGAAGGGCATGCCGATTGGGTCAACGTAGACACCTACATCTCTACCTCCGCCGACCAGATCGCCATAGCACCGGGCTCACTGCTCAAAACCACTGAAAAAGACGGTCGCCGCCAGTACCACTACCGCCTGGATCACCCTTCGCAGAACTTCTATTCCTTTATGTCGGCCGACTACGAAGTGGCCACCCGCAAATGGAAAGGGATCGATTTAGAGGTCTACTACGACCGCAAACACGCCGTCAACGTAGACCGCATGCTGGATGCCATGCAGAAGTCGCTGGCGTATTACACCACCCATTTTGGGCCGTATTACCACCGGCAGGCCCGCATCATCGAGTTTCCCCGCTACGCCACCTTTGCCCAGGCTTTCCCCGGTACCATGCCTTATTCCGAAGCCATTGGGTTTATCGTCGACCTGGAGGGCGAAGACAAAAACAATGTCATCGACGCCGTCATTGCCCACGAAATGGCCCACCAGTACTGGGCACACCAGGTAATCGGCGCCGAAATGCAGGGCGCCACCATGCTCAGCGAGAGTTTTGCCGAGTATTCCGCCCTCATGGTCATGAAACAGGAGACCACCCCCCTGCAAATGAAGGACTTTCTCAAGTACGACCTGCAACGCTACCTGCGCGGCCGTAGCAGCGAATCGGACAAAGAGCTGCCGCTGATGAAGGTCGAAAACCAGGGCCACATCCACTACGGCAAGGGGGCCGTGATCTTGTATGCCCTCCAGAATTACATCGGTGAAGACAGCCTCAACCTGGCCCTGAAAAACTTCCTGGAGGCTTACCGCTACCAGGATCCGCCGTATCCGACTTCCCTCGATTTCATGCGCTACCTGCGGCCACAGGTGCCCGATTCCCTGCAGTACCTGATCAAGGACTGGTTGGAGGACATCACCCTCTACGACCTGCGCCTGAAGGAGGTCGCCTGCACCAAAAACAGCAACGGCAAGTACGAGTTGACGCTGGACCTCATCGCCAAAAAGACCAAGGCTGCCCCTGACGGTACCATCACCGAAGTACCCATCGCCGACTGGGTCGACATCGGCTTTTATGCCGACAACGAGGAGGAAGAACTGTTCTTCCAGCAACGGGTTTACCTGGACCAGGAAAATGCCCAACTGAAATTCGTGCTGGACAGCCTGCCCGCCGAAGCTGCCGTCGATCCCCTCCGCCTCCTGATCGACCGGATCTATGACGACAATTCGAAGAAGGTGGTGTTGGTGGAGTAGGGAGGGTGCCGTTCCTACGGGGTGAAAAGAAAATAACCACAAAGGTATTGTACACAGTACCTTTGTGGTTAAAACTCCTCCGTGCCTCCGTGGCAAAAAAACCTTGGTGCCCTTAGCGCCTTGGTGGCTAAAAGCTTCCGTGCTCTTGGTGGTTAAAACTCCTCCGTGCCTCCGTGGCCTCCCCTACAAATACCCCTGCGCCTGCAACCTAAACAGTTCCGCATACTTCCCGTCCTGCGCCAGCAGCTCCTCGTGGGAGCCCAGCTCCAGTAGCTGCCCGTGTTCGAGGAAAAGGATGCGGTCGGCCATGCGCACCGTCGAGAAGCGGTGGGAGATGAGCACCGCGGAGCGATCTTTGATCAGTTCGCTGAAGCGGATGAAGACTTCGTGTTCGGCGCGGGCGTCGAGGGCGGAGGTCGGTTCATCCAGGATGAGCAGTTGGGCGTCGCGCATGTAGGCGCGGGCGAGGGCGATCTTTTGCCACTGGCCACCAGACAGCTCCACCCCGTCGCGGAAGCGCTTGCCGAGCAGCTGCTCATACTGGCCGGGCAGTTCCTCCACCACGGTATCGGCCAGGCTCTTGCGGGCGGCCTCCTGGATGGCGGGCAATTCCCCGCTCTGGTCGATCCGGCCCACGGCGATGTTGTCGCGGGCGCTGAACTGGTAGCGGAAAAAATCCTGAAAGATGACGCCCACGTTGGCGCGCAGGCTGCCGAGCTCGTAGTCGCGCAGCTCCACCCCGTCCAGCAGGATACGGCCCGAAGTGGGCTCGTACAGGCGGGCCAGCAGCTTCACCAGCGTGGTTTTGCCCGCTCCGTTTTCACCCACCAGCGCCAGCTTTTCGCCGGGGCGCAAGTGGAAAGACAAGTTGCGCAGGGCGTACTTTTCACTGCCCGGATAGTGGAAGCTCACGTTTTCGAAAACGAATCCTTCCTGAATTTTGTCCGGAAAGGGCGGGGCATCGGGCCGCGAAACGATGTCGGGTTGGATGGCCAGGAAGCCAAACAGGTCCTGGAGGTAGAGGGCCTGCTCGGCAATTCGCGAAAAGCGCCCCATAATACCCTGCAGCATATTCTGCATCCGGTTGAACGACCCCGACAAGAAGGTGAGCGTACCCACGGTGATCAGGCCGCTGATGGTCTGGAAAATGATGAAGACGTAGGCTACGTAGTAGGCCAGGGTGCCCAACGAGGAGAGCAGGCTACCCCATCCCGCCCGCCGGATGTTGAGGCTGCGGCTGACCCGGTAATATTTCCACGACAACTCGTCGAAGCGCTCGGCAATAAAATCGGCGAGCCCGAAGATCTTTACCTCCTTGGCGGTGGTGTCGCTGGCGCCAATGTAGCGCAGGTAGTCGAGCTCGCGCCGTTCGGGCGTCCAGCTGCGGGTGATGGAATAGCTCTGCTGGTTGAAATAGTTTTCGCCAATAAAAGCCGGAATCACCGCCAGGAAGAGGAGGCCAATGAGCCAGGGGTTGAACACCGCCAAACCTGCCCCCAGGGAAAGCAGCGTGATGATGTCCTGGGCCTGCGACAGCACTTGCGACATGAGCACGGTACGCCCGGTCGTTTGCTGGCGGGCCCGCTCCAGCTGGTCGTAGAATTCGGAATTTTCAAACTGGTACAGGTCGAGCTTGGCGGCGTGGCGGATGATCTGCACGCTGGTGGCGTTGGCGAAAAGGTCGCCGAGCAGGCCGTCGAGCAGGCTGATGCCGCGGGAGAGCAGGTCGGAAAAAATGGCCAGCCCCAGTTCCAGGCCCACGAGGGTCCAGAGGTAGCGCTGGCTGTCGGCGGGCACTTCGATCAGGTGGATAACCGCATCCACAATTTCTTTACCTACGTACAGCATGGCCAATGGCAGCAGCGACTTGATGAGGCGCAACGCGGCGTTGCCCAGGGCCAAACTCGGGCTGGTGCGCCAGATGAGCTTGAAAAAGGGAGGCAGGTGCCGCAGCGCTTCCCACTGCTCCCGCCAGCTTTTGGATTCTTTTTTGTTTTTGGTTTTGCGTCCTTCGGCCATGTAGGTTTTCTTGGTTGTTGTACGTGGTGTAAACACGGTAAAGGAGAAGTAGGTTGTTGTGCGCCGCAAAGAACCTTTTTCCTTTTTTTTTATTGTAACAATTATTGTTTACCACCACAACCACCAATTATGCAACGTCGACGATTCCTTCAATCTGCTGGCCTCCTCACGGGGGTGTCGCTTTTACCCCAACAAGCCTGGCTGCGCGGGCTGCTGCTGCCCGCCAGCGAGCTGCTGGCGCTGCGCCGCAATATCAGCATCTACACCGAACGCGGAGGAACCATTGCTTGCCTGCTCACCCCTCAGAGCATGGTGGTGGTGGATACCCAGTTTCCGGAACAGGCCAGTAACCTGCTCGGCCTGCTGCGCGCCACCAACAGCCAACCCCTCGACCTGCTGGTCAATACCCACCACCACGGCGACCACACGGCGGGCAATATCGCCTTCAAGGGCATGGTCAACACCCACGTCGCCCACGTCAACTCACTGGCCAACCAGGAACGGGTTGCCCGCGAGAACGACAAATTGGCGGAAACCCTCCTGCCGACGACCACCTTCACCGATACCTGGTCTCAACGCGTAGGCGACGAAACCATCATGCTCCACTACCTCGGAGCTGGCCACACCAACGGCGACGCCCTGGTCCACTTTCAGGAAGCCAATATCGTCCACCTCGGCGACCTGCTGTTCAACCGCCGCTTTCCCTACGTAGACAAAAGTGCGGGTGCCAATATCGGCAACTGGATCGAGGTACTGACGGCTGCCCGCCGATTGTTCGACAAGGACACCCTCTATGTTTGCGGACATGCTGGCGAGAACTACCCGGTTACGGCCTCGGCGGCCGACCTCAAGGCCATGGCCCATTTCCTGAAGATGTCGCTGCGCTACGTGAAAAAAGCCAAACGGAAAGGCGAAACCCTGGAGCAGATCCTGGCCAAAACAACCGAAATCCCCGGTGCATCCGAATTCAAAGGCCAGGGTGTAGAACGGATACTGAATGCCGCCTGGGAGGAACTGAGCTAGGCGGCTCCAACACGGAGTTGCCGCCCCCCCCCTTTTCGTTGGGGCTTGTGGAAGTTTGTTGCCGTTTTTTTTTAAACAAAAAAAACGGAAACAAGCTTTTATATGAACTAAAGTGGTATATCTTTGTCATAACAGTGGTAAAGAATTGCATTAGTAAAATATTATTTGGTTGGAGCCGAATTTCGACTATTTGATCACGGGTGGTGGTTGTGCCGGTTTAAGCATGGCCTTACAGCTAAAGCAAGCCTTTGGTGATGAAATTCGCATTTTGGTGGTTGACCGGGTCCAGAAGGATCAGAATGACCGTTCCTGGGCTTTCTGGTCCAGGGAAGATTTGCCGCTGGGCTTGTCCAAAATCGTTGAAAAAAGTTGGCAACACCTCGAATTTAAGGCCGACGGATGGGACAAAGCCGTTCCCATTGCACCCTACACGTATTATTTTATCCGTGGTATCGATTATTATCGGTACATGAATGAGCAGTTGGCGCTCTGCAAAAACGTCTTTTTTCTCCAGGCCGAGGTCGGGGCGGTGGCGGAAGATGGTGCTGGCCCTTATGCTGTTGTGGACGGTAAGCGCTACTACGCCAGGTGGGTATTTGACAGCCGGCCCAAGGTCGATATCCAGCATTTGCAACAAGCGGGCAGCTACTTCATGTGGCAACATTTCCGGGGTTGGCGCGTGCGCACGGAGGTGCCTTGTTTTACCCCCGAATGCCCTACCCTCATGGACTTCAGCCGCAACCAGGATGGCCATCCAACTTTTTTCTACGTGTTGCCTTATTCGGCCACCGAGGCGTTGGTGGAGTATACGGTGTTTTCTACCACTTTGCTACCCCTGCAGGCGTACGAAGATCAGCTGACCGATTACCTGGCGGCGCTGCCGGGCTCGCCAGCCTACACCATCGAGGAAAAGGAGTACGGAAAAATCCCCATGACCAACGCCAACCTGGCCGACAACCGCTGGCCACACGTGCGTTCCATCGGTACGGCGGGCAATGCGGCCAAACCGACCACGGGCTACGCTTTTCTGAATATCCATCGCCAGGTAGCCACCATGGTTGAAGCGCTGGCCAAGGACAACTGGATCCCCGAGGTGAAAAAAGCAACCGGGCGACTGGCCTGGTACGACGATCTGTTGCTCCATATTTTGAGTCACCAGCCCGCACAGGGTGCAGCAATTTTTACGGCACTTTTTAAAAACCAACCGTTTGATCGCATCCTTCGGTTTCTGCAGGAAGACACCCACCTGGGGGAGGAGTTCCTGATTTTTAAAAGCCTGCCGATTTCCTACTTTTTGGCGGCGGCTTTTCGCCACCCTTACAAAAAACAAGGTGCCCTGGCCTGGCCAGCGCCCCTGAGCACTTTGCCTTAAAAGCACGAACTAAGCTATGGTCAAATTGTACCCGCGTTTATGGTCTTTACTGGTGCTGCTGAGCTTGAGCCTGGTGCTTCTCAGCCAGTGGTTGCCGGGTACCATGTGGGCTACCATTACGGCACTCTTGTTGGTCCTTTTTATAGGTATTCCACACGGGGCTGCTGATCACCGGATTTTTCAGCAACTCTACGCCGCACGGTTTGGCCAGCGGGCGTTGGTGCTCTTTTACGTGGGATACCTGGGGCTCATGGCCCTGGTGCTGATCGGGTGGTACCTCTGGCCAACAGTAGCCCTGGGTGCATTTTTATTGTTGTCAGCCTACCATTTTGGGCAGGGCAACTTTCCGTACCTGACCCAGGTAAAGTTAGCGCATCGGGCTGTTTTTTGGTGGTGGGGTGTTTGGGTGATCAGTACGCCCATTCTTTTGCACTATGCTTCCGCTCAACCGATCCTGGAAATTCTGCTGGGAAGGTCTTTGGTGGCGCCGCCAGCCGGGTCCTTGCTGTCGCTGTCGTTGGTCCTGACGGGGATTGCGGGTAGCAGCCTGCTGTTTTTTCGGCCGGCCATCAGCTGGCCGGACCTCCGCCGGGAGTGGCTCAGCATGGCCGTGCTGTGGTTGCTGTTTTGGCAGTGTCCGCTCTTACTGGGTTTTGCGGTTTATTTCGCGGGCTGGCACGCCCTCCCCTCGGCACTGGATCAGATTCGCTTTTTTCAGCGGGAACGTTCTTTTTCGTGGCAGCAATACCTGCTTACCATTTTGCCGTTCAGCCTGTTGGCCCTCGGTGGATTGTTGGTGCTGTACTGGCTACCTATGGGGACTGAAATCCACTATTACTGGAGTGGCTTATTTGTGCTGATTGCGGCCGTTACCTTACCGCACATGTTGCTCTTAGACCAGGTTTACGAGCAGTTGATTCGTTAGGTAAGAAAGGCTTTTGGAAAATAAAACAGCTCCGTTTGGGAGCGCCGGAAAATTATTTTTGTTTTTTTAACAAATTCTTTTTGTGTTTTAAACTTTTAATCTGATTCCTTGTTAGGCATCCAACCCCTTAGATCAGGTGATACTGATTGCTAAAATTTATTTTTCACCAACACATTAAACAATGAGTTCATTAAACTTTCAAACTTTGCTTCTGGCCAATCTTAAGGCAGGTGACCTGGTAGGTTTTACCTTCTTTATTGGCTCTATGGCGATGGCTGCTGCCGCTGTGTTCTTCTTCTTCGAGATGAGCAATGTGGACAAAAAGTGGCGTACGTCTATTCTTGTTTCTGGTCTGATTACGTTCATCGCAGCAGTTCACTACTACTACATGCGTGACTTCTGGGCAGAAAATGGCGTATCTCCTACCGAATTTCGCTACATCGACTGGATCCTGACCGTTCCCCTGATGTGTGTGGAATTCTATTTGATCACCAAGAAAGCCGGTGCTACTTCTAGCCTGCTGGTTAAATTGATTGCCGCTTCGGTGGTCATGCTGGTGACCGGTTACATCGGTGAAGCCATCTACGGTGCCGATACGGTAAGCTGGGTTTGGGGTGCCATCTCTGGTGCTGCTTACTTTTACATTCTGTACATGGTTATGTTCGGAGAGGTCAAGGCATTGGCTCAGTCAGCTGGTCCTGCGGTGGCTAAGGCAACCAGAATTCTGGCTTGGTTTGTACTCGTTGGTTGGGCAATCTATCCAATTGGTTACATCGCCGGTACGGAAGGTGGACTTTTCGGCATGAAGGTGTTGGAAGGCTTGTCTATGGATATTGTGTACAATATCGGTGACGCGGTCAACAAAATTGGTTTTGGTTTGGTCATCTACGCGCTGGCTGTTAGCAGCAAGGACTAAACAACGAACTACCTGCTCCGGAAATTGAAATTATTCGGAAAACCAAGTAAGTGTTAAACCTGGTACTTTTGCCAGGCTAAGTTTTGGGGCTCTCCGCCTGGCGGGGAGCCCCAAACTAAAGTGCATTAGTAAATTTTAACTTTTATAAATCACTCCAATCGGGGTGATTTTTTTTTGCCACCGAGATGCGGAGGCACGGCGGTTTTTACCTATTCGCGGTGTCCTTTGTTTTCTGTGTGTGTGCTTGGTGGTTTTCCTTTTGCTGCAGAGGTACGGTACTGTTTGTGGTTTTTTTTAAAAATCTTCCCCTTTTTGGTAACAGCGCCACCACCAGGATGATAAATAGGGTAATATGTTAATGTATTAAGTGACCCAAAACCCAATTTATCATGGCAAAAACAAGTGCTGCTACCCCAGCAGCGGATAACCCCGTCCCTCAACAAAAACTGGTTGCCCTCGCTTTCGATCGCACCGGCAGTTTACTGCGGGTCGGCAAAGTAAGTAGCGAAGCTGCCTATTTCGACCTCGACCCCAAACAACTGCGCGCTGCCCGCGTCTTCATCCTGCCGGAGCCGGCCGGTGAGCGGGATTTAAAGCAGCTGACCCTGGAACAGGTGGAGCGCCTGGTGACCTTCGAACCCCAACTCCGCTTCAACAAGGAAGGTGCTATCGTTTTCGAAAATATTCCGGATCATATTGTAGCCAAATGGTTGTGGCACCGCTGTTGCGTACGCGGCCGCATCACCAACCGGGCCAGCGTCGAAGGCCAATTCGAAACCTATCCCGTCTGCAATGCCACCGTGCACGTCTGTGAGGTCGATCGCCTGTGGTTGTGGATCGAAAAAATTCCGCCCTACCTGTTGGAGCGCCTGCGCGAAGGCCTGCTGGAGCGCATTCCAGTGCCCTGGCCCTGGCCCGGACCTTGGCCCGGACCTTTTCCCGATGGCCCCATTCTACGAGACCGGTTGCCCGAAATACCCCGCCCCATTCCCATACCCGACCCCGCCTTTGGCAGCCGGGCCATGGCGCTGGTCAATCGCCTCGCTGTCGCCGCACCCGTCGTGCGTGCCCTGGCGCCAACGGAGCAACTGACCACCCTCCGCTACCAGCTGCAGCAGCAGGATGAGGTCGGCCTGCGCCGCCTGCTCGTCGAGGAGTTCGTTACCCTGCAGCCCTACTTCTGTTACTTCCCCTACATCTGGCCCTATATCTACCACTGCGACCACGTGGCCACGGTACAAACCGACAACAACGGCCGCTACGAAGCTTGCTTCTGGTATCAAAAAGACCAGCCCGATGTGTACATCTGGATCGAATACCCTTTCCCTACGGGCACCGAAACCGTCTACCGGCCCAGTATCGCCTGCCATACCCGCTGGGATTACGCCTGCGGGACCGACTTCGATGTACAGCTGCACGACAGCCGGATTCCGCCCATCTGTGGCATCATCCTGCAGGGCACCTCGGTGGCCATTCGCGCCATCGGCCACAGCGTTTCGCCCATGGCCATCCAGCAGCAGCTGACGGCCCAGATTCCGGTGCCGGGTATCGCCAATTTCCGCACCGTCGGCCTGACCAACTACGCCACCGGCGGCCTGGGCGGCTACAGCCCCCTGCTCGTCAACCAGCACCTGCGCCCGTATACGAGCAGCTTCCCCGTCATTGCCCAGTTTGGCGACGGCCTCCCCGCCACGGGCATCCGCTATTTTCAACTGCAGTACCGCCGTACCCACAACGCCGCCCTGACCATGCTCATCAATCCGGCCAACCTCAACAGCGGCTGGAAGCCCCTCAACAGCGGTAGCCTGAGCCGTCGCTACAGCATCCAGGTAGGCCTGGACTTCCAGTACCTCTACTACGAAATGGGCCCCTTCACCGTCGGCGGCCAGCAGGTGTACCGCATTCCTCCCCTCGACCCCCAACTGCCCGGCGTGGATGGGGTGCCCGCCTCCACCGACCCCACCGCCCGCTGGTCGCAATACGACCGGGTACAGATCGGGCAGATAGCTACCAGCCAACTGGACGGCAATGGCCTCTACGAGTTTAGGATTCGCTTCCTCAACGCCAGCGGCAACCTCGCCAGCGTCAACGCCGATTTCTTCCGGGTGTCGGATCCCGCAAATCCGACCACCACCATGGCTGCCCCCGCCGATTACATTTGTGCCATCGGTGGCAACGCCGTCTTCCAGTTCCGCCTGCGCATCGACAACCAGGCACCGACCATCGCCATCGAAGGCGTGAGTTTGGATGGCGACGATACCGTCATGACCGATTGTGGTTTTGTGGAATACGACAACACCGGGCAGCTCATCGGCATCGCCTTTGAGGCCAGCCACCCCCAGGATTTTGCCCTGTTTGGCTTCAACCTCGAACGCGGCCGACGCCTCGCTACCACCAATCACTTCCTCCTGGGCGACGCCGCAGGTATGGTGTCGGGCAGCAAAACGCCCTACACCCTCGGCCCCGACGGCAAGTACCGCGGCAGCTTCACGGTCAGCGACCTGCTGGCGGGTGGGTGTGGCGACAAAGCCGCCTTCTCGGAGGTGCTCAGTATCGTGGGTTTGCATACCGACGGCTACAACGCCGGCAACTTTTTCCATCATTCGCTGAGCAATGCTTTTGCCCTGGGGCCCATTAAGTAACTCATAACGGAGCTTTCTGGAAGACCGCGTGTACGCAAGTACCGCGGTCTTCTTTTTTGGGCATTATTCTGCCCCCGCAGCCAGCGGAAACAGCTGCACCGACAGCTGAAACACATCCCGCCACGTCTGCGAGGTGTTCGCCATCACGACAATGACGGCGTGTTGTTCCGGCAGCAGCATCAGCTGAGCAGCTGCCCCCGTTTGTTCGCCGCTGTGGCCGTAGACGGGGCCATAATTCGGGTTGTCGCCGTAGAGGAACCAACCCATCCCGTAGGGATTCTGTTTGGTGTCGACCCCAGGGTCGGTAAAGAGCAACGCCCGGGTAGCGGGCGCCAGGAGCGCATCGTTCAGGATGGCCTGGCCAAACCGGAGCAGATCGCCTACGCAGGTGTAGAGGCCGCCACCGGGGATCCGGCTGCTCAGGTTGTTTTCCTGGGCGGCTTTTATTTTGCCTTTTTTGGAACGCGCGTAAAGGTGGGTCTGGCCCGGCTGCGGCTGACCGAATTGTGCTACTCCGGTGTGCTGCATGCCCGCTTTGTTCCAGATGTTTTCTTGTAAAAAGGCTGCGTACGACTGGCCACTCACCCGCTCGATGAGCATACCCAACACCACGTAGCCATAGGTTGAATACTGGTATTCCTGGCCGGGCACACTCACCAGGTCGCGGTCCTGGAACACGGCTGCGGCGGCGGCCGTGGTAGGGTAGTCCACCTGGCTTTCTGCTTCTTTGCCCGAGGCGTAGCCGCCAATACCCGAACGGTGCTGCAACAGCTGGCGGGTAGTGATCTCGCCCTGTGGCTTGCGGGGAAATTCCGGCAGGTAGGTCTGGATGGGGGCATCGAGGTCGACGAGGCCGCGCTCGTAGAGCTGCAGCACCGCCACGGCCGTCAGGGTCTTGGCGATGGAGGCCATGCGGGTAATGGTGGTCGGTAAGAACGGCTCAGCAGCCTGCACGTCGCGGTAACCGGCGGCACCCGCCCAAAGGATCGTGTCGGCGGTGGCGAATCCGGCCGCGATGCCCGCAAATTGGTGGTTGGCAACAGCCTGGTCCAGGAGAGCCTGAGCGGCTATGGCTGCAGTATTTTCGGTGGTTTGGCTCCAGCCGCTACCGGTAAGGGTCAGGACGAGCAGGACTACCAGGTGGTGCTGCAAAAGAAAAATGGAGGAAAATTTCATCGGATAATTGTGGAATGGTTATGAGGTCAAATCACCCAAACTTAGGGGAAAAAGTACAGCCACACCAAGGGTTTGGTCAATAAAGTGGCGAAAACGACCCGGTGAGGGGCGAATGGCAAGGCCGCCAGGGGCGGGTGGGAATGGGGTACCAACTTTACTTATACTAAAATGCGGCACAATGCCGCAGGCGAGTTTGCCTCCACAGTCTGGGAGGGAATTTCTTGGGGTTGTCGAATCTGGAATTACTTAATATATTGTTGCGATATTTATCCGAAATGGCGCATTCAAGAAAACCCATCCCCAGCCCACGCCCCTTCGGCGTGGGCTGGTGGATTATCTTCAGCAGTGTGCAGCGACGATCAACAAAGCTTAAAAGCACGTCCACGCTAAAAAGCGTGGCAAGCTCTTTCGCTGCGAGAACCAATTTTAGAAGAAAACCCTGCTGATTATATTAGTTGTTTCCTACCCCCACCGCCCGCGAAGAAATCCCCACCCTACCTCTTCAAATCATAAAACACCCCCACCGAATAAGACGGCGCCGCGGCAATGATCTGCCCTCGGAAGGCGGGCGCTACGGCGGCTGATACGCCCCACTGGGGGCGCACGTAGTAGGCCACCTCCAAACCGTAGCTCGTAAACCCGGTATTGTTGGCAAAAATGCGGGTGCTGTTGATCGAGCCGGCGGTTTCCCCGCTCTGGAGAGATTCTACCCCGGTGAGCCGACCGATGAGCCAGCGTCTTTCTTCCCGTAAACCGATACCGACTTCCAGGCCGTAGCGGAATTCTTCGGAAAATCCTTTGCTGCGGACATTAAAACCGGTGTAGTCGCGGGCTCACACCCAGGGTTACCATCGGCTTGAACGTTTTGGAAACGGGCAACTCCAAACCCGTCGCCACCAGGGTGTTGGGATCCTTCCAGGCCACAAAATGTGCCGGGTTGAGGAGGTGCGAGCGGTGAATCTGCACCAGGGTCGGGCAGGCCCGGCTGACGTCTTTCAGGGTGGTGCGCAGGAGTTTTTTCTTCACTACGCCCTGCAGTTGGTAATACACGGTGACGTAGTTGTTGGCCGCAGTGGCGGCAATGAGGTCGGCCAGGGGCAGCTGCAGCACGTCGAGTTTGTTGTCGCCGGTCAGGACAACTTGTTCGGCGGCCGCCACCGGGGCTGGCGGGGCATTCTTTTTGGCCAACAGGTAGCGCGAGAGCAGCAGCACCGGCAACAGAACAATGAAGGTAGGGGCGTAAATTTCCCCGAAGAATTTCCCGAAAGGGTAATCGCCATTGATGATTTTACCCAGGTAATACAGCCGGGTAGGAGGGAGGCAAAGCGCGAAAAAAAGCACCATCAATCCCCCTTCCTGCACGATCGTCCACCGTCCGAAATACCGGTAATACGCGTGCTGAACCGGAATGACCAGGAGGTAAACCACCCAAAACAGGAACCCGTAGCCCAGCATAGCTCCTGCCCGCCACGCCACCGACAACGATGCGGTATCGTAGGGACCCACCAACACCAAAAACAGGTAGAGCCAGGTACTCGCCACCAGCCCGATCAGCAATTGGCTGCGGAAGGCTGTTTGCACGGGTAGCGACTGTAGAGGCATGGGCAAGGAGGGATTGGGGTTATATGAGACTACATTCTGCCCCGCACGTAAAACGCCGGCTTGTAATAAAGAATATTTCCTGCATCGTTTACCACCTTTACCGTCGGTGCCAGGCCGTTGAACGCGTAGTACAACTGCTTATTGCGCTCGTCATAAAACCAGCGGACGGCCAGCCGGATCGAAGCCAGGCTTTCCCAAACCGCGGGTGTTTTGTTGGTGGTTACGGTAGCTTTGTAAGTTACCGGATCAAAAGTGGTGAGCGTGTCGATGCCGCCGCTCAGCGCTGCGACTTCCCATTCCGCCAGGGGATCGTAATCCCCGTCGGTGCCAAAAAGTTGGACTGCCGGTTTGTTGACGATCGTCTCCACAAAAGCCGGAAAGTTGGCCTGGCCTTTTACATCGCGAAAGCCCGTGATGGAAGGGGAGTTTTCCCGCGTTTTCGTTTCAAAAATGTAGGTGAACTCATCCGCCGTCCACCAGGCCTGGGGCTGGTCGGCGGCCTGGATGGGGAACCACAGCAGGGAGGTATACCCCGTCGGTTCGCGGTCAGCCGTAAAGGTGTTCAGCAGCGGCGCGAAGGCCAGGGCCTGGTAGCCAAAAGCTTGCTGTTGCTGGTCGAAGTACAGCACTTCCCGCACCCGTACCCCGATGAGATCATCGTAGTTGAAGTCCTGGCGGATAATTAGGATTCGCTCCTCGTAGGAAGCCGGGTCAACGGTTGTCACGGTATCTAGTTTACTGGTCAGGCGACCGCGGTAGGCCTCGTCGGCTACGACCTGCAGGTCGGCGGTTTCGTAAGCCGTGAGGCCATAATCTGTAAGCCAGTCGGCGGTAAGCGCCTGCCAGAACATGTCGACGAAGTCCGGAGAACTGGCAAAACCCGCGTCGGTGGGCTTGCTCAGCAGCTTTTCGACCGCCACGGCATTCCAGTCATAAGTGGCCAACTGTGCTGTTTGGGTGGGTAGAACGGTTGCAAACCGGTAGTCGGTGAAAACTTCTCCTACCCAGACGATGTGGGGGTCTTGCAGGAGGTCGGCCAGGGCCTGGGCCCGGGTACCGGAGGGGCTGGCAAAGGCCAGCAAGAGCAACGGGTAAAAGAGGTGACGCATAGGGAAAGGTTGTCGGTTTTCAGGTAGTATAACTGTTGTTTAACGACAAAGTAACAGTTTTGGGTGAACATTACCAGATAAAAAACAGCCCGGCTATCTTCTTACCTGATATTTCGTTTATTGTGTGCTCATCCAGGTTACGACCGCTACCATCTCAGCTATTGACCCATTCGTTCTCCCCCTCGACCCTCAAAAATCTGCTCCTGATTAACCTGGCCATGCTCAGTATCAGCACCTCGGGCGCGTTGGGGCGAACCATCGCCATGCCGCCCACCACCACCATTTTCTGGCGGGCGCTGCTGGCGGTATTGTTGTTTGCCGGGCTGGCCTGGTGGCAGGGCACTTCGCTGCGGATGACCAATCGCCGCGACCTGGGCAAGGTGCTCCTCAGCGGGGTCCTCATGGCCGTGCACTGGGTGACCTACTTCTACGCCCTGCGCCTGTCCAGTGTGGCCATCGGCATGTTGTCGTTGTTTACGTATCCGGTTTTTACGGCCATCCTGGAGCCGCTCCTGCTCAAAACCCGCTTTCAGTGGGCGCACCTGCTTCTGGGGGGGCTCACGCTGGTGGGTATCTACTTCCTGGTGCCCGCCTTCGACCTGGCCAACGACCAGTTCCAGGCCATCGGTTGGGGTATCTTTTCGGCGCTGAGTTATGCCCTCCGCAACCTGCTCCTCAAAGCGCCCGTGGCCCACTACCGCAGTACCGTGCTCATGTTTTACCAGATCGGAACCGTCGCCCTGGTGCTTGCTCCCTTGCTCTGGCTCAACGGTCCTGGCGATATTGCCCACCAGTGGCCGCCGCTTCTGTTGCTGGCGTTGCTCACCACGGTGGTGGGGCATACCCTGTTTTTGGCCAGCTTTCGGCATTTTTCCATTACCACGGCCAGCATCATGAGTTGTACGCAACCCATCTTCGGCATCATCCTGGGGGCCATCTTCCTCCAGGAGTACCCCACCTGGGGCACCTGCCTGGGCGGTGCGCTCATTCTGCTGGCGGTAGTGCTGGAGAGTTTGCGGGTGCGGCGGTGATAAAAATAAGTCCGCCCCAATATTTATAAGCTTTTGCAGATAATCCACACCCCCCATTTAAACTTTTCTCCCACCAAGTCCTTTAATAAAAATACCTTTTACACCCATGCGGATTCTATTAGCCATCCTATTCTTACTCACCACCCAACTCAATGCCCAACCCATGAAGCTAGCCAACGGTGCTTTTTGCGATCCAGTTACCGGTTTGTGTACCATTGCCCCCGTCGATGGTGCAGTCGAACCCACCGAATTTCGCGACGACGTGGAGATCATCTACGTCGGCGATCCGTTGTGTTCCTGGTGTTGGGGCATTTCGCCGCAGTTGCACCTGTTGCAGCAGCGGGCGGCCCGGGAAGGTATTCCCTACCGCATTGTGGTGGGCGGCTTGCGGCCCGGCGGCGGCGACCCCTGGAACCAGGAATTCAAGGATTTCCTGCGCCACCACTGGGAGGAAGTCAACGCCCGCAGTGGCCAACCCTTCGGCTACGACCTCTTCGGGCGCGCAGCCTTCAACTACGATACCGAGCCCAGTTGCCGCGCAGTAGTGGCAGCCCGCACCCTGGACCCC
>PZPC01000017.1 GCA_003045895.1 Bacteroidota bacterium
TGCCGGGTGGTGTGGGGGGGACGGCGGCTTCGGCCGCCTACCCATCCCGATTAGCAATTAGCAGCAGTAGGATTACCCGACCCCAGCGGGGTCGCATTAAATGACCCCATGACCCATAAGACGATGCCTTTTTCGTCCGTTGGCTGGTCACCTCTTTAGCCAAAGATTCGACAGCCCTGTGGGAGGAGCCCAACCCTTAAGACCTGAGCGCCGGTCCCGCGCCAGGGGTGGCAGCAGGCCGCCAACGGCGGAGACGCCGACGCAGGAGGTGGCCGACCAAAGGGAGCTGCGCACGACCCGGCCCGCTGGTACCGGAGCTGGCGGAGGGGCCAACGGGGGCGCCCAAATAACAACCGGCTGGTGGAAAAACAACCGCAACAAATACGGAAAAACAACCGCTTTCGGGGCTCAGCGAGGAAAAAAGCGCACTAAAGCAGCACTTAACGATAATTTAAAGAAAAGAAAACCACAGAGTTGCCGATAAATCGTTACCTTTGCGCCCTGTTTGGAAATCGTACCCTGAGGGGTCAACCCCAAAGATATTACAACCTTTATGAAAGACATTCGGAATATTGCCATTATCGCCCACGTAGACCACGGCAAAACGACCTTGGTGGATAAGATGTTAATGGCCGGTCAATTGTTTGCCGACCACGAGACACCTGGTGAGTTGATGATGGACAATAACGACCTGGAACGCGAACGCGGCATCACCATTTTGGCCAAAAACGTATCCATTACCTACAAAGGTACCAAGATCAACATCATTGACACCCCTGGTCACGCCGACTTTGGCGGTGAGGTAGAGCGGGTGCTCAACATGGCCGACGGTGTGTTGCTGCTGGTGGATGCCTTTGAAGGCCCCATGCCACAAACGCGTTTCGTGTTGCAGAAAGCCCTGGAGTTGGGCCTGCGCCCGATCGTAGTGGTCAACAAGGTGGACAAGCCCAATTGTACGCCCGAGGAAACACAGGAAGCCGTATTCGACCTGATGTTCAACCTGGGTGGCACAGAAGAGCAGTTGAATTTCCCTACCATCTATGGTTCGGCCAAATTTGGTTGGATGAATACGACCTGGGAAACCCAGACCGACAACATCCTGCCCCTGCTGGACGCCATTGTAGACTACGTACCTGCCCCCCTGATCAAGGAAGGCAATACGCAGATGCTGGTGACCAGTATCGACTATTCCCGCTACATCGGCCGGATTTCCATTGGCCGCCTCCTGCGGGGTAGCCTGAAAGCGGGTCAGCAGGTGAGCCTGGTGAAGCGCGACGGAAAAATTGAAAAACACAAGGTAAAAAACCTCTACATCTACGAAGGCTTTGGCCGCAAGGAAGTGGAAGAGGTTCAAGCTGGTGATATTTGTGCTGTTTTTGGTATTGAAGGTTTTGACATTGGCGACACCATTGCCGATGCAGAAGCACCAGAAGCGCTGCCAACGATTGCGATCGACGAGCCTACCCTGAGTATGACCATGAGTATCAACGATTCTCCGTTTTTTGGTCAGGAAGGTAAGTTTGTGACTTCGCGCCACATCAAGGACCGCCTGGAAGCCGAATTGGAGAAGAACCTGGCCCTGCGGGTAGAACCTACCGAAACGCCGGACTCCTACAAAGTATTTGGCCGCGGTGTACTCCACTTGTCGGTACTGATAGAAACGATGCGCCGCGAGGGCTACGAAATGCAAATTGGCCAGCCCCAGGTTATCATCAAGGAAATTGACGGTAAGCGACACGAGCCTATCGAAGAAATGACGGTGGACTTGCCCGAACACAACAGCGGTACGGCGATCAACATGATCACCCAGCGCAAAGGTATGATGCTGAGCATGACGCCCAAGGGTGACCGCGTAGTACTGGAGTTTGAAATCCCCAGCCGTGGTCTGATTGGCCTGCGTTCTTCGATGCTGACGGCTACGGCCGGAGAAGCCATCATGAACAGCCGTTTCAAGGAATTCCAACCCTTCAAGGGCGAAATTCCTGGCCGCATCAACGGCTCCCTGATCAGCATGGAAACGGGTAAGGCTATCCCCTACTCGATCAACAACCTCCAAGATCGTGGCCGCTTCTTCGTAGAAGCTGGCGTAGAGATCTACGAAGGTCAGGTGATCGGCGAAAACAACCGCCCCAGTGACCTGGTCATCAACGTAACGAAGACCAAGAAACTGAGCAACATGCGCTCTTCGGGTGCCGACGAGAAGTCGCGCATCATTCCACCTAAGCAATTTACGCTGGAGGAAGCCCTCGAATTTATCCAGGGTGACGAGTTTGTGGAAGTGACGCCGCAAAGTATTCGCCTCCGCAAGATCCTGCTGCGCGAAGCCGAGCGTAAGCGCGGTAAGAAAATTGAAATGTAGGCTAACCCCTCCTTTTTATAAAACACAAGTCATCCCGAATTTTGGAACCAACCAAAGTTCGGGATTTCTTTTTTTGCCACCCGCGCAAGGTTTTCGAATCAAGAAAAACCCAATGCGTTGTTGCGGATTTTATCCAAAATGGCGCATTTAAGAAAACCCATCCGTAGCCCACTATTTTGTCTTTTTTTTTGGCAATCCCATAAAAAGCGGTATTTTACCTTCAATAATTCTTTTCACAGCAACATTTACACCTTCCAATAGCCGAACTAACCTCTAAAACTGGCAGCTATGCGCCTATTGGTACCGCTATTGTGTATTGTTCTGACGAGCTTTTCGCTCCCTTCCCTGGCCCAAGATTGCGCCGAACCCTTTGTTTTTTTCTACGGTGAAAACGCCGATTATGGCGCCCGCACCCTGTTGGCGCAGGACAGTTTTCTGTTTGTGGGAGGGTTCCGCGACGAGGCCGCCCTACTGGCCAAACTGACGCTCACCGGCGAGGTGCTGTGGGTGCAAACGATGCAACCTTACCCCAATTTGCCCCATGTCATTGTCGATTTAAAAATCGACAGCGAGGGAGCCTTAATTGGAGTGGGCCAGGCCCGGCAAGATGCCACGATTGAATCGTTCGCCTTCAAGCTAAACCCCGCCGACGGCGCCATCAGCTGGACCCAGACCTACGCCGATCCGGCAACGGGCTACTACGTCGCGGCCGATATTTACGAACCCGTAGCGGGTGGCAATTACGTGTTGTTGGGTTCGGCCCTCAACACCAACAATCCGGGTCTGGGCTGCGACGCCACCTTCTACTCCCTCAACCGCAATACGGGCAACCTGGCTACGGAGCGGATTCACTACCACCTGGGTTCCTGCGAAAGCATTGAAGCGGCGGTTGTCAGAAACGGCAATTTCTACGTCACGGGGCGTTATAATTTTGCGGGTGGTGGCCTGGATAAAATGCGGGCCGCGGTGTCTTCTTTCAACAGCACGGGGACGGCGATGTGGTCGCGGCTGTACCTGGTCAACGTACTGCAGAATGCCCGCATGTACAGTTCGGACATCAGCCTGGACGGCGCCAACAACCTGGTCGTCCTGGCCCACGGCGACGACAACGGCACCCTCACCGACAACAACGACATCTGGCTCTTCCGCACCAACCTGTCGGGTGGCGCGCAGTGGGCCCTCAAATACACCTTCCCCGAGGCGGTGAGCAGCCAGGAAGTGCTGGTGGTGGAAAATGGCTACGTGCTCGTAGCGAGCGCCAACGCAGGCGCCCGGACGTACCTGACGCGCGTGAACGGCGCCGGCACCGTTATCTGGGCCAAGCGCCTGGACGGACTACTGACCAGGGGCACGGGTGACGAACTGACGGGCTTGGGAGCCTTCATCTACCTGGCTGCCCAGCACGTAGACGCGGTTAACAACCACGCTGCCCTGCTGCGGTTGGATTTGGCCACGGGCAATCTTCCCAGCGCCTGCATTCCCAATGCAGCGGTACAACTCAGTCAGCAGATCGATTCCGCGCCTTACGACGGATTCAACGCCCTGTCGCCTTACAACACGCAAGTAGCGGGTGCGGGCAGTTTTGCCGTAGCGGCAGCGGAACTTGCGCCCTTGCCTATTAGCTGCGCCCCGGATTGTGGCGCGGAAATTTGTGAAAACGGCATCGACGACGACAACGATGGCCTCGTGGATTGCGATGACCCTGACCTGGCCGACGACTGCTGCTGCTACGTACCGCCAGTGCTGAGCTTGCCCAATGACACCACCATCTGTGCTGGAACAGCCCTGCTGCTCAACGCGGGTGAAGGCTACAGCAGTTACCGGTGGTCGGACCTGAGTACTGGTGCAACCCTGACAGTCACCACTACGGGCACTTACGCGGTGAGCGTGACCGACCGCTGTGGCACCATTCAAATGGATAGTTTGCAGGTGACCTTGGCGGAACCCGTGACGACGACGGTGATGGCCGGTTTCTGCCCCGGCGGCAGCGTCGAAGTAGAAGGCCTCTTGTTTTCAGAAGCGGGCACGTACACCACCATCCTGGTGGGCGCCAACGGCTGCGATTCGACCCACGTGATTACCGTCATCGAGCTGGCAACGGCCACTACCAGTGCCGAGGCAACGATCTGCGCCGGCGAAACCATTACCTTATTTGGCGAGGCGGTTAGCCAGTCAGGGGTATACAGCGGCACCTTGACGGGTAGCAACGGCTGCGACTCGGTACATACCATTGTGCTGAGCGTTCTGGAAACCATGGACACTGCCGAAAACATTGCGATCTGTAGCACCGGCAGCGCCGAAGTTTTTGGCGCCACCGTAACGGAAGCAGGCGTATACAGCAGGGTCTTTACCGGCGCCAACGGTTGTGACTCCACCCATACCATCACCGTGACCGTGACGCCCAGCATCCTGACCAGTGAAAACATCGTCCTCTGCCCCGGAGAAACCGTGGTGGTTTTTGGCGAAAGCGTGGGCGAGGCCGGCATTTACAGCACCTTACTGGCAGCAGCCAACGGCTGCGACTCTACCCATACCATCTTCGTAGACGTACTGGACCCCGTAATGACCACGGAAACCATCCAGATCTGCCCGGGCGGATCAGCCCTCATTTTTGGCAACAACGAAAACCTGCCCGGAGACTACAGCCAGACCGTCACGGGGAGCAACGGCTGTGACTCCACCCATACCATCTTGCTCGAGGTTTTGGACAACAGTACGACCAGTGAAACGATCACGATCTGCGCCAGCGCGAGTATCCTCCTCTTCGGCACGCCCACCAGTACCGCGGGCGACTACAGCATGACCTTCACAGGTAGCAATGGCTGTGACTCGGTGCATACGGTCACCCTGGTGGTCAACCCTCCGGTAGCCACCAGCGAAGTGCGAACCCTCTGCGCCGGCACGACCACCGAAGTTTTCGGGCAAACCATCGGTGAGCGTGGTGACTACAGCATGACTTTCACCACAACGGCCGGTTGCGATTCGATCCATACCATCAGCGTGGTGGTACTGGACCCCATTGCGACCAGCGAAACCATTAGCGGCCTGTGCTCCGGCACCAGTATCGAGGTATTTGGCCAGGCGGTTACCGAAGCGGGGCAGTACCAGCAAACCTTTACTACGGCCCAGGGCTGCGATTCGATCCACACCGTGGTGGTGGGTTTCCTGCCACCCAATGCTACCCGTGATACGCTAACCATTTGTCTGGGTGAAAGCGTGGAGGTGTTTGGCACCACCGTTACCGAACCCGGTATTTACCAAAATACCAGCACGGCCGCCAATGGCTGCGATTCGACGCATACCGTGCTTTTGCAAAATGAGACCTTTGTGGGTAGCGCCAATATTTTCCCACCCTGCCCCAGTGATCCCGACCGCTGGATCGTCTACATCCGCACCCGCGGCGACGGCGGCCCGTACGTGGTGACCTGGAACGGGGAGCCGATCTTTGGCAACACCATCAACGGCGTTCCGATCGGCGACCACATCGCCCAGGTGACCAGTGCCAATGGTTGCGTGTACGAGGTTCCCTTTACCGTTCGGCCCTACAACCGCCCGTGGACGGCCCTGGCCATGGCGCCGGGCTGCACCGACCCCCAGTCGGGCGCGATCCGCATTGAACTGGCCCCCACTGACGAGACCCTCAGCTTCAGCCTGGATGGGGAGCATTTCAGCACCGAGCCCCTCTTCGCTGGTCTGAGCGCGGGCACGTATAAGCTGTACGTCAATTACGGTGCACGCTGCACGCTGACCGATACGATCACCGTACCGGGCGCCGCCAGCTTGGTGCTGGAACTACCGGAGGACCAGGTGATTCCGTGGGGCACGTCCCTGCCCATTGAGCCCCAGACCACGGCCGGCCCCGGCGCTACCTTCCGCTGGACACCCGCAGCAACGCTGGACTGTACCACCTGTGAAAAGGTGGTAGCCAAACCCCTGGAAACTACCCGTTACCGACTAAGCGTCACCAATGCAGCGGGTTGCCTTGCCGAGGATGAGATGCTGGTGCGGGTGGCACGCAAGTCCCATTATTTTGTACCCAACGCCTTTAGTCCGAACGGCGATGGCCACAACGATTACTTCACGCTCTTTGCGGAAGCTACGGTGGCCGAAATCACCTACCTGGCGGTGTACGACCGCTGGGGGGAACAGGTGTTTGTGCGCACCAATTTCTTGCCCAACGACGAACAAACGGGCTGGAATGGCCAGGTAAAGGCCCAGCCGGCGGCTCCGGGGACGTACGTTTACTACGCAGAACTGAAGCTAATAGCGGGTGAATTAATCCAGGTGAAAGGTGATGTAACCTTATTGCGTTAACCGCCTTTTTATGAGACTGCTATTGGTAATTATTTTGTTGTGGCCAGCCAGCTGGCTGTGGGGCCAACCGTGGGTAGACACCACCTACGTCATTGCTTCGCAATTGGACATTCCCTACGGGACAGCGGTAGACTTTGGCGGGCAAGCACGCCTGCTGGATCTCGATCTGTCCTACCCACTGGATGATGTGCCTCCGGCTTGCGGGCGCCCGCTGCTGGTGATGGTTCACGGAGGTGCATTTATTGCCGGAGACAAAGCCGACGGGACGCCCCGCAGGATTCGGGAAGATTTCGCCAAAAGGGGCTACGTCACGGCATCCGTCAATTACCGCCTGGGGCAGTTCCATACGGCGCAGGACGTACACTGCAATGTCAGCAACCTGGGCGTAGAGTGGGATTGTCTGAATATGACGGATAGCAGCGAATGGTACCGGGCTTTTTTCAGAGGCGTGCAGGATGTCAACGGCGCCATCCGGTACCTGGTCAATCGGGCGAGCGACTACAACATCAATCCAGACAATGTCTTCCTGGTGGGCGAAAGTGCGGGTGGGTTCATTGCCCTGGGCGCAGGTTTTCTGGATGCGGAAGCCGAAGTGCTGACGGAGCTGACCGACGAAAAACCCGCCGTTAATCCGCCTAATGCCCGCTACGAGGTCAATTGTGTGCAACGCTACGGGTTGGGTACGTCCATTGCTGACCTCACCCTGGCGCGACCCGCACTGGGCAGCTACGCGGGCGAAAACAATTTACCTTTAGCGACTCCTTATCGGATACGGGGCGTGGGTAACTTTTACGGCGCCGTGTTTGACAATATTTTCGCTACGATGGCCAACGATCCTCCGGCCCTCTATCTGTACCACCAGCCCAGTGACCTCATCGTACCTTATCAGGGCGGAAAGTTGTTTGCGGGCTACGCTTACTGCGCGGCCCAGCCCCCGTTTAATTGCAGTTACCTGATTAACCGCCCCAGTGTGTTGGGGTCGCGGGGTATTAAAGATACCTTGGACAACATGGCCGCCCGCGGCCTGGTGGTACCCGATTATTTATTTGACGGAACCACCAACAATGCCAACTGCTTGCAGCAACTATTGGATCCTGCGCTGACGGGGCACGCCATTGACAATTACGCCTTGCGTACCCATAATCTGGCGACCTTCTTTGCGACTAAAATTGGCGCTTGTGCGGTAGGCATTACCGAGGCTGAAGGGTTGGTTAAAAAGGCGCTTATCTACCCCAATCCGGTCACGAAAGGCAGGGACATTTGGCTGCTGACCTCCCTGGAGCGCGGCGATCGGATCAGGCTGGTCGGAAGCGACGGGAGGCTACAGCTGGACCAGGTGATCAGCACCGCTGGCGCTGGCCCCTACCCGCTCGACCTATCCCATGTAACTTTAACGCCCGGCGTCTATTTCCTACAGCTTATCCGGGCGAGCGGATCGGAAAGTCCGCAACTGTTGGTAGCCCCCAATTGAGCAAACGGCAATACCCGGCAACTGCGTTAGCAACTGCCGGGCATTGCCGCGGGCTCCCCATCTTTCCTTCCTTTTTAGGCGAAAACGCTGGCGGCCTAAACCGCCTGTAAAATATCGTACTGGGTAACAATGTGCCAGGCACCGGCTTGGGACTTGGTCAGCACGGCGGGTATTTTTTTGTTTAAATACGTGCGCAACTGGCTTAATGGGGTATCCAGTTGTACCACCGGAAAGGGCTCGCCCATAATGTCCGCAACCAGTTTGTCACCATTGTGGAGGGGGTTGTCCAACAAGAAGGAGAGCACGGTATTTTCCGTCAATCCACCCACGATTGCTTCGCCTTGCAGGACGGGTAATTGGGAGATGTCCCGCTCCTTCATGAGTTGGAAGGCCTGGCGCACGGTGTGATCGGTATTAACCGACAGGAAGGCGTCTGATTTTTGGCCTTTGATGAGGTCTTTCACCCGCAATTCGGTATCCAGGAACCCGCGCTCCCGCATCCAGTCGTCGTTGTAAATTTTACCCACGTAGCGGCTGCCGTGATCGTGGATAACGACAACTACGACATCTTCGGGCTTCAGTTGGTCTTTGAGCTGCAGGAGTCCGGCCATAGCCGAACCCGCTGAGTAGCCCAGCATAATGCCCTCTTCCCGGGCGATACGGCGGGCCATCACGGCGCCATCCTTATCAGAAACCTTCTCGAAATGATCGATGATAGCGAAATCGACATTCTTGGGCAGGATGTCCTCGCCGATACCTTCCGTGATGTAAGGGTAGATCTCTTTCTCATCGAAAATACCCGTTTCGTGGTATTTTTTGAACACCGACCCGTAGGTGTCGACACCCCAGATTTTGATGTTGGGATTTTGTTCCTTCAGGTAGCGGCCAGTGCCGGAGATCGTTCCCCCGGTGCCCACACCCACAATCATGTGGGTGACTTTGCCTTCCGTCTGGGCCCAGATTTCGGGACCGGTAGACTCGTAGTGGGCCAGGCGGTTAGAGAGGTTGTCGTACTGGTTGAACCAGTAGCTGTTGGGGATCTCCTGGCTCAGTCGTTCGGCTACGGAATAGTAGGAACGCGGATCGTCCGGCGTCACATTGGTCGGGCACACGATCACCTCAGCGCCCAGGGCCTTGAGGAGGTCGATCTTCTCCTTCGACTGCTTGTCGCTGGTGGTAAAAATACAGCGGTAGCCCCTGACACAGGCGGCAATGGCCAGGCCCATGCCGGTATTGCCCGAAGTACATTCGATGATGGTACCACCCGGCTGAATTTTGCCATTGGCTTCGGCGTCGTCCAGCATCTTGACCGCCATGCGGTCCTTGATGGAGTGGCCAGGGTTGAAGGTCTCGACTTTCATGAGTACGAGCGCGGGAATTTCGGCGGTTACCTTGTTCATTTTCACCAGGGGCGTATTGCCGATGGTTTCCAGGATATTATTCTTGTATTGCATTTGGTCTGTTTTAAGGGGAGTTGTCAGCGACAGGAAGGAAAAAGCGCGTAAAAAACCTTCTTTTTCCTATCGTATCCGAAAGCAAAGGTAAAATTCCTTTTTGACTTGTACTAACAGCAGACCGCTTCTCTGGCCCGTCTGGCGGAGGACTACAAGAAAAAGCACACCGTACCCGCCGCAACCGATCCAGTTTAGCGGGCATAAAAAACCCCTTCTCTGACCATTTCAGTAGTCAAAGAAGGGATTCGTGACGGTCAAACGCAGGCTGGTTATTTACTGGCGAATAAAAGACCGACTCAGCTGGTAACCACCGGTGGAAACCTGTAGAAAATAGGCACCCGGTGTAGCAGGCACCCGGAATGACAAGTACTCGGTACCGGCAGCGGCATCCAGGGTTCCTTGTCCGACCAGCGCGCCGCGCGCGTCAAACAAACGGTAGACGAGGCGCTCGGGCGTTGGGCTGAAAAAAGTAGTTGTTACCTGATCACCCACGACGATCACTGGCCCCAGGGTTCCTTCGCCAGCAGATGGTTATGGTGGAAGTGGTGCGGGTAGCATCGGCAGGGAGAGGCGTATTCACAATACTTACAATATTGAGGGTATTGCCATTGACCATAATGGTGGCTGGCAGCATATCGGCGGCGGTAAAAGCGTTTCCGTCTACGAGCCAGGTATAGGTAGAGGTCATCTCGACATTCCGGGCCCGCGAAGTAAAGGACACGGTATTGCCGGGGAGCAATTCCTTAGGCATCATGTCCAGGTCATTAAACGTCACATTCTGTTTTACGATTACTTCCACCGGGTCGGAAACGACTACTGGGCAGCCAGCCGTCGTGAGTTCCAGTTCGTAAAAACCGGCCCGGGCGAGAGTCATATTGCTATTGGTCAGACCCGCCAGGTTGGCGGTATACCCATCGGTTCCACTCACGATTTCTGTCACATCTTTCACCCAGCGGAAGCTGGTGGAAAGGGCGGTCAGCGAAGTTCGTGATCGGTTGTCGCACACAGGTCGTTATCGTGCCCGAAAGGGGGCTATCGACAAAAACTTCGGGGAGTTCGTTCACGGTTAGGGTAGCCACGTTGCTCAGGGTTCCGGAACTAGTATTTGCCGCAAAGGTATAGTCATTACTTCCAATCAACAAATCCACCCCGGCGGTGACCTCCAACCTGACGGTGTAGTTGTTGTTCGCATGGGTAATGCCCAAGGAATAGACAGCGCCAGACGAATTGCCATCAAGGTCCGTAAACGTAAAAATATATGGAGCTGATGTAGGATTTGGCGCTATAGTGAATGTACCATCAAAGCTGGTAACCGAAAACTCAGTCACCGTCACCGGCATCATCGGGTTATTGGTAAACGTGGCCAGGAACACCACCGGATCACCACCCGAGCTACAGGTGACTACATTGGCAGGTCCGGAATAAGTTTGGTTGAAGGCCAAGGGCAGGCAAAACAAAAAGGCCAGTGCCCCAATGGATGATTTGTAGAGAAATTAACTCATAGGATTAAAATAGTTTAAAGGATTAATCAAGGAATAACACACTATAGGCCAGGGCTACAGCATACCATAGCGCCAGGCCACATTTTTTTTCGCGAAATATCAGGTTAATAGAGTTAAAAGCAGAAGGGTACGGTTTTAAAAAAAGCAACTTACACGCTGCTAAAAGCCAACAAAGTTATCAAATTATTCTACATCCAAATAGAGGTCTGATTTGTTTATTTGTACGGGCAAGGGACCAAAATGTTGCAATTTCATTTCCGCCAATTTTCGTCCTGCCAGCGCACAAGTTTTCAGGTCGTGGTCATCGAGGAAGGCACAGAGGAAACCCGCCCAGAAGGCATCGCCCGCGCCGGTGGTGTCTTTGACTTCGATAGGTCGGGCGGGGACAACGTGCTGCTCCGCCCCCCTGCTGACAAAACAGCCCTTTTCGCCGAGCGTAATACAAACGACCTGGGCACCCAGGCCATGGAGAAACACGGCTGCCTGGGCGGGATCCGTGAGGGGGCTACCGTAGAGTCGTTCCCAATCGACATCGCTAAATTTCACCAGGGCACCGGCGGCGCAATAGCGGGCCACTACTTGTTGGGCTTCGGTTTGGTCGGGCCAGATTTTAGCCGCGTAGTTGGCGTCCAGGCTGACTACGCCGCCAAAGGTTTTCACCATTTGGGCAGCGGTAAGAATGGCCGACCTTGCGGGCTCCCGGCTCAGGGCAAAGCAGGTGGTATGAAAAATGCGCACGGCCTGTAAAACTTCAGCAGGCAATTGCTGGGTCGTAATCTGGGCATCGGCCTGGCGGTAGGGCTCAAAGTTAGACACTCCCTGCGAGCGGGTAATGAGAATGAGCGTCGATGGCAAATCGACCTGGTGAACCCCAGCCGTATTCAAGCCCAGGGACTTGACAAATTCCAGCAGATAATCTCCCATGTCGTCCTTGCCGACACTGGCCACCAAACCGGCAGCCCGGCCCAGCCGCGCCAGGTTGCCCGCCATATTAGCCGGGCTTCCACCCGCCAGGCGCTTGAAATTAGTGGCATCTTCCAGCGAATCGGCATATTCGGTGCTGATAAAATCAATGAGCAATTCACCTACTGCCAACACTTCTAAAGGGGGAACGATCTGGGGGTCGACCATCATCAAGGATTAAAGATTGAAAAAGCTTTACCCTGCAAATTAACAAGATTTGTTATCATTGCAAGTCTGAAATTGTAATTCTAAAGCTTTGTTTTTGATATCCTTTGATCATGGCCCAAAAAAAACAACTCCCCGCCTATACCCCCAACCCCTCGTGGTTGGCTGATAACCTGACGGAAACCAGTGAGCGGTATCCTGATGTGTACCACGAAATTTCTCCGGGGGCAGTCACCTCTTTCCAACGGGTTGATGAACATACTTTCCAAATCCAGACCGCCACCGCCGTCCGCATTCGCATCCAGGTTTGGACCGCTGACAGCTGGCGGGTTCGCTACGCTACCGGGGAATTTGCGCCGGAAACCACTTACGCACTGCATCCCGACGCCCGGCCGGCCGTGCAAGTTTTGCAAGTGGAAGAAGATGATAAACTACTGGTTATCAGCAGTCTGACTATCAGTTGCGAAATTAACAAGAAAGATGGCAGCATAATGTTTCGGCAAGCTACTACCGGGCAAGTCGTCCTACAGGAAGCAGCCCCTTACGTGAAGCGATCGACTATTTTGGAAGGCACCAATCAGGTGCGCGTCAATTTTTTCTCCCCCAAAGGAGAAGCCTACTTCGGACTGGGCGACAAGAGCTGGAACCTCAACCTCCGTGGCCGGCATTTTGACAACTGGAATTGCGATGCCTTTGGCTTCGTTAAAGAAAGCGACCCCCTCTACCGGACGGTTCCCTTCTACTACGGGCTGCACCAGGACACCGCCTACGGCATTTTCCTACACAACACCTGGCGCTCGCATTTCGACTTCGACTCGGGCCACGACCAGGTGGTGCGCATGTGGGCCGAAGGCGGGGAGATGGATTACTTCTTCTGCTATGGTCCCACCCTGGACCAGGTAGCCATGGCCTATCACCACCTAACGGGAAAACCCGAGCTCCCACCCCTCTGGGTCCTGGGCTTCCACCAGTGCCGCTGGAGTTACTACCCCGAAGCCCGCGTACGCCAACTGGCCGCTAATTTCCGCGAAATGCGCATTCCTTGCGATGCCATTTACCTGGATATTGATTACATGGATGGCTACCGCTGCTTCACCTGGAACGGGGACTATTTTCCCCAACCCGGCAAAATGATCCGCGACCTCGCCGAACTGGGCTTCCAGACGGTGGTCATGATCGATCCCGGCATCCGGGTAGACCCGGACTACCCGGTGTACAGCCAGGGTATTGAAAAAAACTACTTCTGCCGGCGGGCCAGCGGAGAGATCATGTTGGGCCCCGTCTGGCCTTCGGAATGCGTCTGGCCCGACTATACCCGGGCCGAAGTACGCCAATGGTGGGGCGAATTGTACCGGGAACTTTATGAAGACCACGCCGTGAGTGGCTTCTGGAACGATATGAATGAACCGGCGGTTTTCAAGGTCAATAGCCTCACCTTCCCGGACCACGTCATGCACGACAACGACGGGCACCCCAGCGACCACCGCGCGGCCCACAACATCTATGGCCAGCAGATGTCTCGCGGCACCTACGAAGGGTTAAAATCGATCAAACCCGACAAGCGGCCGTTTGTCCTCACCCGGGCCACTTTCGCGGGTGGGCAGCGGTACGCCGCCGTCTGGACGGGCGACAACATCGCCAGCTGGGAACACCTCAACCTGGCCAACCGGCAGTGCCAACGCCTGAGTATTTCCGGGTTCTCCCTGGTGGGAACGGATATTGGTGGTTTTGTGGACCAGCCCACACCCGAGTTGCTGATCCGCTGGTTGCAGTTGGGCATCTTTCATCCCGTTTTCCGGGTCCACTCCATGGGCAACAATACCGACGGCGCGGCCGAAGCTGATGCCGATTCCGTGAAAGCGGCCGAAGCCAACCTGCGCCTCGACCAGGAACCCTGGGTTTTTGGGGAGCCCTATACGAGCCAGGCCCGGGAGGCCATCGAGTTTCGGTACCGCCTCCTCCCCTATTTGTACACCGCTGTTTACCAAAATGTAACGTACGGCATACCCGTCATTCGGAGTTTAGCGTTTGAAGACCAGGACGATGCCAAAGCGTGCCGGCGGGAAAACGAGTTTATGCTGGGCCAGCACCTGCTGGTGAGCCCGGTGACCGAAGCGGGGGTAAAATCGCACGCAACTTACCTGCCCCATGGCGAATGGCTGAATTACTACACGGGAACCACCTACGCCGGGCGCAAAATTCAGCGCCAGCGGGTAGCGGCTACCAGTATTCCGCTCTACGTGCGGGCAGGAGCGGTTATCCCGAATTACCCGGTGCAACAACACGTTCATGAACTAAATATAACAACTGTGGAACTCCGAGCATATTACGGCACACACCGGGTGGAAAGCGACTTCTACCACGACAAAGGCGAAGGCTATGGCTATCGCGACGGGCAGTTTGGTTTGCACCAATTTACTACCTCTTCAACGGACAACAGCTTCCGGATCGACCAAAAACGTAGTGGCGACTACCAGGGCGACCTGGAGACTTTCGAGGTCAAGGTCTACGGGCTGCCCTTCCGGCCAGAGCAATTGTTCATTGACGGGAAGGCCATCCAGATTATCGATGAAGAGAAAAACGCTTACGTGGTGGTGGTGCCGGCCGACTTCAAGTCGATGGTATTGAAGAAGTAAGGATTAAACTTGTACTACATTTTCGCTGCGGACGAAGAAAGGCAAGCCAACCCGTTGGATGTGTGCCAACAGGCTTGGATTGTCGATGTGCTGAAAAATGGAAAGGTCTATTTTATAGGGCAACAACAAGTCATCGAGCTCATTTTCCAGGTCAAACTGCACGGCTAAATCCAAGGATTCGCCCAGCAGCGTAAGGTCAATATCGGAACCATTTCGGTAATCCCCTTTGGCCCGGGAGCCATACAACAGGACACGCTTTACTTGCGGATATTTTGCAAAAATCGCCTGTATTTTTTCTATTTGGTCCGGTGGTAGCCCGTACTTTAGCATAAACTATAGCTCTTGTTGTTCTTCTCTGCTTTTTAGTTGGGCCATCGCTTTATTGAAGTTACTGAATCTTTGAATCCAGCGAATATCCTGGTTACGCGCCATTGATGGTCTTTGTTTTAGCTAAACAAAGATAAGCGTTTTGCGGATAAATTGTCAATCACCAATAGGCTGGCTAACCGCCAGCCTCGACCTTGCCGCGATCCAACCCCCGCTTATACACTTCCAGGCAGCGTTCGCGGGCCATCTTATGGTCTACGATCGGTGCCGGATAGGCGTCGGTGCCGTAGGTAGGTACCCAGTGTTTGACGTATTTAAGTTCCTTGTCGAATTTTTCCAGCTGGGTGGTGGGGTTAAAGATGCGGAAGTAGGGCGCGGCATCCGTACCCGAGCCGGCCGCCCACTGCCAGCCCCCGTTGTTCGAGGCGAGGTCAAAATCCAGCAATTTGGCGGCGAAGTAGGCCTCACCCCAGCGCCAGTCGATGAGCAGGTGCTTGGTTAGGAAACTGGCGGTGATCATCCGCACCCGGTTGTGCATGAAGCCGGTTGCGTTGAGTTCCCGCATACCCGCATCGACAATGGGGTAACCCGTTCGCCCTTCGCACCAGGCCTGGAATTCGGCTTCGTTGTTGCGCCACTCAATGAAATCGTATTCGGGTCGGAAGCTGCGTACTGCCACGTGGGGGAAGTTGGCCAGGATCTGGGCGTAGAAGTCGCGCCAGATGAGCTCGTTGAGAAAGGTTTCGTTGAGTTGCCGGGCATTGCGGGCTTTCTCCCGGATGCTGATGGTGCCGAAACGAAAGTGGACACCCAGGCGGCTCGTGCCCGCCACTGCCGGAAAGTTGCGGGTTTCGTCGTAGTTGCGGATCAATCCCCGGCTGACTTCCGTAGGAGGGATAGCGAGTTCGACGGGGGTGAAGCCCATGGCCTGGAGCGTGGGTACCGCATACTGCTCCTGGGTTTGCCAAAAATTATCGAAGTAGTCTTCGGTGGGGTAAGATTTTAAATAAGAAGAAATCGTTACTTTTTTACCATCCGCTTCCACCGTTTCCAGGCGTTCGTTGAGCAAGGCTTTCCAGGTACGGCTGTACGGCGTAAAAACGGTATACACCCCGCCCGCTTTTTTGGTGATCTCCCCTTCTTCGAAAATGACCTGGTCTTTAAACAGGTGAAAGGGAATCCCCTTATCCGCCAGCAGCTGCCCCACCGCCGTGTCGCGTTCGCGGGCGTAGGGTTCGTAGTCGCGGTTGGTATAGACGGCTTGTACGTCGTAGGTCGACAGCACTTCCTGCCAGGCCGTGAGCGGTTCGGCGTATTTCACGACCATGCCACTGCCCAAGGCCTGCAGTTGCTGCTGCAGCTCCGCGATAACGCGGTGGATGAACATGACCCGGGCATCGGCCTTGTCTTCGAGTTGGTCGAGAATTTGGCGGTCGAAGATAAAAAGCGGGAGCACCGGAAAGCCTCCCTTAAGGGCTTGGAACAAGCCTGCATTGTCGGCCAGCCGGAGGTCGCGGCGAAACCAGAAGATAGCTATTTTTTTACTCATGCTAGTCTAACAGCAATTCCTGATCCAGGTTCAGATTAAATCTTTACTTTTGGCAAAAATAATCCACTTATGAAAACTGGAACTTTTTGCCTTTGGGGACTCCTCCTGTTCGTCTTTGCCTGTCAGCAAACTTCCCCCAGCGAATTTGTCGAATTAGAAGGCGCTTACCAGACTGATCCCAGCGAAGCTAACGGCCAGGCTTTGATTACGGCCTACGAAGATTATATCAACACCCATACGAAAGATCGGGCTCAGCAAGCGGTCTACCTGGGCAAAGCAGCCAATATTTACTTTAAGATTGGTGCCCCCGAAGGCCTCCAGGCCAATTTCAAGCAATTATTGAAGGATTATTCCGACCTGCCCGCGAGCCAGACCATTGCCCAGGGCTTAATGGATACCTTATTGTATAATATTACGGATAGCAAAACCGGTCGTTTGGTGCCCAACGTGGCGAAAGAATACATCGCGCTGACCCAAAACTACGCCCAGGCGCTGCCCGATGATCCTAAAAGTCCGGAGTTGTTGTACAAATCGGCAGAAATTGCGCGTTCTATTGGGGCCTACGAGCAGGCGCTCAGCATTTACGCTACCATCGAGGGCTACTTCCCCAATTATGAAAAAGCGTCGAAAGCGCTCTTTATGCAGGCTTTCACCTATGCTGAAGACCTGAATAACCCCGAGCAAGCTCGTAAACTCTACGAAACCTTCATCGCCAAATATCCTAATGATGACTTTGTTGACGATGCGCAAATCTTACTGGAAACGCTTGGCAAATCAGATGAGGAAGTATTCCAACAACTGCAGCAAAAATAACCGCGCCTGGTGCTTTGTGTTATTCCTCCTGGGACTAGGACAAGGTATTGCGCAAACGCCCACCATCAATTGGACGACCCCGCTACCGGTTGATACAACGATTCAGCGCGGGCAGTTGCCCAATGGGCTGCGCTATTACCTCCTACCCCATAATGAGCCACAAGACCGGGCAGAATTCCGCCTGGTGGTGGGGGCTGGCTCCCTGCAGGAAGAAGCCGACCAATTGGGCGTGGCTCATTTTGTCGAGCACATGGCTTTCAATGGCACCCGGCATTTTGCGAAAAACACCCTCATCGATTTTATCGAACGCAGTGGTTCCCGCTTCGGCGCCGATCTAAACGCCTATACTTCCTTTGCGGAAACCGTTTATCAACTGCAAGTGCAAACGGACAGTCTCCCTTTATTGGATACGGCCCTGCAGATCTTAGCCGACTGGGCCGCCGGGATATCCTTCGCCGAAAAGGATGTGGAGGAAGAACGGGGCATCATTCGTTCGGAATGGCGCAGCGGCCTCAGTTCCAATCAGCGGCTCCAACTGCAAACTTACCAGGCGCTGCTGCCCAATTCGCGTTACGCTGTCCGTTTTCCTATTGGCAGTCCGGAGCTGATCGACACCGTTGCCGCACAGCGGTTGATCGATTTTTACCAGCGCTGGTACCAGCCCGCCAATATGGCGGTGATCGTGGTGGGCAACTTTGATCCGGCCTGGATGGAAGTACAAATTGGCGCGTATTTTTCAGCCCTGGAAAATACCGACTTCAACGGCACGCCCACCTATCCGCTGGATACCACTGCCCGGCAGACCTTTCTCCTCGCCACCGACGATGAGGCGGCTTTTACCCGCTGGGAAATCAACTACCAGTTGGAAAAAATGCCGCCAGAAAATACCCTGGGAAGCTTAAGAACCCAACTCCTCCGCGACCTTTACGGCCGCCTGCTCAACCAGCGCATGGCCCAGGTAAAAGAAACGGAAGTCCCGCCTTTCACCTTTGCCTACAGTGGTTTTTCGTCCTTACCCGGCGATTACCAGACTTACCGATTAAGCGCCCTGGCACCAGCGGACCAGTTGGAAGCCACTTTGGAAAAAGTACTTCTGGAAACCCGGCGGGTAGTACAACACGGATTTACGGATACGGAACTCAACCGGGAGAAAAAAGCCCTCGCGGAAGGGATTCAGCAAATGGTCCGGGAACTGGACAAACGATCCAGCGCCAGCCTGGCAGCCAACCTGCGCAGTAGCCATTTAGCCGGCAACTACACGATTCCAGATTTGGCCCAGCTGCCCGCCATGGCCAAAATCTGCCTCGACGCGATTAGCCCCGCTGATCTTGCCGCGCTGGCCAGGCAGTGGCCCGCCGCCCGGGTGCGGACGGCCATCATCACCACCAACGCCAGGCTGATCGGCGAAATGCCCGACAGTACCCGTTTCTTTGCGGTAGTAGACAGTATGCTTCGCCTGGAGGTTCCCCCCTATCGGGAAAATGCCGCCAGTGGGCCCCTGCTCCTTCCTCCTGCGGTGCCCGGCCAGGCCACCCTGCTGGCGATGGATACCTGTATCAACCTGGCGACCTACCAGCTTTCCAACGGGGCAAAGTTATACTTGAAACCGACGGATTTCAGCAATGATCAGATCCGGATGACCGCTTTTAGCACGGGTGGGATGGGCCTTTACGGCAACGCCGATTATCCCAGTGCCCGCCACGCGGTAGCCATTGCCGACCAGTCGGGGCTGGATACTTTTAAAGAAAGTGAACTCCTCCGCCTGCTCAGCGACCGGCAGGTTAGCCTCCGGCCCTACCTGGGCGAGTACGAAGAAGGACTGCAGGGAAGCAGCAACCAGGCTGACCTAACGACGTTTTTTCAGCTGGCCTACCTTTATTTCACCCGGCCACGCTTCGACAGCCTGGCTTTGGTCGCCTACCAGGATCGCCAAAGGAACATTTACGAGCGGCTCGATGAAGACCCGCGCACGGCTTTCGGGCGGATGGTTATTGACCTCAAGTACAACCATCACCCCCACCGCTCCAATACCTCGCTGGCCGAATTTGATCAAATTGACCTGGCGCGGTGCCAAAACATCTACCGGGAACGGTTCGCCAATGCAGCGGATTTTTCGTTTCTCTTCGTGGGTAATTTCAATACCGACAGCCTGCTGTTACTCGCCGGGCAGTACCTGGCCACCTTACCTGCTAGCGCAGCCCCTGCCGAAACCTGGCAGGACGCCGGTCTGCGCCTGGTAGACCACCCCCTGGACACCACCCTACGCGCCGGGCAAACGCCCAAGGCCGAAGTCATCCTGGAATGGCACGGCGCTTTCCCCTTCGGAGATACTGCGGAACGTTTTCACTTCAGCGCTTTAAGGCAGTTGCTCAATACGCGCCTGCGCGAGCGATTGCGGGAGGAAATGGGCGGGGTGTACGGGGTTCGGATCAACAGCCGGTACCAGGCTATTCCCGATTCCCTGCACCATACCACCATCCGCTTCAATGCCGAAGAGGAGCAGGTAGACACCCTGATTGCCGCTGTTTACCAGGAAATCAGAGCCCTCGCAGCCGGGAAGATCGGCACTGCTGATCTCGCAAAAATTAAAGCTGCTCAGTTCAAATCTTACGAAGAAGCACTGCGCAACAATGGCTTTTGGTTGAGTCAGATCCAGCGTTGTCTGGAGAACGGCTTCCCCCTGGACGCCCTCTACCCCGGTCATTTCGAGGCCAAATTGGAGACGCTTACCGCGGAAGGGTTGGCGCAGGCGGCGCAAAACTATTTGGTGGATGCGATCCCTTTTCGTTTTGTTTTATTGCCGGGGAATGCGGCGAAACAGGAATAGTCTTAGAGACGGAAAAAAAATAAGTTTAGCAACTTTCGATTTTTTAAAATTTGCTAAACAACTGACTGAAGTAAAGTTGTGTGAAAATTTTCAAAAATCTCCAGAGAAAGTTGCTAGATTTATTTCCGTCAAAATACTTACTGCCGCAGTACCCGCAAATAATGCACCTGCAAGTCATTGACTTTGAGGGCCACAAAATAATGCCCCGCAGGTAGCGCTGCTGGTGGCTCCCAGACCGCCGTGTATTTTTCCGGCAGCAATTCCTGCTTTTCCAACACGGCAACCTCGCGCCCCGACATATCGTGTACGGTGAGACTGATCAGGGCGCGCTGAAAGACCCCGTAAAAGATAGCAACCCGATCGCGGAAGGGATTGGGCCCAAGGGAATAGATAATCCCTTTATCGAGGTGCAGATCGGGCACACTGCTCACGCCGTCGCCCAGGATATAGATATCCCAGGTGCCTTCCAATTTACCATCCGCGCCTTCCGTCAGGGGAATGATGCGAAAGCTGGCATTGTAGGTGCCACTGGTGACGGAAGCTGCCGCGTCGGCCGGAATATCCGTGTCGCCCTCAAAGTACAACTGCGTGATCAGGGCCGGAAAACCCGGGGGCGTAACTTTGAAGTGGATGTGGCTGGGGCGGTAGCGGCTCCCGTTGAGGTATTTCCCCGGCAGGATAGTTTCAAAAACGTAGTAACCCTGGCTATTGGTCAATACTTTACCCCGCAGGTTGAAGCCGTTGTTGTCATAAGCGCCAGCATCGTTGGCGTGCCAGACGTCCAGTTCGGCATTGGGAATAACCGCCAGGCAATCCGTAATGCTCACGATCCGACCGCTCAGGACCAGGCGGGTACCGGGTTCACCAGTAGTTGCCAGTAAACTTTCGGTCAGCAGTGGTGCATTGGGGGTGTAAAAAGGTCCCTGTCCATATAAATCAAGGGTCGTGGGTGCGCAGTCAACTGCGGCTGGCTGCGCCAGATTGGAACGACCTTGCAGTGGGAGGTTGCCTAAAAAGCTGGTTGCCAGAGCAGCCAGGCTGGTGTTTTTGAGGAATTGGCGGCGGGGGGTGCGTGAGGACATAATTGGGAGGTGTAAAAGTGTAAGGGTGGAAAAGTGTAAAGGGGTAAAAGTGTAAAGGGGTAAAAGTGTAAAGGGGAGCCGGAATATGAACGGTCAAAATTTTCCTTTGGCGTTTGCTTATTGATGGGTAAGACGGCTTAGGAAGCACCAAGGGTTGGGTCAGCAGTCCCTTAAGTTTTGCGCAACTCCTCCATGTAGGTGCCAATCATTTTTTCTGGCGAGGAAGAAGTACTGGCAGCAAGCGCGGTAATGATCCGATCCTGCTCTGCAGGCTTTTTATTCTGGCTTAGTTTAGCCTTGCCTTGGATTTCGGTTATTTTAAATGTTACAACAATTCAATCTCCATGTACACGGGCTGGTGGTCACTAAAGCGGAACTGCTGGTCGATGGTCTTCACTTTCACGGCCTTGATATTGGGTGAAATCAGGAAGAAATCGATGACGGTGGTGAACGTTTTCCCTGGCAGGTAGGTACTGCGCAGCTTGCGGTTGGTCGGGATGGTCGGGTCGTAGATCCACTGCCAGCCCTCGGGTAGAAAATCGGGTGCAATATTGGTTTGAGTATAACCGTCGGTTTTGCCGGGGGAAAAAGTGTCGAACGGAAAGAAAGGAGGGCATTGGTTCCAGTCGGCGCCGACCAGCACGTAGTTTCCTTCGTCGTATTCGGCTTGCACGTAGGTTTGGATGAAAGCCATTTGTTGTTTTTTCAGTTCGCCGCCCTTATCGTAAGCTGATAAATGCCCGTTAATGACCACGAGGTCACCGCTGCGGTTGGTTTTAAAGCGGCTGACCAGCAAGCAGCGGTCGAGTTGAAAGATGCGATCGGGCCAGGAAAAACTCCCCGGCAGTTGCAGGCGCTGTTCGGCGTAGGGTTGCCATTTGCTGAGGGTAGCGATGCCAGCCTCTACCTTTCCGTAAGCCCGCCAGGGTTCCAGCACCGGGATAGGCACCCGCGTAACCCGGTAATTGGCCGCGTAGCTAGCCGCGTAGGTAGGTCGTTGCGCACGCAAGGTATCCAACTGTTGGGTGTAATGTGAGCGACGCGAACCCAGGTCAATTTCCTGAAACAAGAAAAAATCAGCAGCGGTACTGCGCGTAAACAAAGCCGCACCCGCCAGGAATTCGCCCACCTGCGAACGTGCCGGGCGGATCATGTGGTTATTGGAAAAAAAGAAACCACCACTATCGAAAAAAAAGTCGGCCGTGCTGCCCAGTCCGGCGTAGCCGATGTTCCAAATGGACAAAGAAATCACACTATCGGTAATGGTCGCTTCCGGTGAAGTCTGGTAAGTATCAACCGGGAGTTCGGCTGCGGGTTGCCAATCGGTCAGGGTACCGTGTACCAGTACAATAGCAATGTACAAGAGAAAAAATGCCAGGAGCAAAAGAGCAATCCGCAGGGTTTTGCGCATGAGGTGGTGGTTTGGTTAACGGAAAGTATCCCGCAAAAAAAAGCAGGTTAAAGTTAGAGAATTTTACGCATCCAGCAGCTGTTTCAGTTCATTCAATTTCATCATGCACTCGATGGGGGTCATGTTGTTCAATTGTACATCCATCAGGGCGGCTTTTATTTGGCCCGCCACGGGGTCAACCGTTTCGAAAATGCTCAGTTGCAGGGCTTCGGTGCTGATGGCCTGGGTGGCTGGTTTCGCGACCCGGGGGCTGCCGTTGCTGGCGCCTTCGGTCTCGATGTGTTTTTGTTCCAGTTGGGTCAGGATACTGGCGGCCCGTTCCAGAATGGTGCGGGGCATCCCTGCCATCTTCGCGACGTGGATGCCGAAGCTGTGCGCACTGCCACCCGCCGCCAGTTTGCGCAGGAAGATCACCTTGTTACCCACTTCCTTCACCGACACGTTGAAGTTCTTGATCCGGGGAAATTTCTCCGCCAGCTCATTCAGCTCGTGGTAGTGCGTAGCAAAGAGGGTCTTGGGCCGTGCCTGGCCATTGTGGTGCAGGAATTCAGCGATTGACCAGGCGATGCTGATGCCGTCGTAGGTACTGGTGCCGCGCCCAATTTCGTCGAGCAAGATCAAGGAACGGTCCGAGATGTTGTTCATGATGCTGGCCGTTTCGTTCATCTCCACCATGAAGGTCGACTCCCCGCTGGAAATGTTGTCGCTGGCACCTACGCGGGTAAATACTTTGTCCACTACCCCCAGGCGGGCTGCTTTGGCGGGCACGAAGCTCCCCATCTGTGCCATGAGGCAGATCAGGGCGGTTTGCCGCAAGAGCGCCGATTTACCAGACATGTTCGGCCCCGTGATCATCATGACCTGCTGGGTTTCGTTGTCGAGGTAGACGTCATTGGGTACGTAGGCCTCCCCCAGTGGCAACTGGTGTTCAATGACGGGGTGGCGCCCCTCGGTGATGTCGATCAGCAAGCTGTCGTCGATCAGGGGGCGGCAGTAGTGGTTTTTTACGGCTATTTTTGCGAAGGATAACAGGCAGTCGATGCGGGCAATCAGCGCCGCATTCTGTTGGACTTTGCCGATGTAGTCAGCCAGGCCGAGCACCAACTGCTGGAAAAGCGAAGCTTCCAGCTCCAGCACCTTCTCCTCGGCACCCAGGATTTTGTCTTCCAGCACTTTCAATTCTTCCGTGATGTAGCGCTCGGCGCCCGTGAGGGTTTGCTTGCGCGTCCACTCGGGCGGCACGTCGTTTTTGTACTTGTTGGTCACTTCCAGGTAATACCCGAAAATGTTATTGAAGCCGATTTTGAGGCTGGAAATGCCCGTCTTCTCCACCTCGCGCTCCTTGATGCCCACCAGTCGGTTACGGCCGTTTTTCATGACATCGCGCAGCTCGTCCAGTTCTTCCGACCAACCGTCGGCGATGACGCCGCCTTTGGCCAGGTTCACTGGCGGATCTTCGATAATTTGACGGCCAATGCTGGTCACCAGGTCCGGACAAGGATTCAGTCCCTTGGCCGTTTTTTGCAAGAAGGCATTGTCCGACAGTTGCAACGCCGTGATCATCGCGGGCAGGGCCAGCAGGGCGCGCTTGAGTTGTACCACTTCCCGCGGGTTGATCTTGCCCATGGGTATTTTAGCGACCAGGCGTTCCAGGTCGCCCATGATCCTAATCTGGGTACTGAGGGACGTCACCAGGTCTGGATGTTGGATAAAATAATCCACCACTGACAGCCGGGCCTCGATTTCATCCACGTCTTTGAGTGGCAATACCACCCATTTTTTCAGCAGGCGCCCCCCCATGGGCGAGATGGTCTGGTCGAGTACCTGAATCAGGGGTACGCCATTTTCGTGGGGGCTGTGGATCAGTTCCAGGTTGCGGATGGTGAACCGGTCCAGCCACACGTAGCGGTCGGGCTGGATGCGGCTGATGGCCTTGAGGTGCCCGAGTTGTTTGTTCTCGGTAGTTTCCAGGTAGTGCAGGATGGCCCCGCTGGCGATCTGCGCCAACTCCATTTCTTCGATGCCAAACCCTTTGAGCGACTGCACCGCAAAGTGCTGGAGCAGTTTTTCGCGGGTGTAGTCGAGGCTGTACACCCATTCATCCAGGACGAAGACGTGGAAGCGTTCGCCGAAGCGTTCTTCAAAGCCTTTCTTTTTGTCCTTGGCCAGGATAACTTCAGCGGGTCGGAAGCTCTGCAGCAGTTTGTCGATGTACTCGTGGTTGCCTTCGCAAACCAGGAATTCCCCCGTGGAGATGTCCAGCAAGGCCAACCCGACGAGGTCTTTGCGGCCCAGGTACAGGCTGGCGAGGAAATTGTTGGTTTTGTGGTCCAGCAGTTTATCGTCCATGGCCAGGCCAGGGGTAACAATCTCGGTGACGCCACGGCGGATGATCTTCTTTTCCTTAGATGGCTTTTCCAGTTGCTCACAGATCGCTACCCGGTGGCCGGCCCGGATGAGGCGGGGCAGGTAGGTGTCGAGCGAGTGGTACGGAAAACCGGCCAGTTCTACGTCCGTGCCCCCATTGTTGCGGGCCGTCAGCACGATACCCAGCACCTGGGCGGCGACCACAGCGTCTTCGCCAAAGGTCTCGTAAAAGTCGCCTACCCGAAACAACAACAGCGCCGTAGGGTGTTTGGCTTTCACCTGCGCGTACTGGCGCATCAGGGGCGTTACTTTTCCGGACTGGTCTTTGCTTGCTTGCTTGGCCAATGGTTGGATGGATTGGTGGAAAGGCAAATATAGGCAATTGTCCAGCCAAATTTATTTGGCTGAAGTTTAAATAAATTTGGAGGGACAAGAGGGACAAAGGATAGCTTTATGTTCAAATTAAAGATTTCAAAAAACTTTTTCCCAAGTTTCCGTCTGGTAAAACCACCCCACGTAGCCCCTCACTTTCAATTCACGGGAGCTCGTCAGCCAATTTTTGCACTTAAAATATTCGCCTCTCTCCTGACTGTAAGCGGAGCCCCGGACCCATTCATTTTCTTCGAACGTAAGATGGGAAATGACCTCCATGTTTTGAACCGGCCGGCCGCGAAGTTTGGGATTCGGATTTTTCAAATCGGTCAGATTTTCAGTTGGGTTTTCCTTCGGGTTGATCCAGATAATTTTTCCGAAAAATTGATCGCCGACCTGGTAAAATTCCACCTTCCCGTTGCCGCTCTCGTTGAGCCAAACGCCCAAAAGGTCATTGGAATTTGTTTGGCAAAAAATAGTGGTCGCTAAAAATAATTGAACTGCAATTAATAAGATCTTCATTTGCAAATGGTTTTAAAGGTTGACAACGTTTCCCGCACTGCCATCAATTTTCCGTCCAGCAAAATTTATTGGACTGAAGTTTATCCTCCAAATAAATTTGGAGGGACAAAAAAGGCCAGTCGCCCCCTTCAGGACGACTGGCTTAAAATAGGTGTTAGGTATTCCTCCAAATAATTCTGGAGGGACTTTAACGCAGAATCACAATTTCCTCCATGAACGGCGGTTCGCCCGGCGTCTCTACACGCAGCAGGTAGGTGCCGGCCGGATAAACGCGGGTATCAATAGCTACCCCTTCTATCGGCCATTGCTCAAAAGTATTTTGGTAAACGACTTGCCCTAAGAGGCTGTACACACGCACCGTTACCTTCTCTTCTACTAAACTTATGGCTTTTACCCGCACTTGTTCTGTGGCTGGATTCGGGTAAACACTCATTTCATTCCGACCATTTCCACCGCTACTAACCAGCCCCTCTTCGCCAGAGAAGTCACAGACAATCGTCACCGGAGCTACCAGCTCACAACCATTGGCATCGGTGATCCGAACGGTAAATGTTTGCGTGATGTAGCCCATGGTGAAGAAGATGCCGCGTTGAGTCGCATCCGAAGTGATGTAGCCGTCTTCCAGTGGGGAAGTCAGTTGCCAGGCGTAGCTGTAGGGAGGCGTGCCCCCGCTAACCGTCACCCCGAGGCGATTGTTGCGGCTGTTGCATTCGATCACATTGCCAAAGCGGAACGTGGCGGTGAGGTCGTTGTTCGCCACCAGGATGTCCTGACTCACCGCGTTGGTGTTGCCGCATTTGTCGGTAGCCGTCCAGGTGCGGGTAATCAGCACGCCCTCGGTGGTGCTGGTCCGCGTTTCGGCGAAGGTTAGCGCCACTTCTTCGGTGTAATCATCGCTGGCCAGTACCTCCGCTACTGCGGGCACCTCGGCACAGAAGATATTCAGGTTATCCGGCACGTTGAAGAAGTCGGGGGCATTATTGTCCATGTAGAAGACCGTCAGAACAGCGAAGCTGGTGTTGCCACAAGGATCCGTCGCAAGGAACTTGTAATCGTAGCGTGCCAGGTAGCCATCTGCGGTACAGTCGTCGGAAGTGGTCGTTTCTACCGCTACTTGGGCCGTGATCGAAGCACAGTTGTCCGTCACCGTCACATCGTCAGCAGTCAGGAAGAGCGGATTACCAGGATCACCGAAACCATCGCCTACATTGAGGAAGAGCTCGTCGCCGCTTTCCAAGCCGAAGACCAGGTCGCTAGTGAAGGCGATTTCTGGAGCAACGTCGTCATTAAAGAAGACTTGCTGCGTCGCCACGGAGGTGTTGCCACAAGCATCAGTCGCTGTCCAGGTGCGGGTCAGTACTTCGCCGCAACCAGATTCACTGCTCATCACCTCGTCGAAGCTCACCTGGGCTTGGTTGCCAGTACAACCATCAATGGCGGTTACCACCACATCAATACCGGTATCGTTACACATATCGGCGGGTACACTGCTGAATACGGGTCCTGCGTTGTCGAGTACGATGATGCTCTGGACAAAGGTGGTTGCGTTGCCACAGGCATCGGTCACCGTCCAGGTGCGGTCGTAAGCTACCGGGTTGGCCACGCAGCTCACTTCGATGGGCGCACTGTCCACAAAGGTCATGCTGGCAATTTCGCCACAAGCATCCGTTGCTTCGATCATGGGGATGTCGTCGCCGCAGTTCAGTGTCAGCTCGTTGGCACTGCTCACCACGGGTGGAGTCATGTCCACAAAGTCGATCATGATACTCATGCTAGTCGTATTACCACAAGCGTCGGTCGCCGTTACGCTCAGGCGGTAGCGCGCAAAGTAGCCGTTTTCGGTACAGTCACCCTCGTCCATGAGGTTGAGTTCGATACTGGAGGAGCCACTGCCACAACCTGCACCCACGCTGATAGCGGCTTCCAATTCTTCTATGGAGAAGGCAATGTCCTGATCGCAATCGATGGGCAGTTGGATCAAATCACCGTCCATGACATCCCCAATTTCCGGGTAGTCGATGGTGATGGTAGGCCCGCTGGTGCCGTTGAGGCTGATGCGCTGGGTGTAACTGTTGGTGTTGCCACAGGCATCTTCAGCCGTCCAGGTACGTTCAATGTATTGTCCGCCGTCGCAGTCGATGGGATCCGACTGGTTGAAAGTAAGGACTGCCAATTCGCAATCGTCTACCGCTTGTACGTTAGGCACGGGGGGCAGGTTGTCGAGGCTGGCACAGGCATCTTCGGGTAGTCCCTGGAATACCGGCGCCGTTTCGTCCACGAGAAACCAGTTGAGGGTTGCCACGCTGACGTTGCCACAGTCGTCTTTGCTGGTCCAGGTGCTGACCAGGTGGCCAGCGTAACCGTACTCCAGACAATCGAAGTTGCCGAGGTCTTTAAATTGGTACGTCACCTCGACCCTGCCGCTACAATTGTCGAAGGCAGCTGCCGAATTGGCGATCAGTTGCGAAATGTTGCCGTATTCGGAGCACTCGACAAATACGTCCTGGCCAGATTCGTACTGGTTGATGTAACCGTCGATGAAGTCGATCACCGGTGGCGTGGTGTCTTCCACCGTTACAACCTGCACTTCGCTGCTGGCGTTGCCACAACCATCGGTAGCCGTCCAGGTGCGCGTCAGGGTATAGTTGTTGGGGCAGTCACCGTCGGTGCGTACTTCCGTGAATCCGTAAACGACCTCGGAGCAGGAGTCAAAGGCTTCCATTTCTGGTAGCGGAGCCGTCTCATCACACTCGATGGTCACATCGGCAGGCGAAAAGTCGAATGCAGGCGGCGTAGTGTCGATGATCTCGGTGAATAGGGTGTAGACGGTGGTATTGCCATAAACATCCTGCACGGTGAATACCTGTTGCCAGCGGGTGAGCAGATTATTTACGCAAGGCCCATCATACAGTTGGGTCAATGCTACCGTGAGGGTAGCAAAGTCGACCGCAGAACAAGCATCAATAATCGTTAGGTCCGTCGTTTCAATCAACGGGTCCCAATTCGGATCAGCCACATTACATTCCACTACGTAAGTGCCGCCGTCGGGGATGCCGTTGAAGCTGACTTGCGGCCCTTTGGTATCAAATACGGTGTAGGTATAAGTGAACGGTTCGGAGAAGTTCCCACAACCATCATCGGCGATGAAGGTCACACTGATCGTGCGGCTACAGCTGCTGTTGTCGGTGATGGTAATGTCATCCACCGTGATGTTGAGCTCAGCGGCGATCTTACAGTTATCGAATACACAGCCCGCGAGGTTGTCTACCGCAATGCCGCCCACCGTGAAGATGTCGTTCACCGTGATTTCGTCGCCTTCGTTGAGCGAAATAGTTACCTCTGCCGGGCACAGATCCGTATTCTCCAAGCTAACGGTCAGGTCAACCATACAATTTTCGTTGAACACCGGCGCGGTATCATCCAGGAAAGTGTAGTTGCGCACAAACGGCGCGGAGTCATTACCACAGGGATCCGTCGCGATGAAGGTCACAGCGATATTGCGACTACAAGTGCCCTCATCGGTGATGGTAATGTCAGCTACCGTTATCACCTGGTCTTCGACGGCGCTACAAATGTCGCTGACACAGCCAGACAGGGAGGGAACCAGGTTCCCTCCGACCGTCCAGCTGTCGTTCACGGTAATTTCGTCACCTTCGGTCAGGGATATCATGGCTTCGGCAGGGCACAGGTCACCAGCTTCGGTCGTAAAGGTCAGGTCTGCCTGGCAGGCCAGATCGAAGACGGGTGGCGCGGTATCCACGACCGTGATGAGTTGCGTACAGCTGGATGGGTTGCCACAGGCGTCCGTCGCCGTCCAGGTGCGGGTAATCGTTTCGGTGTTGCCACAGCCGGGCGTAGTGCTGTCGCTGAAGGTGATGGTTACGCTGCCGCAAACATCGCTGCCCGTGGCCATGCCCGTTGCCAAGGGATCGGTAGCGCCGCCGCATTCTACCGTCGCGTCTGCCGGACAGCTGATTACCGGGGGCGTGGTGTCCACCACGTTGATGAGCTGCGTGCAGTTGGAGGTGTTGCCGCAAACGTCCGTCGCCGTCCAGGTGCGGATGATTGTTTGGGTGTTGCCACAGCCGGGCGTAGTGCTGTCGCTGAAGGTGATGGTTACGCTGCCGCAAACATCGCTGCCCGTGGCCATGCCCGTTGCCAAGGGATCGGTAGCGCCGCCGCATTCTACCGTCGCGTCTGCCGGACAGCTGATTACCGGGGGCGTGGTGTCCACCACGTTGACGAGCTGCGTGCAGCTAGATGGATTGCCGCAAGCGTCCGTGGCCGTCCACGTGCGGATGATTGTTTCCGTGTTGCCACAACCGGGAACAGTGCTGTCGCTGAAAGTAATCGCCACCGTACCGCATAGGTCGGAGCCAATGGCCGTGCCCGTAGCCGTCGGATCGGTTGACTGCCCACATTCTACCGTCGCATCTGCGGGGCAGATAATAAGTGGGGGCGTCATATCCACCACGCTGATGATTTGCGGGCAGCTGGAGGTGTTGCCGCAAGCGTCCGTCGCCGTCCACGTGCGGGTGATCGTTTCCGTGTTACCACAACCGGGAACAGTGCTGTCGCTGAAAGTAATCGCCACCGTACCGCATAGGTCGGAGCCAATGGCCGTGCCCGTAGCCGTCGGATCGGTTGACTGCCCACATTCTACCGTCGCATCCGCGGGGCAGCTGACAATTGGGGGCGTGATGTCTACTATCGTGATGATCTGATTACAACTCGATGGGTTGCCCGAAACATCCGTTGCTGTCCAGGTGCGGGTAATTACGCCGGTATTGCCACAAGCTGCGGCAAAACTGTCATTCCACATAACAATGGGCGTACTACAGTTATCGATGCTCGTGGCAAAGCCAGTGCTTGCTGGCATGGTATCTTCGTTACATGCTACCGTAACATCAGCAGGGCAGGTGATTGTTGGGGCTGTGGTATCATTTACTGTTACCGTCGTCATACACTGACTCGAGACCGTACCGTCGCTGACGGTCAGGGTTACGCTGTTCGTTCCTAGGGCATAAGGCCCTTCCGGGCTAACCGAGAACGTCAGCATATCCATATCTTCATCGGTAGAACCGCCGTCGAAGGCTGCAGCGGCAACCATAGCTTCACAGTTGGCATCGGCGTTGACGGTTACGGAGGTGCAGACGGCTACTGGGGGTTGGTTGCAGAAACTTGTCGGGTCGGTAATGGTGATGGTTGTCGTACAGGTTGCTCGGTTACCGTTAACATCGAAAGCGAAAAGCATTACTTCATTGTCACCTAAGTCATCGCAGGTAAAAACATCACGAGTAGTATTAACTACAAAAGTGTTGACAGCACAGTTATCGGTAAATGCTGTAAAGATATCTTGGCTAGCGATAGCAAGAGAAAGTGCGAAATTGCCATTATTATCCAGGGCAAAGGTGGCGTTCTGGCAAGCCAGCATGGGACTGATAGTATCTCTTACCGTAACCTGCGCCACGCAATCGGACAGGTTGCCAGTAGCATCAAAAACGGTCAGCGTCACCGGATTTGGGTTGCTGGCAATATCGTCGCAGGTGAATGCTTCCTGACTGATCGTCAAGTTACTTACGCCACAGTTATCGGTAGACCCACCGTCTACGTCGGCAGCAACAATACTGGCATCGCCGTTCGCATCCAGGTACACGTCAATATTTTGGCAGACGGCCGTAGGCGCTACGGCGTCAACTACTACTATTACCTGAGTGCAGACTTCGTCAACCAAACAACCACCCTCAGCGCGGACAAAATAGGTAGTAGAAATCGACGGGGTTACCGTGATACTTGCTCCCGTGCCTACGATTGTAGGTGGAGAAGGAGCCCCAAGTGGACATTCCCCTTCGTACCATACCCAAGTGGTACCATCTCCCAAGTCACCAACGACACTTAACGTTACCTCATCACCGGGGCAAACGCTGGCGGGGCTAAACATGGCACTGGTAATGCTGGATGCCGTACAACAAACATTGTTATCATCCGCTACGGTGAAGCTACAAGTGGTAGTCTCCACGTTCATAAACAAATCGGTTACCTGGAGGGTCACCGTTTGAGGACCTACGCCATCGCAGTCAAAAGTGAGGCTGTTATCACCATCGATCAGGAAAAACAGTTCGCCACAGCCGTCGCTGGAATCCCCTATTTGTGCTGCCGTGACGGTAGCTATGAGGTTAGCGTCGAGCTGTACGGTCAGGTTGCTGGCACAGAATGGTGTAGGGCCAGGCACAGTTCCTTGAAACTCGTAAGCACCCATATCCACTATGCTGTTACCGAGGGCCGCATCCACGCGGCCGTTACCTTCAATATCGTTAGCCGGAGCACCGGAAGATGTACCGGCGTCAATGGCGGGAGAGCATTCTTGCAGGCGGAGGTCTGTGGTGCTGACGAAGAGCGGGTCGATATCGCCATTTCCGTTCGGGCAGTTGGCGCAAGGGGAGTAGCCGCCCTGTACGATGGAGTTGTTGAAGTTGGTAGTGTTATTGTTATTGGAAATCACTCCACCGGTATTTCCCCAGAGGATGCAGTTGGTCATCGTGAGGTTGGCGTTTATATTGTTTGCTACACTTCCGCTGGCTGCCGAGTTACCGGAGAAGGTGCAGTTGATAATAGCCGAAGAACCTATACCACCAGTAAAATCAGGGTTGTACATGGCCCCACCTGTTTGTGAAGCCCCATTGCTAAGAAATAAGCAGTTGGTATACACTGGGTAGGATCGGTTACCGTTGTACGACCCACCACCATTAGTTGCGTAATTTCCGGAGAAGGTGCAGTTGGTTATCACCGCTGCGGAGCCGTAGATATTGAATATCCCGCCGCCATCGTTAACTGCGGAATTCCCGGAGAAGGTGCAATCGGTCACCCTGGGCATAGAGGAGGAGTTGTTGTACATCCCCCCGCCTTGGGAGGCTGAATTTACAGAGAAGGTGCAGTTGCTTACCACAGGAGAGCAGGAAGAGAAATTCACCATCCCGCCGCCAGTATTTCCGGAGAAGGTGCAGTCGGTCACTGTGGGCGAGGAGGAGGCGTTGTTGTACATCCCCCCGCCGCTGCTGTTGGCGTAATTTCCGGAGAAGGTGCAGTTGCTTACCGTGGGCGAGGAGGAGGAGTTGTACATCCCGCTGCCACTGAAAGCGGCGTAATTTCCGGAGAAGGTGCAGTTGGTCACCGTGGGCGAGGAGTTGGAGTAGTTGTACATCCCGCCGGCGTCTCTGGCTGAATTTCCGGAGAAGGCGCAGTTGGTCACCGTAGGCGAAGAGTTGGAGTTGTACATCCCGCCGCCATAGTAGTGCGGGGATGAACTGCCATCCGCATTCCCGCCTGTGACGGTGAAACCATCCAGCACAGCAGTGTTTGTCAGGCCATTGCTGTTGTTAAAAATGACGTGGTAGCTATTGTCGGTATTTGCTGCTGCACCGATTTCACCACTGAGAATGGTGTTATTGGTGGAGGGGTCAACGTCTCGGTCGCCAAAAACTGGATCACCCGTGTTCGGAAAACCACCGTAGATGGCAAGGTTGTTTTTCATGACAAACGCATCGGTGCGGGCGGTGCCGGGGGTATAGATACCTTCGGCCACCCAGATTTGGGTAATGCCAGAACAGGTGCTGTTGAGTGCGCTTTGCAGATCGGTAAAGGCATTTGCCCAGGAGGTGCCGTCATTATTGCCGGAAGCGTCGTCGTTCACGTAGAGGATATTGGCCGGAGGGCAGCAGATATTATTTTCGTCAATGCCGTCGATACAGTTGTTGTCGATGCCATCGCAGATTTCCGGGGAACCAGGGTTGACATTGGGGGCATTGTCGTCACAGTCTCCGGCTTGCAGTGCCCAACCGGTGCCTGGGTCTTCGCAGAAGGTTTGACCAGCACCAGTGCCGTAGTTATCTCCGTCCGTATCCACGTAGTAGGTAGCTGTGGCGAGCGTCGACTGGTACTCGTAAGCGCCCATATCAATGGTGGGCGCACCAGGGATGGCTTCGAAAGTACGGTCGTTGCCGTCGAGGTCGGTGGCTGCCGTATTGGCACCATCTGCCCCCGCGTCAATGGCAGGAGAGCAGGCCTGGAGGCGGAGGTCTGTGGTGCTGACGAAGAGCGGGTCAATGTCGCCGTTGCTACTCGGACATTCGATACAAGCAGCATAACCGCCTTGTACGATAGATCGGGTGACTGCTGGGCTCGTACCGCTATTGATAATACTTCCTCCCGTGTTAGACCATACAATACAGTTGGTGAAACCAGGATTGCCGTTTTCATTAAAAACGCCACCACCCTGACTAGCAGAATTCTCGGAGAAAGTACAATTGATTACAGCCGTAGTATTGTTGAGAAGGTTCATTCCACCACCGTTACCAGTCGCCGAGTTTCCGAAAAAGAGACAATTGCTGATCGATAAACTACCATTACTGAACAGCCCGCCAGCTACAATTGCTGTATTCGACATAAATCGACAACGATTTATCGTGGCAGTGCTGCCAAAGGCATTATAAAGACCACCACCACTGCTAGCCTGATTGCCGGAGAAGGTACAGTCGGTAATTGATGGATTCGCAATGGGGGAGTTATTCATTCCACCACCAAAGGTCGCCCTATTTCCAACAAAGTAGCAATCGTTCAGTACGGGAGAGGAACCGTTGCCATCGTTAAACATTCCTCCTCCATAGCTCGCTAAATTATCTTCAAATCTGCAATTCTTAAGGGTCGGAGAAGAAGATTGATTAAGCATTCCACCACCCATCGCATTGATGTTTAAACCAAGTGCACCAGCGTTTCCTCCCGAGATGGTAAAGCCATCCAAACGGGCCGTAGCGTTTAACCCCGTATTATTTATCACATGGTAACTGTTATCGACATTTGAACTGCCATTACCAATATTACCACTAAGTACGGTGCCATTTGTAGTAGGATCAGGGTTGCGGTCACCAAAACCAGGATTCCCGAAATTCGGAAACCCACCATAAATGGTTACGCCGTTCTTCATGGCAAAAGAAATGGCGGGGTCAGTTGTGGCAGTAGGCTTATAAGTGCCTTGGGCCACCCAAATTTCGGTGATACCAGGACAGGTGCTCGCTAAAGCATCTTGCAAATCGGTGAAGGCATTCGCCCAGGAAGAGCCGTCGTTGGCACCCGTGGCGTTGGCCTTTACGTAGAGGGTATTACCCGTGGGGCAACTTGAGCCATTGGCCTTGAACACCACCTTTGTCACGGCGTCCTGATCGTTGTTCAAGGTGACAATGGCTATGTGTTCCTTCCACACGTCGTTGTGAAAATAGAAGGTGACCGTGGTGTCAACGCCCAAGCCGTTGAAGCCAGCCTGCAAGCAATTGTCTGTAATGTCCAGCCAGCCGAGCGGTGGGATTTTGGCATCTATGCGGGTTTCTGTGTACTGGGTACGCTTTTCCCGCAGCACATCGTAGGTGCCGCCGGGTATGCTCACCGTGCCATAGGCGTCCACCACATCAGCACTGCTAATCGCCACCCGATAGCGCATGGAGTCTATTGGGGCATTGTTCATCACGGTGGCCAAGTTGATCATCAATGAAGCAGGAAAGGCCGAGGGTAGAAATACTTCAAGGAAGTTCGAAGAACTTACGCTGATGTCGAAAAAATTCAGCGGAGCACGGCGCTCTGCCAGCGGTGGGAAGTAATCGAATAAGTTATTGGCGACGAGGTCGTAAGGCAGAATGCCCCAATAGGCTTGCTGCTCAAAGCTTGTGCTTGTCACGTTGAAGTAAGTCTCTGTACCAGGCGAGCGGACGGCGAACAACTCGGCGCCGGGCACATTGGCCGCTTGACTGCCCTCACTGGCCGGGCGATAGGTGATATTTTGGGTTGCATCTGCTTGCAGGCTGCTGAAGTCCCAGACCTGGTCGACGCCCGGTGGGGTAAACGGCACGATGCCAACTGGCGCGTTGTCAATGGCCAATTCAAGCACATCCCCCGCAATCGGGAAGGTGGCGTTGGTGACAGAGATTTGAGCAAAAAGCCCAGCTGTAAAGAACAGCAGCAGGACTGCACACATCAGCGCAGCGCGTACGAAGCGGCTGCCAGCTTTTTTTGTGGTGGAAATTAGTATCATTTGGATGAAGCTTTTAAGATTAGTGTTTGTTAGTACCCAGCATCAAGACCGTCGGTTTTCCGGTCACCCCGGCTGCTCGCATGGCTTTTTCTGTTTCGGGGTCGGTCGCATAAATTTGGAAGGCTTCCAAGGAGGTCCATTGACGGAGGACGTACACGGTTTTAGGATCATCGTGTCGGGTGACGAATTCAACGTCAATTGCTCCGGCTGCCGAACGCCTGGACGCTCCGGCGGCAAATTCAGCCTTCCACTGAAAGAGGAAGCACAGTGCAGAAAAAATAATTTCTCATTGGTGAATGTTGAGTAATCAAACCTGGAATATTTCCAACAGGACAAAGGTCAACGTAAGCGACTGAAATGCCGCCCACTTATTTTGCAAAAGCATGGACTTATCTTACGAGAAGGGAAAAAAGAGATAGACTTATCTTACAAAACGTTGAAAAATAAGTGCTAAAAATCTAACTATCAGGAATTTAAAAAATCACTGGGATTTTTCCTGAATTCCTTTTGAAACATCCTCGAAAAATAACTGGGATCGGTAAAGCCGACCTGATAGGCCACTTCAGAAACGGTGAGTTTGCCCTTTTGCAGCAGCAACAGTCCCTGCTGCAGGCGATAAGCGCTCATAAACTGGGAAGGCGTTTTGCCGGTCAGGGCTTTCAGTTTACGGTACAGTTGCATCTGGCTCAGGTGAGCGGCAGCAGCGAGTTGGGAAACGCCGAACCCGACATCACTGAAGTGGTTTTGGAGGTGTTCGTGCAGCCTGTGGAAGAAGACCTCTTCAATGGAAGGGGGCGCCGATGGGGCCGCGGTGGGGTCTGAAGCAGCGGCTGCGTTCGCGTAACGCAGCTGCAATTGTTGGCGGATTTGCACCAGCTTTTCCAACCTTATCGTCAGCTCTGCTTTGTCAAAAGGTTTGGTGAGATAAGCGTCTGCCCCGTATGTTAGTCCCTGCACTTTGTCTGCCTGGGTAGATTTTGCCGTCAGGAGCACAATGGGAATATGGCTGGTCCGCTCATCTTGCTTCAAGGTCTCGCATACCTGGTAGCCGTCCATTTCTGGCATCATTACATCGCTGATGATGATGTCGGGAATAATTTCCAGTGCTTTCTCTATGCCGACCAGGCCGTTTTTGGCCGTGTGAAAAAGGTATTGGCCGCTTAATACGGTCTTGATGTAGGTGATGATGTCGGGATTGTCTTCGATGATGAGCAGCTCGGGAAGCCCGGGCACAGCTGCTTTTTCAATGGGATCGTCTTCAATATCCTCGGGGGCTAAAGGCAAGGTTGCGGGCCGGGCAACGGTAGCCGTGGCCAGCGCCTGGGCAGTAACGGGCAAATAGACCACGAACTCGGTGCCAACGCCCAGTTCGCTTTGTACTTCGATGTGGCCGTTCATCAGCTCGACCAGCTCTTTGGTCCAGGCCAGGCCGATGCCGGTACCTTCCGTTTGTCGGTTATCGGGGTGCTTGACCTGATAAAATCGATCAAAGATGTGTTGGATATCCTGCGCGGGAATACCTTGCCCGGTATCCTTGACTTTTAGCTTGAGAACAGGCTGCCCATCCTGTTCGATTTTGCTGGCGTGGAAAATAATTTTTCCCGCGGCGGGCGTGAACTTCAACGCATTGGAGAGGAGGTTATAAACGATTTGCTGGATTTTTTCCTCATCGTAATCCATCCTCACCACATCCGCTTCGGAATGAAAAACGAGGCGGATACTTTTTTGGGCCGCGTTCGAGTAAAAAGATTCGGTCAGGTATTGCAAATAAACGATAATGTCCTGGTGTACCTTATTCAGGACCAAACTACCCGACTCCAGTTTGGAGAGGTCCAGCAGTTGATTGATGAGCCGCAACAGGTTGGCGCCATTGCGCTGAATCAGTTGCTGTTCCTGCGGATGGTCTTTGATGTTTTCGCTCATCCCTAAAATCACCGTCAGGGGCGTTCGGAACTCGTGGGTGATATTGGTATAAAAACGCGCTTGAAACTCGTTGCGTTCCTGCAGTCGATCTGCTTCCAACTGCTTCTTTTCCTGAATGAGTTGGCTTTCCTTGAGGGCGAAATCGGCTTGTTCGCGGGCTTTTACCTGCTGCCGTTGGCGATAAGCCAAACCCAGCGAGAAGATCAACATTTCAATGACGACGCTGGCTTTTAAATAATAAATAGTGAACGTGAGCGGTAGTACCCTCAAGAGCAACGTCACCAGGCATCCTAAGCTGATGATGGCCACCCCCACCACCACAAAATAGCCTTTGACATCTCTGGTTCGGTAAAGCGGGTAGATCAATAGAGAACAAGACAGGACTACCAGTCCGATATAAAACACGATGACCCCATCTTCCAACACATAGCTAAAATTAGAGGTGCAGGCTACAGCCACGTAGAGCGCCATCAAAGGGTACCCAAGATAAATAATGAGTTTAAAAAAGCGATCCCATTTTGGGAGCAGTTGTTCCAGGTCCAGGAAGCTGCGGATAAAAGCGAGGTAACCCATTAAGCCCAGGTAAATCGACAGCTTAAAAAAGCTGTAATAAGCCGGATGATGGGGAAACAGGAGCGGGCCGAACCAATCGGCCAGGTCGTCGGAGGAATAGCAGGCATACACCATCATCATTAAGATGTACCCCGAATAAAAGATAAAGCTGCGGTCACGGCCAAAAAAGTAACCGATCAGGTTATAGAAAAACATCATCAACAAGAAGCCAATAAAAATAGCGTTGCCTACCTTGGCGTTCAGCAGTTTATCGTAGAAGACCGTCAGCGGTTGCAGATAGACATGAAAAGAAGGCACGATCGCCTTGCGCTCGCTGATGCCCCGGAAGTAAACCGTTACCACCTCTCCCGGCGGCAGCAATACTTTGACGAGGTTCCCCCGGGCGGTTGGCCTGAATTTTTCAAGCTGATCGGGAGTAAAGGTGCCACTGGGGGTCGACTCCCACTGGCCGTCTTTTCCGGTTGTAAAAACAGCCAGACTGGTCCAGGTACTCGAAAAAGAAAGTACCCACTCCTGGTTTTTTTCGGCCTCGGGCAAGCTGTTTTTTACCTGAATTTTCCCCCAGTAGTACTGGTAATTGTGAATAGCTGAAGGGTAGTCCGAAAAGCGTTGAAACTTGTTTTGCAACGCGGGTTGCAACACCTCCTCCAAGGTATACCCCGCAGCAGCATCCGCTAAAATCTGGACAAAGGTCTGCAGGGTATAATTGGTCCGGTCTGCTGCCAGCACACCAACCGGAGGTGTAGCGCCGGGTGGCGAAAGGGGATAGGACGGGCTCTGGCAGCTTGAGAGCAGCAGCAAAAACAACAAACCCCAATAATAGGAAGTTGTACCCTGGTGACTTTGAGCGTTTCCGTTCTTAAAAATTTTCATACGGGTATCCGCTTGAAAGCCACCACTTCTCTCCTACCCGTTCCCGCCCCGGCGTACGCTTTACCGGCTGGCAAACTAGCTGCCAACTGGCCCTTCATTTCTCTGCACATGCCTATCTATTTTCACCTATATCAGATAAGCAAAGTTATTGAAAAAACGCTTCAAGTAACCTATTATCCTATATTTGGAAACGTGTTTTGCTGTTTTTTGACAAAAAAAAACGTTTTCCTCGTGAAAGATCAAAGCGCTTTCCAGGCGAGGTTCCCCACATACCGGTGCGATACCTGGCCACGTTCATCCATCGCGAGCAGGTGAATCCAGCCGTTGTCGCATAGGTTTCGGACCGACTGGTGCTTTTCCAGGATGCTATTCATCGCCTCCAGAGGAGCTTCGATGATCACATTTAGCTTGATTGGCTCGTGCTGGTAGTTTTCGCCGTCGTGTACCGATTGCAGGGGCAACCCTACCCGCAGGTCTCCCGAATAGCCTTCCAATACGCCTACTCCGGCAGTTACGTTGTGCAAGGTTTTGTTACCCGAACCGAAATTTTTATTGTCTACCGTAGAGGCGTAATACTGCAGGTTGATCCAGCTCGTAACGACCATGGGTGCGGTCATGATCAGTTCGAGGATGGAAAAGCCCTGGTCTTTTTTCCACTCGTAGGAATGCAGGAAGGATTGGCCGCCAAAGTCAAGGTTTTTGGTTCTGGCCCGGGGTGCCACCACAAAGGCCGCACAGCCCGCCAGGCCCCATTCCGGACGCACCTGTGACCAGTCTTTGCTGCGGGCCAATATCGCCGCATCCACGTTCCCCTCGGTCGACATGCGCAACGCTCTTTCTGTGCGGGTGGCGTGTCCGGCTTTAAGCAAGGCATTTTTGAGGTCAAGAAGCGCTTCTGCGTCACTGGCAGCTACCTCCGCCTCCTTGTAAATGGTGATTTCGTCCGTGGTGGTATCATGCAGGCAGGCCAGAAAAACGGTGTGATCCGGGATAAAGATGTTTTCGTCCTTTAAGTGCCTGCGCACGGCCTGGTCGTTGAGTACCGCCGCGGCTACCTTGGCATTGGCTTCTCCGGAGTGTCCGCCGCAAGCGCCACAATCGAGCCCGGTGGCGTGCGGGTTGTTGACGGTGGTGGAGTCATGCCCTACGATTAAGACGAAACGGGCAAAGTTTTCGGTTAGCGACATGGCATGCAAGGCGTTTTTGGCCATTTGAATCCGTTGCGCCAGCGGTATCCCTACTGTTTCGTGGTTATGGGTAGCTACCTCCAGGCTGATGCTTTTGTGTTGGGCGCTCCCCCGCTTTAATCCGGCCTGATCAGGATGCGGAACCGGCCGGGTAAGGCCAAAGGAATCGGTAAACAGTTTGGGCAGGTAGAACAATCCTACGGGGCTGACAAAACTGAAACAGGAGATGGCACCTGACTTAAAGGAATCCCACAGTTGCTGCACCTGATGATGAAGCACCCGGCCTTGGTAAGCCAGCCGCTGGGCGTCCGGATCGGGAATTTCTTCCAGGATGGTCGGGCCCATTTTTATGAGAACCGGGCACTGGGCCTCTCCCTGAGCATGTGCCAAAGGCACAAAATGGATGGAAAAGGCAAAGAATCCGGCAAAACCGATGGTCTCTATACCCTGATCCACCAGTTCCAAATTCCTGCGAAACACTTCGGAGCGTACATCTATACAGAAGATCGCCTGAGCCTTGACCTTTGCCGGTGCTTTGGGGGGATTGGTGGTTGTGCCCTGAAATTTGGCAATAATTTCGCGCTGGGCAGCCAAATCAAATGCTTCCTGTAAGATGAGCTTTTCCGCCAACTGCTGGCTGATTTCGGTTCGCGTGCTTGCGTCAGCAAGTCCCTGCTTAGCCGCCAACCACTGCGCCCGCAATTCAGGGCCATCCAGACACTGCAGCAGGCAGGCTTCCCAGCAAATGAGCACCGCCAGAAACGCGATCAATTCTCCGTCTTTTCCACCGTACAGCTCCCTATCCCAGTCCAGACGAGCAGCAAAAGCCGACCATCCACCTACTTTCAGCAACAAGCGGTGCAAATATATGGGCAAGACAGCTGCGGGCAGATCCAGGAGGTCGAGGGCCTTTTGTGCGGCTTCCAGCGGATCGTTTGGCAAAGCCTTCACTGCTTTTCGAAAGCCTTTCAAACCGGTGATCTCAGCGGTTAAATCCACCTCGGCCTCCGCTTTCCAGGCCTGGAAAAGCCCCGCTTTTTGGTCGGCCGCTACCCACTTGGCTTGTCCATGGTCAAAATAGGAAGCAGCCCAGACGGAGATTCTGGACGTGACAAAGCGGTTCCAGTCTTTTTTTGTTTGCTGCGTAGCTACATCAATCAGCGTGGCTATTGCTGCGACATGCTCACCCGCATCATCGGTATTTTCCAATTTGCGGATAAAGGTCGCTACGTCTATTTCCTGAGCAGAATTTTTAGCCCCGGCAGCCTTCAGGTCCTCGCGGGTAATTTTTCCTTCCCGAATTTTATTGCGGTAGAAGGCTGTCGGCAAAGTCATCTGAATTCCGCCGACTGTGGCCAGGTTTTGCGCCGCCGTGGCAAATTTTTGGTCGGCGAGCCCCAGGTAGGGGTTCACGGCTACAAAGTTTTCCAGCGGCCATACTGGTGCAATTTTTTTGGCGGCCTGGCGCAATGTGTCTGCCAGCGCGGTGCCTTTAATGGCCTTATTAAGGGTTGAAAATTGGTCTTCCATTTTCCTTTAGATCAGTTTTGAATTGATTATACCAAACCTCTTGCTCCTCAAGCCAGTTGCTCCTCAAGTTCTTTTACTGGCGTAGTTTCGGGTGGTATATTTTGCCATACAGCAGGCGGCACGACCTGCCTGCTTTCGGTGGTGGGAATGTATAAAGCATTCACCAGCCGGTCAAAAAGTGCATTTGCGTAGCAACCATTTCTGACGTGAATCGCCAGGGCCTGGTAGAATGGTTTGCGGGACAATTTCGGGGCAATCAGCTGCAGGAAAACGGCCAGGCCAAAAGCCAGCAAGAGGATACCCGCTGCAATGATTTTCCCCGCTCCAGGCACAGTTAATTCAGGTACTTGCGAAGACAGCAGGTAGTGGGTAGCGGATTCCAGCGAGAAGAATGCCACGGTTACCAGGAGCGCCAGCAGGGTGGCCCGAGCCAGCAATTTCGAGTTCCATTTACTCGCGATGGCCGCAGTGAATATCCGGGACAGCCCCATGACGATTACCGCGCCAATGACCAGCAACGCAAATTCTTGCTTCGGATCAATTCCCCAGATCAGCGCGAATGCCGTGTAGAGTGCCAGCGCCATGGCCATACCCCCAACAATTTTAACCGGGCTGACGGATTGGGGGACCGTTACCACCTTCGCTCCTCTGATCACCTCAATTACACTTCCGGAAGAAAGGAATGCATGTGCTTTGTAAAAGGAGTGTGCCACGAGGTGCAGCATGGCTGCCGGGTAAACCCCCAGTCCGCAGACCATCAAACTGAAACCCATGTGCCCCACACTTGAGTAGCCCAGGGCGGTTTTCACGGAGGTTTGCGTCAGGTAGGCTACCGAAGCAAAAAGTGCGGTGAATCCGCCAATGCTCATCAGTACAATTGGCGCTACGGTGCTGGCATCCAGCACAAAAGCCATGCGGATGATCAGAAAAGGGCCAGCATTTAATAGCCCGGCATGTAACAAGGCTGATACCGGCGTAGGTGTTTCCATGACCTCGATCAGCCAGCCGTGGGTCGGGAATTGTGCCGATTTCAGGATGGCCGCCAAAGCTAAAAACAGCGCTGAAACTTCCAGCGGCCAGGCTGGAGAACCGGAAAGGGTACCACTTTTGATTGCGGTAAAAATGACTTCAAGATCCCCCGAACTGTACTGGTCGTACAATAAACCAATGGCGACCAATAAACAGGCATCGCCTAAGCGGGCCAACATAAACTTCTTTCTTGCGGCAAGCTGAGCCCCTGGCCGGTGACGATAAAAAAGCAACAACCGGTGCAGGGATATACTCGTTAAAATCCAGGAAACCAGCAGTAGCCCGAGGTTACCAGAGAGTACCAGCAATTGTACCGAGGCGATGGTTGCCGACAGTCTGCCCATAAATGCGCCTTGGTTGGGGTCGCCATCCAGGTAATTGATGCTGAATTTGACGACAATAAAACCCAGCAGGGCAATCATTCCCAGCATGAGCAGGCTCAGGGAATCCAGCCGTATGCTGAAGCCGAAATCCTTTATCCCGATCGTAGCGTCCGCTAAAAGGCCATCCTCAAAGACATAAAAACAACTCCAGGCCACCATTATTATGCTGATGATCGTAGAGGCTTTACTCATGGCGATGATTTGCCGCGGCTTAAAGCCCGGCTGAAACCAGGACGCTACGGCCGTGGCCACAAAAACTGCCGGGGCTAGTAAGGTTAAAAGTATCATTAAATGGTCTGACATGAACTGCGGTCTTGTTGAGTAATTTTTTCGCGACGCAAAGCTTGGGAAAACAATTCATAAGTAAATATTTATATTTTATATAAAATACATAATCTTTAATTATGTATCATTTTTTTACGGGTTCAAAAAGCCGGTAGGCACAACGCCCAGATGGTGGTTGCCGCTATTGAAATCCATGACGATTCGGCCAAAGCGGAAGGTGGCCTCCAGGGCCGAATACCTGCTAAAAAGGGGTAAAAACAGCGATCAAAACCGTCCATTAGCGGGAGTACAGGTGCGCATTAAAAGGCCTTTTATTTTACCAAAAACCGGTAGTTAGTCTTGCATTTACAGCTTTTATGGCAAAAAGAAACACGAATTCAACGCACTGCTTTTCAATACAATGCGAACATTTTATACTTTTTATAGGTTGACTTCAATAAATGAAACATTTTTTTTACCGCAACTATTTCCCTATATTGTAAAAAACGAAAACCATCCATATGATCAAAGACTTGACCAAGTCACAAGCTCTCCTTGATAGAAGAAAAAGGGTAGTAGCTGATGGCGTAGGTGTATTTAATACCATTACGGTTAAAGCGGCCAAAGGGGCCATTGTTACCGATGTTGATGGGAATGAGCTCATTGATTTTGCTGGTGGTATAGGCGTGGTAAATGCGGGTCATTGCCCCGAACCGGTGGTAGCGGCAATCCGGGAGCAAGCGGGTAAATACTTGCACACCAGCTTCAATGTGGTCACTTATGAGCCCTATATCCAATTGTGCGAAGAACTTGCCGAAATTCTCCCCCACGGGGAGCACACCAAAGTAATGTTGGTCAGCACCGGAGCAGAGGCCATTGAGAATGCTATAAAAATCGCCCGTCAGGCCACTCAAAAATCGGCCGTACTTTGTTTCACCGACGCCTATCATGGTCGAACCATGATGGCCATGACGTTGACCAGTAAGGTCAGTTACAAGTACGATTGTGGTCCTTATGCACCAGAAGTATACCGGCTTCCTTTTCCCAATTTTTATCGGTATCACGGAGAGCGAACCATGGATGAATTTGTAAATGACGAACTGAAAAGACTTCACGAAAGCGCCTTAAACCTGGTAGATGTTAAAAGTGTGGCCGCCATTATTATTGAACCGATACAGGGTGAAGGCGGATTTAATCCCGTTCCGAAAAGGTATTTGGAAGGATTAAGGGCATTTTGTGATGAACATGGGATTATGCTGATCATGGATGAAGTGCAAAGCGGATTCTGTCGGACAGGGCATTGGGCCAGTTGGCAGCATTATGGTGTACAGCCCGATATTAGCACGTATGCAAAATCATTGGGGTCTGGACTTCCGATTGCTGCTGTTGTTGGAAAAGCGGAGATCATGGATGCCGCAGCCCCTGGCTCTATAGGAGGCACCTATATTGGCAGCCCCATTTGCTGTGTGGCGGCTTTGGCCACCATAAAACACATGAAAGACCTTGACTTAAATGAAAGAGCAGGGGTAATCGGAAATATTATTTCTACCCGCTTAACTCACCTGATGAGGGCGTGTCCTGAAATAGGAGATGTCCGGGGGATTGGCGCCATGATCGGGATAGAATTTGTTAAGAACAACGATCCGAGCCAACCCAACCCGGAAGTTTGTAGTAAAATAATAGCGGGTTGTGCCGAAAACGGCCTGATTGTACTGAGCGCTGGTACGTATAAGAATATACTGCGCATTCTTTCCCCACTGGTCATTACAATCGAACAATTGGACCAGGGATTATCCATTTTGGAAAACGAAATTAAAAAGGCTATCGGCCAAATAATATGAGACCATTCGCGATTGCAGGCATACAGATGAAAGTATCAGCCGTTATTTCCAATGTGGAAATGATGAAGCTGAAAATAGATATTACCATGAATCTCTATCCCTGGATAGAAATGATTATGTTCAGCGAGTTGTGTGCCTACGGCCCACTCACCCATACGGCGCAACCCATCCCCAATCATTTTGAAGCAGAAATGCAGGCCATGGCCAAGAAATATGGCATTTGGTTATTACCGGGTTCCATTTTCGAAAAAAGTGAGGGCAAGTTGTACAACACGGCAACGGTGATTAACCCCCAGGGAGAGATCGTAACCCGCTACCGCAAAATGTTCCCCTTCTACCCCTACGAAGTGGGCGTAACACCAGGCAGCGATTATTGCACGTTCGATGTGCCGGGAGTTGCCAAATTTGGGGTATCCATCTGCTACGATATGTGGTTTCCTGAAACGATCAGAACATTGGTTTCCATGGGCGCTGAAGTGATTATGCACCCCACCATGTCGGGTACCATTGATCGCGATATTGAACTCTCCATTGTCCGGGCAATGGCATCCGTCAACCAGTGTTACTTCTTTGACGTCAACGGATTGGATACGGGCGGTTGTGGCCGTTCGATCGTTTGTGGCCCCGATGGAAGGGTGCTGCACCAATCGGAAGGAACAGAGGAAATTATTCCCCTGGAATTAAATATCGAACGGGTTAAGCGAAGCCGTGAATTGGGCATCTTACGCCTGGGTCAGCCTTTAAAAAGCTTTCGTGACCATTTAAAGATCGGCACGTTTGACATCTATCAACCCAACACAGAAAGTCCGTATCTGGATACGCTGGGCGCATTGATCAAACCTTCGAGACTGGACCAATTAACGGAATTAAAGCTCCGGGAGGATGCTATTGAAAAAGCATCAACACCTATTCATTTTAAAGGTGATGGCTCCCTGTAAAGGTGATGGATGCAAGTACAAAGTGATGGTTTAATTTAAAACAAAAAACAATGGGAGGAATACCTCAAGGAAAAAATAAAAAATCAGCAGCAAGCAAAGACTACGTGAGTTGGTTTGAAATACCCGCAATTGACTTTCACCAGGCGGTCAATTTTTACAACCACATTTTTGGTATTACGATGGAACAAAACATTACACCGGTCAATGCAATGGCCTTTTTCCCGGCCACCGGAGGCATTGGTGGAAGTGTAGTAGCAGGCCAGGGATATGTGCCTAGTGATTGTGGCCCATTAATCTACCTCAACGGAGGAAAGGATTTAAACAATGTCTTAAACAAAATAGAGGCCGCAGGAGGACGGGTCATCATGCCCAAGACCCTCATCAGCAAAGAGATGGGCTACTTTGCTGTTTTTATTGATTCACAAGGAAACAAACTTGCCTTATATTCCAAAAACTAACCCGTGATTAAAACAAATATAAAAACAGCCCCCTATTACAACATTGGTCAATTGCGGGTTGATTACTGGAACAAATTAAAAATTGTAACAGCTGAATTAGCCAGATGCCAGATTGGATCGGCAAATGAAAAAACGTACATAAGCGAAACCACCTCCCTTTTGAAAGATTTAAAGGGCGTAGCAGCTTATTTTGCCAGTCCGGGCACGGAGCGTATTCAAAAATTGGAACACGCGCTGGCCAGACACGAACATACTGCTTTATCCCATTTGGTAGCTGAAACAACCAAACAATTGGTGGGTGATAGCTACCGGAGTAATCCAGACTTTGTGGATTACAATGAGCACAGCATAGAATCCGTTGAGGAGCATGAACACTTCAATGCGATCAAAAAAAACCATTTTGAAGTCTTGTTTGTCGATGATATATCTATTGAAGCAGAAAGCGAACTAAAAAACAGCTTCAGGAAGCTGCGGACGTCACACGACAATTTCACCTTTGGCATCGTCGTGCAACGGTCTTTTCAAGATGCCCTGATCGCTTTGCTTTTCAACCACAATATCCAGGCCGTCGTCGTTCGATATGCGCCACCCTATCATTCAAAGCTCATTACGCCGCTCATTAAGCCCTACATCCAGCAGGTCGAAAAACTGGATTATTCCGACAAATCGGAAACCGAACTGGGACCGCTTATTGGCAGCTTAATCAAGGAATTCAGGCCAGAACTGGATGCCTATTACGTGACCGATACGGCACTGGGCCATTTAATGGATAGTACGATAAAAAGCTTCCGCCGTATCTTCTACCAAACGGAGGATATCCAGGAATTGCATCTTACGATTATGCGGGGGATTGCCGAACGGTATAACACGCCCTTCTTTTCGGCTTTAGTAGAATATAGCCAAAAGCCGACCGGCGTTTTTCACGCCATGCCCATTTCACGGGGAAATTCGGTCTTCAAATCTCGCTGGATCAATGATTTCGGGGATTTCTACGGCCGCAATATGTTCCTGGCCGAAACGTCAGCAACCACCGGTGGTCTCGATTCTTTGTTACAGCCAACGGGACCGCTGAAGAAGGCCCAGGAAATGGCGCGGGACGCCTATGGTTCCCAACATACGTACTTTGTTACCAACGGAACGTCTACCGCGAATAAGATTGTGATGCAGGCGCTGGTACAACCGGGCGATGTGGTGCTGATTGACAGGGATTGCCATAAATCGCACCATTACGGTTTGGTTTTGTCGGGTGCCTATCCGGTTTACCTGGACTCCTACCCGATTGAAGAATATTCGATGTATGGCGCCGTTCCAATTGAGCAGATCAAAAGCAAATTACTGCGGTTGAAAGCTGCCGGAAGGTTAAATAAGGTAAAGATGCTCTTGCTGACCAATTGCACCTTTGATGGCATTGTGTACCATGTGGAAAGGGTCATGGAAGAAATCCTGGCCATTAAGCCCGACATGATTTTTTTATGGGACGAAGCCTGGTTCGCTTTTGCCGGTTTTGCCAGCAATTACAGGCAACGAACCGCTATGTTTACGGCAGACAAGTTGTACCACAAGTACGAAAGCAGTGCCTATAAAAAACAATATTCGGCCTATACCCAATCCTTGGGTGCGGAAGAGGTTTCCGTACTGCCCAATCCTGACGAAGTCCGTATTCGGGTGTATGCGACCCAAAGTACCCATAAAACCTTGAGCAGTTTCAGGCAAGGTTCCATGATTCATATCTGGGACGAAGATTTTAGGCGGAAAAGCGAAGAAACCTTCCTGGAAGCTTATATGACGCATACCTCTACCTCGCCAAATTACCAGATGTTGGCTTCGTTGGATGTCGGTCGTCGGCAAGTGCAGTTGGAAGGTTTTGAATTGGTGGAAAAGAGCATAGAAATGGCGATGGTTCTCCGCGCCAAAATAAATGACACCCCCCAGTTGAGAAAATATTTTGACATTTTATCCGTGGGTAATTTCATCCCGGATAAGTACCGACAATCCGGGTTGAACGAGTTTTATTCCAAAGAAGAAGGTTGGAACCGAATGGAAGAAGCGTGGGAAGATGACGAATTCGTCCTGGATCCCACCAAGATAACCTTATACGTCGGTAGAACGGGCGTGGATGGGGATACTTTTAAGAATAAGTACCTGATGGATAAATTTAATATCCAGATCAACAAGACGTCTAGAAACACGGTACTGTTCATGACCAACATCGGGACTACCCGAGGAAGTATTACCTACCTGACCAGTGCGCTGCTTAGAATTGCCGACGAATTGGACGAAGAGTTTAAATCCTTGAATTCCAAGGAAATAGAGCTGCTGCAAAAGCGAATACACTCCTTAACCAAAGAAGTGCCTCCCCTACCCGATTTCAGCTATTTCCACGAATCATTCCAGGCGGTCCCAGGTATCCCGGGAGGCGATATCCGAACCGCTTATTTCCTGGCGTATGATGAAGAAAATTATGAATATGTGCCGCTTGACAATTGTTTGTCATTGATGAGCAAAGGTAAAACCTTGGTTGCCTCCACCTTTGTCATTCCGTATCCGCCTGGTTTCCCGGTACTTGTTCCCGGGCAGGTCGTCAGCGAAGAAATCATTAATTTCCTAACCGCAGTGGACGTCAGTGAAATCCATGGGTACCGGGCAGATCTTGGCCTAAGGGTATTCAACGAAAGTGTGTTGAACCGCTATCAAACCATAACTTCCATGGGAGCTATGGAAGGTATGGGCATGAACACCTTGAGTAAACATTCAAAAAAATAAAATAACAAAATATGAGTGATAAAAAAGTAATTCCAACAAAGAAGAAGCCTGCTGTTGTGCGTAAGAAAGCAGTTGTCGTAAAAAAAACGCAGGAACCAGACATCCTCAACGGCGTATCGGATATACGGCGATTTTTTTATAAAAATGAAGTACCGCTGTATTTTATCAGTGCCACCAATTTCAATATGTTAGGTGCCGATGAATGGATTAAGGGCTTTAAATTTATCTGTCATATCGAATGTTTTGATGGGCAACATCCCAATGTTTTCTCCCCCAAAGAAGAAATTCCCCACGATGAGTTTACCAGCATTGAAGACATCAACAACTATTTACTGCAGCATCCGGAAGTACAGGCCTACCTGAAGCTAAGAAAGACCGGTAGAACAACGGGCAAGGCCATGTTCCTGATGTTTGATGAGCAGACCGAGAAGCTGGCTAAGAAATTAGGGTTACAGGTCATGTTCCCTACCGCCAAGATGCGTACGTTCATGGACAACAAAGTGAACACCAACCGTATCGCTGAAAAAGCGGGGGTGCCCTGTGTGCCCTATGTATTGACGCCGGTAACGGATTATGCCCAGTTGAACAAAGTGTCGAAAGCCCTCGGCACTGATTTGGTCATTCAAACTCCTTTTGGCGATTCCGGACACACGACTTTCTTCATTACCAACGAAGAAGAGTTTAAAAAATACGAAGAGGAAATCGTCAAAGAGCAGGAAGTTAAAGTCATGAAACGCATCAATTGCAAAGGTTCTGCCATTGAAGCCTGTGTGACCAGACACGGTACCATTGTGGCGCCATTGATGACCGAACTGGTTGGTTTCAAGGAAATGACTCCTTATAAAGGTGGATGGTGTGGCAACGAGATCTACCCCAATGCATTTACCCCTGAACTGCGGGAAAAAGCCACGAAATACACCCAGCTTTTTGGCAACCAATTGCGCAAAGAAGGTTACAAAGGTTACTTCGAGCTGGATTTCCTGATTGATCAAGACAATGGGGAAATCTATCTCGGAGAACTCAACCCAAGGGTCACCGGCGCAAGTTCGATCACCAACCATGCCGTTTTTGCCCTGGCTGATGCCCCGCTTTTTGTCTTCCACATTTTAGAATGGATGGACGTGGATTATGAGTTGGACGTGAATGAACTGAACGAACGTTGGTCTAAGCAGGACAACATTGACGGTTGGAGCCAGTTGATCATCAAGCACACCGAAGATACCATTGAGTATGTTGCTGAAGCGCCGGCTTCGGGTATTTATAAAATGTTCGATAATGGGCATATTCAATTCGACCGGATGGATACGCACAGAAGAGCCGTAGAGTCTGAAAGTGAAGCCTTCTTTTTGCATATCTCCAAGCAAGGGGACTACCTCTACGAAGGAGCTGATATGGGAATTTTGGTTTCCAGAGGGCGTGTGATGACCGACGATTTCAAACTTAATGCACGAGCTAAAGATTGGATTAAAGCCATCCGTTCAAAGTATGCATCAACAATAGTTGAGGACAGAAGAGAACAAATTGCGCTAACGGGTACGCTGACCAAATAACACACCAGCCCGTATTTTAACCGGCTAGCCAGGTTGAAATGCGGGCTGTTTTTGTGATGTAAATCGTACATCAACCCCAAAATGGAGGCTTAACGCTAAACAATACCATGCAATTACATTTCAATGCGATCTCCGAAGCGGGCTTACCGGGCCCGAAGTGGAAAAAAATATTTGATCTATACTGGCCGGCCTACCAAGCCTGGTTAACGTCCAAAGGTACGGCCTATGTGCCTGATTTGCAAACCTCGCAGGCTGCACTTAAAAAGTACATGCCTAAAATGTGGCCCACTTATAAGCGGCTGTGTAAGTTGACGAATGCTGATCCGGTAGCAGCCCGTTTTCTAACCGGTTTTCAACCACCGGCTTATATCAGTGCTTGTTCTCAGGCCGTAACCGTTGCTAAAACGGTGCAATTGGTTCGCAATTACGATTACCATCCAGATCTGATGGAAGGTACCCTCTTGTTGAGTGCCTGGAACGGTAAGAAAGTGATTGCCACCAGTGATTGCCTAATCGGTGCCATAGACGGCATGAACGAAGACGGACTTGCGATATCTCTTACCTTTGGCGGACGCAAGGCTGTTGGCGAGGGTTTCGGTATTCCTTTTATTTTGCGGTACGTACTTGAATTTTGCAGCAATGTGGAGGAAGCAGTAGCGACTTTGTCTGCCATACCCTCCCACATCTCTTACAACGTTACCGTGGTTGATCCTAGCGGAGCATTCAAGACCGTGCGCTTGTCACCAGACCGAGCTCCGGTCATAACGGATGCCGCCTTTGCCACCAACCACCAGGGAACCGTAGATTGGCCCGAGAATGCGTTGTTCAACAAAACCGTCGAAAGAGCGGACTTTTTGGAAGATCTATTAATAGCAAAGCAAGTGGATGCCCAGCAAGTGGCAGCTGCTTTTCTTCGACCTCCCCTTTACAACACCCTTTTCACCCAAGGTTTTGGGACGCTTTACACGGCTGTCTATAACCCCTTAGCGCGAACGGTACAGGTGCGCTGGCCGCAGACGGACATTCTGGTTAGCTTTGATCACTTTACCGAAACGTACAAATTGATCACGTACGATCAGCCAGCCCTCCTACCACAAACTGACGCCGTAGCACCAGTCTTAACCGAAGCCCAGGCACCAACCAGCTCGCCAGCAGATTGGCAAGAAGTGGTGGCCGATGTGCTAGTCGATACCACCGTTGTATCGGTCCCCCCTGAACACAAAACCAAGCTCAAGACCTTGCGTAAAAACATTATCCGACGGGGAGAAATATCCTGGGAAATTTTGGTGGATTACTGGGCGAAAGCAGGCGAAGCGTATTGGAAGAAATGGTAAAACTAATTCAAAAAAAAAATGGAATTCAAAAGTATAAATCCCTACAATAACCAGAAAGTTGGCTCCTATACCGCGCTATCAAAAGCGGAAACCACCGCCAGGCTAGATACTGCCCAAACTGCTTTTCAATCCTGGCGCAAAGTACCGCTTGCCGATAGAGCCCATTTAATAAAAAAGGCAGGTCAGGTATTGCGGGACCACGTGGAAGAATACGCTAAAATGATTACGCTGGAAATGGGCAAGCCTATTGCGGAGTCTCGGTCGGAAGTCAATAAATGTGCCTGGGTATGCGACTACTATGCTGAAAATGCGGCCGCCTTCCTGGCCGATGAAGTCATTGCCACTGATGCACAGCAGAGTTTTGTCAGACATGACCCTTTAGGCACCGTGTTGGCCATCATGCCTTGGAATTTTCCATTTTGGCAAGTTTTCAGGTATGCTGCCCCCACTCTGACTGCCGGAAACACCGGCTTATTGAAACATGCTCCCAACGTGTTTGGGTGTGCCCAACTCATCGCAGGGGTTTTTGTGAAAGCGGGATTTCCACCAGGTGTATTTCAAAACCTGATCGTGCACCACGACCTCACCGAACACATTATCGCACATGATGGGGTCAGGGCGGTTACCCTGACCGGAAGTGAAAGAGCAGGTGCTGCGGTGGCCGAAATTGCCGGAAGGCACCTCAAAAAATCAGTTTTAGAACTTGGGGGAAACAATGCCTTCATCGTGTTGGAAGATGCCGCTATTGACCAAGCCGTAAAAACGGCCATTACTGCCAGAATGCTGAATTGTGGACAAAGCTGTATTGCGGCAAAACGCTTCATTTTAGTCGGAGGTATTTACGACGAATTTGTCACCAAATTCACCGCAGCCGTGCGCAAGTTGAAAGCTGGCGATCCGCTGGCCGAAACGACGCAGGTTGGGCCCCTGGCGCGGAAAGATTTGGCCGACCAACTCAATCGACAGGTTGTGGAATCGGTCAGGCAAGGGGCTGAATTGCTCCTGGGCGGCCATCAACTAGGTTGTTACCATGAGCCTACCGTTTTGGGGAATGTACAGCCCGGGATGGCGGCCTTTGACGAAGAAACCTTCGGCCCCCTGGCGGCTATGGTTAAAGCCACAGACATCGATCATGCTTTTGAGCTTTCCGAACTGTCGAAGTACGGACTTGGGGTAACCGTGTGCACAACAAATACCGCCCTGGCCCTACAATATGCGGAGCGGGTTAGCGACGGTGCGTATTTTATCAACGAATTGGTGAAGTCGGATCCGAGATTGCCCTTTGGCGGCACGAAGAAGTCGGGGTATGGCCGGGAATTGGCCAAAGATGGCATGATGGAGTTTGTCAACAGAAAAACTGTTTATTTGAAATAGGAGTGAATAGCAATGAAACCTGGGGTGGTTTTGTAACCCTTATTTCTCATTGTGTAAACGGCTCAAATCTCTTTGCAACTAAATAAGGCCAAGAGCCAACTAAAAGGCCTTAAAGGCAACGTGGTTTTTGTGACGGCTTATGACCACTACGCCGTAGAAGCTTTCCGGTTCAGCGCTATTGATTATTTGCTCAAGCCTATCGACAGCGAAGAGCTCCACAATGCCCTGGAGAAGGTAAAAAACAACTTAGCCAATAATCATTTGCAATTAAAATTCAACACCCTGCTGGAAAATATAGGACAAACAGAAAAGAAGAAAATTATTCTCAAAGAAATAGATACCCATCACATTGTGGAAGTAGACCAGGTTTTGTGGTGCAGCGCCGAAGGGAGTTATACGCGGGTGGTGATTTGCTGCGGTGCTGCTTCGATTTTAGAGCTTGTTTCAGTAATGTTTCGCATTCTTTTCGAATCCAGAGGTTCCCAGGCTACCAGCCAGTCGGGTTCGAGGTAAGGCAGGCAAGCCTGAATAGCGCGAAAATAAAGCCGCGGCCGGCCTCGGTGCGGGGTAAGGTGCACGGCAAAACAAGCTGCCACATCCTGGGGTTCCGGTGCTAAACCGCCTATAAAACGGTCTAAAATATTGTTCCAATAGCCATAGCAGGACGCTAATACCAGGTGCCCCGGCACTTCCAGTTCCAGCACATTGATGCCTCCTGCCAGTTGATAACCAAACAACAAGGCGTCGGCACAATCCTCATCGGGCTTGCCGCCCAAACGATTCACCGAATGCCAGGCCCATACCGGCGCATTTTCGCCGACAGGTATGTCGCGCAGCGCCATTTGCCCGCCCATCCAGCGAAAGGCATTTTGCCAGCGTTCACCGGGCACGTGTGCCCAGGCACACACGTAGCGTTCGCCTTTTTGCAGGGTTTCAAGTACGGAAGGATGTTGGTAAGACCAGAGCCGCATGCTGTTCGTTTTTAGGTTGTTGCTTCATAGTAGGGTAAAAGAAAATGATAACCAATGAGTTACAAAAATGGTATTTCAATTCAATTTTTGCAAATTAACTCATTAGATTGTTCCAAAACATGTTTCCGCATCCGATAGTTCCTACCTATTATTGCAATGATCAGCGCCAGAGCGCATCCATAGTTCGGGTCCAGTTGTTATGGATAACGTTGAAATCCATTATCAATGAAAACAAGCTTCTTTTTGATGAGTCTTTTCTTGTTAAATACCGTATCCGCACAAACCCACGTAAACTATCCGCATCAGCAAGTAAGGGTATCTGACCACTCGCAAAAACCGACCGGATTTTGGTTATTCGAGCCCACAGCACCCGTACCTGATGCAGCCAAAGTGATCGTCCTCCTCCATGGATACGGTGGCTACAATCCGATGATCTACGGATCATGGATAAAGCACCTGGTTTTGCAGGGCAACACGGTTATTTTTCCGCGTTACCAGCGCAACATGGTCTTCCCGAGGCCGTCCCGTTTTGTTAAAAATACGGCAAAAGGGATCCAACAGGCGCTGCAATTATTGGCCACCGAAGGCCATGTGCCTCCACTGCGCGGCGCTGAACCCATTCATTATATTGGCCACTCTTACGGCGGCGTGATCGCCTCGAATTTGGCCGTCCACAGCGATCAGTGGTCATTGCCCAAACCAGCGGGTATTTTCTTAATCGCGCCAGGATCGGGGCCATTTAAAGGAGCCGTACTTGAGGATTACGACAGCTTATCGGATAGCCTAAAAATGCTGATCGTGACCCACCAAAACGATTGGGTGGTCGGCAGTATGCTGGGCGAAAGAATTTTCAACGAATCCAGCCCTTTAATGGACAAATACCTTTTTGACCACCGGGCTTTTTCCAGCGGAGGGGATACCATCTGGGCCCACCACAATGAGGCTTACGCCCTAGATCTGGAATTTGATGCGGGCATTAGAAATTATACGGCCAGGCGGGCATTACAAATTGGTCGGACGGATGCCGTCAACTATAACTTTCTCTGGCCTTTATTTGACCGGCTTATGCGGGCCACCGAGAAAGAAGAAACGGTTTTCAGTGATTTAAGGCAAAAAAACGGGAAGTTTTATTTCCCGTTCGTGTTAAAAAAGGATAGCCCGGTACAATGGATTGAAGTGAGACGGCCTTTCAATTAAATGTGTGCTTCCCGTGCCGTAGGTACGGCATCTAAATCAATACCGTACCTACGGCACGGCTAATCTATGGGTGAAACAATTTTCTACCGATAGCGCGTCCCTAGAGGCACGCTTCCCTTATAATAAGGGCGCATTATCGCATATTCATTGTTGTAGTGCGTTTTCAATTGCTCTAAATAACTAGCCTCCCAGCGTTTATTTCCTTGTAGTTCGGATTTACCACTAACCAACTTTTCTCACCATCTGTGAAACCACCCAAATTATCATCAGCCCACTGGTCTATTAACTTAGCTTTTTATAAATTTCACTACCTGCTGGTTTACACGCAGGAAATAAATGCCCGCCCCCAGTTCCCAGACGGCAATGCTGCCTTGACCTGGCATCAGCACGCCCGATTTCAACACCACCCCGGCGGTGTCCATAATGGAAAACATCTGGTTTTCAGGCAAACTTTCTTTGAAATACAAGATCGCGCTTACTGGGTTCGGGTAAATTTCAAGGCGGGTGCTTCCGACAATTTCTTCCACTGCATTCGGAAAATCCCACACCGTTTTCAATGTCCAAAAATCAAACCCGGCAATCGTTGCATCGTTGCTTCCTTCCTGAAAAAACGACAGCCCCAGCGCCGTTTCTGTAGGAAAAATGCGGGCGGTAATCACTCGCTCGCCTTCGCCTGCGAACACCTCGACGGACGAGCGGTCTACGTAAATATGCAGGTGAACCGTATCGGGCGCCATCTCCAGTGGCGCTTTAAAATAAGTGTTAAAATCCCCGTCGAAGTCGCCGTCACTGGCGTTGCTTCTGTCCAGGTATATCTCGTTTTGCTGGCTATCATAGCCGATTTCAGTGAAATGGCTGCCGCCCGTGCGTACCCTGATTCCTACTTTGTTTGAATTGCCGGGAACGAGTTGCATTTGTAGCTCATAGGTGTTGCCGGAAATGGAATTATCGCTGATGAATTGGTTGGCTTGCGCCAAATTTTCATCAAAAAATTGGAAATGCGCTTCCCGCAACGAATCCAGTTCCACGATGGGTCGCTGTACCAACCGAAGCCCAAAAGGGAACTGCCTCAAACCGATGGATCGGGGAATCGTCATGCTGCCCCGCCAGGGAGAAGTAGGGAGATTGCCGGCATACGACCAGTTGCTCATCCAGCCGAGCCAGACCCTTTGATAAAGGTCCTGCGGGCTGTTTTCCCAGGAGCGTCCGGCGTAGTTGTCCGGCCCGTAGTCCGCCCAAAAGCCATTGGGGAGAGGGGAGACAGCCGGTTCGTAAGAAAAAAGAATATGGTCAACGTTGATGTGCCCCCAGCCGTCGGAGTGGTTGTCCACAATCTGGATGCGGGCCTCTTGTCCGATTAAATCACTTACGTCCCAATTCTCCCAGGTGAGTAATTCACTGTCTTTTCCTGTTGCCGTCCGCAGGTTGCTACCGTTGATTTGTAGCCTGATTTCCGTCTCTCCTGGATGGTTGCCGCCGCCAATGAGGAAATTGATGAAGGGCTTTTCGATGATAAAGTTTGTGGAAGTCAATGTTCCTGTCGGGGTATCGCCGTTGATAAAAGTATTAACAAAACCGTTGTTCAAATAACCTGAAACGGTCTGTTGCCCATTGAATGTGCCCGTCGCTGGTGCATTGCCAAAGGCCGCTCCAATTTTGAACCAGCCATCATAATTTCCACTCTCAAAATCTTCGAAAATATCGCCTTCCGGAACGGGTGCTTCTTGGTTCAATATATCTTGATATTGAGGTAGTAAGGTAAATTGTGAACCGTCAAAATCTCCCATAAAATACTGTGTGCCAGATCCGCCAAATGGCCCGCCGGGGTTGACACTGACTAAAAGCACCCATTTTTCCTCCCCCGTGTTTTCAACGATGATGGGAAAAAAGTCAGGGCATTCCCAGACCCCGCTATGTACGCCGATTTCTTCACCAAAATCACTTTCGAACACCCAGTCTTTCAAATTGGTAGAGGAATAAAATTTGATCCGGTCAAAGGCCGCAAGGGTCATCACCCATTTTGCTGTTGATTCATGCCAAAAGACCTGAGGATCACGAAAATCAGGGATGCCAGGGTTAGGAAGAACGGGGTTACCGCTGTACTTCGTCCAGGTCTGTCCCTCATCTGTGCTGTAAGCGATGCTCTGCCGTTGCTGGATACCTGCGTGAGTAAAAATGGAGATGAGTGCCTCATTCTCTGCGGTGTTAAAACCGGCGGTATTGTCCAAATCCACCACTGCGCCACCGGAAAATATTTGTCCCAAATTATCGGGAGACATTGCCACCGGAAGGTGTTCCCAATGTACCATGTCAGTGGAAACAGCGTGGCCCCAAGACATATTCCCCCACTGGATACCGAAAGGATTATACTGGTACATTAGGTGATATTTTCCATTGTGATAAACCATTCCGCAGGGATCGTTTATCCAGTTTCCTACAGGTGAGAAATGGAATTGCGGGCGATAGGGTTGGGTGTAGTCTTGAGCTGAAGTTTTGGCATAGAAGCAGCAAATGACCAAGAAAAGTGTAAGTAACTTATTCATAATTTCTGTTTTAAATAACGCGGTCCATGTGGATAAGAAAATTTTAGAGCTTGTTTGGGAATTTTGCGAACTGATTTTCAACGATTTATGGTTCTGGCTAAGGGATTAAAATTGAATTTAGCGGGCTAAATGAAATTTTCATGCCGACGCCAGGTTCACAAATCCTTGAAAATCAGGAAGCATCAACCCTTTTCTATTCTTTAATTTGGGGTATTTGTATTTCACAAAATAAAATTCCCAAACAAGCTCTTAGATAAAAACAACCCCCATCATTACCATTCAATTTTTTAAAAACCTTCCGGCCCCTGTCTGCTCGCCTTTGGTAACTACTAAAAAATACACCCCGGCCGCCAACCCAGACACGCTCACCGAATTCGCCTGATTGAATTTAGTTTTTTGCAAAAACTCCCGCCCGTTCGCATCAAAAATTTTCACCTCAATAGGTGATGCAGTATCGTCGTTTTTCAAACTAAAGTTCAATACATCCCCTACCGGGTTGGGGAAAATCTCTAACTGCGTTTCATTTTTTTTTGAGCCCTCCCCAACAGCTGTCGGGATACCCCAGATGGAATTTAGCTTCCATGCTTCCACGTTAAGCACTTCCACGCTGCCGTTTTCTGAAAACAAAGAAATATCATGTGCCGAAGATTGGGTGAAGGCGAGCGAGGTGATGTTGGTCCTGTAATCTTCCACATGTATTTCAACCGAAGATTGATCTACGAAAATATGCAGGTCAAGAATGCCGTCGGCGGACAGATAAACCGGGACTTTGGTGACCCATTTCGAAGCGTAACTGAAAGGGGTAGCCATGCGGTCAATGGAAATGTTGGAAGTTTTGGCGTCGTAGCTGATGACAAATTTCTGTCCGTTGCCCTCAGCCAGGTTCAGCCCAAAAACCTGGTTCTCGTTTTCGACGCTAAACGAAATTTTCATCTCATACACATTCCTGCTGGGGTCAAATTCGAGCTCATGGCCAGTACTGTCTACTGTGAAATTGCTTTCTTCAAAATCGCCGTAGCGAATGCTTTGAAACTCTTCAATCGGTTTTTGCAGCAGTTCGTAGCCGTTGCCCTGGTCAATGAGTTTCAATTCCTTTGGCAAGGATTCACATCCTTTCCAGGGTGTGGTTGGGACGCTTTGCGCATAGGCCCAGTTGCCCATCCACGCCAAGCCGATCGTGCGTTCGTCGTCCTCGTCGTAGTTGCGGAAAGTTTTATGGGCATAAAAATCGAAGCCCCAATCCATCCAGTTTGCGTTTTCTACCCGACTGTCGTACTGTACGTCCGAGAACACGATGTGGTCAACGATGATGTGCCCCCAGCCTGCGGTAGCATTGTCAAAGATTTCTAGGTGGGCTGTGTTGCCCAAGTATTGGGATACGTCAATGCCCCGCCACTGCATGCGCTCAGCGTTGGAGGTACTTTTGACGGTTTCGACGACTTGGTTATCCACTACGATGTTGAATCCCACATTGGCCTGCGAACCGCCGCCGATTTGGAAATTGATGAACCGTTTTTCAATGATGAACTCGGGTGAAGTCATTTTTCCGGTAGTGACATCGCCGCCGTGATAGGAGTTGAGGTAGCCGAAACCCGTGAACCCATCCACTTGCTGCTGGTTGGGGAGTGTGCCGGAGGCAGGTGCATTGCCAAAGGCAGTTCCCTCTACCGTCCAGCCGACGAAGTCATTTTCAAAACCGGCAAAAAGCTCCCCTCGGACGTGATTGCCAGTTAGTAGATTGTCATTGGTATCAAGCGTAAAAGTGGAGCCATCGAAATCACCAACCCAGTACTGCATCCGGTTGGGCCCCATACCACAGGTCATTATCCATTTCATGTTGCTGGGGTCGTCGTTCAATGGCAATTGGAAAAGGTCGGGCACTTCCCAAACCTCCTGTTTGGCACCCCGGTCGTTGAAAATACTTTCCAGCGTCCAATCCTTTAGGTTGGGGGAGGAATAAATCTCAATGGCCCGGTCGATAGGTTTGGTGACAACCATAACCCAACGCCCGGTCTGCTCATGCCAGAAAACCTGCGGGTCACGGAAGTCGGGGCCATTGTACGGGATGACTGGATTACCCTGATAGTACTGGAAACCCACATGGGTCAGGCTGAACGAAATTGCCTGCTGCTGGATGCTCGTCGAGTTTTGATTTAGGGTATAAACGGCAATCATGGCGGTGTCTTCTACCGTGTTAAAACCTGCGGTATTCTGCTCGTCAACCACCACGGAGCCACTCCAGTTTCCGTAGCCGCCGGGGGTGCCATAGAGAGCATTGGCATTGAGTTGCGTCCAATGCACAAGGTCTTCCGAAGTAAAATGCCCCCAGTAAAACAGGTGGTATTTTCCATTGTATTTTATCGGCCCATTGGGGTCGCCCATGAAGCCAAATTGGGGTGTAACGTGGAATTGAGGGCGGTAGGGTTCGGTATAGTCCTGCGCAATAGCTTTGGCATACAAGCAACAAAGCACTAAGAAAAGTACAAGTAACTTTTTCATAATTTCTGTTTTGCGAACAAGTTTAGTCTGCTGTCATTATTTGCCACCAAAACGCCAAGCTTACCGCCGATCAATCCAATTCGGTGTATCCGTACCACATTATCCGGCGCAAAAAAGCCGCTCTGTTGCACGGTCAAAGGCTCGAAATTTCCGGCTTGGTCCGAAAGGAGCACCAACCCAATGCCCGCATCGGCACGGGTTGTCCCCACCTCCGTTCCGTGGTTGTTGCCACCTAAAATGAGGTCGGCGAGACCGTCGCCATTGAGGTCTTCCACCACGATTCCCTTCACGGGGAAAGCCTGCGCTTGTACCGGTAAGTGTTTGATGGTAAAATGGTTGCCTTCATTGATAAGCATCACGCTTTCGAAAAGGTGGGCTTCGTAAGTCAGCGCATTCTTGATGTTTTCAGCGCCGTAAATTTCGCTCACCGGATCGTCGGCAAATGCTTCGTAGGTTAGGTACTTCTTTTTCAAGCCTACCGATTGGAGAAAAAGGCAATCCCTACCAGCGATCGGAAAATATTCGCCATCAATGGCCTCCGCCAGTACAATTTCGATGGAGCCGTTTTGGTCAAAATCGGCAGCGTGTACTTTTAAGGGCCACTCTTCGGCAGCGTGAAATTTATTATTCAAACCTAGATTTCCAATTACGAAATCGAGGTCGCCATCACCGTCCAGGTCATGGGCAGCGATGCTGTTCCACCAGCCCCCGGTATGATCCAAGCCCCAGTCATGGGTCGCTCTTTCAAGCGAGCCTTTGTTGTTTTTAAAAACCTCTATCTGCATCCATTCACCTACCACAATTAGGTCGGCGTCTTTGTCCCCGTCTAGGTCCGCCCAGGTAGCATCCGTCACCATGCCGATGTAGCGGAGACTTTTGGGCGTGGCATCTTCGAATTTTTTTCCGTTATTTTTTAATAAGAAACTCTGTGGTGGGAAGGGATATTGGTCCGCCAAAACACGGCCGCCGATGAACAAGTCCAGATCGCCGTCGCCATCGAAGTCATTTGTGGCGACGCTGCCGCCGCTGGCCTGGATCGCCGGAAGTGCGTCACTTGCAGTAAAGGCTCCTTCACCATTGAGGTACAACCTGTCTTCGTAATTTTTACTTTCCGCTCCATATTCAATACCGCCGCTAACGACGTATAAATCCTGGTCTCCGTCACCGTCGGCGTCAAAAAATAAGGCAGCGATGTCCTCGTATTGGCTATCATTTTCAAAAATCGCTTGATTGCTTTTTGAAAATGAGCCGTCTGGATTTTGCAAATACAAAGCGCCCGCCTGCCCAGTAGCGCCGCCTACAAAATAGTCGTCCGATCCATCTCCATTCGCATCGCCTACCGCCAATGCCGGACCGTTTGTAGACTCCCGGTGTGGTAGCAAAGCCTGGGTTGTGAAATCGTCGAATTCATTTTCCCGGTGCAGGTAAGCAGGGGAAATAGCATTTGTTTTATTTTGAAAAAGTGCAGTATATGGCTGTGGAATGGCGGTATTTTCAACTGCCGTAACGGAATCAATCGCCAGCACCTGGTTGGTTTTCACCTTTTCCATGTGGCTGACTTTGCCATCTGGCCAAACGACTTCGACGACCGGAATTTCCACCAGACTTCCCGTGCCGAAATGCAAGGTACTTTCCGAGCAGGATAGATACCCCCTTGCGGTTATGGCTTCTTGAAACTGTAGGGTCTTCCCTTTGTCGTCTTTCAAATAAACTTTGGCATTTGTGGTATTTGAACCTGCAAGATTGATTCTCAGGTAGTTGTTGTCGGATTTTGTGGCTTTATTTTCGTACAAAAAAGCCGGAGCATCGGAGTTGTTCACCACGATGTCTAGGTCGCCGTCGTTGTCCAGATCTGCTATGGCACAGCCGTTGGAAAAGGAATTGATGTCCATTCCCCAGGCTTTTGAAACGTCGGTGAAAGTCAGCGCTGGGCCGCCGTTGTTGCGGTACATGAAATTGGGCGACTCGCCGGAGGGCAACTCGGCAATGTATTCTTTAATTCTTTCTGGGTAGTAATCGCTGCTGAATTTCGCCTCGATTCTTGTGATAAAGTCGAGGTCAGTCACGTATTTTTTTAGGCCGTTGGTGATATAAATATCCCGGTAGCCGTCGTTGTCAAAATCCGAAATTTGAGCTGACCAACTCCAGTCTGTTTCCCAAATGCCCGCCAATTGCCCCACTTCGCTGAAAGGCACCACATCTGCCTGGCGAGCCTGGTTGCCACCATTGTTCAGTTGCAGCACATTATGCATATACTGGTAATTGTTGCCCACCGCCACCGACTTTTTGAACGCAGGAATACTCATCATTCCCATCGTCGTTTTGTGGCGTTTGTAGTCAGGCGGCATCATATCCATCACCAATAGGTCAGTCAGTCCATCGTTGTTAAAGTCAGCCGCATCGGAGCCCATACTATAAAAGGAGGTGTGTTTGAAATATTCCTTGCTTTGCTCCCGGAATGTGCCGTCGCCCTGGTTGATGTACAAATAATCGGGTGTGATAAAATCATTGCCAATGAAAATATCTGTCCAGCCGTCGTCATTGAAATCCACGGTCAACACGCTCCATCCAAAACCGATATCGGGTAAAATTCCTGCCGCTTGTGAGACGTTGGCAAAAGTGCCATCGCCGTTATTTCGATACAGTATATCGTTGGAATTGAGGGCTTTATATCCTTCTTCAGAGTGAAAAACCTCGGTCGGTTTGATGACTTGTGTAAAGGAAAAATCGGTGGTCGTATTGACCAGGAACATATCCAAATCGCCATCTTTATCGTAGTCGAAAAAAGAGGACTGCACAGAGTTGCGGGGGTCATCGAGGCCGTAATCGGTGGCGCTTTCCGTAAAAGTCAGGTCGCCGTTATTGATCAGCAACTGGTTGCGTTTGATAAAATCCTCCTTATACCAACCTGAGCGGCAAACGTAAATATCCAGCCAGCCATCGCCATTAATATCCACCATGTTCACGCCGGTGTGGTAACCCTCGTTCAGTCCCGTTCCGGATTTTTCGGTAATGTCTTCGAATACCAGGTTGCCTTTGTTGAGGTAGAGTTTGTTTTGACCAAAATTTGCGCTGAAGTATACATCCTGGAGCCCATCATTATTGATATCGCCCACCGCCACACCTGCCCCGGAGTAGATTTGCATGAAGGTGAAATAATTCACCGTCTGGTTTTCAATGATGAAATTGTTGAAATCAATGCCGGAGTGTGCAGCCGGAATTAACTCAAACAACGGTGAATCTTCCTGCCTGGAACTGTTTTGGCAAGAAAAAAAGTAAAGTAACAGTAGGAGGAAGATGTATTTTTTCATTTTTCGTAATCATTCTAAAGAGGTAACCGGGTGACTTTGTAGTGGGGCAAAAACAAATTCAGAATTTCTTGAGCCAAAGAAATTAGATAAAACACTTTAAATGAACCGTTTATTTATCCAATTGTCTTTGGCAAATTCGTAATTTATTTTTTTGGTGCCCCTTTGGGCCACCCGGTTACGATCACTTTAATTCTTAGTAGACAAATAATTAATCGTATTCTTTGTCAGTTTGTTGATATTACCCTGGTGGACATTCTGGCCACCCGGATTGATGGTTCCTTCTTCGTTCTGGTTGTATTCGATACCTCCAATTCCCTGGAAAATGGCGGTGCCCTGAAACTCCGTGTTGGGCTTCAATTCTAGCATGCCGGCCATGAAGTAGTCGTTGATACCGCCCCAGGTGCCGAGCCATTCAGCGTTGTTTCTGGAAATGAATTCATTGTAAGCATTGGGATTTCTATTGAAATCTGCGTTTGGGTCAACCGGGACACCAATTACATCCACCATAAACTCCGGTATTTTCTCTATCACATAATTGTGGTCCTCCCGCCAGCCAGCACCAAGAACGGGGAATTCTTTTCTGCCATCCACGTTGTCCATTTGGATACCTGCATAAATCGGATGAGAACTCCGGTCGTGTTCCTGGTTAATGACGACGTTAACTGTCCAGGTATCTCCATTTTCAAAACCACCGCCCCCACCAATGACTCGATTGTAACTGTCGGTGATGCGTCCCAAGTCCCAGAGGTACTGGTTAGCATATCCGGCGAGGTAGAGGTTGCCACCAGCCTTGTACCAATCTTTTACAGACACTAAAACGGCGGGGTCTTGTGAAATGGCAGGCATTTGAAAGGCATCGTTGCGGTCGTAGTACCACCAGAGTACCTTGAACTCACTGAGGTCAACCGTCCCGTTTTTGATATCCTCCATGGAGACAAACTTGGCTACATCTCCTTCATAATTGGCGAAAAACCAATCGGCAGCAGCCTTCACGTCCTCGTCTGTTATATCCGCACGGGTAGGCGCATCACACAGAAAGCCCGTGATGCAGCGTACACTAGCGGATACTGTCCAGTTTCTGAACAGGTTGCCATTCACGAGGGTATATTCTACCGGAATACTCATATTAACGGCTGTGCCGGATACCGGGGTTGTCGTATTTCCGGCAGAAGTTGTGAACGTTGGCGTCACGTTCGTTAGGTCGGTTCCGCAAGGAAAAACAATGTTTACTACACTGTTCTCTTCATCTATGCTTACCTCTTCCGCGCCCGGTGCCTGGAAATCGGTAATGAGCAAAACCTTGTTAGGGTCAATATCGAGACTAGTGCCTGGCAAAGCATCGTCTTGGCAGGTAGTGAAGCAAAGCGCCATGACAATCATGGCTAGGGCAAAAATGCTTCGGTTGAATATTTTAATACGATTCATCATGATTTATTTTGTTTGAACGCTGGCAGAATTCGGTACCCTGCCAGCGTTTTAGCTATAAAATTAATATCCCGGATTCTGCTGGTAAAGCCCGGCGGAAAGGTTGATTTGAGTTTGCGGAATTGGCATATACTCGTTTTTGCTAGCCGTGAAGAGCGCATCGTTCAAGTACGACCTTCTGGTTTTTTCAACGCTGAGGTAGCCGTCAATCCACTGCTTGGCAATGCCCCAGCGGATCAGGTCGAAAAAGCGGTGACCTTCCAGGCCTAGCTCCAGCCTTCTTTCAAAACGCAGCGCTTGGCGTGCGTAATCCTGGGAAGGAAACGACGAATAAAGTTGCACATTGTAAATGGAAGCGTTGCTGAGGCGGCCGGTACTATTTGCTGCACGGCTACGGACGGCATTGATAAGAGGAAGCGCATCATTCTGGCGACCCAGTTCGATCAGTGCTTCTGCTTTCCATAGCAGTACATCGGCGTAACGAATGAGCACGTCATTTTTGGAGGTAATGGTGAAAGGTCCGTTCGCAGCCCGGCAGGGGCAATCGGGGTGTTCCAATTCTTTCATCGAAGCATAGTTACCGTAGGTAGCTGGGTCACGGGCCCAGGCATCGCCCTGTGCGATGTAGGACGGGTCGTACTTGAAAGGTTTGCCCTGCTGTACCACGGTATGGTCAAGGCGTGGGTCCACTGCGTCGACGGCCGCGTCGTAGATGGCATCGTTGTAAGTGTCCAACAATGGCAGTCCGTCGGCTCCGGTTTTAAAAGAATTGACAAAATTCTGCGTAGGTACATGAAAACCACAACAGCCGAATTCCGCTGATTGCGGGTAGTTCAACGCAGAAGCCCAGGTTCCACGCCCGTCTGGCGAACCGTCGTTGATGGAACGCTGAATGGCGAAAACAGACTCTGTCCCATTTTCAAATTCGTAAAGAAAATTTTCTGCAAAATCGCTCTGAAGGGCATACTTACCCGAGTTTTCGATTTGGGTCACCAAACTCACAACTTCCTCCAGTTTGCTGTTATCAATGTTTGAAACGGCATTCTGGTCGTTCTGTTCGTAAGCCTGGAAGAGCAGCGTTTTGGCCAAATACGCCATTGCTGTGTACTTGTTAGCCCTACCTACCTCGTTTTGAGTTTCTGGCAAGTTGGCAACGCCAAAACGGAATTCATCGGCAATTTTTGTCCAAAGTTCCTGGTCGGTTAAATCCACATTTGAAACTTTCAAAATGTCTTCCACTTGTATTGTTTCATCAATGTAGGGGATCCGTTTGTAGTGGATTTTTAAATCGAAATAAAAATGCCCACGCAGGAAGCGCAACTCCGCTTGACGTACCTCTTTCAGGGGGTATTCGTCGGTGCTCACTTTGCTCAGTACGGCCAGTGCTGCGTTGCAACGGGAAATGCCCGTGAATTGGCGCTCCCATTTTTTATTGTTCAAATCAATCAGGTCAGGCGGAAACGTTGTCATGTCTGCAATCAGTGGCGCATAGACGGATAGCGCGTGGTAGTTGAAAATATCGCCAGCACCGTTGCCACCTTTATGAGCATCACCGGCACGTAGATTGCCCGTTGGCCAGAGATAATTGGGGGCAGTGTAGTGGTCGTTACCGAGCCAAGAGTAGGCCGCAATCACAAGCCCGTCAATGTTGTCAATAGTGTTGACCTGGCCTTCGCTAAGCACGCCTTTGGGCGTGTTGTCGAGAAAATCCTGGCAGCTCGAAAAACCGAAGGCGAGCAGCGCCAGAAGGAGAATTTTATGGAAATTTTTCATTGTTTAGTTTTTTTTTTGAACCCAGATTTATTAGACCTGAATCAATTAAAAAGTCAGGTTTACCCCAAACGTCAAGCGGCGTGGTACTGGAAAGGTAGCATTCGGTGTTTCTGGATCTTGTGCTACTGTGCCGCTATTTTTGATCGTAAAAAGATTTTGTCCTTGTAGGAAAATCCGTGCACCATTCAGCTTGAACCGTTGCATGAATTGTTCATTGGGGGTGTAGCTGATCGTCAGGTTGCGCAGTTTAAGGTAGTCGGCAGGCTCCCAGAAGTAGGTAGACTCCCTAGCTTCATTGTTGTTGTCAATCCTCGTCAGCGCAGGGATGGATGAGCTAGCGTTTTGCGGTGTCCAGGCGTCGAGGGTGCGATCGCCGTAGTTGGAACCCACGTTTACGGAAGTGAAATCGGTAAAGATTTTATAGCCGTTTCTGATTTGCCCACCTTTTACACCTTGGAAAAATAGGCTCACTTCAAAAGCTTTGTAGCCGATGTTCAAATTGAGACCGTAGATGAAATCAGGATTATCGAAAATGGCGATGTAGTCCTGGTCGTTTTCGTCAATCATGCCGTCCTCATTGAGGTCTTTCCAGCGGATACGGCCTGGTGCTGCACCTGCCTGTGTAGCGTGTGCATCCACGTCTTCCTGGTTTTGGAAAAGTCCGTCGGCGACGAACCCGTAAACAGAGTTAACAGAATTCCCTAGGATGGTTATATCCTGCCCGTTGCCAGGAAAGGAGTTGATAACTGCGTCCGGCAATGCCACAACTTCATTCTGTGCGGTGGAAAGGTTACCGGAAATATCCAAACGAACCTTGTTGCTAAGGGTGGTCTGGTAGCCAAGCAAGAATTCCCAACCCCAGTTTTTCACGGTACCACCGTTTACGATACGCTGAGCGCCTTCGCCTTCGGTGGCCAATGGACGAGTAGCCGTGAGGATGTCTCTGGTTTCTTTTTGAAAGTAATCAATGCTGCCATACAGGGAATAATCCAGCAAGCTAAAGTCAAGACCGCCGCCGAACTGTTCAGAAGTTTCCCATTTTAGATCTGGGTTGGCACTTTGTGTACGGGCAAAGCCAGAGGGCAATTGTCCTTCGTTCATACCGGAAATATCGTAAGCAGTACCATTATCCTGTAAGGTGGTAAACAAGGATTGTGTAGCATAGCGAGGTTCGAAAATCGCGATGGCTGCCAGCGAACTGATTTGCTGGTTGCCATTAAGGCCCCAGTTACCCCGAATTTTTAGGTCGGAAACCACGGTAGCGTTTTTTAGGAAATTTTCCTGGCTGATCCTCCAGCCGGCAGAAACGGAAGGGAAAACACCCCAGCGGTTGTTTTCACCGAAACGAGACGAACCGTCACGGCGAACCGTTGCAGAAATGAGGTATTTGTCATCAAAAACGTAGTTGGCTTTTCCGAACATGGATAAAAGTGACCAGGCATCTCCGCCTCCGCCGACCAATACATTACCGGTGGCCTGAGAGAGGAATGCGAAGTCACGATCTTGCGAAGCGAAACCTTCCGCTCTGCCGAAAAAAGACTCCCCCTTGAATTGAATAGCTTCCGTACCTGCCAACAGATCAAGGGCATGTTTGCCGCCCATTTTTACTTTGTAGTTGGCCGTGTTCGACCAAACCCAGTTGCCGTAGCGGTTGCTCGTGGTATTCAGTTGGTCGTCGAAATTCAGGCTGCCCGCCTGGTAGGCTTTAGTGAAGTTCCTGAAGTAATAAAAATTGTAATCTATACCGAAACTAGAACGTAGCGTCAGGTTGTTGATCGGCAGCCAGTCCAGATAAACATTACCAAGCAGTCGGTTGAAATTGGACACGTTGTCTTTGTTCATTTCTATCAAACGCACCGGGTTGTCACGGTCGGTGATACCGCCAGTAGGACCGCCCCAGCCGAGGCCGTCCTCGGTGCGGATGGGCACAATCGTCTGCTGTTCGATGGATAGGCCCAGCGCGCCTTCGGCAATGTCGTTGACGAGATTTGCCTTTTGGTTAGTGGCGGTGAAATTCTGGCCGATGGTCAGCTTACCGGGAATTAGTTTGTACGCTGTGTTTATCCTAAACGTCATTCTCTCAAATTCGGAGTCTTTGATGATGCCCTGGTGATTGAAATAGCTGCCGGACAACAAATAATTACCTTTTTGATTACCGTTGGACACCGACATATTGTAATCCTGGATGAAAGAATTCTGCTTGATTTCATTAAACCAATCGGTGTTGGCAGGCTTCATTGTGCGGTTTCCGTCAATGTAATCCGGTAACAAAATTTTGTTTAAAACCGGGTTGCCAAAGTCGTCGTTCCATTCGTACTGGTACAGCGGGCTTGCGGCGTTCGGGTTGGTACCGTCGTTAACGGCGGCCTGCCAAATGGCGGCGGCACGCTGCTCGGTGTTCAGCGGATTGACGTTGAAGGCAAAATCCTCCGTTGAAACATTTGCTCGTAGATTGACCTGCATGTTACCTTCCCGGCCTTTTTTGGTGGTGATGATGATGACACCATTCGCCGCTCTAGAACCATAGATACTGGCGGAAGCAGCATCCCGTAACACCTGTAAAGATTCGATGTCGTTGGGATTTAACTCGTGCATACCCGATAGGGTCGGCACGCCGTCAATAACGTAGAGTGGGTCGTTAAAACCGAGTCTGCCCAGGCCCACACCACGGATGCGCACGGCTACCGTGGAGTTCGGATTTCCGTTCGTAAAAACCTGGACGCCGGGAATCCTGCCCTGGAGGTTTCGCATAACATTGCCGGAGGGTAGTGTTTCCACTTCTTTTAAATCCACTGCAGTCACCGCCCCGGTTAGGTCGGCTTTCCGTTGAGTGGTGTAGCCAGTGACGACCACTTCGTCGAGAATGCTACCCGATGTCATCGCAACCTCAATTTTTTGTTGCCCAACGATAGAGATGACCACTGGCTGGTAACCGGTATAGGAAAAACTTAATTCGGTCGTTCTTTCCGGTACTTCCAGTGAAAAATTTCCGTCAAAATCGGTAATCGTCCCCGTACTTTCGCCGGGAATCAATACGTTAGCTCCAATGAGCGGTTCCTTTGTTTCCGCATCTGTCACGGTTCCCGTTACTGTTCGCTGTGCAAAAGCGAACTGCACGGAAAGCAGCAGCGCAAAAATCGATAGTAGTTTAATTTTCATAACTTCTTGATTTTAATTAGATGAATAGGCAGTCGTATTGCTTAGCGCATGCGGCTACTTTTTTTTATAGCGTTTTAAGTTGATTAATTCCAAATGCTGTTCAAAGTCCAGACCTGCCCATTCAGTAACTTTACCGTGTTGTTATCCGTATAGATTTTTACCGAACTGAAATACTCGCTGGGAAAGAAAATATCTGTTATGACGGTGGATCCACCATCGGCAAAAAACTCTGCAGAAGCAACATCAAAAAACAGGTGAAATCGGACCGTTTTGTCTTTAGAGAGGCGTGGTGCAGTATGTACCTTTGAGGCAAATTTTTCAGAAAAAGCAAGGTCGCCCGATTGAGTGCGATCGCTGTAGAACAGGTTGGTAGCGGCATCGTAGCCAATGCGGTACCGCTCTCCTTTTTCGTTCGAGAGTTCTACTCCAAAGTCAGTAGTTGCATTTTCTGGTAGTTGGAAATCGAGTACCAATTCTAATTGCGAAGATGAAAAACCTGGCTGTTGGGTCAAATCGAGTGTACCGACGATTTCAGTGGCGTTGATTTTTTTTGCACCAGCACGAAGCGTCTCCAATTCCTGCACGGGCTCGGAAAAAATACGGTACCCCTGATCTGTTTTTTTCAAAACCAAACTCCTTGGTAATGTCATAGCGCTGCGCCACGCTTCGGTGGGCACAATGGTGGCGTAGTCCCAGTTGCTCATCCAGCCGATGAACAGCCGGCGGCCGTCTTCCTTCGGCACGTCCGACCAGGTGACGCCAGCGTAGTTGTCCCGCCCGAAGTCGAGCCAGACCGCATTTCCTTTTTTTACGAAAGGCTCAAAATCAGGGTCGAGGGTGAATTTTTTGCCATCAAAATTTCCCACGAAATACTGGGTACCAGATCCGCCGTTAGGCCCGCCAGGATTGAGGCTTTGCAGCAGTACCCATTTTTTTTCGCCGGTTCCTTCCACCGTTATCGGGAACAGGTCAGGGCATTCCCACACCCCATCGTGGACGCCGTAGTCCTTGCCCCAATCGCTCAAGAATTGCCAGTTTTTCAGGTCTTCAGACCCCCATAGCTTCACATGGTCAAAGGCAGCGAAAACCATGATCCATTGCTCGGAGGCTTCGTCCCATATCACCTTCGGGTCCCGGAAATCCCGTATGTTTTCGGTGTTTGGCACCACGGGGTTGCCCTCGTATTTTGTCCAAGTGCGGCCTTTGTCGTTGCTGTAAGCGATGCTTTGGTATTGAAAATCATTGCGTCTTGCTTTTTCACCTGCCATATTATGATGGGTAAAAATGGCGATAATAGGCGGCTGACCGTTTTGACCGAAACCACTTGTATTTTTCCAATCTACCACGGCGCTGCCAGAGAAAATCAGCCCCAAAGAATCCGGGTATAGGGCAATAGGTAGGTGTTCCCAATGGGTTAAATCCTTGCTCACGGTATGGCCCCAATGCATCGGGCCCCACACCGTAGAATCAGGATAATACTGATAAAACAGGTGGTACTCGCCCTCGTAATAAAACATCCCATTGGGGTCGTTCATCCATTTTTCTTTGGGTGAAAAATGAAACTGCGGGCGGTTCGGCTCGTCATAAGTTGCCATTGTTACGCCATTGGTTTGCAGCGCCGAGGTGGATTCCTGACAACAGTAAACCAGGCTACCGAGGCAAATAATCGTAAGGATGGTCAATAGATTATTCATGGGTCCGAGGTTATGTTAGATTTGTTGGAATGACTGGGAATTTATAATCGCCTGAATTTCCGGCCACTCGATTTTGGGGGTGCCGCCCTGTTTTGTTGCCACCAGCGCGCCGACTGCACTGGCAAAAACAAGGCAATCTGGTATGTTTTCACCTTTCAAAAAACGGCTCAAAAAAGCTGCTAAAAAGGAATCTCCGCTGCCAATGGTGTCTTGCACTTTTATCCTAAATCCCGGTTGTTCATAGTAGCCTGTTTCGTCCAAACAGGTAGCGCCATGCCTGCCTTTCGTGAGAATGACTACATCGAGGCCGAACTGATTTTTGATGGTTTTCAACTGCGATTTTTCATCACCGGAAATGCCATACCATTCCACGATGAGTGCAAGTTCCTCATCGTTCATTTTTACGATTTCGGCTTTGTCTAACAGTTCTTCAACCAGTGATTTGGAGTAAAAAGGTGCTCGCAGATTGACATCGAAAACCCTGATATTCGCCAGGGCAGCGTATTCGAGCAGGGTTCTTTTATTGCGTTCCGTCCGGCAGGCGAGGCTGCCAAACACCAGTGCGTCGGCATTTTTCACGACGTCTTTCCCCTTATCTTCAAGATGGATATAGTCCCAGGCTACCGAGCTGACGATTTCATAAAACGGCGAGCCGTTTTGATCGAGGGTCACGTTGACGATGCCGGTCGGAAAGGTGTTGTCCGTTTGAATCAATTCGGCAGAGACACCGATGTCTTCCAAAAAACGCTTGAGCTCTTTGCCCAGGTCGTCATCGCCTGTTTTGCTAACCATTTTGGATTCAAGGCCAAGCTGATTGGCATGAAACGCAACATTCATTGGCGCTCCGCCAGCTATGCGGCCGGTTGGCAGCACGTCCCAAAGAAATTCTCCAAAGCATACAATGGTAGGATTCGACATAATTTTGTTTTTTAAAAGGGCGTTCGGAAAGGGCGTTCCAGAAGCTCCGGCTCGCACTAATCAACTTATTTTTTGAACGTCAACTGCTTCTCCAAATCCTCCAACGACACCCCCTTCGTCTCCGGCATCATACGCCACACAAAAACCAATTGCAGCGTCATCATAAAAGCGAAGATGGCAAACACGGTCGCAGCTCCGATTTTGGTGAACAGCATCGGCACGAGCGAAGGGATGGCAGCCGCCAAAACCCAATGAACCGAGCTGCCAAAGGCCTGCCCGCTGGCCCGCAAATGATTGGGGAAGATTTCTGAAATGAACACCCAGATGACGGTTCCCTGCCCGATGGCATGCGCCGCAATAAACAGAAACAGGAATACCGGCACAGCCATGCCTTTGATGCCCAGAGCGAAGGTGATTGCCACCAAGGACAACGACACGATGTAGCCCACTGAACCGATATACATAAGCTGCTTTCTTCCAAACCGGTCAATCAGCGACAGTCCGATGATGGTAAAAATGAGGTTGGTCACGCCAATGCCCACACTGCTCAACAGGGCCGAACTTTTCTCCAATCCGGCTATCTCAAAAATGCGGGGAGCGTAATACAGGAAGGCGTTGATGCCTGAAAACTGGTTGAAAAATGCAACCAGGAAGGCCAGCATCAACGGGAAGCGGTACTTCTGGCTAAAAATGGTTTCTGATTTGTCTGCCACCTGGTGGTCGGCAAGTATTCGCTGCATTTGAGCTTCCACATCCATGCCTGGGTCAATGATGCGTAGTGTTTTGGCAGCAGCAACTTTGTCGCCTTTTTTAACCAACAACCAACGCGGGCTTTTAGGGACAGCAAAAACCATCAGCGTGTAAACGAATGCTGGAAACGCTTCTACGCCAATCATCCAGCGCCAGGCGTTTTCGCCGATGCCACTCAGGAGGTAATTGGAAAGGAAGGCAACGAGGATGCCAAATACGATGTTGAACTGGTAAAGCGCCACGAGTTTGCCCCGGTCTTTAGAAGGGGCTATTTCAGAAACGTATGCTGGTGCAGCTACTGTAGAGGCTCCAACGCCAAGCCCGCCAAGGAAGCGAAAAAATGCAAATATCCAGGGGGTACCCGCGAAGGCCGAACCTACCGCCGACACAAAATAGAATACGCCAATCCAGATGAGGGTGTTTTTGCGGCCGAACTTATCGGTAGGGATACCTCCGAAAATAGCACCTATTACGGTACCCCAAAGTGCAGATGCCATCACGACAAAGCCGTGGAAGAATTCTCCTTTTTGCCAAAGCGCCTGGAGGGAAAGGTCGGCACCGGAAATAACAACTGTATCAAATCCGAACAAGAATCCGGCCAATGCAACAGCAATAGACCAGAATAATATTTTGCGATGTTTCATCTGTTCCGTTTTTTGTACCGCAAAACTACAGGGAAACGAAACAGAGGGGCTTTAACATTATGCCAAAGTTTCCTCTAAATATGTTGCAGGGAAGAATTGATTCTAATTAACTGAAAATCAGCGCTTTGAGCTTATTGTAAAAACAACAAGAAGAGGGGGGCAACTGTAAATATTGTTGCACGGAGTTTAGGTTTTGTTGCGTGGGTTTCAAGGTGCATCACTGGCTCTTCCTGAACCCACTCGGCGACACCCCATACCTCGACCGGAAGACGGTCGAGAAATAATCTGGTGAGGAGTAGCCCACCTCGTAGGCTATTTCCGAAACGGACAGCTTGCCCTTCAACAGCAGTTCCTCTGCTTGTTTCAAACGGACGTTCTGAATGTAATCACTGATGCTCTCACCCAGCAGTGCCGACACCTTGCGGTAAAGTTGCGACCTAGACAAACTGAACTCCTGGCAGAGGTCGGCTACCTGGAAATCCTGGCGGGCGTAATGCTGCCCAATGTATACTACGAATTTTTGGATAAAATCCCGGTCGAGCAGGGAAGTGGCTTCAGGCAAATTTATTACCGGAACCTCTGGGGTATGGGACACGAGTTCTTTGCCGTAGCTTTCTCTCAATACTTGGCGATTGAGCAGCAAAGATTTTATTTTTGCCAATAAAAACCGGACGTTAAAAGGCTTGGTGATGTAGGAATCGGCACCCGTTTCCGTGCCTTCGATTTGTTGCTCCACGGCACTTCGGGCCGAGAGCATGATGATGGGGATGTGTGAGGTGCGGAGGTCGGCTTTCAGGGTGCGGGCAATCTCCAGACCGTCCATGCCCGGCAGCATGATGTCGCAGATAATTAAGTCGGGGGTGAGGTCAAAGGCTTTTTGCAGCGCGTCCTGCCCTTCAGTAGATTGGACCACCAGATAGGTGGCGCTTAGTTTCTTCTTCAGGAAAAACTGGAGGTCTTCGTTGTCTTCAATGAGGAGGATCTGTTGGGAAGCCGTGCTGTCTTCGCTGATTTCTCCGATCGTTTCTAAATCCATTTCCTGGATCATCAGATATTCCTGGCTGATGAACGAAGATCCTTGCCCGGTCACTCTTTGTTCCTCCTTAAGGTGCTTATTGCCCATTGGCAGCGATACGATGAAACGACTACCCGTTCCTTTGGTACTTTGCACCAAAATGTCTCCACCATGCAATTTCACTAAAGTTTTCGATAAGGAAAGCCCCAAGCCCGTCCCCGCCAGCTGCTGTTCTTCACCTTGGTAAAATGGTTTAAAAATGTGTTTTAGCTCATGCTCCGTCATCCCCTTGCCACTATCCTCGACTGAGAATTTGACCTTGTTTTCAAAATTATCCAATGAAACGGACAGATGGATCTTGCCTCCGTCGGGCGTAAATTTGAAGGCATTAGAAAGCAGGTTGAACAGTGTCTTGTCCATCATCCCTACATCAAACCACACGAGGATGTGCTCCTGACGGGTCAGCAATTGAAAATCAATGTCCCGCCGCTGCGCTGTTTTGCTGAAGGTTTGCATGATGTTTCGCAAGAAGGCCACAAGGTTGTTTTCGCTGGCACGCAACCCCATCTGGTTACTTTCCACTTTGCGAAAATCCAAGAGTTGGCTGACCAAATGGAGCAGCCGGAAGGCATTTTGGCGGATGTGACCGAGGCTCTGCTGCACATCTTCACCAAGTTTTTTAGAGGGTAAAAGGTCTTCGGCAAAACCCAAAATCAAGGTAAGCGGTGTACGGAACTCATGGCTGATGTTGGTAAAAAAATCCACTTTCGCCTGGGTGGCCCGTTTCACTTTTTCAGACATTTTAACGAGCTCTTGCTCGTGCGCCATGATTTCCCGATTCTTGATTTCGAGGTGGTGGAGGGCTGTATTTTTTGCCCGCAGTGATTTCCACAAAAACACCCCTAGCACTACCGCCAAAAGTAGGCTGGAGATGAGTACAAAAATGAAAATACGCTGGTTGCGGGAAACAAGCTCAGATGCTTTCAGTATATGCATCTGCTCGTCAATATTTTCCTGCATACTGAAAACCTTCTTCATCTGGTTGTGCAAAATACGAGCGTTGCCCTCGTCAATGACGATGGTCTCCAGCGTGTTTTCTTTTTCATAGGGCAGATTGTTCAAAATGGCGAGCGCCAACCGAATGGCTTCTGCCCCACCTGTCGGGTAAAGCAGCGATGCATCGAGAATGCCATCCTCCACCGCCTGAATGCCTCGCCCCGTACCAGGAATACCATCTATGCCGACGAAAAACATGTCTTTGGTGCGGCTTTGTTGTTCTGCCAACTTATATGCTATCTCTGTCATCAGGTCAGTATGGCCAAAGATGATGTTCGCTTCAGGGTGCTGTCGGAGCAGGTCAGGAAGTTGGTTGTCGATATCTATAGTGCCACCTACGGTTTCCAATTCAGCCACCACTTGTATTCCAGGCGATTGGGAAATGCCGTCCCGAAAGCCCCGGTGGCGTTCGGTACCAGGAGAAATGGTCAGGGGCAGCAAGATTTCGATGATGTTGCCCTGCCCGTTCATTCGGCTGACGACATATTGCCCGGCTGTTTTTCCTATTTCATAATTGTTAGCGCCGAGGTAGGTCGTATAGAGTGGTGAGTCGGTTTTCCGGTCAATTAAAATTACGGGGATGCCCTGTTTGTAAACTTCTTCGATGACTTGGGTAAGTGGCCTGGATTCGTTGGGGGAAACGAGCAAAATGTCAATCCCACTGGCCACTAACTCCCGGATTTGCTGGACTTGCAATTTACTGTCATTGGCGGCCACCCGCATTTCAAAGTCCAGTTCAGGATGGAGGAAAAGCTCCCGCTGCATTTCGCCGTTCATCACGTCCCGCCAAGGGTCGGCGCAGCATTGGGAAAAGCCGACTCTAAGCCTTTTGTCACTTGCTTTTTCTGTGCATGAGCATAAAAGTAAGGTGATCAGACCCAGGCAAAAAAACCATTTAATATACCTACGCTTTTTGATTTTCATTGAAAAAGGGCCTTGTTGCACGAATAGGGGATAAATAAAGTGGGTCAGGCGTTGTATCTTTGGTTTACTACAACTAAAGCAACAACAAAAACCTGACCCA
>PZPC01000089.1 GCA_003045895.1 Bacteroidota bacterium
CTTCAGCGTTGCCTGCCACGTCTTCAGCGTTGCCTGCCACGTCTTCAGCGTGGGTCTAAAATTGCCGACTTCCCACCTCCGACTTCAAACTACCCTTTTTCTTAATCTATTGACTACCAGTGTTTTGCAAAATCTCGTTTTTGAGCTGGCAATTAAAGGTAGCAACCTCTTTTTGGGTCGGCGTGCAGCGGCGGCTTATAGCCTTCCGACTTCCGACTTTGGCCTCCCTCCGCCTCTGCTTGCTGCGCAAGCGGTCTCCTGAAGGAGCAGCCCCGCCCGCTTAGGTGCGCGTAATCCCTTGATCGCTCAGGCTTACTTTTACACCTTTACAAGCGCCTGCCACGTCTTCAGCGTGGGCGATTGCGGGAGGATAGATATGCCGGATGTTGGTCTCGCCCTACTTTTACACCTTTACACTTTTACACCTCTCCTTTTACACTTTTTCCCGTTTACACCTTTACACGGCCCTATTTCCCACTTCCCACTTCCGATTTCCGACTTCAAGCCACCTTTCCTCCTCCCCCCACAAGGGGGACCTCCTCCAAAGGAGGACTTTTGACCGTTATAAGTTGTAGAATATCGTCGCACGCTGGCAAGGCCAGAAAATCGACCGGATTGAAGCAGGAGCAAGGTCTAAAGTCCCCCTTTGGAGAGCTTGTCCCGCTTTCGAAGCGGGAGGGGCAGGGGGGAGGACTTTTGACCTTTTCCGCCCGCGCCGCTTTTACACTTACCTAACCTTTACACGTTTACACGGCCACCACTTCCGATTCCCGACCTCCGATTTCCCACTTCGAGCCACCTTTCCTCCTCCCCCACGCCCGGGCGTGGGACCTCCTCCAAAGAAGGACTTTTGACCGTCTTTATTCTGGCTGCCCGTTTACACTTTTACACTTTTCTACTTTTACACCTTTCCACGACCTCACCCCCCCCGCTCCATCCGAAACGCCACCCGTCGGTTCTGGGCCTGATCGGCTGGTGAAGTACCGGCCCCGCGGGGCTCGCGGCCGCTGTACCCGCGTACTTCCAGCTGGCTGGGGTTGGCCCCGGTATCTTCCAGGTAGCGGCGCACGCGTTCGGCGCGCAGTTGGCTCAGGTAGCCGGTGTTATCCTCACTGCCCGAACCATCGGCATGGCCATTGATCAGGAGGTGGTAATTGGGGTGTTGCTGCAAAAAATCCCGCAGTTTATCAAGTAACATGAAGTTGGAGAGATCCGCGCTATTAGGGCGAAAGTAGAGCAACTGACTGCTCAGCACCTGCGCTTCCTCTTCCGGATTGGCAAACAGGGGGCACCCTTGCGCGGTAAACAAGCCAAAGGTATTGGGACAGGCATCTTTAATATCTTCAATCCCGTCGCCGTCACTATCCGGGCAACCGTCAAAAAGGGGCAAGCCAAAATGATGGGGGCAGTGATCATCCTCGTCCAGGATGCCGTCCTGGTCGCTGTCGATGGCCGGGCAACCGCGCCGGCTGACCGGACCGGGCTGCAGGGGGCAATCGTCCAGGTGGTCCAGGACACCATCGCCGTCGCTGTCCATCGGTGGGCAGCCCAGCGACTCTGGTGGCCCGGCCTGGGTGGGGCAACGATCGAAGGGGTCGGCCGTACCATCGGCGTCCGTATCCGGGCAACCGTACAATTCCGGCGAACCAGCCGCCAGGGGACAGCGGTCGTCGCTGTCGCGCAAGCCATCGCCATCGCTATCGGGGCAGCCACCGCTGCGAACCGTACCCGGTTTCAACGGGCACTGGTCTTCGGTGTCGGGAATACCGTCCTGATCGATATCGGAGATATGCCCGAGGTGAAAGGTCATGCCCAGGTACAACTGTCCGTAATTATCGTTGTTGTTGGGGTTACCAGAAAAACTGACCCCATCCAGGAAATCGGTAAAGGTGAAATTGTATTGCAACCCGGCCGTAAAGGAAATAGCCGAAGACACCTGGAAGTCAAAGCCCAGGTTAAGGGGGATGAACAGCGCCTGATTCACCTCCGAGCGCTCATCAGCTTTAATGAAATCGAACAGCGCCAGGTGGGTATTATCAAGCAAATAGGCATTCGTCTTGAAGAAGACCAGCCCCAGGCCCGTTCCAATAAAGGGTTGCAAACGCTGGTGTGGCAGCGGAAAGAAGCGCAGGTCGAGTGCGACGTCGCTCAATTGGGTAGAAAAATGGAACCTGCGGGCGCTGCGGTAGGCATCGCCCGGGTAAAAACCGTCGGCTGCCATCAATTCCCCGTGGTGAGCCTGCAATCCGGCCGACCACTGGGGGTGTGGCCGGTACGCCACATGCCCGCCCCAGATCATGGTATGCCCTTGTAGGGTACCGAAACCGGCCCTGCTCACGTCACCCTGGTAGATGGCCAAGCCACTACCCAGGGACATCAGCCACTTGCTGGCAGGCTGCGCAAGCGTTGTTCCCGTCGGCAACAACACACCCAACACAAAACATAACAACGGAAGTCGGACAGCGTATTTCATGACCTTCCAGGGGCTTGGTAAGCACATCTAAAAGATGTGCAGAAAAACATTGGCAACAGCTACAAAAATGGCCATCAGCAGGGCCCAGCTAAAGCTTTTGATGGTGAAGCCCTTTAAGAACTAAGCCGCGATCATCAACACCACCGCATCGACTATCAGGCTAAAGAAGCCCAGCGTGATCCAGCGCAGGGGTGTGGTAATGAAGTTGAGGAACTGGCCAATGGTCGCATTCAAAATAGCCAGGACAAAAGCGACAATGACCGCCCGGGTAAAGTCTTCGATCACCACCCCACTCAGCAGGTAGGCGGATCCCATCAGGACCAGGGCCATCAGGAGGATCTTAATCAGAAACGAGCCCAAACCGGCTTGCACAAGCATAAATAATAGGACCATAAGGCAACCTGTTTTTAATGAAAAGATGGGCAGTGTCCTCCGTTTGCGGGAAAACACCCTTGCCAATTTAACGGATTAATTTCCCCACTTTTGGCGGCTGGTATCCTTGTTTTCCTGGGCTTCCAAGGTACTTTGCAGCTCCTTTACCTGCTGGCGGAGGGCCTGGTTTTCTTTTTTCAACCGGTTGATCTCTTCCTGCGGGTCGTAGGTGTCTTTATTCGACGCCGGACCCGTGGTAGATTGACCACCGACCAGGTCCTTAATGGTAGCAATGGGATCTTCTCCGCGGTAATAGGCAGCCCCAAAATAGGCCAGGGGCAGAAAGATGATTAAAAATATAAAAAAGCGGGCAAAAGGGGTGAGTTTAGTTCGGGTAGCCATCTGGTAGGTTTATTTTAAAAGCAAAAATAAAGGAATTGTGCAGGAATGCACATAAATATCTACCAGTCCTGCGTTTATTACGATCAGATGCCCATCAATTTTGGTATTTTTGCTGTTCAGAGCTGTTGAATGAACCGTAACCCCAACGTCCCCATGCCCGATGTTTTTATCTACGATACGCTGCGAACCCCCCGTGGGAGTGGCAAAACCAGTGGCTCCCTCTACGAAGTCAAGCCGGTCCACCTGTTGGAAGTAGCCCTGCGGGCGCTGCAACAACGCCATCATTTTTCGCCGGCGGCAATTGACGATGTGATTATTGGTTGTGTGACGCCCATCGGTGACCAGGGCTTCAATATTGCCCGTACGGCCCTCCTGGAAGCCGGTATGGCCGCGGCAAATGGCGGCATGCAGATCAACCGCTATTGCACGTCGGGCCTCGAAGCCGTCAACCTGGCGGCGGCCAAAATTGCGGCCGGTTGGGAATCCCTCACCATTGCTGGCGGCACCGAAAGCATGAGTCGGGTCCCCATGGGTAGCGACGGCGGCCCCCTGCTCAATGACCCCGGCGTTTTCATGCCCCAAAACTACCTTCCCCAGGGCGTTGCCGCCGACCTGATCGCCACCATGGAAGGTTTTTCCCGCGTGGAGCTGGACGCTTTTGCCCTCCGCTCGCACCAGCGGGCCGCGCACGCCCAGGCCAACGGTTATTTTCGAGCCAGCCTTATCCCCATCTGCGACGCTTCCGGGCTACCCATCCTGACCAGCGACGAGCTGGTGCGCCCCACCACCAGCACCGAACAGCTGGCCCGCTTGCGGCCAGCTTTCGCCACGGTTGGGGATCAGGGTTTTGCGGCCATGGCGCTGCACCGCTATCCCGAAGTAGAGCAAGTGCAGTACCTGCACACCGCCGGTAATTCCTCGGCCCTGGCGGATGGTGCCGCCCTGGTTTTACTGGGCAATGCCCGCAAGGGCGAAGAGCTGGGCCTGCGCCCCCGGGCCCGCATCCTGGGCTGTGCCTCCGCCTCGGTAGACCCTACCATTATGCTGACCGGGCCCCAGGTGGCTTCCCGCCGGGCGCTCCAGCGTTGTGGCCTGGAAGTTGGTGATATCGACCTGTGGGAGTGCAACGAAGCTTTTGCCGCCGTCGGCCTCAAATTCCAGCGCGACCTGAACCTGGCCGACGACCGCTTCAACGTCAACGGCGGCGCTATTGCCCTGGGCCACCCCCTCGGCGCTACGGGGGCCATGTTGTTGGGCACCTTGCTGGACGAACTGGAACGCAGTGATTTAAAAACCGGATTGGTGACGCTTTGTGCTGGCGCAGGGCTAGCCGTAGCGACCATTATTGAACGCATATGATACGGCTCAAAAAAGATACCGACAATATCGTGACCATCATCTTCGACATGGCGGATCGCGAACACAATGTCATCAACCACGAAATTACGGATGCTTTCCTGCCGGTTATTCAACACCTGCAGGACGAAAAAGCCCAGGGCGTGCTCAAAGGCGTCATCCTGACTTCCGCCAAACGATCCTTCCTCTCCGGTGGCGATCTGGGCTACCTCTACGACGCCAATGACCCGGAAGTGCTTTTTAACGCTGCTGAAAAACTCAGCCGCTTCTTCCGCGACCTCGAACGCCCCGGCGTACCCGTGGTAGCAGCGATTGCCGGCAATGCCTTGGGTACGGGTTTTGAGGTCGCGCTGTCCTGTCATCACCGGATCGTGCTCGATGATCCGCGCGTGCGGGTAGGCATGCCCGAAGTCAACCTCGGCCTCATGCCCAGCGGTGGCAGCGTTGTCCGCATGATGTGGCTCCTGGGCATTGAAAAAGCATTCCCCGTGCTCACTTCCGGCCGCCACTATTCGCCGCAGGAAGCCCTGAAAGTAGGCATTATCGACAGCCTGGCCAGCACGCCGAAAGAACTCCTGGAAAAAGCCAAAGCCTGGCTGCTCTCGCATCCCGACTGGCGCCGCCCCTGGGACCAGGAGGGGGAAAGCATCCCCGCCGGAACCGCTGACAACCCCGCCGTGATCGCGCGCATCCGGGAACTGGCGGCCGAATTGGCAGCCGCCACCTACAACAACTCCCCCGCCAAACGGGCCATCCTCAACGTCATGGTGGCTGGCTCAAAAGTGGACTTCGCAACGGCCTGCCGCATCGAAAACCGCCGCTTTGCCAAGCTGGTCTGCTCGCGCCGGGCAAAAAACATGATCAGTACCTTCTGGATGGATTACCTCTCCATCAAGCGCGGCCTCAACCGGCCCCTGGGCTACGGCATGTTCCGGGTAAAAAAGGTGGGTATCATCGGCTCCGGCCAGATGGGCTCGGGCATCACCATCGCCTGTATCCAGTACGGCATTCCGGTGGTGCTCAAAGACGCCAGCAAAGCCATTGCCGACAAAGGCCGCGAGTACGTGGCCCAGCGCATCGATGAGCTCATCCAGGAGGGCACCTTCCACCCCAGTGAGCGCGAGCACATCCTGGCGCGCGTAGTGACGACCGAAGATGCGGCAGATTTTGCCGATTGCGACATCGTCATCGAAGCCGTCTACGAAAGCCCGCAGCTGAAAAAGAAAGTCGCCCGCGAAGCCGAAGACCAGCTCGACACCTATTCCGTAGTGGGTACCAATACCGTCTCCTTACCGATCACGGAATTGGCCGAAGCCTGCCGGCGGCCGGAAAACTACGTGGGCCTCCACTTTTTCCACCCGGCGGACAAAGTTCCGCTGATCGAAATTATTCGCGGCAAAAAAACGTCGGACGAGACCATCGCCCGCGCCATCGACTTTGCGCAAAGCATTATGAAAATTCCCATCATCGTCAAAGACGGCTGGGGATTTTTTGCCGGACGCGTGCAGAACACCTACATCCTCGAAGGCATTGCGATGCTGCAGGAAGGTTACCCGCCGGCGCTGATCGAAAACCTGGGCCGCCAACTCGGGATGCCCCGGGGCCCGCTCGAACTGGCCGACGACCTGGGCCTGCACCTCGTCCTGAAATACGAAGAACAAGCCGCCGTGCACTACGGCGAGCGGTACGTACAACATCCGTCGGTGGCCGTTCTGAAGACCATGCTCGGCGAATTGGATCGCCCGGGAAGGGTTCGCAAAGCCGGATTTTATGCTTACGGCGAGGAAGAAGAACGCCACCTGTGGCCAGGATTGCAGGATATTTGGCCCATCCAGCACCGGACCTACGACCGCACGGTACTCAACGACCGGCTGCTGTTTTCGCAGGTCATCGAAGCGCTCTGGTGCATGCAGGAAAAAGTCATCACTTCCGCCGCGGCGGCCAACCTCGGCAGTGTGTACGGTTGGGGCTTCCCGCGGGAGAAGGGGGGCGTAATCCGCTTTATCCACACCTACGGACCCGACAATTTCATCGGCCAGGCCCAAATTTACCAGAAAAGCCTGGGGCAACGCTTCCGCATTCCCAGTGTGCTGCGGGCCATCCTGGCGGAACCCGTATTCAAAACGGCGAAGGCGGCGGTGGAGTAGGAAACGTGGAAAGGTGTAAAAGTTGGGCACGTGTAAATGGGAGAAGTGGAAAGGTGGAAAGGTTGGGCACGTGTAAAAACGTGGCGAGACCAACGTCGGGCGTATCTTTTTTAGCAATCGCAGCGAGCCGTTGCTGCGCTGCGTCGCCCACGCTGAAGACGTGGCAGGCGCGAGAACCAAGTGGGAGGTGGGTAGTGGGAGGTCGGAAATGGCCCACGCTAAAGACGTGGCAGGCAACGCTGAAGACGTGGCAAGCGCGTGGAAAGGTGTAAAAGTTGGGCACGTGTAAAAGCGTGGCGAGACCAAATACTTAAACGTCTAAAAACGGCCGAAGTGGCCCAAAATGCTACTGGTCTAAGAGCTTGGGCGCAGATTCCAGCAAAGCCAGCAGCTGGTCTTTTTTGAGGCCCACGTCGACAATTTCCCCCATGGCATCCAGCCAAATCGCATACGGCAACAGGGCGTGACAGTTGATCGACTGGCAGGTTTTGCGGGTAACCAAATAGACCGGGAAATCGAGGGGCGAAGCGGCCAGAAAAGCGCTGATCTTCCGGGGTTGGTCCGCCATATTTAATCCGACAATTTGGAAGCGGGTGTTCCAGGTGGCCTGGTTTTGCTGGAGATAGTCGATCAGTTCCAGGTCTTCCGTACCCATCGACCACACGATGACCAGCCGCTGGCGGGTATCGGTCTTGGGAAAAACTAAAAAAGTATCCTGTCCTTCGAGGTCGCGTACCGGAATTTTGCCCAGGTGTGTTTTGGTGCGGGCGGTTAAGATGTCGGAGGTACAGTTCTCCCAGGGCACCAGCGCCACTTGCTGGCCATTGGCCGAAATTTCCGCCAGCAGGAAACAGCGGCGATTGACCTGGATAAAGGTTCGGGAGCGCAACAGCCCCACGTGTTCGCTCTTTAGGTCAAGGGCCACCGTGTCCTGCCCGTAAATAGAGACCACCACCAGGTCAACGCCGGGCGTATCAAAACGGCCATCCTGGTCTTGGTCAATCAGGCTCAGGCGGAAGGCGGTATCTTCCCATTTCACGTCCGTCGACCGGGTGCTGACCTTCTTCCGATCCTGGTCAAAAATGACTGTTTCGTTGTTTTTCAGCGCCAGGGTATTCGGCCCCAGAATAGCCCGTTGGTAACTGTTGTAAATGACCTGATTCAGGACCAATGGAATGGTGGGTTGTTCCCTTTGGCAGGAACCGAACCACCCGCCAAGCAGCATGAATACCCCACCCCAGATTGCGCTACGTTTATTCATATCCGCGTTTTGGTTTAAAATTAAGACAATCCACTCTTTTCCGGCAACAACGCCAGGTCTTTTGATTTTTGTTTACAAACTGCGTTTACCATTGATTGCGTATCTTCACGCTACCAAATTATTGAACATGGAACCCATTCTTTTGGAAGTACGCGGCGCCATTGGTTGCATCACCCTCAACCGGCCCGCCAAGTACAACAGTTTTACGCGCGAACTGGCCCTGGCGCTACAGGCCGCCATCAAAACCTGCGCAGCCGATGACCAGATCCGGGTCATCTACCTGACGGGAGCCGGCAAGGCCTTCTGTGCCGGGCAGGACCTGGGCGAGATCACCCAGGAAGACGCCCCCAGCCTATCGACCATTCTTTCGGAGCACCTCAACCCGTTGATCAGCCTCATCCGGGAAACCGAAAAACCCTTCGTGGCCGCCGTCAACGGGGTCGCTGCCGGAGCGGGAGCGAATCTGGCGCTGGCCTGCGACCTGACCGTCGCCACGGCAGCAGCCAACTTCATCCAGGCGTTCAGCAAGATTGGCCTGATTCCCGACAGTGGGGGTACTTTTTTCCTGCCCCGCCTGGTGGGCCTGCAGCGGGCCGCCGCCTACATGATGCTGGGTGACAAGATTCCGGCTGCCGAAGCGGCCCGGGTGGGGATGATCTACGCGGCCTTCCCGGACGAGGATTTCGCCACCGAAGCCTGGCAACTGGCCGAGCGGTTGGCGCTCCTGCCACCCCGGGCCCTGGGTCTCACCAAACGCGCCCTCAACCAGGCGCTGGACAACGACCTGGATCGCCAGTTGGCCGTGGAAGAACAACTGCAATCTACGGCTGGGCAAACGGCCGATTACCAGGAAGGCGTGCAGGCTTTTTTGGAAAAACGAAAGCCCGTCTTTACCGGAAAATAAACAAGAACGTTTACCCAGACCATAACCCACTACGCCGTGGCCAAGAAAACCAGTCGCCCCGTCGGTCCTGACAAAATTCCGGCCAGCATCAATCCACACCTGCCAGCCCGGCAGCGCCGTGCGCACGACGCAGCCTACTACCTGCAAGGTATCCTGGCGGGCGACCGGGTGGTACTCAGCCAGGCCATCACGTTGGTAGAAAGCACGCAGGTGGCCGATCAGGTCAAAGCTCGTCAGATCGTGGAAGGCTGCCTGCCGCACAGTGGCCAGTCTTTCCGCCTGGGTATTACGGGGGTGCCGGGGGTGGGCAAAAGCACCTTCATCGAAACCTTTGGCCTCCAGTTGGTCAGCCAGGGGTACCGGGTGGCCGTGCTGGCGGTAGACCCCACCAGCCAGCTCACCCACGGTAGCATCCTGGGCGACAAAACCCGCATGGGACAGCTCAGTGTGCATCCGGCGGTCTACATCCGGCCTTCACCAGCCGGAGAAGCCCTCGGTGGTGTAGCAGCTAAAACCCGCGAGCTGATGCTCTTGTGCGAAGCAGCGGGCTACAATTTCATTCTCGTAGAAACGGTGGGCGTGGGCCAGTCGGAGGTAGCCGTGCACCAACTGACCGACTTCTTCCTGCTCCTCCTGCTCCCCGGCGGTGGCGACGAGCTCCAGGGCATCAAGCGCGGGGTAGTAGAAATGGCCGACCTCATCGCCGTCAACAAGGCCGATGAGGACCGGGAGCTGGCTGCTCAGCAAGCGCGGGCCACCTACCAGGGGGCGCTGCACCTGTTTCCGGCCAAGCCCAGTGGCTGGATCGCCAACGCCGTCACCTGTTCGGCCCTGACCGGCAAGGGCATCGCCGAGATCATCCATACCCTGCACGCCTACGAGCAGGCCACCCGCGCCAGTGGCTATTTTGGGCACCACCGGCAGGAACAGGCGGTTCATTGGTTGCAACACATCCTGGCCGCCGGGGTTTTGCAACAGTTTTACGCCCGCCCCGACATCGCGGCGCAGTTGCCTGCCCTGCGCGCGGCCGTCCGCGCGGGCGACATGTCTCCCCAGGCCGCCGTAGAGCGGTTGCTGGGCGGATTCATCCGCTGAATTTATCCTTCCCTTCTTTTTAACAGCCCCCTCACCCTGCCAGTGACCAAAATCATGGGTAGCGCCTAACGATACTCATTTCATACCAAACGTAAAAGCCTTTAATTTTAGGGTTGATGACAAGGGCCTGTAACCCCAAAATTAGAACCAATGAAACAAACCGGCATCTGGCTCGATCTTAACGAAGCCAACATTATTGACCTCATCGATGGGGTTGTAGCTACTGCGACCATTGCGGCTAATGTGGAACATTTTCACTTAAAAGGCGGCTCCCGCTCCAAAACCCCGTGGGGGCCCATGGACAAAACTTCCGAAAGCAAACTGTTGAACCGTAAAAAGCAACAACTCAACCACTACTACGAAGAGGTTTGTCAGTCGTTACAAGATAGTGACGCGGTACTCCTCTTCGGGCCGGCGGAAGCTAAAATTGGCCTGCAAAAATACATCCAAAGTCAAAACAACCTCAAAGACAAACCCCTGCAGGTGCAAACCGCCGACAGCATGACCCTGAACCAGAAAATTGCGCTGGTTAAGGATTTTTTTAACGCTTAAAACTGGCGGTAAAATAGTAGAACTACCCGCGCCCACTTACCCCTGCGGGTGTTATTCATCCCCAAAACCGACAACCAATGAAACATTTCCGCTCTATTTTCACTTTGCTGCTGCTGCTGGGCTTAGGCAGCCTGGTGCTGCCGCTCTGCGGACAAACCGATACCGATTTTTTTGCCCAACTGGAAGAAGACGAACAAGCGGCGGTGGAAGCCCTGGTGCTGTACCCGGCCGACACCCGGCTGGCGATCCTGGAGGTTTGCCAGTATCCGGAAGCCATCATTAAGCTGCAACGCATCCAGGACGGCAGCAGTACGGATTTCCAGGCCCTGGTAGACCCCCTACCCCGCTCCACGCAGGAGATGATCTGGGACCTGACCCGGTATCCCGGGTTGATCCACCAACTCGCTACCGCTCCGCGCAGCGATGAGCGCCGTGTGCAGCAAATTTTAAAGACCTATCCGGAAGTCATCCACGAACGCGCCCTGACGGCCTACCGGGGTTCTCCGCGCCTTCTGCAGCAGACCGACGAACTGCAGCAGGCGGCAGATAACGCCTTCCAACAGGTGTTGTCGGAATACGACCCGGCCCTCCAGGACAACCTCCGGGCGTTGCTGCAATTGCCGGAGGTGCTCGATTTGTTGACGAAAAACATCCAGCTCACCATCCTGGTGGGTGACCGCTACCGCAAATTCCCCGATCGCGTCCTGGAACAGGCGGATAGCCTGAACCTGGTGGTGGCCCGGGAAAACGCGCAGGAACTCGAAGACTGGAAGCAGCAAATAGCCAACGATCCCGCCGCCGAAAAAGACCTCCAGGCAGCCGCCCAGAACTACGCTGCGGAATACGGTTACGATGATGTCTACTACAACCCAGATAACGACAATCGGGCGGGTGACGACATGTACTACGATACGACTCCCCGGCGGGTGGAGGTGTATTATGAGTACAGCTATCCCTTCTGGTTTGGGTATCCCACCTGGTACGGCTATCCTTGCTGGCGGCCTTATCCCTTCTGGTACCACTGGGGTTTTTCCTTCTGGACGGGCCCCCGGATTGTGATTGTGCGTTTGCCGTCGTTTTATTTCACGACCTGGTATTTCAATCGCCCGGAACACCACATCTGGTGGCCAGGATTGTCAGGACATTTTGTGAACCATTACGCCTACCACCCCCGGTACCGCAGCGGCATCGTGACCGGCGTAGCCCGCTGGCGGCAAAATAACCGCGAAGTGATTACCGACGAATGGATCCGGGAGGTGCGCAACCAGCCCCGCCATTTCAAAGAATACGGCGAATTTGAATACAACCGGGAACGCTACAACCAGCGAAACCCCGCGCAAAAATTATCACCCCGCCAATTCCTGGACGAAAATCCGCGCGCCTATCCGGAGCTGGCGAAAACCCAGACCCAGCGGGAAGCCACGGTGCGGGAACGCACCCAGGCGCCTGCCACTACCCAGCCAGACCGTCCGGCGCCAACCACACAGCCCCGTACCCGTACCCAGCCGGAAAAACCCGGGCAGGTGAATCCACAACCAGACCGCCCCGGGCAGCCGCGTACCCAGCCGGAGCAACCCGGACGGGTGAATCCCCAGCCAGACCGTCCCACACCGGAAAAACCCGGCCAACCACGTACACAGCCAGAAAGCACGGTACCACAGCCGCGTACCCAGCCGGAAAAAGCACCTCCCACGACCGATCGCGCGACGGACTACCACCGCAATACCTGGGAACGCACCCGCAAGGACCCTGCTCCGACACGCACGCCTGCCGCGCGTACCGAACGCCGCCTGCCAGCTAACCCGCCAAAGGCAGCACCCCGTACGCCACAAAAAAACCAGGCGCCAGCGCCCAGGAAAACGGCGCCTACGCCCCCCAGGAAGTCGGGGGGTGGCGGACGGTAGGTAAAGCAAATCTGTTGGTGGGTGGCGGAGCACGATAGCCGGTATCCTTCTGTGTTTTTTGATCACAGAAGGATACCGGCCAATGTGTTTCAGTGGTGTCTTGTGGGTCAACCAGCGGCACCCCGCTTGCTGTCTATTGAAAAATCACAAATGATTACTAAAAATAAAAATATAAAAAAAACCAACCTGAGGGGTAACTAAATAGAAATAACCAGCATTAAAATTTAGCACCCTGAAGATGGAAAGACAAGGGCCATCCTACTAAAATCCAACGACTTACAACCCTTTAACAATGCTACAGCTACGCTTAACAGTGGTGATTTTCGTGCTAATGCCAGGTTTATCATGGGGGCAAACAGCACTTCAACTACCTATCACCCACTATTCCTCTTATTACAATGAAAGTTTACCTGCCGAATTAAAGCGCCTGCCCGCTGACACCGCATTAGACCGACAAATTCAAAACATTCTGAAAAATGGCCGGGATACCGCCAATTTCACGGCCATTGCTGCCAATGTCGGGTCGGTGACTGCTGCGCGAAATCATGAGGTTCGTTACTTGTTGTACAACCCCGCTTATCTGCAAGGTTTGGCGATACCGGAACTGGCCTACGCCATGCTTGCGCATGAAATCGGGCATCATTTGAATGAACACCAACTCATCCCTGCCTCCAGCTTCACCGCCGAAGGACTGGCACTGACTCCGGCCGCTAAAGCGCAGCAGATGGCGGAGGAACTAGAGGCAGCACGTTTTGTGGGGTATGTCTTGTACGAAACCCGACTTACCCGGCAAACCTTCCCCGAGGTCATCCGATTGTTACCCCTTTCCGCTTTAGATGTGGCTGATCAATTAGCGGCTTTGGAACAAGGCTACCTCCGCAAGGAAACATATATCACGATGGCGCCTTCGGCGGCCTTTCAAGACAATGGCAATGGTGAGGCACTTCCCGGAATCCCGGAATTTCCGTTCCCCCCGCCACAGCCCTCCGCTTCGCTGGATATGACCGACTATTTTACCACCCAAACATCACTAGGTGCTATTGCCCAGCAATTAAAAAACGCCCTCAACCAATGTGGTTATTATGAACGCCAATACTACTATATCCGCAGTGGCTTTGCGCTGGTGACCCGCATTGAACAATACCAGAATGATGGCAGCAGCCTGGGCGAGCCGGAGCGATGGTCGGCACAACCCTACCGGCAAAATGAGTCGTGGGCAGCCTACTTCCGGAATTTGTTTACGGCTAACCCCGGGCATTTCAGGGTTTTTGTCTTTATCGTGACGGATGAACCCCTGGTGGCAAATACGGACCGGGAAGTGAGTCGGCAAACGGTCGAAAGCTGGCTGCGGGAAGGTGCGAATCGTTTGCCTACCCATATCAGCGAAAAGCCGCGGACAAAAGACACCACCGTTACCGCACTGATTTACGATTTTTTGGTAGAAGAAGCCACCAACAAAGCACAGCTCCGGCTACCGGCAGCATTGAGTTCCAATACCCACCTGGTGAAATCTAAGATTATAAACGCACTGCGATAAGATGAAAGCAGCATGGCTCACAACGGCGTCTTTCCGACAAAAACTACAAGGTCGGTGGAATATCTTAGCGGGTATGGTAACCTTGTTGTTGGTCTTGCAATCCATCCTGGGGCAATACACCGGTATGGTAAGCGACATTTGGATATGGGCAGCCCTGGTGCTGTTTCCGGGGTGGTTCTTGTTGCTCCTGAGCCAGTGGTGGAATAAATTTCCTGCTCGTTTGGTTGCGGTGACTACTGCGAATGGCATGACCTGGCTTAGTGTTGGATATTTACTCTTGCTGTTGTTGACCATTCTCTTGTCGCAAATGGCGATCAATGACAGGGCCTGGAGTTTGCAGCGCTACTTTCAATATTCGTACTGGTGGTTGTGGCCCTTCAACGCGCTGCTCATTGCCGGTATGCTGTTGTTGTTTTACCGAAAGGAAGTCCAAAAAATTCCTGATGCTGGTGTGCTGAAAGCCCTGGCCGAAAAACAGGCTGCAAAAGCTGCTGACCAAGGACATTTGGTCCGGCAACAATGCCTGGAACTGCTAGCCGAAGCACAGATTCCAGCAGCACTGGCTTTGTTGCACGAGCAATTTAACAGCAAGGAACCAGAATACAACCAGGTCATTGTTTTGCAAAGCCAGGCAACACTCCTAAGGCGAAACCAAGACCTCAACCTGATTGAACCCAAGGAGGCACAACGGCAACTGAACCGGCTGACCATGGCCGTACTGAACCTGGCGGAGCAGCTTTGACCACGCTTTAGACAAGCACCTAAATAAAAACCTTCTCTGACCACAAATCACAAGGATTGTCAGCGAATCAATTAAAATGTATGTTACGTATAGTTCTTCTTTTACTGGGTTTGACGGCCATCATTCGACTGCAAAGTCAGGATCTGTTTTTTGACAATGGCTGTAATTATGCCGATGATGGGGTGAGCGGGCTGATTAGTTTGCTCGGCACCAACGAAAAAGCAGACAGCATTGTGGCACAAATACTGCGAGCCATTCCGGAATACCGCAATCAGCCGCGCAACTTTGTGCTGAGAGCAGCTTCCGTAGCCAATGCCCGGGCTGCCAGCCGCGACGGGTTGCGCTACATTCTTTTTAGTCCTGATTTTTTGGCCAATTTTGAAGCCAACGCCCTCACCCGCTGGGCTGCTTTTAGTCTCTTTGCCCACGAAGTAGGCCATCATGTACTCGGACATGACCTGGCTTCTAAAGACAATGACCTCCGCAAGAAATGGGAACTCGATGCCGACTATTATTCTGGTCGCGTATTGGCTCACCTGGGTGCGACCCAGCAAGAAGTACTGGCGGGGATTCGCAACTTCGATATTGACGGGGAGTCGGCAACCCACCCCGCTCCGATCACCAGAGAATATAGTGTCAACCAGGGTTACTTGCGGGGTATTGATGAACGCCATACTGACCACGCCAAATTCAATCTACCGCTAGACCCCACCAGTATGAAAAAGAATCGCTGGAACCTGGTCACCGGGCAGGAAGCAGAGATTGATGATGAAAAAATAAAAGTCAATTTCAAGTTTAACTACCTGATGCGCCAGCGCGCTTTACGCGTTTGCCTGTTGTCCAGGAACAGTGATGTCGCTCCGGAAGTGCGAACGGTTGGTTCCATCAATGGCACCGGATCCACGAAGAATTTACCCGACGCCCAGGGGGAAATTATTTGGAATTATCGCCGCGACCACTACACGCAACCGGAGGTAAGCGCCGATGGACTCTTGCGGGTGGTGGTATACGACGAAAGCCGGCTGCCGAGGCCGGTGGCAACCCCCGGATGGATTGGGGCCGGTGCCACGATACTGGCCGGTGGCACGACCTTGGTTTATGGCTTTTCTGAACGCCACAAAGCCAGTAACATCTATGACCTATACGCCCAGATCCGCGACCCTAACCATGTGGTCTACTTAGATGAATCGCGCGACGACACCTATCAACGGGCCAACGACATTCACAAAAAAAGCCAGTGGATTTCCTGGGGAGGCACAGCCTTGCTAGCCGGTGGCGGAATTTGGCTCTACGATAAGCTGCGAATGCGCAATACCTACCGCAGGGATTTTTGTCTCCTCGGCAAACGACTGGAATGGGAACCTGTCCTGGCGGCTAATACGGGCAGCGATCTGGGGCTACTCGTTTATTTTTGAATACTCGCCCAGTAGGATGCCCCCGGAACACCTGTGCCAAAAGTGCACCACTAAACCTATTAACATGAAACCACCGTATATCTTGTTTTTGTCAGTTTTGTTTGGTCTGACGGCCTGCGACCTGGAGGTAATACCTGATGATGCATCGGTACTGACCATTGACTTTGAGGCTACCGCTACCAGCAACCATCCCAATGCCGGTGCGGACGTCAGTTTAGCCAATTGCCCTTTTACCTGTCGGGTGGTCCTTGACAATACCTCTACCTCCAACGACAATTTAACTTTCCGCTGGAATTTTGACGACGGCGCCACCTCTGCTGACCGGGAGCCGGGTGAACACAGCTACGCCACCGTGGGCTCCTATGACATCACGATGGAAGCATTTTTAAACGGGGTACTGGAAGAAACCGTCACCAAGACGGTCAATGTAGTTGACCCCGTGGCCGACCCCATTCCGGGGTTTGAAATCATCAATGACGGCTGTTTTGCGCCCTGCACCGTCACCTTCCAAAACAGCTCCACCAACGCCAGCGAATACCTTTGGAATTTTGGTGACAACAGCGCTGAACAAACCACTACTTCACTAGCCGATGTGGTGCACACCTACGATAAACCGGGGGATTATACCGTGACCCTGACCGCCTTTAATGGGGATAAAGATGCTAGCATTCCAAAAACACTGACTATAAACATTCATGTTTTTGAAGTGGAGCAAAACAACAGAGGAGCAGGTAAAGCCATCTTCCAGGCCCCCGATGGCAGCTACGCTATTGTCGGCAATTCCGGTTTAGCGGGTGGGACCATCTATCTGTTGCGAACGGTGAGTGGGGGGAGCCAGAATATAGCTAACGTTTTCACTTTTCCCGCCAGTTTCGGCAATGTACTCGTGTCGGATGCCCACTTTTTTTCCAATCAAACCGTAGCCGTCATTGGTACTGCCCGGGAAAATGGCAAAAACCGGGTGGTCTATGGCCGCTTTGGTTTGGATGGCACCGTGATCAATCCACCTACCATCTTGTCCGAATTCGGCAGCGCCTACACCAACCGCAACATTGTCATTCGGCGGCTGTTGGCCATTGCGGGTGAAAAAATGGCGGCCATTGGTTATGCCGTCGATGAATTTACCGGTGCGACCAGTGCCTACCTTAAAATTTTCGATAAAAACCTCAACAACAACCCCGCCGGTGTGCTGCTGGATGATCCAGCCGGTGGCCTGGTAACTGCCTTCGATGCGGTGTACAACAACAACCAACTGGTTATTGCGGCCAGCGTAACCAACGGGAGCAACCAGGTTGGCAAACTCTTCGTCACCAACGATTTCGGGGTACCTGCGGGCGGCTTTCCCAAGGTAATTGACCCTTCATTTCTGCAAATTGTGGCCATTGAGGCTGCGCCCACTGGCAACTTGTTTTGCGCGGCTACGACGGCGGGTTTCAACTACCACCTCTTTCGCTTAACCAACAACAACGACAACACCCCCGATTGGCAACAGCCACTGGCCCCCATAAATGCCACGGAAGCATTGGTATGGGACCACGATTTTGGGGCCCTGCTGGTGGTTGGTGCCGCAGGAAACGATGCAGCCTATACCCACATTTTGGAGACTGGAAGCACCCATATTCCCGTGCGGAATTACGGGCTGGCCGCATTCAACAATTTCAACCACGGTGTGCCCACCCTGGATGGTGGTTTTGTGTTTTGCGGTGCGGCAGGAGACAATGCCACTTTGTATTTTGTCAAGACCGACTAGGCTAGGCTGGACTTCCGGCATTCAACTGCCCCCTAATTCTTCCATCAAAAAACCACCTGTTATGAACCATAAGCTCCCCCTCTTACTGTTGTTTTTTGCCGGGTTTGCTGTCCGGGTAATTGCGCAACCCCAAAATCTTAATTTCGCATTGGGCCTGGGGCAGGTTCAGTTTACCAAACACTTGCTGAATAAAGGCAATCCGGCCTTTCCAATTGGCATTACCGGTCTGATAGGCAATGTGACCGAATGGAGTTACCGCGCGCCCGATGGTGGGCAGCCTTCCATGACGTCATTGCCGACACTCAATGAAACCCGGAATATTGGCCATAACCTCCAGGCACAATTCAGCGGCAATACCGTTACCATTATCAACAATGGTTTTGAACCTACCATCGGAGAAATAGCGTTGGAGTTGCAGGCACGTATCGGCGTAACCTTAATCTCCAAACCCTATCGGTTTGTCATCCGTGCGCCCCTGGCGATCGTTTTTGTGCTCGATAAATCGGGGAGTATGGATTGCGGCCCCAACCAACCCCTGGGGCTTGCCGGCTGGAGCGGATGCACGGCTGACGATCCCGATAAATGGTCGATGTTGCGCGATGGGGTGGATTTGTTCATTGACACCTTAACCATGCAAAATCCACATACAAAGCTCGACCAGGACCAATTCAGCGTGGTTTATTTTGCGGGGAGTACCGAGCCTTCTACTATTGTGGGGACAACCGGGCCAACCGCTTTTCTGGATAGAGCGGCCTTTTCTGCCAACTTACCGGCAGATGCAGATGCCATACGTGCGGTGCTCGGGGGTGGCACATCGATTGGCGACGGCATCCAGGATGCCATCACGAATAAATTCAGCTCCGTTGTCGAGGCCCGGCAAATTGTCGTCTTGGTAACGGATGGCCAGCAGAATAACGAGCTTTTCCTTACCGGTGATGGGAATAACCTCGAAATGGCGGATGGTACCACCGTCCTGTCTACCCGTACGGATGGCAGCGGCGAGCCGGTAGCATATTTCTGCCTGGCTTTAGATGCGGATTCACACGCCAGTTCTTACGGTGCCCTGTTGAGCAACTTAACGGGCGGTGGAAGCAATTTTGTGGTTTCCGACGACCTCAGCGCCAGTTATTCGGATGATTTTGCGGCCCTCATGGGGGCGGTCTTTGCGGGCCATAGCCCGCAATTCATCCACAAGCAGTTGCATTTGATGACTACCGACACGATCCGACAATCCTTTTCGGTGAATGCCGATGGTAGCAATTTACATTTTGTGGCGAATTTCAAGGATACTTCGGCGGGTAGGTATCGGTATTTTGTGGTGCAAAACGGTATAGATCGCACTACCCTTGCACAACAACAAGTTGGCAGTAATGCCGCCGCCTTGTCCATCGATTTCCTGCAGCACCCGGAAATAAACAGCCGGGGCCAGTGGGAAGTCATCGTGGTGCCCGGAGCCCGGCAATTGGATGTTATGGCCCAGCAAACCGTTACCCCGCAGGTGACCTTGTCGGCAATTATTGATGACCATCGGGTGGAGGTCGATTACGCCTTCGGTGCAAATCGTCTCATCGTGGGTGACCGCGTCCGCCCGCGTGTTCAGCTGCGCGTCAACAACCAGGCGGTGGAAGATGCCGTCATCACAGCGCAACTGATACGCCCCGGTGCCGACAAAGGCGACCTGGTAGCTCGGGCCCAAGGTATACCTCACGAGCCGGAACCAGGGTCGGAAGTCAATAATGCATTCTCGGTAAAGTATGGCCACCTACAACTCAACAACCCGGACTATTTAGCACCACTGGCACCGGTAAGTACGACCATCACCCTGAACCCTCAAGGCGGTGGCGTGTATGCCGGCAACTTTGGTGATACCGAAATTTCGGACAACCACCGTATCGTTTTTCGCATCCAGGCCCAACACCCGGAACTGGGGGAAATCATCCGATACCAACACCTGACGGCCGCTGTCCGGTTTGGCCCGTTGGTGCACAACCTGGTTCCACAAGAAATCCTGACCCGCAAAAGTGACAATGGCTACGTACACACCCTCACTTATTTTCCGGCTTACCAGGTGAACGGGCAAACCCGCCTGGTAGGTCCGGGCTATGAACACCTCTACGACCTGCAAGCCCCGCCGGGTACCAGACTGTCGGGGGTCGTAGATAACGGAGATGGCAGTTATACGCTGACGGTGACCAGCGATAAGAAAAACCCCAAAACAACTTTTCACCTACTGGATGAACCCTTTTACGCAAATCGCGGTATCCAGGGTTTTGATGATCCGTATTCCCCCTATAACACCCACCTCTCTTTGCACGGCGGCATCACCCGGCCTTTTGACCTGCTGGACTCGCTCTACGACGGCGGGTACTTTGCGGAAATGGATCTCGGTTTTTACCTCGCACCCCGGATGGATTTGGAGGTCATTGGCGGATATTACCAGTTTAAAAACGATTTTTCCCTGGCCGGGGCAAGCACCAATTTGCGCTACAATGCCCTTCAGCTAGGTGCCAATAACAATACAGGACTGACTTTTTCGGGCGGCATCGGTGCTTATAAACCCTCGAATGAAAACCTGGACTGGGGGGTAAATGGCCGTATCGGTATTCAACGGCAACTCGTGCCTCAACTGACCATCAGCCTGGAAGGTGCCTATTTCCTGATGCCTACCCCGGATTACCGCTGGGGTACCCTGGGGCTGGCACTCCGGTGGGGTTTGTAACGAAAGGAACGCCCCCCCTACCCCACCAACCCCTTCCGGTCGATCTTGCCGGTATCGTTCTTCG
>PZPC01000090.1 GCA_003045895.1 Bacteroidota bacterium
GATTAAATGCTTGCTAATTTTGAGGTTGGAGAGATGTGTCCCAACCGTAGCGCTTTAGCGCGAAGGAACAACCCAATGATCGTATAGTCGTTGCCTGCCACGCCTTTAGCGTTGCCTGCCACGCTTTCAGCGTTGCCTGCCACGCTTTCAGCGTTGCCTGGCCTCGCAGCCACAACCTGTTTTTGCTAGCTCTTCTTAGACGAACACGTGTCGGACACCTCCAAGGTGTCCGACACGTGTTCGTCTACGTCCTTGATACGGCAGCTTTGGGGGCAAAACCCCCAAAAAAATCCCGAATTTTGGACGGTTCCAAAATTCGGGAGGAGGGTTATTTTGCGTAAAAAACACCTGGCACAAAAAAAATCAGAAAAAAACAACCTTTTTTAAGTAAAAACGGGGAGCTGTATTTTTTTTATTTCTCACTCAAGACAATCTTAATTTACTGATAATCAATTTTTTTGATAAAAAAATAGGCTTAAAAATATTCACAAATTGATTTTTTTGTCTTTGTGTCGCCCTGCGCTAAGCCGCATATTTGTATTGTGATCAGAAGGAAACGAGATCATAAAGAAAGAAGAAAGTTGAAAGCAACACTTCTAAAAAGAATTTGACATGTTCATGGGATTATAATTTGTTGGTAGCAGGACGTCCTGGCGATTTATTTGCCAGGACGATCTGCGCCTCTTTAAATTAGGTCCTGCAACAATATAGACAAAAAAAGGTGAGGATTTGCTCTCCTCACCTTTGTACAGGTCGCTATTCATGGGATTACGTGTTCAGTCGTGAGATTACAATTTGTTAAGGTTATGTGTGTTCTTTTTTTCGACTGATTATGACGGTAAAGATAGTCCTCTGGATGTTAACAGCAAATTTTAAGCCTGTTTTTTTTAAATGAGCTAGTTTATTTTGGATATGTTCATGGGATTATAAGTAAAAAGTCACCCGCAAGGCGGGTGACTTTTTTTTTGTATTGGCTTCAGCCTCAGCGATTAAAAGAATATTTCACTTGCCACCCGGTAGGTGTTGGCGTGGGCCTCAATAATGTGGGCAATGCGCTCCGAATAACCACCCCCCATACTTACAGCTACGGGTAAATTGGCCGATTTACAGGATTCCAACACGAATTGGTCGCGTTTTTTGCAACCCGCCACGCTGAGCCCGAGGCGACCGAGGCGGTCGGTGGCGAGCACATCGACGCCCGCGAGGTAGAAAACCTGGTCGGGTTGTACGTCATCCAGCAGCCGTGGGAGGGTTTCGCCCAGGATTTTCAGGTAGGCTTCGTCGCCGGTCTTATCGGGTAGGCCGATGTCCAGATCCGACTGCTCCTTGCGCGTGGGGTAATTGCGCGCGCCGTGCATACTGAAGGTGAACACGCGGGGCTCATTGCGAAAGATGTGGGCGGTACCGTTCCCCTGGTGTACGTCGAGGTCAACGATGAGGATTTTGCGGGCCAGCTGGTGGCGCAGCAGGTAGTTGGCGGCGATGGCAAAGTCGTTGAAGACACAAAAACCTTCGCCCCGGTCGGCAAATGCATGGTGGGTACCTCCGGCAATATTCATCGCTACCCCGTGTTGTTGTGCCAGCAACGCACACTCAATCGTTCCCTGCGCAATGTAGCGGCCCCGCTCCACGAGGTCGGGTCGCATAGGGAAACCAATGGCGCGTTCCTCTTTGGCCGTCAGGCCCTGGTTTTGCAGCTTGTTCCAGTACGCCGGGCTGTGGGTCCAGAGCAGCACTTCTTCGGCGAGTTGCCCCGGCACAAAAAACTGCTCTTCCTGCACCGTGCCTTCGTACAACAATTGTTCGGGCAGCAATTCGTATTTCACCATCGGAAATCGATGACCATCCGGTAATTGGTACTTGTAAACCGGCGAAAAAGCAATTTTAAGCATAGTAAATTAAGTTGTAAATAACAGCTACTTCATCTGCACTTCACAATGAGATCAGATCTTTGATCCCATTAACCAGTCAGCAGCTATTCATGAAGCGCGAACCCGACATTGTTGTCATCTCCGATGTTCACTTGGGAACCTACGGCTGCCACGCCCAGGAGCTACTCCACTACCTCAAAAGCATCAAACCACAGACGCTGGTGCTCAATGGCGATTTTGTCGACATGTGGCAGTTTCGCAAACGCTATTTTCCCCAGGATCACATGCAGGTCATTCAGCGCATTTTACAAATGGCAGCCAAAGGTACCAAGGTCTATTACATTACGGGCAACCACGATGACCACCTGCGTCGTTATACCGATTTTTCGACCGGTAATATCCATCTGCGCGACAAGGTGGTGCTGCAACTCAAAGATAAACAGGCATGGATCTTTCACGGCGATGTCTTCGATTTATCGGTTCGCTATTCTCCGTTCCTGGCTAGGCTAGGTGGCAAAAGTTACGATTATCTCATTGTCCTCAATCGCTGGGTCAACTATATCCGCAAAACCTTTGGCTGGCAGCCCATGTCCTTTGCCAAAAAAGTTAAACACCGGGTGAAGGAAGCGGTTCGATTTATTGGTGATTTTGAGAAAACAGCTATCAATCTGGCTGCCGAACAGGGCTACGACTACGTCATTTGCGGGCACATTCACCAACCACAGATGCGGGTAGAAAAAGTAAATGGCAAAGAAGTGGTTTATCTCAACTCCGGTGATTGGGTGGAAAGCCTGACCGCGCTGGAATACCAGCGGGGGCGCTGGAGCATCTACGAATACGACGAAGCAGATTACTCGGTGCTGAATCGGAATATTGTCGTAGACAAAAAAACCGATTTCCACCAGGAACTGCTCCATTCCTTCCTGGTGCGGTAATTTTTTTCCCTCCCGCGAAATCTCCTTATCTTGGCGGCCAAACCATTGTCTTCGTATGCCAAAACTTCTCATCACCGGTGCGGGCGGCCAGTTGGGGCAAGCGCTCCGGGTTTTAGCCCAGGCTTATCCTACCTGGGATTTCTATTTTCCTACCCGTGCCGAGTTGAACATTACGGATGAGGTTGCCGTAGCCGCGTGCTTCCAGCGCTTCCTGCCCGATTACTGCCTCAATACGGCGGCCTATACCGCCGTTGATCGCGCCGAAGAAGAGCCGGAGCGCGCTTTTGCCAGCAACACCGAAGCAGCAAAATACCTGGCCGAACAATGTGCCACTCACGGCACCCACCTCTTCCATTACAGCACCGACTACGTCTACCAGGGGGACATCAACCGGCCTTTGCGCGAAGACGACCCCACCGCTCCGGCTGGTGTATACGCTGCTTCCAAGCTGGCGGGTGAGGAGGCTGTGCGGGGTGCCCTGCCCGCGGCCACCATTCTGCGAACCTCCTGGGTGTACAGCAAATTTAGTCACAATTTCGTCAATACCATGCTCCGCCTCGGCCGGGAGCGCAGCGAGCTCCGCGTCGTCTTCGACCAGGTCGGGACCCCCACCAGCGCCCACGACCTGGCGGCGGCCACCCTGTACCTCATCAGCCAGGTGGAACAAGGGCAACTCCAGCGCCACGAACTCGGTGGCATTTATCACTACAGCAACGAAGGGGTGTGCAGCTGGTACGACTTTGCCCTGGCCATCTTTGAAATCGCCGGAATTGATTGTTCCGTCCTGCCTATCGAAAGCTACGAATACCCTACCGCCGCCCGCCGCCCGCATTACAGTGTACTGAACAAAAGAAAGATCAAAGCCGCCTTTGGGCTGAAGATCCCCCACTGGCGGGCCAGCTTAGCGCAGCTGCTGGGGCAGTAGTACACGGGGGGCAGGCTGTCGGCCTGGCTGCCACTAACGCGTCTGCCCATTCCCCCGCACCATCCATTTATAGGACGTCAGCTCCCGCAGGGCCATGGGCCCCCGGGCGTGTAGTTTTTGGGTACTGATGCCGATCTCGGCACCCAGTCCGAATTCGGCGCCGTCGGTGAAGGCCGTCGAAGCGTTGGTGTACACCACGGCGGCGTCTACCTGCCGGAGGAAGTGCTCGCAAATGGCGGGGTCTTCGGCGATAATGGCTTCGCTGTGTTGGGAGCTGTAGCGGGCGATGTGTTCCAGGGCGGCGGGCAGGTCGGCGACCGTTTTTACGGCCAGCTGCATACTTAGGAACTCGGTGCCGAAGCTGTGGTCGGTGGCCTGCTGCAGGAGCGCTGCCGGGTACCCGCCTTGCAGGTGGGCATAGGCTTGCGCATCGGCGTGAACAATACACTGGTGTTCCTGGCCCAGGGGTTCGAGCAGGTAGGCGAGTTGGGGCAACCAGGTTTCGTGCACCAGCAGGCAGTCCAGCGCGTTGCAAACGCTCACCCGCCGGGCTTTGGCGTTGGTGACAATGGCCCGGGCTTTGGCCAGATCAGCACTGGCATCCACGTAGGTATGCACGATGCCGGCACCGGTTTCGATGACGGGCACCCGGGCGTGGGTACGCACAAACTCGATGAGCCCCTGGCTGCCACGGGGAATGATGACGTCGATGTAGCCTACCGCCTGCAAGATAGCGGGCAGGGCTTCGCGTTCGCTGGGCGCCAGGTAACAAACGTGCGCCAGGCCATGCGGTTCCAGCACAGTCCGGATCAACTGGAGAATGGCGGTGTTGGAATAGTGGGCGTCCCGGCTGCCCTTGAGCACCGAGGCGTTCCCCGATTGGAGACACAACGCAAAAACATCGAAGGTGACATTGGGCCTCGACTCGTAGATGACGCCCACCACGCCCAGGGGTACGCTTACCCGCTGCAGGTGCAATCCCTGCGGCAGTTGGCGCTCTTCGAGGATTTGGTTCAGTGGGGAAGGGAGACTGGCCACCTGGCGCAGTTCCCCGGCGATGGTGGCAATGCGGGCCGGGCTGAGCTGCAGCCGGTCGTATTTGGGGTCAGCCGGGTCCATGCGTTCCAGGTCGCGCTGGTTTTCGCGCAGCAGGAATGCCGTCTCGGCACGGGCCAGGTCCGCGAGTTCGTTGATAATGGTTGCAATGGTGGCTCCGCTCAGCCTAATGAGCTGGCGGCTCGCCTGGCGCACCAGGGCCAGTTCCGGATAAATGAGGGATTCGTAAGTGGCCGTCGTCATGCCGCAGTGGAATTGGTGGGTAATAAAGCGGTAAAGATAAAAAAAGCGGCTGAGTAAGACCGAAGTCCCCTCAACCGCCGCAGTCATCATTATCGCAATATTCTTGAACCAGCGCCCTAATTAACGATCTTCAGGCTACTGTTGTCACTGATGTTTTGTTCCAGTATTTCCACCCCGGCGCCCAACTTGATGCGGCTACCGTTGCTGGCTGATAGTTTAGCTTTTTGCACATTGCCGCGGTCGGTATCCAGGCGGCTTTCTTCTTCCAGGTGCGCATTCAGGAGGTTGGTGTTACCGGTAAATTCGATCTCCACCCCGTTGCGGGCAGTGAGGGTGAGTTCTTGCATCTTTCCCGTGGTCTTCAGCTCGAAGTCGCCGGCGGCATTGATGGTGAGGCTTTCGTTGTGAAAGTCTTTGACCAGCACGTCATCCGTTTGGTCGAAGGTGAGCTCCTGTAAATTGGGGGCCGAGATATACAGCCTGACCGATGACCGCGTCTGGTCGGTGGCCAGGTTGATGGTGAGCAACTCGCCGTCCTGGGTGGTGGTCACCAGGTCCAGGTCGGAGGCATTGCCCGAAAAGCGCAGGTCGTAGCTGTCGCCTTGTTCGATGGTCACCTTCATGGGTCCGCTGATCTTTAGCTGCCGGTAATTCTGAAAGGTGAGGCCCTGGTCGCTGTCGCTGCCTGGGGTAGGTGTGGTGATGGTGGTACCCAACTCCTGCTGCGCGCAGTCCTGGCAGATCAGGCTGCCGTTGGCCGTCATCTGGTACAACTGTCGGTCGGTGGGTTGCTGGTCCACGGGCACGTAGCTGCGGGCACTCACTTCCTGGTCGAGCCAGACGTACTTGCCTACGGGAATCAATACCTCCACGTGGGCTTCCTGGTCCCGCCATTTGCTCAGCTCCAGGAAAGGAATTTCGCGCGGAATAGCCAGGGCACCGGTGCTTATTTGCATCGGAACCGACAGGTTGGCGGCCAGGGTGCGGGCATCCTGGCTGCGGCGGCCGCGGGCGCTCACCGTTTGGTTGAGGTGCCACTGCGCGTCGGGGCTTTTCTTGATGGTATAGCGTACCCGGGCGTCGGGCATTTCGATCATTTCGGTGCCAAAGTGGAAGCGCCGGGGATCGTGGTCTTGTAGACGATAGTAAGACAAGGTAACGGTGTCGGTGTTCAACGCCGCAGCGTCCAGGCTTTGGGTGATGCTTTCTTCCGCCATGAATTCCTGCGACAGGTTACCGCCGATGCTGATCAGTGAGAAGACGTTGATAAACCAGAAAATCCCTAAACCGATGGTCCAGCCGCGGCCCATCCGGCGGCGGAAAACCAAGCGGACAATCAGCAGAATGACACTCAGGAGGGGGATGCCGATCACAAACAACACATTGACCATGCCAATGACGCTCATGAATTCCTGGCCGGGAAAGAAGTTGTTGAGAAACGGCATGGCGAAAGTGACACCAGCAATGATGCCCAGCCACACCAGGGAAAAGATCAGGATGAAGAAAATGGCCGCGATGATAAGAATGGTACGCAGCACCTTGCCTACTTTGGGGAGTTGCTCGCGGGCGGCTTCCCAGGTTTGGGAGAGCGTATCGTTTACAGCAGCGAACCGCTGCGCAGTGCCCTGGTCCTCATCCCCATTTTCAGGCGGGCTTTTTTTTTACCAGACAACTCTTCGCCCAATTCAGTCATTTTTTCGGATAAGTGCTCGAATTCCTCCGTAACGATCTTACTGATATTCGAAATGTTGATCGGTTCGCCGCGCATGGCCAACCGGTCGCCGGCCGTCTTCGCAGCCGGCATCAGGGCCCACAGGATTAAGTACAGCGGAATACCGATGCCGCCGGAGATGGTAATGACGACGAAAAAGAAGCGTACCCAAATGGGATCGGGAATGCCGAAGTAAGCGGCTAAACCCGCAGCTACACCACCGATCATGCCTTCTTCCGGATCGCGGTAGAGGCGTTTGCCGGTTTTTAGCTTGAATTTATCCTTACCCGTTCCGGCATCCGTGCTGGGGTCCGGTGTACCCTCACTCATCGGATCCGCACCAAATTCTTCGGGCCGACCCATGGTAGCAATGGCATCTTCTACGTCTTGGAAATTTACAATCGGGCGATTTCCCAGTTGCTCCAGGAACAGCTCGGCCAAACGGGCTTCGATATCGTGGGTGATCTCTTCGTAACCTTCCGTTTGGCGGAAGTGATTGTGGATCGTTTCCAGATACGAACGTAGGTGGTTGTAGGCGTCTTCATCAATCGTGAAGGGGTAGCTGCCTAGATTGATATTAAATACCTTATTCATTATTGAGGTGGTTTTGCGTATTCTGATGAACTGCGGTGACTAATTGATTCCAGGTATCCAGTAGGCCATCGAGAAACTCGCGGCCGTTGTCGGTAATGGAAAAATACTTGCGCGGTGGTCCGCCGGTACTTTCCCGCCAGGTGTATTGTAACAACTCACTGTTCTTGAGTCGGGTGAGCAAAGGGTAGAGCGTGCCCTCCTTTACTTCGAGTGGTGTGTCTTTCAGCTTTTGCTGAATGGTGGAAGGGTAAATTTCTTCCTCCGCAGCAATGGCCGAAAGAACAACCAACTCCAGCACCCCGCGGCGCAATTGTTGGCCGGTTGCATGCAATGATTTTATTTGTTCTTCTGACATCATACCACAAAGATAGGGTACTGCCAGGTATTATGCAACACATAGTACCGTGCAAAACCCGCTACCAGGCCCAAAAAGGGCGTATTCTCGACGAAGTGCTCCTTTTTTCCGACGGAAAGTACGGTTTTTTTTTGTCACCGAGGTACAGCGTACAATACCAAGCAAACCAGGATTGTCGCGGATTGCATCCGCGATACCCATACGCTCCATGCGAGATGAGCGTATAGTAGCTGGCTGGCGCCGCAGTCACAGACTGCTGTTGAGATTTATTCGTAGACTATAGTCCTTAGCCTGACGGCTATGGACATAGTCTATGAAGAGCGGTGAGGAAAGCGTGCCTTTAGGTACGCGATATCGGTAGAAAATTGTTTTACCGATTGATTAGCCGTGCCGTAGGTACGGAATATGATTGCGTGCCATTGATTCAGATGCCGTACCTACGGCACGGGAAGCACACATTTGGTCATTTTCTACCGCTATTAAGTACCTACGGCACTTCGTACTATTTGGCGTAAATAAACCCTGTTGATCCTATTAATTGTTTCTAGATTCGACAGCCCTCTGACCAGCCTCCTGGACGAGGGGGGGCAGCGGTAGCCCGACGCAGGAGGGCTAAGAGCGGACGACCCGGTGCCCCCCCGCCTGTTGCGGGGTGGGGGCACGGCCCCTAAGGCTAGCTAAAAGGTGCAAATGAGCTACTTGTCGTAGGGTCCAGCCCATAGCTGTCAGGCCAGGTCCGGCGCCGCGGTTGCTTACAAATACCGTTCCCATCGTCAGATTTTTATACATTAGCCCGCAAGTTGGTAAGTCCACCAGCTACCAGGCAGGTATATCGACAACAGTATGGAAAGTAACAACAGGGTAATAGGTCATTTCAAGGGGTCGGAACACGGGCCCCTGGTCATTGTTTTTGGGGGTATGCACGGCAACGAACCAGCGGGGGTGTTGGCGTTGGAGTCACTTTTCCAGCTGCTGAAAACCGAGTCTAAGACCAAGCCTGGTTTTGTTTTTCGGGGCCGTTTACTGGGGTTGCGCGGCAATACCCGTGCGCTGGTGCAAGGTTTGCGTTTTGTGGCCAAGGACCTGAACCGACAGTTTTCGTCCGCCAACATTGCGCAGGTTACGACCAGCCCCCTGGCTAATCTGGCGGACGAAGACCTGGAATTGCGGGAAATTTTGGACCTGATTCACGCGGAGATTGCGGCTTACCCGCCTACGCGCATCATCGTGCTCGATTTGCACACCACGACCGCCCACGGCGGCATTTTTTGTATCCCAACGGATGATCCGGAGAGCATCCACATCGCGAAAGCCATGCATGCACCGGTGATTATTGGGATGTTGCGGGGATTGCAGGGCACGACCCTGCACTATTTTTGTACGGCCAATTTTTCCTGCCCGACGGTAGGGGTCTCCTTTGAAGCAGGCCAGCACCACGACCCCCTTTCTGCCCAGCGCGCGCTGGCGGCGATTATCAATTTGCTGCGGTCGGTGGGTAGTTTGCGGCCTAACGATATAGAAAACCACTACGACGACCTGTTGCTCAACTTTAGCCAGGGGCTGCCCCTGGTGGCCGAGTTGTTCCACGTTCACCGTATTGCTCCTACGGATACCTTTTTGATGAAATCGGGTTACCACAATTTCCAGGTCGTGCAGGCTGGCGAGGTGTTGGCGCACGATCAGCAAGGACCGGTCACGGCTCCCGCCGATGGCCTGATCCTGATGCCACTCTACCAAAAGCAAGGCGAGGATGGTTTCTTTTTAGTGAAGTTGGCCGAATAACAAGTGGGGGCGCATGCCGTTGTGTTTACTTGTTGGTACCGGTACTATTGCTGTTAACCCGGTGGCAGATCCTTTTCCAGTACGCCGAGGCCAAAGAGGGCGAAATCGTATTTTACGGGGTCCTGGGGATCCATTTGCCGTAAATTTTCCGTTAGCTCCAGCACCGTCTTCCAGTCGCACTGGGTGCGCTGGATGAGGCCCAGGCGGCGGGCCACGCGTTCCACGTGTACATCGAGGGGGATGAGGAGTTGAGCCGGGCGGATGCGCTGCCAGTGACCGAAGTCGACGCCCTGTTCGTCCTGGCGGACCATCCAGCGAAGAAACATATTCAGCCGCTTGCAGCTCGAGTTGCGGGCGGGGGTGGCCACGTGCTTGCGGGTGCGCTGGGGTGCGTCGGGCAGGCTGAAGAAGAGGTCGTGGAAACCCACCAGGGCAGGTTCTACGGTGGGGGCGTCGGCGGGCAGAAAGCGGGCAAAGGCATCCTCGAGAGAATCGTGTTGGCGGTAGTACCACTGGAGGAATTCCAGAAAATACAAGGTATCGGTATATTGAAAGGTGCGGTGCTTGAAATCGGCAAAACGCGCCCGGTCCTGTTCTTCGTGCTGGGTGATGAACTGGTAGGGCGCCCCGTCGAGCAAATCGATCAGGCGGTGGGCATTATTGAGGATGGTTTTGCGCTGCCCCCAGGCGAGCATACTCACCCAGAAGCCGATAATCTCCTGATCCTGCAAGCGGGTAAACAAGTGGGGGATGGATATGGGGTCTGCCGGGATAAAGTCCGGCGCATTGAAGCGGAGGACGTAGTTGTCGAGGTAGGCCTTGGTCTTTCTGGTTGGCATAAAGCGGTTTTCAGCGGCCAAGGTACGGAAAAGCGGCCGGGCCAGAATTACGGGTTAAAAAACTGTTTGGCGACGTTGAGGCTGCGCAGGGTATCGCTTTTCTTTTGTTGGTGGGCATCCATGCGGCCGAGGATATTTTTGAGTACCTGCACCGTTTCCAGGATAAAGGGGCCTTTGTTGAGCATGACGCATTCGGCGCGGCCCGACATAGAGGCATCCGTGATTTCGGCCCGGGTAGCGACGCCCGTTTTGGCCATGGATTCGAGTACCTGGGTGGCCCAGATGACGGGCACGTGGGCTGCTTCGCACAGCCACATGAGTTGTTCCTGAACTTCCGATATCCGTTCGGCGCCTAATTCTACGGCCAGGTCACCACGGGCGATCATGACCCCAATGCCGGGGCTTTTCATAGCGGCCAGGAGCAGGGCTGGTAAGTTGTTGAAAGCGTCGTTGTTTTCGATCTTGAGCACCAGGCCGATATCCTGGCGGTTGAGTTGGGCCAGTTTGGTTTGTAAGGCGGCCACGTCTTCCGGGGTGCGCACAAAGGAATAACCGACCATGTCGGCGTGCTGGGCAATGAAAGGCAGGTTTTGTTCGTCTTCTTCCGTCAGGGAGGGGAGATCCAGGTAGGTGTCTGGTAAATTGATGCCTTTCTCTCCTTTGACTTTGCTGCCCGCTGGCTGCGCGCGCACGATTTGCACCTCCAGGTATTTTTTGTAGGCAGCGGTGATGAGGCCGCCAATAGCGCCGTCGTCGAACCAGATGCGGTCACCTGCCCGGGCATTTTCAATGGCCGGGGGCAGGGTGATGCCGATGCGGGCCGGCTTTCTGACTTGCCCCTGCTTGTCCAGGGTGGCTGCCGCTGCGGGGCGGTTGTCGCGGTACAACCGCAGGATGTCGCCGGTGTGGAGGGTGAGGGCGTCGCGGGTTTTCTTGCCTTTTTTCTTTTGCGAAGGGATGGCGACCGCTCCGGTGCGGATTTTTGGCCCCGAAAGATCCATGTAGATCAGGCAACCGCGCTGTTTTTTCGTGTTTTCCTTTTTTACCCGCGCGATCATGCTGGCCCATACCTCGGGGTTGTCGTGGCTGCAATTGATGCGGGCGATATCCATGCCTACGCCGATCAGATTCGGGATCAGGTCTTCATCATCAGCCGCCACGCCGGGCAGGGTGACCATGATGCGGGTCTTGTTGCTCTGGGTGCTTTTTCCGAATAGCCGGTTGGTGTGGGTGTTCAACAATTGCTGGCTGGTGAAGTAGTTGATCGGGTGCTGACCAGGAAAATAGCGCGGCGAGAAGGTATCGCCCTGCACGAGGTGCAGGTAGTAGAGGATATTCTCGATGTTGGCCAGGGTGTAGCGCTCGGAGTGCCCAATGGAAGACAAGCCCAGGCAGGACAATTGTTCCTGCACGTCTTTCAGGTTGAAGGTGCGCAGGGCCAGGTAGCGGATAAAATTGCGGGCGCTCTCCCGGTAAAGGGGATCAACTTGTGCAATAATTCCTTCTGCCGCAGCTTCCTGGCGGAGAATTTCGGTGTGGATAGCCAGTACGGCTTTGATAAGTTTGGCCACTTTGGGGGCTTTTCCTGGCATTGGATCTTTTTTTCAACGGCTATTACTTTAATGGAAACAAATGGCAACCAGGTTGGGTTGGCGCACGGCCTTTCAAAAGTACTTCACCGTGAGGTCCATCAGCTTCTGCTTGAAATCGGTATAGGGGGGGAGCAGCAATTCCAGCGCATTGGGAATATGCTGTTTGAGGACGCCCCGGGCGTTGGAAAATTCCTCGAAACCGTAGCGGCCGTGGCTTTTACCCATGCCGCTGTTGTTGGAGCCCCCAAACGGCAGGTTGGTATTGTAGAAGTGTACCGCATTGTGGTTGATACAGGTGCCACCGGCCCGCGTGTTGTTCATAATCTGGCGGATATTTTGCTGGCTTTTGCTGAAAATATAGAGGGCCAGGGGTTTTTCGCGGCTATTGATCAGGTCAATCACTTCGGTCAGGTTGGTGAAGCCGTATACCGGAAGCACGGGCCCAAAAATCTCTTCCGTCATGAGGGCTGCATCCAGGGGCACCTGGGTCAGGACGGTGGGGGCGATGTAGTCCTGCTTGTCCTGGAAGTTGCCACCCACTTCAATTTTGGCACCCTTGGCTACGGCGTCCTCGACGTAGCCTTTGACGCGGTTAAAATGGTGGTGATTCACCATGCGGGCATAGGACGGCGCCTGGGCGGCATCGGCGGTATAAAAGGTGTTCAGGTATTTTTTTACGGCGGCCAGGAACGCTTCTTTTTTGCTTTCGTGGACGAAGGTATAATCGGGGGCGATACAAATTTGCCCGTTGTTCAAGAATTTGCCCCAGGCAATGCGGCGCGCCGCGGTATCGATATCGGCCGTCTCATCGACGATGGTGGGCGACTTGCCGCCCAGTTCCAGGGTCACAGAAGTCAGGTGTTTGGCGGCGGCCTTCATCACGATCTTACCAACGGCAGGTGCACCCGTGAAGAAGATGTGGTTGAACGGCAACGCCAGCAAGTCACTGGCGGTGGTGATGCCACCTTCCACGAGGGCAATTTCGTCTTCGGGGAAACATTCGGCGATCAGCTGTTTCATCAGGGCCGCCGTGTGGGGGGTATGCTCCGAGGGTTTGATCATGACCGCATTGCCCGCTGCAATGGCCGAAACCAGTGGCCCCAGGGTCAGGTTGACGGGGAAATTCCAGGGCGAGACAATGAGTACCACGCCCTTGGGTTCGTACTTGATGTAGGAACTGGAACCCAGCAACGCCAGCGGCGTGGGGATGCGCTGGGTACTCATCCAGCGGCGTACGGCCTTTTTGGCGTGTTTGAGTTCGGCCGTTACCGGGTAGATTTCCGTCATGTCGACCTCGCTGGGGTGCTTGCGAAAATCCTGGTACAGGGCTTCCTTCAGGCGCGGGCGGTAGTCGAGTACGGCCTGGTGGAGCCGTTGCAGTTTGGCGATCCGCTCGGCAGCAGTGGTATTGCCTATGTTGAATTGGTTTTGCTGCTGCAACGCAAAAATCCGCTGAATTTCAGCAGTTTGGGTTTCGGTAGAAGGATTAATCTGGGTTCCCATAGTCGGCGGTATAATTGGTGAACGAATGATAGGACAGTTGCCTGCGCCGTATCAGGCCAATTTAGCGAATATCTCAAATATTCTACATCTAATTGCTTATATTGTGTACTCTTATCGTAGGCAATAACAATTGAATACTTTATGGACGGTCTGTCAATAAGCACCATTTTTCAAAACCAGTACCCTTTTCTAACTTGTTCTGAGGTGGAACAATTAATGAAAATCAGCACCATCCGTGAAATTCCGGCCAAGAAGCCCATTCTGCTGGCTGGCGCGCCAGGTAGGGCTATGTATTTTATTGCTAAAGGGATGGTTCGGGGGTATTTAACCGAAGAATCGGGTGAGGAACGCACGTTGTTCTTGTGCCTGCCCCAGACCGTTTTCGGTCCGCCGGGTATCCTGAAGGGGGAAGTCACCAGCAAGTATACTTTCGAGGCTATTGAAAAATCGACCCTGATTGAATTTCCTTACGCAGAATTTATACAATTGACCGAGACCCAACTCTCCTATGCCCACCTGTGGACTGAGATTTTAAAAGCTAATCTGCTCGTACTCGTTTTTCGGGTTGAATTACTGGCCGGGAAAAACCCCGAAGAACGCTATAATATTTTGATCAAACGCCAGCCCCAATTGTTTCAATCTGCTTACCACAAGTACATCGCCAACTTCCTGGGCATCACGCCCAACTCGCTTTCGCGGATTATCAAACGCAAGACCGGCACCAGGAATTAGTGCTTGGCCGACAGCTCCCACCACGGCACCACCTTTACCCCCCTGCGCTTCGAAGCCCAACGCACCGGATCCGCCAGCCGGTGCAACTGCAAAATGACCCCGCCCGGCCCTTTCTGCGACAATGCCCCCCTCAATTGGAAGTAATTGAGCCGGAAAAGCCTGGGATATGAACTTTTTGCGGTTCCTTTGTGTATAAAGCCTGCTACTGCGGCTCATCAGGCAGCCCGCAGCAGCAGCATATACCTCAAAAAAAATCCCTCAGAATGGAAACCAAACGTCAGCGCCAGGTAGGTGAATTGGTCAAGCGCAACTTCAGTATTGTCCTGCAGGAAGAGGGAGTCTATATTTTCGGCGCCGAACCGCTGGTCACCGTCACGGAAGTGAAAATGACCCCTGATCTGGGGCTCGCCAAGATTTACCTCAGCATCTGGAATACGGAGAACAAACAGGCTGTGCTCATGCTCCTGGCCGAGGAGCAGACGCGCCTGCGCCAGGGCCTGGGCCACCGCCTGCGCCGCCAGGTTCGCCGCATTCCTGCCATCGACTTCTACCTCGACGAAACCCTCGACGAAATGTTCAAGGTGGACGCCCTTTTCGATCGCCTGCACGAAGAAAAGCAAATGGGCAAGGACGAACCCACCGAGGAGTAGCCGGTTAGCTACAACGGGAATACTTCATTCATCCGGGCGATGTGGAAGCCATTGGCGACCACTTGTCTGGCCTGGTCGCTTGCTGGCCGCAGGCCGGGGTTGGTGTGGTTCAAATGGATGAAGTACACCTTGTTCTTTTCGGCCGTTGGAAGATCCTGGAAACGGGCCATACTTTCTACAATAAAAGGATGCGGAATATCGGCCATGTCGCGGTTGTTGAGTTCGGCACCGTCGAAAAAGGTCGCATCAATGAAGGCGTAGTCCACCTGTGCAATTTCCGCAGCAATATCCCGATCCCATTTTTCCCATTTGTCGATATCGGGGATGAACAATACCTTTTTGTGGGGTCCGCTGATGCGGTAACCGACGGTTTCCGAAAATTCGTCGCGGTGGGGGACGAGAATGGGTACCACGGTCAGGTTGGGTGTCAACGTCACCGGGGTGTCGGAAGTCAGCTCCTGCAGCGCAATATTCTGCTGCGCCACCAATTGGCTCCAGGGGCCGTTGTTTTCCAGAAAAAATTTCATCCGGGGCATCGCAAAAACGGGTACCTGCGTGGCGTTGATCGCTTCTTTGCCCAGGTACATCAGCCCGGTGTAGTGCCCGATGTGGGCATGGGTGAGGAAGATGCCCGTAGGCAGTTCCGGCGCTGCAGCCGGCCCCCAATTTTTCAACATGTTCAATTGCCCGGTCATATCCGGGGTGGCCTCGAATAAGTAGCTGGCCTGGTTCTCGGGGTCTACTACGCCTAGGGCGACCACCTTCAGGTTGGGGTCGGGGTGAGCAAACAAGTCACGGCAACACGCCTTCAGGCAGCCAATGTGCGGAGCGCCAGCGTCCTGCACCGTCCCCAGGACGATGAGCGCGGGGGTAGCAAGTCGTTCATTTACAGGGTCTTCGGCAGTTGGTAGCGCTGGTGGCGCCTGCCCCTCGCTACAGGCAAAACAAACGAGTAGCAGCAGGATGGGGTATAACTTCATTGGTTCGCAGACAAATTTCTAAAAACGGTTCTTTTTCTGGATCTACTGCTTTGGCCGCAATACCCGCACCGGATCCGCGGGTTGGGGTAGCAACTTGACGCTTTGGGTTTTCAACAATTCCAGGGCTACGGCTACGGCTTTCTCCAGTTGCGGATCGTGGCCGGTTTGCACCGCCTGGGGATCTTGTTCTACCACTACGTCCGGCGCAACGCCGATGTTTTCCACGTCCCATTCTCCCGCCAGGTTGTAGAAGCCGCCGCGCGGTGCCGTGATGCGCCCGCCGTCGATGAGCCCGGGTACATCCCAGATGCCCACCAGGCCACCCCAGGTTCGGGTACCGACCAGGGGGCCAATCTCGCGGAGCTTGAACATGTAGGGCATCATGTCGCCACCGGAGCCAGCCATCTCGTTGATGATCATCACCTTGGGCCCCCAGATACCCGCGTTGGGTGCGGTGAAGGGCTGCCGGTCGCCCACGGGATTGTTGAAATAGCCCATGAGGTCGCGGGCCAGGAGATCCACGATGTAGTCGGCAATGGAGCCACCCTGGTTGAAGCGTTCGTCGATGACGGCGCCTTTTTTATGTTTTTGAGCAAAGAAGTAGCGGTTGAAATTGGTGTAGCCGCCTTCGCCGGTATTTGGCAACCACACGTAGGCCAGTTGCCCGCCGGAGAGCTCGTCTACCTGCCGGCGGTTGCCCTCTACCCAGTCGTGCTGGCGCAAGCCCGCCTCACTGGCCACGGGCACAACCGTCAGCTCCCGGGCGCCTTGCAGCGTGGGGGTGGCATTGACGGTAATGCGCGTTTGCTGGTCGGCCGTTTGGTCAAAAGCGGCGTACAGGTTGGTAGTCGGCTGCAGCGGCACCCCGTTGACGGCCAGCAGGTAGTCGCCGGCTTTCACCCGCAGGCCTGGTCCACTGAGGGGTGCCGACGTCGTAGGATTCCAGCTTTCGCCGGTGTAGATTTTTTGGATGCGGTACTGGTTGTTTTCGACGACAAAATCCGCGCCGAGCAGGCCAATCGGTACGCGGTCGACCTCGGGGTAGTCGCCACCGCGCACAAAAGAGTGTCCGATGGAGGTCTCTCCGCTAAAAATATCCAGCAGGTAGTTGAGGTCCGAGCGGTGCCGGACATCGGCCACCCAGGGCGCATACGTGCGGTAGGCCCAGTCGAGGTCGAGCCCGTGGACATTGTCGACGTAGAAATAGTCGCGTTGGTAGCGCCAGGCTTCCCGGAAAATTTGCGCCCACTCCTGGGGTGGATCAATTTTCATTTTTACGCCAGCCACGTCGAGGCTTTCCTTTGCCGGATCGGGCTCGCCGCTCACGTCAGAAATGACGTACTGGTTGTTTTCGGTGGTGTAGCCGTATTTTTCGCCGCCCGCGGCTACTTCAAATCCGCTGATACCTTCCACTACTTTTTCCACTTCTCTTTTCTCCAGGGTGAACCGGTGCAAGGTGAGGCTTTCCTCTCCGGGCGCCTGCTCGCTGAACAGCAGGGTGCCGGCCTGGGCAGCGGCCAACTGAAGGTAATTACCCGCCGGCACGGGCAGGGCAATGATGCGTTGGGCCAGCCCGGCGAAGTCGATCTTTACGGGTTCCACTTTCTTTTCGGCGGCATCGTCCTCTTTTTTGTCGGCGGCGTTGTCGTCACTTTTCTTTTTGGTTTCTTCCTCGTCATCGCTTTCCGGTGCCAGCGGCGAAGGCTCGTCCTGGGTCAGTACGGCCAGGTAGAGCGAGCTCTTGATGGGGTGGTCAAACGACGACATATCCAGCCAGCCCACGTTCATGCCGTAGTCGGTGCTGGCACGGAAGTAGAGGTACTTGCCCCCTTTGTCCCAGGCCGGCGACTTGCAGTCGGACAGGCCGTCAGTAATTTGGAAAGATTGGCCCTGCTCCAGCGAATAGACGAAGATGGCGGCGTACTCGTTGGTCAGGCGTTTGGTGTAGGCCAGCCATTTCGAGTCGGGCGCCCATTCGCCGTAGATGACGTGTTCGGGGTGGGCCGATCCTTCGTTGGCCACTTCGGTAAATTTCCCGGTGCTGACGTCGACGATCCAGAGGGTTCGGTTTTCGTTGTAGAAACTCAGGTATTTCGAATCGGGCGACCAGGTGGGGTGGTAGTAGAAGGTAGGGTTGGGAATTGCAATCTTTTTGGGGTGCTCGCCGTACTGGTCGGCAATGACCAATTGGTATTCGCCGCCCTCGTCCGAGAACCAGCTGATCTTTTGCCCGTCGGGCGACCAGGCCACGGCGCGGTCGGCGACGCCCTGGCTGTTGGACAGGTTGCGGGGGTCTCCTTTTTTGGCGGGAATGGTGAAGATCTCGCCCCGTGCCGCTACGGCGAGCCGCTTGCCGTTGGGGGAGATGGCTGTCGACTCGATGTAGTCGCCAATAGACATCCAGTGGGGGCGGGCCCAGGAGAAGTCGCCGGTGACGGTGAGGTTCAACTGCTGGGGTTGGCTGGTGCCGTAGGCCAGCGTGTAGAGGTAGCCGCCGTTTTCAAAGATGAGGTGTTGCTGATCGCCCGCGAGGTGCTTGCAATCGAATTCCTTGAAGAAGGTGACTTGTTGCAGGCGTTGGGTGGGTACGTGGTACGACCAGATGTTCATCCCCAAATCGCGATCGGAGAGGAAGTAGATCGTTTCGCCGGTCCAGACGGGATCCAGGTCGCGGCTGTTATCCCAGGGGAGTTTTTGCGCCGCGTAGGTGGCCAGGTTCAATATCCGGAGGGGGGTGTTTTGGCCGCCCCGGTAATTCCGGAACTCGCTTTCCCAGGGGAGGACGGCCTCGTACACCAGCTGTTGGCCATCGGGTGAATAGACGCCGTTGGCGGCCGTGGGCTTCATCAGTGGGGTGGGGGTCGTACCTGATAGCGACACCAGCCACAGCTGGCTGGGTGTGGGGTGGGGCACTTGGGTTCGGCCGGAGGCAAAGAGGACGGCGTCGCCCTGCGGCGACCAGCCGCGGACCAGGTCGGGGCCAGGATGCCAGGTGAGCCGGCGGGGCTCGCCGCCCGCTACGGGCACGACGTACACGTCGGTGTTGCCATCGTATTCGGCGGTGAAGGCCAGGGATTGCCCGTCGGGCGAAAAGTGGGGGTCACTTTCCACCCCCGGGAAGGTCGTTATCCTGCTGATGGCCGAGCCATCCAGGTGGGCCGTCCAGATGTCGCCGGCGTACACAAAGGCGATGACCTGCTGGTGGATGGCCGGTTCGCGCAACAGGCGGGTGCCCTGGGCAGCAACGGTGGTGCCAATGAAGAGATAAAGAAGGGGTAGATAAAAAAGCGATTTTTTCATAATCATGGTGTTGTGCAATGTGTTCCCCGACGGGAAGGGGTGGATGCCTGGTCACAACCGTACGCGTCCGGCGCAGGAAGGGACGGATAGTGAAGCGAAGCTAAGGAAATTATTTTCCTTTTAGATTTCTAGTCGGTAAATTCCGGGTCCAGCAGTGCCAGAATAGCAGGGGTGACTTTTGCTTTGCCCGATTGCGCTTCTTGTTTACGCCCTAAATAGCAAGGATTGCGACCCAAAAAATTCCTCGTCCATTTTTCGGTAGCCTACCCCGGGGAAAGCGCCTAACTTTGTTGTGCAAATAAGGATACCATGAAACCAGTACTCGATTTTCAGCAACAGTACGCCGCCATTGTGCGCAAAGACGCCCGCTACGAAGGCGTATTTTTTACGGCCGTTCGTACCACGGGCATCTTCTGCCGGCCTACGTGTACGGCGCGCAAGCCCAAGCCCGAGAACGTCGAGTTTTTCCCTACGGCCAAGGCAGCGATCCTGCACGGCTACCGCGCGTGCAAGGTGTGCCGACCGTTGGAGCAAGCTGGCACAATCCCCGGCTACGTGGAGACCCTGCTCGCCGAGCTACAAGCCAATCCGGACCTGAAGATTCGCGATTACGACCTGCGCCAACGCGGTATCGAGCCCGCCCAGGTTCGCCGCTGGTTCAAGCAGCACCACGGCATGACTTTTCACGCCTACCAGCGGATGCTGCGCATCAACAAGGCCTACCACCAGCTCCAGCGCGGCGAACGGGTGACGGATGTGGCTTACGACAATGGCTACGAGTCGCTGAGCGGTTTCCAGGAGCGCTTCAAGTCCATCTTCCAGGCCAACCCTTCGGCGTTGGCGGCACAAAATGTGATCCATATTCAGCGCCTGCTCACGCCGCTGGGGCCCATGTACGCCTGCGCTACGGATCAGGGGGTCTGCCTGCTCGAGTTCACCGACCGGCGGATGCTCGAGACCGAGTTCGCCGATCTGCGCAAGCGCCTGCAAGCGGTCATTCTGCCCGGTACCAACCCGCACTTGCAGCAATTGGAAAAAGAGCTGGCGGCCTACTTCGCTGGCACCCTCCATACCTTCACCGTAGCGCTGCATACCCCCACGACTCCTTTTCGGCAGCAGGTTTGGGACGAGTTGCTGACCATCCCCTACGGCACCACCCGCAGCTACCAGGAGCAGGCTGGCCGGATCGGCAACCTGCGGGCCGTACGCGCCGTCGCTTCAGCCAACGGCCAGAACCGCGTAGCCATCGTCATCCCCTGCCACCGTGTCATCGGCAGTGACGGCAGCCTCACCGGCTACGCCGGTGGATTGCCCCGCAAGCAGTGGCTGCTGGATTTTGAGGGGGAGCGCTCGAAATCGGAAGTGGGAAGTGGGAAGTGGGAAGTGGCTGTGTGTAAAAGGGGAAAAGTGTAAACGTGTAAAAGTAGGGCGGGAACAACATCAGGGGGATCCGTTTTTTAGCAATCGCCCACGCTGAAGACGTGGCAGGCAACGCTGAAGACGTGGCAGGCAACGCTGAA
>PZPC01000091.1 GCA_003045895.1 Bacteroidota bacterium
TCAGCTACGGCCTCTCCTTCGGGCACATCGACGATATGTGTACCCTCCCCTACGGCGTCCGCGCTCGCCTGGATACGCAGGAGGCGAGCCTGACCCTGCTGGAAGCGGGGGTAAGTTGAGTATTACCCCGCCTACTCCAATTCTAAAATTTGTTCTTCCCCCGTAGCTATATCCAATACCGAAATGCGGTGTTGTAGGCGGTACTCCCCTGCGGCATTGTAAATAAAATCGTAGCGAGAAAGCAGAATAATGTCTTCCCTGCCCTTGATTTTTGTAGCATAAGGGTAATAATTTTTGCTCTCGCAATCGTTTATACTGCTCAGTATATCCAATTGCCGAGTATCTAAGTCATATTTAAAAACCTCCTTTCTGCCATAGCTAATGATCGTATGATTATTCAGCCAAATTATTCTACTTACATATCGTCCGTGCTGGGTAAGAATATCCTCCAGCAGAGTAAGTTCTCCCGTTGCTAAATCATAAATACCCAGATATCCATTATGAAGACTTCTAGTGCCGAAAGATATGATATATTTACCATCCCTAAAGTCAAAGAAATTATTCTTAAAAATACCCGGATCTATTGTTTCGTTGCCCAATTCATCAACAATCAAGCTTTCAAAGCTACTACCGCCTGTCCAGCGCAAGATATTGAAACTATCATTATTGATCCACCTAGCGTATATATAATCACCAGCAGGCATTATTTCGATAGGAGCTTGAATAGTAGCTGAAGCTAACAAAATAGGCTGTAATTGTCTTCGCTGAAAAAGGATTTCGCCTTCGTCATTCACGGAAAAGTTAGTAATATCTGAGCCGCCAATAATTTCATACACCAAGCTTGTTTCTCCCTTACAGATATTGTGCTTGAAAATTTTTTGATTTCCATAAACAACATTTGATAAATCATAATCTTGACGCATATAATAGAACACGCCTTCTTCGGTAGTGGAAGCACTCAATACGTAGTATCGATAATCGGTAAGCGGCGGGTTGAAAATAGAACCTGTTTGACCTAACGGCAACTCAAAACAGCTATCGGGCAAGGCACTCAGGGGCAGAGCTATGGTGCAAGGTGCTGCTGTAAGTATAAGAGTATCATCGTCATCGCAAGCCCAAAAGCAGATAGTTGCTGTGAAAAATAGCAAAGCCAAAAAGGTAGTAGGAATCGTTTTCATTGTTTGATGATTTTGAGGGCGGTAATGGTTGTGATAATTGATTTTTGCCGGGGAGGCAGAAAACGCCGCATAAAGAGAGCAGTTTGAATTTTGCTTGTAAAATACGTATTAAAACCCACAGTAAATGGCTGGAACCAGACAAAAAAGGGCTTTCTCATAAAAAACCGTTTTAGCAATTTTCGCCTTTTTTGCCCCAACCCTAAAGGGAGAAAAGGCAAAATCGCTAAAACTCCCTTTAGGGCCGGGGTAAATTTTAGTGATTTTCGCCTTTTCGGACTGATTTATATTTTTATGAGAAAGCCCTGCCAGACAAAAACAAAAGCAGGAAGACACCAACGGTATCCTCCTGCTCCTAATTTATTGCTGCGCGTAAGGCTGTTTTACTCAATCACCGTCACCTTCATCATATTGGTGCGGTGGCGGCGGTGCAGGGGCATGCTGCCCGTATTGACAATGACGTCGCCAACTACGACCTGGCCATCGGCTTTCAGGATTTCCGATACATCGATGATGGTTTCGTCGGTGGTGGTGAAGCGGTCGTAGTAGAAGCAGCGCACGCCCCAACACAGGTTGAGGGTGGAGAGCATGCTCATGCGGTCCGAGAAGATGAAGATCTTCGCGTTGGCGCGGAAGCTCGACACCTTGAAGGCCGTATAGCCCGAGGTGGTCATCCCGATGATGGCTTTGGCGTTCAGCTCCTCGGCCGTACGGGCCGCGTTGAAACAAACGATGTCCGACATGAAGGTGCGGGATTTTTTTGTCGGCACGGGGCGGCTGTGTTTGGCCGTGGCGTAAAATTTCTCGGCCTCGTCAATGATCTTGTTCATGGCCTGCACCACCAGTACGGGATGCCGACCCACGGAGGTTTCGCCGCTCAGCATCACGGCGTCGGTACCGTCGAGCACGGCGTTGGCCACGTCGGTGATCTCGGCGCGGGTAGGGCTGGGGTTGGTGATCATGCTGTCCATCATCTGGGTAGCTACAATCACGGGGCGGGCCCGCTGGATACACTTCTGGATGATCATCTTCTGCAGCAGGGGCAGTTGCTCCATGGGCACCTCAATACCGAGGTCGCCGCGGGCGACCATGATCCCGTTGGACGCTTTGATGATCTTGTCGATGCGCTCGATGGCTTCGGGCTTCTCGATCTTGGCGATGATCTTCGCCGGGTGGCCCACCGCGTCGATGCGTTCGCGCAGCTCTTTGATGTCTCTGGACGAGCGCACAAACGACAGGGCGATCCAGTTGACCGGCTGGGTGAGGATATATTCCAGGTCGATGAGATCTTTCTCCGTCAGCGACGGCAACGAGATGTTGGTATTCGGCAGATTGACGCCTTTATTGGAAGACAGGATGCCGCCGAAGAGCGCCTTCAGCTTCACGGTATCCACTTTATTGGTTTCGATGACCTCGAACACCAGTTTGCCATCATCCACGAGTACGCGTTCGCCCACCTTCACGTCGGCGGCAAACTGGGGGTAGCTCATGTAGATGCGTTCGCGGTTGCCGATGCACTTCTCGTTGACGAAAGTGACGACATCCCCCTCGGCGAGTTCCAGTTCGTTGTTCTCGATCTTACCGACCCGCAGTTTAGGGCCCTGCAAATCGGCCAGAATCCCGATGTGGGTGCCGTGAACGTCGTTTATTTTGGTAATGTGCTGGATCACTTCCTCGTGGGCAGCGTGCTCGCCGTGCGAAAAATTCAGCCGGAAAGTATCTACGCCGGCCTCGACGAGCTTGAGCAGGTTCTCATAAGAACTACATGCTGGCCCTACGGTAGCGACAATTTTTGTGTTTTGATGATCAACAATCTTCATGACTGAATTTTTTTCTGCGGTGGAGGACGACACAGTAAGTGTACTTTTTACAATAATTAGGCATAAAAGTACTGCTCTGAGACAGCACCACCAAGCTATTGCAGATTATTTTTAGCTAATTGCCCGGCTACCAGTTATTTCCGCAAGGTACCAATTGGTAAGTTACCCACAGTGGCTACTTTCTTTTTTTTTCACAAAACGCCCGCTTTAGGCCCTGGTTTTCAGCTAAAAAGGGTTCCTTTTAAGCCGTTTTTGGTACCGCTCCGAGAGTGGGCAAATAAAAATTTAAGTAGAAAACTTTGGTTATCAACGCGGTTATATTTTTCTTTGCACGCACATTCGTGAACCATAAAAGCGAATTGACCATGTCTAGCATTGAAACAAAAGTAAAGCAGATCATCGTTGACAAATTAGGCGTCGACGAATCAGAGATCACCAACGAGGCCAGTTTTACCAACGATCTGGGGGCAGATTCCCTGGATACGGTAGAATTGATCATGGAATTCGAAAAAACTTTCGATATTTCTATTCCCGACGAGCAAGCTGAAAACATCCAAACGGTGGGCCAGGCTGTCTCTTATCTGCAATCGCAGGTTACGGAATAAGTTTCCATTTATTGTAACCGTCCGAAGGACATCCCCTTACCACTGCGGCAGGTTCGTAGGGTTGGTGGGACATGTTTTTCGGACGGTTTTTTTTCTGATCACTTTCCGCTAATTCAACGGTGGGTAGTTGTTAAACACCGATGTCATGAGAAGAGTGGTTATTACAGGCCTTGGCGCCTTAACACCCATCGGTAACACGGTTACCGCCTATCTCGAAGGGTTACAAAAAGGAGTAAGTGGTGCCAATCGCATCACCTATTTTGATCCCGTGAAGTTCAAAACGCAATTTGCGTGCGAAATCAAGGATTTTGAACCCACCGACTTCATCGATCGTCGCGAAGTGCGACGGCTCGACCGCTTTGTCATTTACGCATTGGTAGCCGCCGATGAGGCGCTCCAAAATTCCGGTATCGATATGGGTCAATTGGACCTGGACCGATCGGGGGTTATTTGGGCCAGTGGTATTGGCGGCTTGCGGTCGTTGGAGGAGGAGATTGTTTACAATGCTAGTAGCGATCAACCGCGGTACAATCCATTCATGATTCCCAAGATGATTGGAAATATGGGGGCTGGTCATATTTCAATGAAATATGGTCTGCGAGGCCCCAGCTACGGCGTTGTCTCCGCTTGCGCATCAACGGGCCATGCCCTGGGTGCAGCGGCCGACGATATCCGATTGGGACGATCTGATTTCATGGTAGTGGGCGGTTCGGAAGCTGCCGTTACGGAGGTGGGCATTGGTGGCTTTAGCGCCATGAAAGCCCTTTCTACCCGCAACGACGACTTTGCCACCGCCTCCCGCCCCTACGATGCCGAACGCGATGGTTTTGTGCTCGGCGAAGGTGCAGGCTGCCTCATTCTCGAAGAGTTGGAGCACGCCAAAGCACGCGGCGCTACCATCTACGCCGAACTGATGGGCTACGCCGCTACTTCTGATGCGTACCACATTACGGCACCGCATCCGGAAGGACTGGGCGCCAGCAACTGCATGCGCAATGCCTTGCAATTTGCCGGTATTTCGCCTGCCGATGTGGACTACATCAACACCCACGGCACTTCTACCCCCCTGGGCGACGGTGCCGAGTTGAAAGCCATTCAGAAGGTTTTCGGCCAATCCATCTACGATTTGAACATCAGTTCCACCAAGTCCATGACCGGACACCTGCTCGGAGCTGCCGGTGCAATAGAGAATATTGCTTGCGTTTTAGCAATCCAACATAAATTTGTGCCTCCTACGATCAACCATTTCAACCCTGATCCGGAGATTGATCCCCGCATCAACCTGACCTTCAACGAAGTGCAGGAAAGGGATGTCAAGGTGGCACTCAGTAATACTTTTGGCTTCGGCGGACACAATTCCGCAGCAGTCTTTAAGCGCTTTGAAGGGTAGGGTAAACAATTACCTGGTCCTGGTTAGCGGAAGATTTCGCGATCTTACAGCGTGACCCCAATGCGTGATTTTTTGGTGCATCAAGCTTTTTGCCCACCAAAAAACCACGGCTCACCCGTAATTTTGCCTTCCACCATTCCGGATAACGGCAATCGTTTCACCCCCCACCCAAAGTGTAACTGAATGGGTTCAGGCCGTTGGCCTGGGCCAATGTTGTACCGGCTGACGGACTTGGCTGCCCCCAGGGGCTGACGAGGCTTTCGCCTAAAATGGTGTGCTGTGTTTCGAACCATTAAACGCTTCTACAACGCCTACCTTTCTCCGGAAAGGGATGTGGCCCGCCGGTTTCGCCAGATCATTGGCTTTACCCCCGGTAACCTGCGCATTTTCAAGCAGGCTTTTTTCCACAAATCTACCCAGTCGGATAAGACCTACGCCATGCAGAACAACGAGCGCCTCGAGTTCCTGGGCGACGCGGTGCTGGGTACGGTGGTGGCCGACTACCTCTTCCAAAAATACCCCAATGCCGACGAGGGCTTCCTGACCAAGATGCGCTCGAAGATCGTGAAGCGAAAATCGCTCAACAAGATCGGCGATAGCATGGGTATGGACATGATGCTCAACGAGTTCAACAACACCCGCATCAGCCGCTCCATGCTGGGCAACGCCGTGGAAGCGCTGGTCGGAGCAGTCTACATGGAAGTGGGCTACGACGGCACCAAACGCTTCATCGTGCGCCGCATGCTGCGCAGATTCGTAGATATCCACGAACTGGAAACCTACGACGACAACTACAAGAGCCAACTGCTGGAACACTGCCAGAAAAACGGCCAGAACGTGTCGTACCGCCTGATCACCCGCTACAAGATGGATAAACGCGACCGCTTCAAGGTGGCCGTCGTCATCGACGGCGAAAAGGTGGCCATTGCCGACGACTTCAACAAGAAGAGCGCCGAACAGCAGGCTTCCGAAAAAGCCCTGCAACTGCTGGGCCTGATTACCGAAGAAGATTCGGATGAGGATTAGGAGCTACGGCGGTTCCCCCCCCAGGCCACAAAGATTTTTTCGCCACAAAAGCACAAAAGGCACAAAATTTTCACCAAACAATTTTAGTGGGATTTAGTGCTTTTCGTGTTTTAGTGGCTATGTTTTAATGCCACGGCTGCGTTTTTTCATCAATAATACCCCTCCTCATGGACACCCCTCCGGCATCCTGGTCGTACGAACGCCTGCTTGCGCTGGCCCCCGACGCCAGTACGCTGGACCAGGCCCGGCGCCTGTTCTTTGCCCGCGGCTGGCACGTGCTGGAAGGCAACGGCGACTGGCTGTGGGGCGAATACGAAACCAAATACGGAGATGTGATGCAAGCCGCCGTGCGGCTGGAGCCGCCGCTGTTCCGGTGTTCGTGCAAGAGCCGGCGCCGCCCCTGCAAGCACAGCCTGGCGCTCATCCTCCTGTTCCTGAACCGCCCCGAAGGCTGGCAGGTGCGCAATGAGGCGCCCGACTGGGTGCACGCCCTGCTCGGCCAACCCGACACCACCGCCAAGGTACCCGCCAAAACCAACCCCCTGCAACAGGAAAAGCGACTGGAACTGATGGACCAGGGCGTGGAAGAACTGGACAAGTGGTTGCAAAATGTGGCCCGCCAGGGGCTGGCCACCCTGGCCGCCGCCCCCGAAGAGTGGGAAAGCATTGCCGCCCGCCTGGTCGACAGCAAACTTGGCAGCCTGGCCCGCCGGATTCGCCAGTGCCAGGCCCTGCTCCCGCAGGACGACTGGGTGGATACCGTGGCCGGCGAACTGGGCTTGCTCTACCTCTTCGTGCGCGCCTGGCAACGCAAGAGCACCCTCCTCCCCGACCAGAAGCGGGAGCTCCTGCAAGTAGCAGGCTGGAACCTGCGCAAAGAGCAGCTCGGCAACCAGCCCGGCGTGAAAGACAACTGGTTGGTGCTGGGTGTCAGCAGCGGTACCGACGAGAAGCTGACCTACCGCCGCACCTGGCTGCGCGGCGAAAAAACGGCGCAGTTTGCCCTCCTCCTGGATTTCGTCTTCGGCAACCAAAGCTTCGAAGACCAGTGGGTGACGGGAAGCGTCCTCAGCGGCACCCTCGTCTTCTACCCCGGCCAACCGGCGCTGCGGGCCGCCTTCCGGCAGTACCATGCCTCGCGCGAGCCCTATGACGGCCTGGCCGGCCACCCCGACCTGGCGGCCTTCACCACCGCTTACGCCCAGGCGCTGGCCCTTTCGCCGTGGCTGCTCGCTTTTCCGGCCCTGCTGGAGCGGGTTACGCCCGTTTACCACCAACTAACGGCCACCTTTACCCTCGTCGATCAACAACTGCGGCAGCTGCCCCTGGAAAACAATACCAAAGCCTGGCAACTGCTGGCCGCCAGCGGCGGACAGCCCCTAACGATCTTTGGCGAATACGACGGGCGGATGGTGGCCCCGATTGCCCTGCTGGACGGCGGACGGGTGGTGGGGTTGTAGATCTAGCATCTTGTCATCCCTTCGGGATTCGGCCAAAAACACCAATTCATCCTAATCCCGTAGGGATGATAATATTATAGCCATATCGACCCGTACCAAAACCCTGAAAGGGTGATAGATCTAATCCATCCATTCAAAGAGATATTTTTCGTTGTATTCGATTTCATATTTTTGAAGAAAGTCAATATACTCTTCCCGAAAAGTTTTCTTTTCATGATGCGCTTCCTGATTGGCAATGTATTGATACACCTGATCAATTTGTGAATGCGCATAAGAAAAAGCCCCATAACCTTCCTGCCAGGCAAATTTCTCCTTCAAGAAATTTTGTTCATTGATAAATTTAGAGGAATTATTTTTGATGTCCCGCACCAAATCAGCTATGCTCATGGATGGTTTCAATCCAACGAAAACGTGAACATGGTCTGCAACGCCATTTACAATTATCGGTTTTTGGTTTTTTCCTTTGATGATGCCTGACATGTATTTGAAGACCTCTCCGCGCCAGGGTTTTTGCAATAGATTGGACCTGCCTTTTACGGCAAAAACATATTGAATGTATATTTGGGAAAAGGTACCTGCTGCCATGTTGGTATCACCCCTCCGGGGTTATTTTGGTGTGATGTAATATCGTTCTAGAATCTTGTCATCCCTACGGGATTCCGCCAATAACGCCAACTCATCCTAATTCTGTAGGGATGATCGTTCTAGAATCTTGTCATCCCTACGGGATTCCGCCAATTAACGCCAACTCATCCTAATTCTGTAGGGATGATCGTTCTAGCATCTTGTCATCCCTACGGGATTCCGCCAATTAACGCCAACTCATCCTAATTCTGTAGGGATGATCGTTCTAGCATCTTGTCATCCCTACGGGATTCCGCCAATTAACGCCAACTCATCCTAATTCTGTAGGGATGATCGTTCTAGCATCTTGTCATCCCTACGGGATTCCGCCAATTAACGCCAACTCATCCTAATTCTGTAGGGATGATCGTTCTAGCATCTTGTCATCCCTACGGGATTCCGCCAATTAACGCCAACACGTTTTAATCCCGTAGGGATGATAATATTATAGTTCTAGAATCTTGTCATCCCTACGGGATTCCGCCAATAACGCCAACACGTTTTAATCCCGTAGGGATGATAATATTATAGTTCTAGAATCTTGTCATCCCTACGGGATTCCGCCAATAACGCCAACACGTTTTAATCCCGTAGGGATGATAATATTATAGTTCTAGAATCTTGTCATCCCTACGGGATTCCGCCAATAACGCCAACACGTTTTAATCCCGTAGGGATGATAATATTATAGCCATATCGACCCGTTGCTAAACCCTGAAAGGGTGATAGATCTTGTCATCCCTGCGGGATTGAGTCGAGTCGAGAACGCCAATTCGTTTTAATCCCGTAGGGATAATAATCTTATCTATCCTGCTCGTCAACATTACGGTTGGATAAAGTGTACTAAAGTTAGTGTTTTTTATTTGTCCAGGTTGTAGGCCTGCGCAATTGGCCTTTAAATTGTCAGTTGATGCGGAGACAAAACAAGCAACAGGCAGTTCGGCCCGGGCAGATTACCGGGGTAGAAATCCACCAAATTCATGAACTTTTTGGTAAATTTATCCTTATCAAAGTAGAAAAAAAATCAACCACTATATGGATACTCTCAAAGGCCATTCCACTTCCGGCAATGGTACCAGTTACAATGTCAATGATGCCAGCATGTGCCCGTACCTGGGTGGTGCGCTCAAGCAAGGTGCGGGCAGTGGCCCCACCAACCGCGACTGGTGGCCCAATCAGTTGAAACTGAACATCCTCCGCCAGCACTCTTCCCTGTCCAATCCGATGGGCGAGGCGTTCGACTATGCCGAGGCGTTCAAAACCCTCGACCTGGGTGCCCTGAAGCAGGACATTTTCGATCTGATGACCGACTCCCAGGACTGGTGGCCGGCAGACTACGGCCATTACGGGCCATTTTTCATTCGCATGGCTTGGCACAGCGCCGGCACCTACCGCGTTTCCGACGGCCGTGGCGGTGCGGGCTTAGGCACCCAGCGCTTTGCGCCGCTCAACAGCTGGCCCGACAATGCCAACCTGGACAAAGCCCGCTTACTCCTTTGGCCGATCAAGCAGAAATACGGCAAGAAAATTTCCTGGGCCGACCTCATGATCCTCGCTGGCAACTGCGCCCTCGAGTCGATGGGCTTTGAGACCTTCGGTTTTGCCGGTGGTCGTGCCGATGTTTGGGAACCTTCCGAAGACATCTACTGGGGTGCGGAAACCGAGTGGTTGGGCGACAAGCGCTACACCGACGACCGCGAATTGGAGAACCCCCTCGGCGCCGTGCAGATGGGGCTGATTTACGTCAATCCGGAAGGCCCCAACGGCAACCCCGATCCCATTGCTTCGGCGCGCGACATCCGGGAGACCTTTGGCCGGATGGCTATGAACGACGAAGAAACCGTCGCCCTGATCGCTGGCGGACACACCTTCGGCAAAACCCACGGCGCCGCCGATCCCGAAAAGTACGTGGGTCGGGAACCCGCCGGTGCCAGCATCGAAGAGCAGAGCATGGGCTGGAAGAACACCTTCGGCACGGGCAACGGCGATGACACCATCACCAGCGGCCTGGAAGGCGCCTGGACGACGACACCCGCCAAGTGGAGCAACGACTACTTCAACCACCTGTTTGGCTACGAGTGGGAACTGACCAAGAGCCCCGCCGGTGCCCACCAGTGGCGGCCCAAAGGTGGCGCTGGTGCTGGCACGGTGCCCGATGCCCACGACCCCACCAAGAAGCACGCACCCTTCATGCTCACCACGGACCTCGCCCTGCGGATGGATCCGATCTATGAACCCATCTCCCGGCGCTTCCACGAGCATCCCGAAGAATTCGCCGACGCTTTCGCGCGGGCATGGTTCAAGCTGACGCACCGCGACATGGGACCACGCGCCCGCTACCTCGGCCCGGAAGTACCGACCGAAGAGTTGATCTGGCAAGACCCCGTTCCCGCCGTTGCGCACCCCCTGGTCAACGATAAAGATATCGCTACCCTGAAGGCGCAACTGCTGGCTTCTGGCCTGACGGTTTCCCAACTGGTAACCACCGCCTGGGCATCTGCCTCCACGTTCCGCGGCTCCGACAAGCGCGGCGGTGCCAATGGTGCACGCCTGCGCCTGGCGCCACAGAAGGACTGGGAAGTGAACCATCCCGCTGAACTGGCCACCGTGCTGAAGACGCTGGCAGGCATCCAGACCACCTTCAACAGCGCACAGACCGGCGGCAAGCAGGTTTCCCTCGCCGATCTGATCGTGCTGGGTGGCTGTGCTGGCATTGAGCAGGCCGCGAAGAACGCCGGTCATACCGTGACGGTACCCTTCACCCCCGGACGCACCGATGCGACGCAGGAACAAACCGACGTGGAAGCTTTCGCTGTTCTGGAACCTACGGCCGACGGATTCCGCAATTACCTGAATCCCAAGCACCTGGTTCCTGCCGAAGACATGCTGGTAGACCGCGCCCAACTGCTCACGCTGACCGCACCGGAAATGACGGTGCTCGTAGGCGGCATGCGGGTACTGGGTACCAACTTTGGCCATACCGCACACGGCGTCTTCACCAGCCGACCCGGCGCACTCACCAGCGACTTCTTCGTCAACCTGCTCGATTTGGGCACGACCTGGAAGGCAGCTTCGGCAGCCGATGACGTCTTTGAAGGTCGCGATCGCAAAACCGGCGCGCTCAAGTGGACCGGTACCCGCGTTGACCTGATCTTCGGCTCAAACTCCGAACTCCGCGCAGTTGCTGAAGTCTACGGCTGTGCCGACGGACAGGAGCGCTTCGTCCACGACTTTGTGGCGGCGTGGAACAAGGTGATGAACCTGGACCGATTCGACCTGGCTTAAGGAAGAGGAGGATCGGGCGCCGCAGAACGCGGGCAGCCCGGTTGTTAAGTAATAAAAAAGGTGGTTCGGAAACGGGCCACCTTTTTTCGTAGGTAATGTTAACTATCTTTGTACTGCTATTAGCAAACAAAAAACCGCCGCCATGGAAGCATCCGTAGCCACCGCCACCCGCCACCTGAACAAGAAAGGCTTTCTCGACCTGGACGTTGACCCGACCCTCGATCTGGCCGCCGAAATCACCCGCCTGAAGCGGGAGAAGAATGCCATCATTCTGGCCCACTATTACCAGGATGCCGATATCCAGGACATCGCCGACTACGTGGGCGACAGCCTGGGCCTCAGCCAGGAAGCAGCCCGTACCGATGCCGACATTATCGTCTTTGCGGGTGTACACTTCATGGCCGAAACCGCCAAAATCCTCTCCCCCACCAAGAAGGTGCTCCTCCCCGACCTGAAGGCGGGTTGCAGCCTGGCCGATAGCTGCCCGGCACCGCTGTTCCGCAAATTCAAAGAAAAATACCCCGACCACGTGGTGGTCAGCTACATCAACGGCACTGCCGAACTGAAGACCCTCACCGACATCTGCTGTACCTCCACCAATGCCGTGCAAATCATCGAAAGCATCCCAGCCGACAAGGGCATTATCTTTGCCCCCGACATCAACCTGGGCAAGTACCTGGTGAAAACCACCGGCCGCGACATGGTGCTCTGGAACGGCTCCTGCATGGTGCACGAAATCTTCAGCCATGAGAAGATCACCAAACTCATGATCCGCCACCCACAGGCCCAGTTCATCGCCCACCCCGAGTGCGAGCCGCACCTGCTGGAAAAAGCCGACTACATCGGTTCCACCTCGGGCCTGCTGAAGTACACCCAGACCCACCCGGCCACGGAATTTATTGTCGCTACCGAGGCGGGAATCCTGCACCAGATGCGCAAGGCGTCGCCCCACAAAACCTTCATTCCGGCACCGCCCAACAACACCTGCGCCTGCAACGATTGCCCCCACATGAAGCTCAATACCATGGAAAAGCTCTACCTCTGTATGCAGTACGAGTTGCCCGAGATCACCCTCCCCGAGTGGGTTATCCGCGAAGGACGGGCCAGCATCGACCGCATGCTCGAGGTGTCGGCACGAGCAGGGTTGTAGGGGTGGGTTGTCCATCAGCAGGCAGCCGCTCCTGGTCAATTATTGACACCACCGCAGGAACAAAGGCGATCAGATTGTGCCGTTCGCTGGCCTGGCCTGTGGCCCTCAACCGAGGCCAATGACCGCCGCCACGGCTGGTTGGACGTCAATGACAACGATGAATCCCAAATCAATATAACAGCGTGAAGAACTGGTCTGGTTACCTGGAATGGACCCCAACGCGGATAAGCTACCCCACCACCGAGGCAGCGATTCAGGCGTTGGTACAAACAGCCCGCCGCGAAGGGCGAAAGATCCGGCTCATCGGCTCGGGGCATTCGTTTACGCCGCTCAGTGTGACGACGGATAACCTCATCAGCCTCGACCACTACCAGGGCCTGGTACACGTAGACGCCGCCCGGCAGCAGGCAACCGTCAGGGCGGGCACCAAACTCCACGCCCTTGGCGACATCCTCCACGGCCACGGGCTGGCGTTGGCCAACATGGGCGACATCAACGCCCAGAGCATTGCCGGCGCCGTGAGCACGGGCACCCACGGCACGGGCACGGGCTTCGGCAACATGAGCACCCAGGTGGTGGCCATCCGCCTGGTCAACGGCCACGGCGAGGTGGTCACTTGTTCGGCGACGGAACAGCCCGAACTGTTCCGCGCGGCCCAGGTGTCCATCGGCGCTCTGGGCATTATCACCGAGCTGACCTTACAGTGCGTGCCAGCTTACCGGCTGGAGCTGGTCATCGACAAAGCCTCCCTGGCCGAGGTGCTGGCTACCCTGGCCGAACGCAATGCCAACCACCGCAATTTTGAGTTCTACTGGTTCCCCAATACGCCGCACGTGATGACCAAAACGGTGAATACCACCGCGGCCCCACCCGACCCGCATTCCTGGCGCGACTACCTACAGGATATCGTCCTGGAAAACTACGGTTTCCACCTGGCCTGCGAAATCGCCCACCGCTTTCCGGCGCTTACCCACGCCGTAGCCCGCTTTGCGGCCAGTACCACCAGCCACCACCGCAAGGTGAACCACAGCCACCGGGTGTTCACCACGCCACGGCTGGTGAAGTTCAACGAGATGGAGTACAACGTGCCGCTGGCGGCCTACCCCGAGGTGCAAAAGGAAGTGGTAAGCTGGGTCAATAAAAACAACACCACCGTCATGTTTCCCCTGGAAAACCGCTTTGTACAGGGCGACGACATTTTTCTGAGTCCAGCCTACCAGCGCGATTCGGCCTACGTTGCGGCCCACGTGTACCACAAAGCCGATTTCAAAGCCTACTTTGGCGCCCTCGAGGCCATCTTCCTGGCCCACGGCGGGCGGCCACACTGGGGCAAAATCCATACCCTCACGCAACCACAACTGCGGGATTGTTACCCGGAATTCGGCACCTTCACCCGGCTCCGGGCCGAGCAAGATCCGGACGGGGTATTTTTATCGGGCTACTTGCAGACCTTGTTTGGCGAATAGCCAGATCGCCTTATTTCCGCAAAATTTTAAAGGCCCGTTTCCAGGTGGAGTGGTCGCGGGAAAGCTCCAGCTGGAAGTCCTGCGCGCTGGCATCGAGCACAAAGGTCAGCTCGTCTTTGATGGCGCTGTTGTGTTCCAGCCAACCAGCGAGGTTGGTTTGGTTGCTGGGGGCAATGGGGTTGCCGTCGGCATAAATGCGGATGGTGGCCCGGTAGCAGATACCGGCATTGTTGCGGCAGGTGAGGGCGTAGCTCATCTTCAGCTGAATTTCGCTGTCGGAAATTAGGGTGGCCGTCACGTCGCGGAATTCGAACTGAAAATCCTGGAAGTTGAATTTCTTGCGCAAATTGGGAAAGTCCTGGACCCGCAGTTGGCCGCTGGAAGTTGCCGGTTGGGGCTTGTTAGCGGTCTGGTTATCCAGGCGGGCCGCATCCGCAGTGGGTGCATCGCGGGGTTGTTCCTGCTGGCTTTTGGCGGCGCGATCGGCCAGCTTACCCACCCGCCTGACCATGAAAAATCCAGCCACCAGCACCGCCACCAGCAGCCCGCCCAGGAGGAGGTAACGGCCGGTAGGACTGCCTTTGCCGGTAACGCCCGCCGTTTTCGGGTCGGCCGCAGGCTCCTCCTCGTCGAGCGTGCTGCCGCCAGCGATCACCAGAATATGGTGGGCAATCTTCGCTTTTTCCTTAGCCACGTCATCGGCATCTACGGTACCCATCATATCCTGCTCGGCGAGCAGCGCCAGCTTGCCCTTCAGCACCAGCAGGGTATGCTGCTTGCGCTGGGTTTGCTGCTGGGCTTCGGCAATCAGCACATCCAGCGCCTGTTCGAGCTTGAAATTGCCTACCAACTCCTTCACCCTCGCTTCGACGTTATTATCCATATTTTTTGGGCTTTAAGCGACGGAAAAAATCGGCTATCCTAAATTCCGTCTAACTACTTACCGTAAGGTATGGCTAATTTTGAATTTTGTGGGCACTATTTTTTTTTGCTGCTGGGGCAAAAGAATAGCCACTAAAGCACAGAAAACACCAAATCCCACTAAATTTATTTTGGAAACATTTCGTACCTTTTTTGCTGTCGGGGCAAAAAAACTCCGTGGCAAAATCTTGGTGCCCTTCGAGCCTTGGTGGCAAAAAAAGGATAGCCACCAGCATTACCCAAACCGCTTGCTCTATGCCAACCTATACCACGTACCGCCAAATCCTCCAAGACCAGCCGTTTCCCTACGCCTGTCTGGATCTCGCTTTGCTGCGCCAAAACATCACCATCAACCGATCCCGGGCGGGTGATAAAAAAATACGGCTGGCCTCCAAGTCCATCCGCTGCGTGGAGGTGTTGCGCCTGCTGCTGGCTGCCGACGCCCAATTCCAGGGCATCATGGCCTACCATGGCGAGGAGGCGCTGGCTTTGGCACAAGCAGGTTTCGACGACCTCCTGTTGGGCTATCCCGTAGTCGACCCTGCGCTGTTACGGCAGTTGGGGCAAGCCGTACAGGCAGGCACCTACCTCTGCCTGATGGCCGACGAGGTCCGCCACCTGGAGCTCGCCAACGCGGCGGGCGCAGCCCTGGGCGTACGGATGCCCGTGTGCCTCGACATCGACCTGTCGCAAAGCTACCCAGGGCTGCACTTCGGCGTCTGGCGCTCGGGCATTCGTACCCTGCCCGACCTGGAGCGTATCCTCGAATACCTCAACACCCTACCCTACGTGCGCCTGGACGGCCTCATGGGCTACGAAGCCCAGCTGGCAGGTGTCGGTGATGACACGCCGGGCCAGTACCTGAAAAACGCAGCCATCCGCTGGCTGCAAAAGCGCGCCCGGCGCCCCATCAGCACCTGGCGGGCAGCGGCGGTGGCAGCCATCGAGGCGCACGGCTTTCAACTGCGCTTCGTGAACGGCGGCGGCACCGGCAGCCTCGAAACTACCCGCCAGGAAGCCGTGGTCACGGAAGTGACCGTGGGCTCGGGGTTCTACGCCCCGCACCTGTTCGACCATTACCGCCACTTTCAATTGCACCCGGCGCTCTTCTACGGTGTGCCCGTGGTGCGGCAGCCCCGGGCGGGCATCTTCACCTGCCACGGTGGCGGCTTCGTCGCGTCGGGTGGGATAGGGCCTGCCAAAGCACCCGTCGTGTATCTGCCTCCGGGCGGCCAGCTCGACCCCCACGAAGGCGCCGGCGAGGTGCAAACACCGGTATTTTATAAACACCCAGTTCCGGCCCTGCAACCCGGTGACCCCATCTTCTTCCGCCACGCCAAAGCCGGTGAGCTCTGCGAGCACTTCAATCACCTCCTCCTGCTCGACGGCGAAACGGTGCACAGTGTGCCTACCTACCGGGGTCAGGGCTGGAGCTTTGGCTAATGGCCGGTAGGGCATTTTTTTGATCACAAAGTGCGTTTTTTTAGATCACACAGGGCCTTTTTTTTTTGATCACACAGGGCCTTTGTGGTGAAAATCCTTGTGGTAAAAATCTTTGTGGTTCCTTTTTGATCACAAAGGGCACAAAACCAAACTCACATGACCAACCGAATCCTCACCCTCATCAGCCTGGCATTCCTCCTGGCCTGCAGTGCGCCCCGCGAGCGCGCCACCCTGGCCATCGCTACGGCCGCCAATATGCAGTTTGCCATGCAAGCCCTCACCGCTGCCTTCACGGCCAGCAGCGGCATCGCCTGTGAGCCGGTGGTCAGTTCCTCGGGGAAGCTGACGGCCCAGATCCGGGCGGGGGCACCGTACGATGTATTGGTTGCTGCCGACCTGAAATACCCGCAAGCGCTCTTTGACGAAGGCCTCGCCACGGCCGCACCGCGCGTATATGCCTACGGAACGTTGGTCCTCTGGACCCAACTGCCGGGACAGACCCCTACCATCGACTGGCTGCTGACGGACACGGTGCGCCACGTAGCCATCGCCAATCCGCAGACGGCGCCCTACGGGGTAGCGGCCCTGGAAGTGCTGGACCATTACCAACTGCACACCGCGCTCGCGGGCAAGCTGGTCTACGGCGAGAGCATTGCCCAAACCAACCAGTTCATCCGTTCGGGGGCGGCGGAGGCCGGGTTCACGGCGATGTCCATCGTGCGGGCTCCCGGCCTGCGCGATCAGGGCCGCTGGCTGGAGATCGACCCGCGGTTGTACACCCCTATCGCGCAGGGGGTAGTCGTCGTCAGGGGTACCCCGGCCCGGGAAGCGCAGGCCCGGCAATTTGTCGATTTTTTGTTTTCCGCAACGGCGCAGGATATCTTGCGAAATTTTGGTTACCGGGTAGCGGAGTAAAATAGCGCCGCAAGTTTTTATCGTATCTTGCCCCCTAAATTTCATCCCTTTTCATGATCGATTGGACCCCGCTGTGGCTCACTTTTAAGCTGGCAGCTATCACCACGCTGCTGCTGCTCCTGATCTCGGTGCCGCTGGCCTACTGGCTGGCCTACTCGCGGCGGCGCTGGAAGCCCGTGGTGGAAACGCTGGTGAGCATGCCGCTGGTGCTGCCGCCTACCGTGCTGGGTTTTTATTTGCTCATCGCCTTCAGTCCGGCCCACACCTTCGGGGCGTGGCTGGATACGTGGCTGGGGTTGCGGCTGGTTTTTTCGTTCGAGGGGTTGGTGGTAGCCTCGTTGCTCTACAGCCTGCCATTTATGGTGCACCCCATCCAGGCGGGGCTGAGCAACCTGCCCCCTTCGCTGCGGGAGGCGGCCTACGTGCTGGGGAAGTCGCCACGGACCACCTTGTTCCGGGTGTTGTTGCCCAACATCAAGCCCTCGTTGCTCACGGGCATCGTGTTGGCTTTTGCCCACACCATTGGCGAATTCGGCGTGGTACTCATGATTGGCGGCAATATCCCCGGCCAGACCAAGGTGGCAGCCATCGCCGTGTACGACGCCGTAGAATCGATGAACTACCCGGTGGCAAATACCTATTCCCTGGTGTTGTTTGCCCTCACGTTCGTTATTCTCCTGCTCGTCTACCTCTCCAACGGGGGGTACTTTAAAAGCTGGTGGCCATGATGGATATTTTCGTCGAAAAAACACTGCGGGCACCCGGAGGAGAGCTGACCCTGCGGGTGAAGGAGCACCTGCCGGCACATCAGCTGGTTGGCCTTTTCGGCAAATCGGGGGCGGGTAAGACCTCGCTGCTGCGCACCCTCGCGGGTTTGTTGCAACCCGAGGCGGGCAAGATCGTCGTGGACGGGGCCACCTGGCTGGACACCGCTGCCGGCATCAACCGGCCACCCCAGGAGCGGCAGGTCGGGCTGGTTTTCCAGGATTACGCCCTCTTTCCCAACATGACGGTACGTGAAAACCTGGCCTTTGCCCTGGCCAGGGGGCAAGACCCGCGCATCGTCACCGATTTGGTAGAACTCTGTGAACTGGGGAATCTCCAACACCAGCGCCCTACCCACCTGTCGGGCGGACAGCAGCAACGGGTAGCCCTGGCGCGGGCCCTGGTGCAGCGCCCCCGCCTGCTCTTACTCGACGAACCCCTCTCGGCCCTCGACCTCGAGATGCGCCAGAAACTGCAACAGTACCTCCTCCGCGTACACCGCGAATACCAACTGACGACGATCCTCATCAGCCACGACCCCGCAGAATTGTGCCAGCTGGCCGATACCGTCTGGGTGTTGGCCGATGGCAAAATCATCGCCAGGGAACGCCCACTGGTCTATTTCGCGACACCGCCACCCGCCGTGCCCTGGCAGCTGAAGGGGAAAATCGTGACCCTCGTCCCACAACAGAACGGCGCCCTTGTCGTTATGCAACTGGGCGACGAACAGGTCCAGGTGTGGGCGAATCCGGCCCTGGCAGCTACCTTTACCCCTGGCGAATGGGTGGATATCCACCTGGAAGCTCAGCACATTCAACTGAAAAAAACAGACCACCAACCGTAATGCCCTACCTTGAACTGGATGTACCCCGAAAATTATTCCCTATGAAAAAAGTATTGCTCCTCCTCGTGTTGCTCCTCCTCTTAGGTGCTGGTGTATTTGTATTCCGGCACAACAACGCGGTGGTGGAACCGCCGCAAATGAATGAAACCACGATACCCCCAACCCTCCGCGATGTCATCGCCCGGGCCGATAGCACCGTCATCCCCGCTTTCTCCCTCGACTACCTGCGCGGCCGCTTCGACCCCGCTACCCACCCCGATTTCACGAAGGTAGCGCCCGAGTTTACCGACCGCGACGGCACCTATTACCTGCGCAAAGACGCCTACGCGGCCTTCCTGGCTATGCACGCCGCGGCAGCAAAGGACGGCGTACAACTAAAGGTCATTTCCGCTACCCGCAATTTCGACCGCCAGAAAAGCATCTGGGAAGCCAAATGGACGGGCGAACGCCTGCTGGAAGGCAAGGAAAAAGCCCCCCAGGTCTACCCCGATCCGCAGGCACGGGCGCTTGCCATTCTGCGCTGGAGCTCGATGCCGGGCACCAGCCGCCACCACTGGGGTACCGACATGGACCTCAACCAACTGAACAACGACTATTTTGCCACGGGCCAGGGTTTGGCCGAATACCAGTGGCTGACGGCTCACGCGCCCACATACGGCTTTTGCCAACCCTATACCGCCAAAGGGCTGGCGCGGCCGGCAGGCTACAACGAAGAAAAATGGCACTGGAGCTACGAACCCATCGCCCGCCAACTGACCGATCAGGCCCGGCGCCTGCTCACCGATCAGGAGATCGACGGTTTTCTGGGCGCTGAAACGGCACCTACCATTGGGGTCGTCGAAAAGTATGTGCTGGGCGTGAGTACTGCGTGCAAGGGGGGGTGAAGGGGGCTGTCGAAGTCGGAGGTGGGAAATCGGAGGTGGGAAGTTTTAGACCGTGTAAAAAGTGTAAAAGTGTAAAAGTGTAAAAGTGTAAAAGTGTAAAAGTAAGACAGTAAAAACGTATTAACGCATCTTTACGTTGAAGCGTAAAACGCAGCCTGAGCGGTCAAGGGATTACGCGCATCTGGGCGGGCGGACAAACTCCTTTAGGAGACCGCTTGCGCAGCAAGCAGAGGGCCGCGGGTGAGCGAGGTGGGAAGTCGGAGGTGGGAAGTTTTAGACCGTGTAAAGGTGTAAAGGTAAGACAGTAAAAACGCATTAACGTATCTTTACGTTGAAGCGTAAAACGCAGCCTGAGCGGTTCCGTAGGAATCCAATTGGTTCTCGCGGCGTCTTCAGCGTGGGCGGCTCGCGGCGCGGAGGAGACGACGGACGAGACTGCCCAATCACCTCCCAGCCTAACTTTCATCCGGCTTAACGCTGCGTTATCATAAGAGAAGCGTGCCTTTAGGTACGCGATATCGGTAGAAAATTGTTTTACCGACTGATTGGCCGTGCCGTAGGTACGGAATATGCCTGCGTACTATTGATTTAGATGCCGTACCTACGGCACGGGAAGTCCACATTTGGCCCTTTTCTAATCGGGATGGGTAGGCGGCCGAAGCCGCCGTCCCCCCCACACCACCCGGCAT
>PZPC01000092.1 GCA_003045895.1 Bacteroidota bacterium
ACTTTTTTGTATCCAAAATACGTCTCAGCCCAAACAGGTCACATTGAACAGCCTAAGTGTAAAGGTGTAAACGGGAAGCCGGAATATGGTCGGTCAAAAGTCCTCCTTTGGAGGAGGTGGCACGCCCGAGCGTGCCGGAGGAGGAAAGGGGGGGAAAGTCGGAAGGCGGAGGTGGGAAGTGGGAGGTTTTAGACCCACGCTGAAGACGTGGCAGGCGCGGGTAAAGGTGTAAAAGTGTAAACGTGTAAACGGGAAGTCGGAATATGGTCGGTCAAAAGTCCTCCTTTGGAGGAGGTGGCACGCCCGAGCGTGCCGGAGGAGGAAAGGGGAGGAACATCAGTGGAGCGTGTATTTGGGAGGTGAACTTCTGTGAACGTCGCTTTTTACTTCCTCGTCATATTGGATTTTTGACTAATGGTATGCATTGTACCGAACGGTTGCGCTGTGCGCAGCCCGACCGCTTAGGGAGGGTTGCCGCACAGCGCGTGTTACATGATGTTCATTGCTTCACAAACCTGCCAGCGTAGTACCTATTATCCTTTATTTTTACCTGTAAGAAATAGCTACCATTCGGCAACTCCGACACATCTATATTTTTGCTCGCCATCGAATCTCCAAAGACTACCTTAATAAGTTGCCCTTTTTGATTAAACAACCTTAATTCTTCTAATTTCTGGTTATCCAATATCAGTTTTATCCAAGTATCCGCAGGATTGGGGAAGACACTTATTTCGCCCGTGATACCAAATTTTTCTTCCGTTCCGGTTTCTACCCAGTAACATGGGGAGTAGGCGCCCAAAGGCATAACCGCGACTTCTAATCCAGGTATTGGTTTTAGTCCAATCCCTTCAACTTCTTTTTCGATAAATATCCTCGGCGGATCGAATTGCCCCATAGTATCTGCCAAGCTGAAATACGCGCTATCCACCGCCCCTAAACAATAATAAGTTGGGCTGAATTCGTCTACAGAAACAACCGCAAGATGATGACGAATATTATCAATTATCCAGCCCGAAACAAAGCACTCATTCGTATTCAGCGCTGTATTATCCCACCAAACCTTTACGGGTTGATTGATCGCATGTATGTAGATAAAAAACGTTCTTCCGTCAAGGCATTGGGAACCGACAAAAGGAACCGCTCCTCCAATAATACGTTTGGAGAGTTTCTCTGCATTGATCGTTGGTTCTGCAATCCTGACTTCAAAAATAGCGCCAAAAGGAGTAGTGATCTCCTCCTCTCCCCATTCAATATCCAGATTACTTGAAGCATCCTGGTCATATCCAAAGCTTACAGAATCCCGATTGCCTACTGCATCCTCGAAATACAGGACCATATCGAAATAAGGGGTATTTTGAGCATACAGCTCTGCTCCTGCTGTGGAATGCAGCAGGGCAAAGAGTCCTGCTGCATATGTCATAAATCTTGCCATTTGGTAACTATATTTTAATTAATGCCTTGCTAATCACTTCACCATCAAGCTCCAGTACTAGATAATACATACCCGAAGAAGCCTGGGTAGTAGTCAGCGTTTTGAAATATGTGCCTGCCGCAGAAACATATTCCATAGCAAGCAAAAGGTCATTACCTCCCGTGTTGTGAGGGATTAGCCAGAACGACAGATTTCCTGAACGATCTGTCTTATATTCGATGTCTATGCTATGTATGAATGGGTTGGGATACACGTTCTTGATTTCAACATCGTTATCAGGAACAATAGAACAACCATTCTGAGGAAGACCCGGCAGTATGAAATTAATTTCTTCTACCGCTTCTTCACCGCATTCATTTACAATTGTCAATACCGCTGTATATTCAACGCCTGCCACAAAACCATACTTATATTGATTTAGGTACTTGAACGTATTTGATATACAAAATTCGGTTGCGGGGCCCTCCTGCCAGTCTGTTGAATACTGAAGTGCGCCGTTGGGTCGGAGAAAGTCCAGCCTGTAATACGCATCGTGTATACTGGCCTGAATCTGAAAACAGAACGAGCAGTCTCCGTCGGTGGATTCCGTTGGTAAAATGTGGATATTCGACATCGGCGGGAGGCAAATATCATCCGTAATTACCTCTTTATATTCACAACCCTGAGGAGTGCTCAAATATTCCAGCATCCTTGTTATTTGGCCTTCAGTAAAGACTCCACAACACTCCAGGTAGCCACCGTAATGCATCAGGTTATTGGTATGATAATCCCAGCTACACCCTGGTTCAGGAAGGCACCCAGATGCGATTAACGCAGAATCGCAGGGGTTTTGATAATCAATAACACCATCTCCGTTATAATCTATTGGAACCACACCGGAAATAGCACCACAATCATCTGGCTGGCACCAGATTCCTTTCCGTATAACAGTCTCATTTTCTCCTCCTAGGGAAGCCCAATTGTCGTTTGTATCCCCGTCGCAGTTAAAATCTATTCGATATCTGACGTTGGGCGTGTCATCTATCCCTTCTATAAATGGGTCGTCGAAGGTGTGTCTAAGATCCAATACATGCCCCATTTCGTGATTAAAATTAGAATGCCACAGATTTTCAGATGTAAATGCCATTCCTCCTAAGGCATCCGCTTCCCCCGTAGCACCGCCAATCCATTCTACCAAAAAGGCGTTGAATTCTGTATCTGTATTTACGCCAAAATTATCTCTAAAGTATCCTACATTCGAACCAGTAGTATTCCGCGCATTAGTGTTGCAGTGTATGTATACGCCTGATAATGCATATCTTATCGGACTACATTGTGCAGGTTTTACTTGATTAATATTCCATAAAGGAATCTGCACCCATTGTGGATACAGGTTTTCCATCTGGTCATTTGCACGGTTAACCCAATCTTCTGCTACTACATATGCGTCCTCTATTGGAATCTCTACTGTATTAATGGGATACAAAGTACCTTCACAATCATCATCCAGAAAGAAGTGAACATTAACCCTTACCCAGACTTTCGCACATGTTTGTTGCACAAGATTTACATTAAAACAGTGATTCTTCTGTAAAAGTGTCTGTGGAGGCAAGGTCGCTCCAGGCATCCCACATTCCCACACCTCATCACTCTGTGCTGTAAGAGTTGTTCCCGTAGCTAAAAAAAAGAACACAAAAAATACCGCTACATTTTTCATTTTGATTTTTTTTTGGTCTAAAAATATCATGTAACGTGGGCATACCCGACGCCCCGCCCGTGTAGGGCGGGGTGGGCGGGTATGCGGAGTTGGCAGCGTGTGCGTTCATTCCGTTACTTCAAAAGCAAACATCCCTGACCATTCAATTCCAATTGACCCTACACCATATATGCCCGTACTATTCCTGTCATGAATGCTACCCAATTTATCCCCATAAACTACCTTATCCAGATGTACCATTTCGTTCTCAAACAACTCCAAATTGTCTTCCCCCTCTATCATGCTGCAAATGTAATACCGCAATGTCGGGCATTTTCCTTCGAAGGTGATTGCATCCGCCTCAGCGTTGAGTTCGGAATTGCCGCTGCCGATATGAGACTGGTACAGGTCTGTAAAGAGTAGGATGTATTTACCCGGTTCATTCAGTACGACCTCTATTTCAAAACTATACATTCCACCTCCGTAAAGCGTACGCCCTTTGATTTGGTCGGCATAGTTTGACGAAGTATTGTACTTAGGCTGATAAATAGAGTCCACCCTCACGCTGTTAACCCTAAAACCTGCATCCCACTCTAAACCATTATGGTACCTGTACAGCAGGGCCAGCGGCTTGAAAGGAAAATCCTCTATCTTGAATACCTGCCCCGTTCCCAAATCATGGATGGAATCTGTGAATATGGTGGATATCCTCACCGTATCCCCTATCCTGTAGGAGACCTTGTTTGGTGTGATGGTTACGGGTACACGCAGGTAGTGCCCGCTGTATGCCAATTCGTAGGGGCAGCTTTTTCGGAATTCCTCCGCGTCCCTGTCTATGCAGCCCACGCCCATCATGGTGGTAATGGCAGCTAAAAAGATTATTGACCTCATAACTTCCAGATTTGTGAGTGGAGGGGCTGTAGTCACCCCTCCACTGCTTAGTTGTTAATTGAAAACATCATAAATATCCACGAATGTGTTGTACGTACCGGCCGTGTTAGGTGTGCTTCCGAGATGGAGTACGCGCAGCCTGTCCCTGAATTGCCTAACACTTGTCACATTGGGCTGGAGCGAACTGAAAATCATGGCAGGGGTAAAGCCCGATATATTGTCGAAACCAGATACGGCTCCGTTGTTGGGGTCGGAAACTATCTCTCCTGGGCTGTTGTCCCCAAGGTCGAACATCAGCCCCCTTGGGATGAAGTTGTTCTCCCATTCAGCGAATTCACCGCCTTCCGGCGTCCCCCCGAAAATCGCCCCCGTGAAGTTCCCGAGGGCTTCGCCCAATGCCACTTTGCCGGGGTTTGAACCAATGGCCGCAAAATCCCCGAATTCCCCGTACCCAAAGTTATTGATGATGTGGTTGCGGTAGTCGAACCAGTAGTTCTCGCCTACTACGCGGTAATGCGATGTGTGGCCTAATTCGTGGTATCCAGTACCATTAAAGTCCGCAGCGGTTTCATTCACGTCGTAACGGTTCACCACGTCGGGCAAAATGGTGTAAGACGCAACGGCATAGGGTACAGGCAATAGGATGGCTGCAAAAAAAGACGGCCAAGAATTGAAAACGTTGCCCTGCAGCATAGGTGCCGCCGCACCACCTTGCCCTTGCCTGTTGTACCAATTGAGACCTGTCCGCGGAAGCGGTATTCCCGCCGTCGCCGCCCGTGTGCGGTAGTCGCCCACGGTATTGACCGTATGCGCCGCCGCCCAATACATCCGCTCGTTCGACGTGTTGTCCGCCGCACCCGTCTCGTAACCTACGCTTATGTTGTTGTATGGCGGCGCATTGTACCTGCCCGCATAGTCACTCACTACCCTGATGCCCAGCCAGAACCGCCCGTCGCGGACCTTCACGTCGCCGTTCTCAAATTTTACCCACATCCACATATTATTGTGGTAGTTATCATTCACGTGCCAGCAGCCGCCCGAAGTTGTGTAGGTGACGTCACCGCGAAACCAAGCGTCCTTTACCTTGACCTGTACATTTTGGACGGGAATCATAACCCCCAAGTCATTTTCCACCTGCACACACCCCGCCGGATTCCGAAAATTGGAAGGTATGGGGCAGCCGCAGTCATTGAGCGCAGTAGGCGGGGGCGGGGCGGGTTACAGTCGCACGTCCAAGTCCAAGTCGAGGGCGTGGTCGATGTATTGATGGTCAGTACCGCCACACATCCCGGAGGACAGTTCGGCTCCGGTATCAACGCCTGCGGCGCACCGCCCAGCTCCTCCATTCGTATCCCCTGCACCCCAACCACGTCGGTGGCAACCCTGTTCGCGTACCCCCGCAGCCTGAACGATTCGGCCAGCAGCAGCGGGTCGGCATCGTCGAGGTAAAGGTCGTCCAAGGCGACACTGGGTACGTCGGGCAGCTCCATACCCACTGGCACACTCGCATACTGGTACGTTAATAGGGAGTCGGACACGGCAGGATCTATGTAGGATTCCCCCATCGTGACGACCTCGTACTCCAGCGGATAGTCGAACAACGGCACCGACGTCAAAATTTCCCATTCGGTAAGCTCCGCCAAATCATTTTGGTTGCCGGGCATAAACTTTACGTAGGTGTGCGTGGCGGCCAATGCTCCGCCAGAATGCCCATACAGGTTCTGTTTTGCTTCATTCACGCTTGCCAGTGAGAACGGATTCTTCCGCTTTTCCCCTAAAATCGTGTATGTGACCTTGTCCCCTTCCCCTTTCTTGGCAAGGCCGGACGAGTTAGCCGATGCCACCGAATCTTCCGTTGGTGGCTGCTCGGAATCGTAATCGTCTTTTTCGCAGGAGAGTCCTTGGAACGCTACCAGCGCCGCGAACATGGATGCGTAGAACCAATTTTTTTTCGTACTCATTTCAAATAGATTTAAATGATGAAAAAACTCCGGCAGCCTACATTCTGCGTCCAGTCCATGTCCAGCAAGTCCGCCTTTTAACCCATGGTGTCTATCTTGATTTTGTCCACCAATCTTAGGTTTTTCGTGGCTGTTTTTCTAAACTTGTGGTCAATCGCTATTGGCTTTATGGTTGCTGCCAACGTTCAGTATAAGAGCAGTAGCGGATTTAAAGCAATATCTTTTCTGATAGCAAGATACTTAATTTAATGCGAAAACGGTTCAAGTTTGCACCTGAACCGCTATTGCTTTTATACATTGTTGGCTGTAGTTTTTTTTCTTCTACTACAACTTTTTAAACCAAAAATTAAACTTTTGGCTCATTTGTTTTGGGTGGCTTTCCGTTAAAAAGTGTTTTCCTTTTCCTAAATAAACATAGGTTGCATTTTTGAAGTTTTCTTTGGCATATTCCACTGCTTTTTTTCTGTTTACCAATCCTTTTTTTGCGTAGAAATATAAAATCGGGATTTGTGTTTCTTTCATACCGTTTGATATAGTGTCTAACAAGGTAGAAAAATCGCTTTCTCCTTTGCCTTTGGTGTAGGATAATACTGCTGGGTCAGGACCATTGGTTATGGCATAGCGTCTTTCTTCTTCGTTCCAAGGCTCAGTATAGAATTTGTAAGCTTCTTTGGGTAATTTTCTGCCCGTGAAGAAATTTACGGCTAATTTTTTACCTGCAAAGTTCTTTTTTACCATCCACTTTTCGTTTCCTTTTTTACTTCTAGTGAGCTTCATAAATGCTCTAAAGCTAAATGGTAATTGGTCGTACATCACTTCGGCAGACATAAATGGTGCTTCAAAAAGTGCGATTCCTTTTACATTTTGTGGTTCTCGAATGGCATACAACATTCCTACAAGTGAACCAATATCCTGAATAAATAATGTAACATTTTTGAGTTGTTTCGATTCAATAAAATCAGTCAGCATTTTGTACTGTACTTCAACAGAAACGTTACGGTCTTTTGGAAAACTGGATTTGCCAAAACCTAAAAAATCAAGTGCGATTACTTTCTTATTACTGTCAATATTGGGAATGATATTACGCCATAGATAAGCATTTGCTGGTAAACCGTGTAGTAATATTACCGGGTCTCCTTCTCCAGATTCCACATAGTGTACGGTGTCCGTTCCTAGATTTATGAATTTAGACTCGAAAGGAAAATCTGCTGAAATATCCTTTTCAACTTTAGTGTTTTTTCCTGCATATACGTCTTGAGCATTCACTTTATTAATAAGTAAAAGGCTGAATGCTAAAAGTATTGTTGTAATAATTTTCAGATTCATATTAATTCTTTTTGAGGTTTTTGAATAGTCTTATAAAAATGTAGATATGACTTAAAAATGTGGCTAAACCATAAGTAACAAACATTAACCAAATGAAACCAAGGTTTTGGTTATACAGTTCAAGACCAAAAAATTGAGGAAAAGCAGTAATTAAATCCCCGAACCCTACGATATTAAATATCCAAACCAATGGAATGGCAAAACTCCATTTGTTTTTTAATGCAATGGCGGCTATGATTGCTAAAATGGCCGTTGAAAAGTCTAATATTCCGACTGTGTTTAAAAATTCGGTGGGAAAACCATCATAAAATTGCTCTTTTGCCATAAACGACAAACCCAAATACCGAAATGTATTTAGGTATACAAAAGGTAAAATAGCATCTTGTATGGATAGGTTTGCAAGGCGTGGTTGCACCCACCATTTAAAAGCTAAAATAATTGCTACTGTGCCTGTTAAGGCTTGTAAGTTGATAATTGTAAAATTGTCCATTTTGTAATTTTTTAATTTGGGATTATTTCTTGTTTGGGATTGGTTTTTTGTTCAATTGCTTGAAAATGAACTTGGGAGCTAGCCTGCTCATTAATTTTAGTTGTTTGGAAATTCCTGGGGTAATTTCTTCTTTACCATTAATGAAATCCTTCCAAAAGATGTCGGCTAACTTTTCGGGTGGCATTGGTTTCAAGTTATCATCTTCGGCAATATCAGCTCCGTGTGCCAACGGTGTGTCAACAACAGGAGGTAAAAGTTCTATCACTTTTATATTATGCGGTTGTAGTTGCGGTCGAATGGCTTGTGACCAAAAATGCAAAGCCGATTTTGTCCCTGAATATACAGGTGCTTGCGAAAAAGTAACATAAGCCAAACCCGAAGAAACATTGACTAGAACTGCGTTCTTACTATTTTTAAGTTGTGGTAAAAAGTAGTGCAATAGTCTTATGGGCGAATTGTAATTGATTTCAATTTCTTGCATTTGTTTTTGCAAGTCATTGCTTTCGTTTCCTGCATCTACTAAATTCATTATTCCTGCATTGTTGACTAGTACATCAATACCTCCAATTTTTTGTTGGATATCGTCTGCGAGCATTCTTACTTCGGCATCATCCGTAACATCACTTTGATAGATATGTATTTGGGGATTTTCTTGTTTTACTTTTTCGAGTTTGGCAAGATTTCTACCTGTTATGATTACGGTATTGTTATTCTCTAAGAATTTTTTAGCTAAGGCAAGTCCAATGCCTGAACCACCGCCAGTTATTAATATTGTTTGATTTGATTTTCTCATTTAAATGATTTTATATTTTGATTAAATTGAAGAGTAAAAGCAATATTTTGAGTTGATTAGCTGAAAATGAGTTTGTATAAAACAACACACTCACCAAAGAGAAAGGGTATGGCAAGTAATACCTGTAGTAACCAAGTCAGCCCCATTTCTTTGTTCCAAAATTTTTCTTTAGTAAAAAAACGCTGAATATTTGCCATATCTGCAAAACAAACGGCAAGAAAAATCCAACCTAAAATGCGGATCAGCGATTCGGAAGCCCCTTCTACTATAAAGTAAGTAAGTATAACTGCTGATATTGCTACAGCTAAATCACCAATAGCAATCTGAAACTTAGCAGTATAACTAATCCTTTTATCCAACTGGCCTGGCATAAGTACCGACATACCTATAAATCGAAACATATGAAAAATAGCCACAGGAAATGCTACTTGTGCAAGTGTAGATTGATGAATATCGGGAAAATATAAGCGGTAAAGTATTATAGTAGCGACTAAACTTACGCACAATTGAATGACCATTACGAGAAGATTTCTACCGCTATCACCAGATAAATCGTAATCTCTGTTCATTACTTCGGAGTTATGTTGGGTATTTTCCATTTAAAAGTATTATTTTTGCTATTAAATCAGTAGCAAAAGTAATCAAATTATTTTATTACTACTAAATTAATAGTAAAAAAAATGGAAAATAATTTTAGGTCAGGCTGTCCTATTGCTTCTACCTTAGATATTGTAGGGGATAAATGGTCTTTGTTAATTGTGAGAGATATGCTTGTTCAACGCAAGAAAACGTTTAAGGATTTTTCTGCCTCACCAGAGGGAATTGCACCGGGTATCTTATCTTCAAGATTAAAGTGGTTGGAGGAAAATGATTTAATAACCAAACAAAAATTGCCTGATAATCAAAAGGAAAATATTTATCTACTAACAGAAAAAGGAATAGAGTTAGCTCCTGTCATTACAGAAATCATTTTGTGGAGTGATAAAAACTTGAGAGTTCAAAACGCAGAAATGTTTTCAATAGCTGAGGCAGGATTTAATCAAGACAAATCAAAAGTTACGGAAGGTATTCAAAATAATTATCGTCAGCTTGTAGAAGAAATTTTAGGCTGAGCAGTGTTCTTTTAAATTACAGCCAACGGTAGTGTATCTGTTTGTGCCGACCGGATGGGAGGTATAAACAGATACACATTGTTAGCGGTAGGATTTCTTCTTAACTGTAAAGACAACCAGATTCTTGTTGGAAAGTCTTCCCCAAAAGTAAGTCAGATACTTGATTATGGCATTAAAGCGAACCTGAATTGAGTAATTTGGTGTGAAACCAAAGCATCAAAGCGGTTGGAATCAACTCAATCAAAATGAGAAATATAAGAAAGGGTGTTGCAGGATAATTTATTAATGCTGCTGCTCTGACGATACCACCTATAAAAACAGCAATCATTAGAAATCGAAACAAAGCAGTATCTGACGGATTCAAAGCCACATAGAAAAATGCCAAAGATGTAGCCATCCAAATAGCTGCAACATAGCGATGATTATTGTCGGTCATTGCATCTGTTACGGCAGCATTGAATTTGGCAGTTGTGCCCATGAAGCCTGTTGCAGCAGCAATTAGTCCATATACCACCAAGAAAATACGAATAAATAAAAGCATAATTAATTAGGTTTTGAGTTTGCTTTAAGAAAAAAGTAAGCAGCAATTATAATCGGAATTGCAAAAGGTATGTGTTGCAGAATATCCTTAGCACCTGCATTTGGCACAAAAGAACCCCATACAAACATATCAACTAAAATTACTAAGATGAGTGTTACTATATGAAAGTAAGCAGCCAATTTATATTATTTAAAATAGATAGCTAAAAGAACAAATATTGGTGGTAAGAAATCTCCAATGGCTTTGAATATAGCTACTATTTTTGCTAAAGAAACGGCTGATGGCGAGTCTGGTACTATTGAAAAAGAACCTTCTGTGGCAGCGGGATATGCTAACCAAAAAATGCCAATACCTATGAGCATTATAGCTGATATAACACTCGCCCAAATGCCCGTTTTAATGTCTTTAGGCTGATTATTGAAAAATAAAGCACTCATATAAATCTTATTTTTGAGAAAATTAGGAAATCTGATTTTCCACAAAATTAAGACTCTGTTGCTTGAATCAACTTGACAAATGATAAGTTCGTAATTTTCCTATTTCAAAAACCGAGACTTTCTTAATCTACTCAATGTTTCCGGTGTTACCCCCAAGAACGTTGCTACATCCTTTAACTGGAAACGCATCAGAATTTCGGGATACTTTTTTTCTATGAACTCATAGCGTTGTAAGGCATCCAATTTAAGAAACATCCTTCGCATGCTAAATTCTTCAATAAACTCCTGTTCTGCCATTCTTCTACCAACGCGTTCTATATAGATAGATTGTCGATACAAATATTCAAGTTGCTCAATATCCAGGGTTAGAAACTCGCAGTCCTCTTCACAAATGATTGCAAGATCACTAGGCTCACCTGTCAGGGCACTATGCAAAACTGTAAATATTTTTGGTGCAACGTAAAAATGAGTGGTCTTTTCTATACCATTGTCCATCTCAACCTTTCTTACAGCACCTTTGGTCATGTGCCAAATTGTTTTGCAGGGTTTATCAAAGAAAAGTATCGTTTCACCTTTTGTTGCTTTCACTACCTTTAAATGTTGTTGATATAATTTCCAATCAACATCAGGAAGACTGCCCGTAATATTTTCAATGTATTCTCTCATTCTTACTTCAATTCGTACAGTTATCAGATTTCTTCCCTTCCAAAATTTGTTGAATGATTTCTTTGTCCGTTTAGCCTGAAATCTATGTACGTCTGAATGGGTTCATTTTTTTTCAATTACCGCTAACTCATGCATTGACGCAACCCCGACTAGCTAAGTAAAACCCGCATTGCGTATTTTACTTAGTCCCTATTGCGTCTAAATCCATATAAGTATCATCGCGTAGCTTAGTAAACATAAGTATTTTCAAGAAACCAGACAACCGATGATCATTTATTCTTCTACCTCCAGCTACGGATAGCGATGCAAGGATAATACGGTACAGCGGGAGATGTGTCTCAGCCGACCGCGCTGAAGCACGGTCAACCCGGCGGTTCAGCGTCATTTATGGCGCATTTTGCCTGGCTATATGGACCTGTTTTGGCCACGCTGAAGCATGAGCTTGCCAAGCTTTAGCGTGGCGAACCAGCGTGCAGGCCTCCGATAGGTTCATCAAGTCCGCAAAATTCTAAGCTATTGCCAATGGGAGCCTATTCTTTCTACACCTAATAAAGGGGGCCACAGTTCGCGGCGAGGGCTTTTGTGTTTTTTGTAGCGGGGCAGTCTTAATTTCGGTGGCTAGCGGCGAGGCTCGCAAAACGCCACTTTTACACCTTTATACTTTTCCACCTTTCCACCTCTCAAAGCGCCGTCCGGCCAAACCACGGGTGTGCCTGCTCCAGCTGAGCGGCCAGCCGAAAGAGGATGTCCTCGCGGTAGAGGGCGGCGGTGAGCATGATCCCCACGGGTAGGCCCTGCGCGTTCCAGTGCAGGGGCACCGACATGGCGGGCTGACCGGTCATATTGGCAATGGCGGTGTAGGGGATGAACCCGAAGATCTTTTCGGCCAGCATCTCTACGTTGGCTTTCATGAGGCGGCCCAGGCGCAGGTGGGTAATGACCGCCACCAGGGCACGTTCGGCGGCCGTGGGCTGCAGGGTACCCGTAGGGAACGGCGCCATGGCCAACGTGGGTGTCAGCAGGCAATCGTAGGATTGGTGAAAATGCCCCTGGCGGCGGGCCAGATCATTCCACTGGCCGCGGAAATAGGCAAAATCGCCAGCCGACGTCACCTCGCCTAGCAAGTGCAGGGCGTAGGTGCTGGGCTCCACCTCGCTGCGGCGAACCTTGCTGCCGCGCGCGACGCCCTGTCGTTTCAATTCTGCGTTCACTTCGCCCATGATCATGTGCAGGAACGTCTTGGTCAGGTCTTCGCGGTGATACGGCAACGGAACTTCTTCGACAATGTGGCCCAGATCGGCCAGCATTTTTGCCGCCGCCTCCACGGCTTGCACACAATCCGCCTCTACTTTGAGGCCCAGGGTATGCTGCGTCGAGAACCCAATGCGGAGCTGCCCGGGCGCTTCCCGGATGACGGCCGAATAGGGGGCAGCTGGCGCGGGGGCATAGTGCAGTTCCCCGGCCATGGGTCCGGCGAAGGCGTCGAGAAAAGCGGCTGAATCGCGTACCGACCGGCTGTTGCAGCCTTCCACTACAGCACCCGACCAGCTTTCGCCAGCTCCGGGGCCCAGGCTCAGCCGCCCGCGCGAGGGCTTCAGCCCAAACAACCCACAGCACGACGCCGGTATGCGGATAGAGCCCCCACCGTCGCTGGCCGTGGCCATGGGTACAATGCCGCCAGCTACGGCCGCCGCACTGCCGCCCGAGCTGCCACCGGTGGTATAGTCGGTATGCCAGGGATTGCGGCTGGGGCCGAACGCTGCGGGCTCGGTAAAGGGCGTGAGGCCAAACTCGGGGGTGTTGGTCTTGCCCATAATGAGCAGACCCGCTTGCTGGAACAGTTGGACGAGGTGGCTGTTTTCCGGAGACACCAGCCCCTCGGTAGCCCGGGAACCACTGCGCAGGGGCGTATCCCGCAGTTCCAGCCCCAGGTCTTTGAGCAGGAAGGGTACCCCGCGGAAAGCGCCGGTGGGCGGTAGGTTCGTAGCCTGTTTGCGCGCCTGCTCGTACAACGGCAAAATAATGGCATTGAGCGCCGGGTTGACCTCCTCGGCGCGGGCTATGGCGAGGGCTAATAATTCCTGGGGCGAAACTTGCCCCTGCGCAACCAGTGTGGCCAGGCCCAGGGCGTCGTGTTGGCGGTATTCGGTGAAGGTCATAGAGGGTGGTGGTTGGTGGTGGTGGTAAATTAGCGCTGAATTTTGGTAAAACAGGCTATTTGGTCTTTTCGAAAGTGATGTCGATGTGCGAACTTCCGATGGTTTCCCCATCCATTTGGAGAACCATTTTCTTTTTTTCAAAGGAACTGATGGCGTATCCTTCCAGGGAGCCGTCGTCTAATTTCGTAAATAATCGCCCATCTTCCAGGTAGTACGTCCCTTTTCCTATGCTTTCCATATTGGTGACGACGAGTACACCCTTTTCGCCAAAAACCATGTCCATTTTGATCTTGCCGCGGGTCGTGTTTCTGAAATTCAGTCTTGATTCCTGGTATTTTTCAAAAAGCGCCTGGCTTTCAAACTTACTGGCTGGCAGTTCGGGTAAATCGACGGAAGTGATCTGCCACGCTCCTATCAGATCGGACACATTCGCCGCCAGCGGCTCCGGTTCGGCAGCATTCGAGGGCTGGCAGCCGGTCAGGGATACACCAACGACCCATACGGTTGCGAGTAGGAGGAAAGCGTTCCTGACCAAGGAAAGATACTTTTTATTAATTATTACAGTGGAGGGAGTTGGCATGGCGCTGGTAATTGGAGTGGACCGTAGCAATCATTGTGCTGCTGCCCTTATTAAATATATAGCACCACAAAATAGCAAATCTGCGGAATAGTAGCGCTGTCCACCAATCGGTCTAGGGCTTTCTCATAAAAACCGTTGTAGCAATTTTTGCCTTTTTTGCCCCAACCCTAAAGGAAGAAAAGGCAAAAATCGCTAAAACTCCCTTTAGGGTCGGGGTAAATTTTAGTGATTTTTGCCTTTTTGAGCGGATTTTACCTTTAGGAGAAAACCCTTTCAACCTGTTCCAGCAAGACAAGTCTCATTGCGCTTAATCCTGCGCCAACAAGGCCACCAATTCCCCGAAGCCCTTTTGCTGGGCGTGGCTCAGGGCGGTATGGCCCTGCACATCGGCAATAGTCTTATCGGCACCCGCAGCGAGCAGCATTTCGGCAACCGCCAGCTGGCCATAAGTGGCGGCGTAGATGAGGGCCGTAGCGCCGTTGTAATTTTGTACGTTCACCGCGGCCCCGTGTTCGAGCAAGAGGGCCACAATCTTGCGGGCGCCCTTGAAACTAACCCCCATGAGGGCCGTGTTGCCGGCGGCATCCTGGGCGTTGAGGTGGGCGCCAGCGGCCAGGAGGTACCGGACGAGGTCGAGGTGATCACTGTAGGCAGCCAGCACCAGGGGCGTGAATCCCCGGGGATCCTGTTCGTTGAGGAGCGCGGGGTTGGCCGTTGCGGCGGTCTGGATAGCGGCCAGGTCGCCCTGGCGAATGGCGTTGAAAAAATCCATGTCGTGATGGTTGTTTTCTATTAAAGTTCCTTGTATCGGCAGGTTAAGTTACTTTCAACTTTATTAACAACCAAGCGGAACAAGTCTGGTGATCACCCCAGGTGCTTCGCCAAAAAGCCCAGCATGGCGCGGTAAAACTCGAAGCGGTTCTCTTCGTTGTGAAAACCGTGGCCCTCGTTGTACTTCACCAGGTAGGGAACTTCAATACCGCGTTCGCGCAGGTTTTGCACAATCTGGTCCGACTCGTCGATGTTCACCCGGGGGTCATTGGCGCCCTGGGCGACAAAGAGCGGGGTGCGGATCTTGTCGGTATGAAAGGCTGGCGATACAGCCCGCATCTGGGCTTCGTCGTGTTCGGGATGCCCCACCATTTCGTAGAGCATGTCCAGGTAGGGTTTCCAGTAGGGTGGGATCGTTTCCATAAAGGAGAAGAGGTTGCTTACCCCCACGTAGTCGACGGCGCAGGCGTACAGGTCGGGCGTAAAGGCAATACCCGCCAGGGTAGCGTAGCCGCCGTAGCTGCCGCCGTAGATGGCCACGCGCGCGGGGTCGGCAATCCCCTGATCGATGAGCCAGTGCACCCCGTCGGTGAGGTCGTCCTGCATGCGGCGGCCCCACTGCTTGAAGCCCGCTTCCCAGAAAGCCCGCCCGTAGCTGGTGCTGCCGCGGTAGTTGACCTGCAGCACGGCGTAGCCACAACTGGCCAGCAGCTGCACTTCGGGATTGTACCCCCAGCTGTCGCGCACCCAGGGCCCGCCGTGGGGATTCACCACCACGGGCAGTTGCCCGGCCATTTTGCCGATGGGCAAGGTCAGGTAGCCGTGGATGGTGAGGCCGTCCTGACTGCGGTACGAAACCGGTTGCATCGGCGCCATGTCCGCTTCCTGTAGCCAGGGGCTGACGGCACTGATGAGTTGCAGGTTATCGGTGTTGGAATCGAAGAGGTAATAAGCGCCCAGCGAACGGTCGCTGAAGGTGCGCAGCAGGAATTTTTCCTCGGCTTTGTCCATGCTGGTCACCACAATTTCGTAGTTGCCCAACGCCTCGCGCCAGCGTTCGTAGCGCAGGCGGCGCGGCTCGTCGAAGAAGTGCAGTTGCCGTTTCCAGGTGATGTAGCTCACGCTGGTGAGCTCGTGGTGGCGCCGCGAGTAGTTGAGCTGCAGCACATCCACCTCCGGATGCTCAAAAATTATCGGGCCTACCTCCTGCTTCTGGTGCAGGTCGTAGCGTACAATGGCCATTTTGTCGCGGCCCAGGTTGGAGGCCGTGTAGATGATATCGCCGTTGTCAAAATCAAAAAACAGGGGACTCAGGCCCTCCCGGAAATTGGTGGTAATCACTTCCGCGAAAGGTTCCTCCTCGGTGCGGCGGTAGAGAATTTGTTCGTTGACCCCGCCCACCATGCGCAGGGCCACCCGCAGTTTGCCCGCGTGGTCGGTGATCCAGCTGGTGATGGGCGCCAGCGGATCCTCGTTGGTGGCCAGTTGCAGCAGTTCGCCGGTCACGATGTTGATGCGGTAGGGCTCGAATAGCTGGGGGTTGTTCTTGTTGAGCCCGATGATGAGCTCGTGCTCCTCGTCGGGCAGGTCGTCGATAATCTGGATGGTCACTTCGGGAAAGGGCGTCAGGTCGCGCGGGTTTTGCCCGTCCTTATCCACGGCAAAGAGCTGGAATTTTTCGTCGCCACCACTGTCTTTGATAAAAACAATACGCTGGTCGTTGGCCCAGAAAAAGCTGCTGATACTGCGTTGGGTTTCGCTGGTAATACGCAACACTTCGTCGGCATCAAGCTGGCGCACGTGAATATTGTTGCGCCGTTCGAAAGGAGCCAGGTAGGCAATATACTGCCCATCGGGCGACAGCTGAAAAGCGGTCCGTTCGGCTAACCGAAAGAAGTCTTCGACAGCGTAAGGCAAATTCGGAGGAATATGATCTGCCAGTGTTGCTATTTCGACTGCGCTGCTCGGTAATTTCGGGTTACCCGGCAACACGATCGTATTTGTTTTCTCATCCATGCAGTAAAGAAAAGGCATTTTACAGACTCTGGTAGCTTGGGACAAAAAAAAATGACATTATGGGAGGTTGGAGAGGGGGAAAAACGGGGAAACGGGGAAACGGGGAAACGTGTAAAAGTGGAAACGTGAAGACGCATAAAAGATAGCGCCGTAAAAACGTATTCACACATCTTTACGAATAGCGCATTTTTTCGACACCACCAACTGGGTTTCCAGCCGCTGGTCTTTCACCTCGGTTTGCCAAAATCAGGGCCCGCCCGCAGTACTTATTTGACCGATTTTATCCCTATCTTGGCCCTCCAAAGCTGGAACTGTTATGATTTTGAGCGACATTAAAATAATGGAAGCCATCGACAAGGGCGAGATCGTCATCGAGCCCTTCGACCGCAACTGTCTGGGCACCAACTCCTACGATGTGCACCTGGGCAAGTGGCTGGCTTTTTACAAGGACCACATCCTGGACGCCCGCAAGCACAACCCCATTGAGCACCTCGAAATCCCGGAAGAAGGTATCATCCTGCATCCCAACACCCTGTACCTGGGCGTAACCCTGGAGTACACCGAAACCCACGCTACCGTCCCCTTCCTGGAAGGCAAAAGCAGCGTTGGCCGCCTGGGCATCGACATTCACGCCACGGCGGGCAAGGGTGACGTCGGCTTCTGCAATACCTGGACCCTGGAAATCTCCTGCACCCACCCCGTGCGGGTGTACGCAGGCATGCCCATTGGGCAACTCATCTACTTTAAGGTGGACGGCGAGATCGAGAATTACTACAATACCAAGGCCAGCGCCAAGTACAATACCCGCACCATCAAGCCCGTGGAGAGCATGATGTGGAAGAACAAGTTCTAAACAAAAAAAATGCGGATCAACAGGCTCCAGGCCCCTGATCCGCATTCCCAACCAGGCTTTTTGCCCGGTTTAATACCTCGTACTATCGCGTAAAGCCAGCTGCTGGATCCTTACGATCCCATGACTGCCTTCACGGCATCAGCGGCGTCCTGCAGTGCAATCGCGGAGCGCACATTCAGGCCACTCTTGTCGATGATCTCCTTAGCCAACTCGGCATTGGTACCCTGTAGGCGCACAATGATCGGCACCTTGATATCGCCAATGTTCTTGTAGGCATCTACCACGCCCTGCGCCACGCGGTCGCAGCGCACAATCCCCCCGAAGATATTGATCAGGATGGCTTTCACGCGGTCGTCGCGGAGGATAATGCGGAAGGCGTTCTCGACGCGTTTGGCGTCGGCCGTACCTCCTACGTCCAGGAAGTTGGCGGGTTCTCCCCCACTCAGTTTGATGATGTCCATGGTGGCCATTGCCAGTCCGGCACCGTTCACCATGCAGCCCACGTTTCCGTCCAGCTGCACGTAGTTCAGGCCGAAGCTCTTGGCTTCCACTTCCGTAGGATCCTCCTCGTACACGTCGCGGTACTCGGCCAGATCAGCGTGGCGGTACAGCGCGTTTTCGTCGAGCGTAAACTTACAGTCTACGGCGATCACCCGCTCGTCACCGGGGTTGTACATGCAGGGGTTGATCTCGATCATGCTCGCATCCGACCCCACAAAAGCCTTGTACAGGTTGGTGATAAATTTCACCATATTTTTGAAGCCCTGGCCGCTCATACCCAGGGCGAAAGCGACCTTCCGCGCCTGGAAACTCTGCAAGCCCAACTCGGCATCGATGTATTCCTTGAGCACCTTTTCGGGGGTGTGTTCGGCTACTTCCTCAATGTCCATCCCGCCTTCCGTGCTGTACACGATGACATTGCACTTGCGCCCGCGGTCCATGAGGATCGACACGTAAAATTCGCGGCAAGCATCAAAGTCAGGTGCGTAGGCATCTTCAGCCACCAACACCTTGCGCACCAGTTTGCCCGCACCGTTCAGTCCGCCCGGCGTTTGGGGCGTCTTCAGCATCATCCCCAGGATGTTGCCGGCGTGCTCCCTGAGGCCATCCAGGTTTTTCGCCAACTTAACGCCACCACCCTTACCGCGGCCACCCGCATGGATCTGAGCCTTGACGATGGCAATGTCGCTTCCGGTATCCTCGCGCAGCGTATTGTAGGCATTCACCGCTTGTTCCAGCGTGTCAGCCACGTAACCGCGCTGGATGGGTACGTGGTATTTGGTCAGGATTTCTTTTCCTTGGTACTCGTGCAAATTCATATTCAGGCAGGTTTAAAATTGACGGCACGAAGGTAGGAAAATTGAACCGGAATCCCCAAAACTTTACCACCACCCGCTGCCTAAAAGGAAATCAGCGGGTTTCCTCCCCCATCTCCACCCTAACCGATCCGCTTTTTTGGGGCCCCTGCGCCCTCGGCAGACCCAGAATGGGTCGTATGTTGATAGTAAAGATGATACAGCAGGGCAAACGACCCCGAGGGGGTCGCGTAAAACACCAACATTGGCGTCGGCTGGAGCCTACGACAATAGGAAGCCAAAAATCCTTCGCGCTGAAGCACGAAGAACCCGAGAGCTCAACGCCATCAATGACTATGGTTGGGACACATTTCTACAACTGCGGCCGGGAGGCCGAATAATACGGTATCGTAGGCTGAAGACATAGCAAGCAATGCTGAAGACGTGGCAAGCGTGCTGCGCGTATTCGCGAGGTTTTGGCCGTTGTAAAAAGTCGGCAATCGGCCGTTTTGAAAAGTCGACTAGCCGTAATTCCTCACCTTTGGGGCAGTCGCCTCAGACCATTTGTAAGTTCATCTGCCAGCGTTGAATTTACCACCCGCCTCGGCAAAAATCGCGCGTCTGGACGCCCTTCAGAACCCATCCCCCAGCCCTTCCCTTGAAAAGGAAGGGAGGCGTGCTGCGCGTATTCGCGAGGTTTTGGCCGTTGTAAAAAGTCGGCAATCGGCC
>PZPC01000148.1 GCA_003045895.1 Bacteroidota bacterium
GCAACGCTAAAGACCTGGCAGGCGCGGGAACCGACGCCAGGAGAAAACCCCGATGAGCATATGAGTTGTTTCTAAATTCAACAGCCTTGTGGGCCCCCGCTTCCCTGCGGTCGCGGCCGCGTCGTCCGCTTGGCTACGCCGCCGCTACCACCGCTGGTCCTTGCGCGCTACCGCGCGCTGTGTGCGAATCAAGGGATATGTCCCAATCCCCAAAAGTTCCTATCTTTTCCCCGAAAAACAATTTCCTCCATCCTGAAAAGGCTCTCGGGCCGTTCTTTATCATGATAAAAATACGACACTATCTTACCGTGTATCTCCTCTTGGTTGCTTTCCTCGCAAGTGGGCAAACCGCCCTACGGGCACAGGCTGCCACCACCACCGGACCCGAAAAAGGATCCCTCGTTATCGTAGGGGGTGGGAGCGTAGGCGATGATATTTTGTTGAAGTTCATAGAACTCGCTGGCGGTCCGGAAGTGCCCATTGTGGTGATTCCTACGGCTGCGGGGCAGGCTGTCTACGACCAGGATACCGGAGTGGCCAAAGCCTTTCGCCGACTCGGCGCTGAAAACGTGATTGTGCTCCATACCGATGACCCCCTGGAGGCCGATCGCCCAGCCTTTACCCAACCGATCGAAAATGCGGGCGGGGTCTGGTTTGGTGGCGGCCGGCAGTGGCGGTTGGTCGATGCTTACGGCGGTACGCGTTCGGAGGCGGCCTTTTGGAAGGTACTCCAGCGCGGTGGCGTCATTGGTGGCTCTTCGGCCGGTGCGACCATCCAGGGGTCTTACCTGGCGCGCGGCGATACCCAGAATAACCAGGTGATGATGGGCGACCACGAAGTGGGCTTTGGCTTTATCCAAAACATTGCTATTGACCAGCACGTCCTGGCCCGCAACCGCCAGTTCGACTTACTCACCATTCTGGAGAAAAAGCCGGAGCTGCTGGGTGTTGGCCTGGATGAAGGTACTGCGATCGTTGTACAGGGCAACTCTTTCGAGGTACTGGGCCGCAGCTACGTCCTGGTCTACGACCAAAGTTTCTGGTCGCGGGAAGGCCGTGAATTGAAGCAATTGCCAGCGCCAAATCAACAGTTCTATTTCCTGCGCCAGGGCGACCGCTACGACCTGGCTCTCCGAAAAATGATACCGGTAGAAGAATAACCAGCCCACCCCGCCGGGTGAAAAATACCCGACCGCTAATCTGCTTTGTCCTTAATCAACCACCGGATCAACAGCGGCAACAGCAGCAAGTCGGCAATAACCGCACTCACCAGCGTAAGGCTAATGAGCAGTCCAATGGTGACGCTGGGCGGGTGAATGCTAAAGAGCATCACCAGGAAGCCAAAAAACAGAATGATCGTGGTGAGCAGAATAGCTTTCCCGGTTTCCCGGAAGGTCAGGTGAATGGCCGCTTCTACCTTTAGCCCCTGCATACGGGCCAGCTTAAATTTGCTGAGAAAATGGATGGAGTCGTCGACGGCAATGCCGAAGATGACGGCAAAAACAATGCTTACGCCTGCCTCCAGCTCAATACCCAGATAACCCAGCAAGGCACCCGCCAGCAGCAGCGGGAGGAGGTTGGGGACGATAGAAATGAAAAGCATTGTCCCATTGCGGAACAACAGGGCCATGAGAAAGCTCACGATGAGCACGGCAAAAGCCAGGCCCGTGAGCAGGCTGCTGCGGATGTAGGCGGCATTTTTGTCGATAATCAGGCCCGTCCCCGTTTGTTTGACCTGGATGAGGCTGCTGTCGATGTTGCTGGCGATCCAGTTGTCGGTACGGATGCCGAAAGCTTTGATGGAGTCGGCGCCGATGTCAAAAACACGGCTGGTGATTCGCGCCATATCTTGGTCCTCGTTGACGAGCACGCTCAATTGCAGCATCGGTACCTGGTCGGCGAGCCGCTTGTAGCGGTTGTACTCGGCCTCGGTTTCCGGTAGCACGTAGGCGTCGGCCCGGTTGTTGGCGTGCATCTGGTTCAGGCTTTTGTAAACCGCCGTAATGGAGCCAATGGCCTTGACGTAGGGGATTTTCTGGAGATACTCCTCTATCTTCTCGATTTGTTGGAGTACGTCATAGTCGGTCGCCCGGTGCTCACCCTGGGTATAAATCGCAAATTCCAGCGGGCGAAAGCCCGTGAGTTCCTCCTCGAAGAAGTGGAAATCTTCGGTAATCTGTTCCCCCCGCGGCATGTTGTTGAGGATGCTGTAGTTGGTGGTGATCAGGCTGATGCCCCAGGCACAGACAACCACCAGGGCCAGGCTCCCGATGGTGATGGCCCGCGACCGCCGGAGAGTAAACTGGTAGATGCGTTCCAGCAGGCGCTCCCAGAAAGCCTGTCCCCGACCGAGTTTGATGATCTGATCGGTTTGGAAAAACGACAGCGCGGCCGTCGTGAAGAGCAATACCGTGAGGTAGGCGATGACCACCCCTGCAGCAGCATTGATACCAAAATCCCGGATAGGGACGACCCGCGAACTGAGCAGGGTGGCAAAGCCGACGGCCGTCGTGAGCGAAGTAAGCAAGGTCGCCATCCCGATTTCTTTAATGGATATGCGGATCGCTTCTTCCCGGCTTTTTCCCTTGCGGAGTTCGTCGATGTATTTCGACATGATGTGGATGACGTCCGAAGTGCCCACAATGATCATCAGCACGGGATAGAGGGCCGAGATGGCGTTCAACTCCCGGCCGGTAGCGCCCAGGAAGCCCATGAAGAGCAGCAGGCCAAGTGCGATGGAAACGAGCGAAACCACGATCCCCCAACCCCGCCGGAAGATCAGGAACATGATGAGGCTGACCAGTAATCCGGAAACAAGGGCCGAGAAGGTGATCTCGCGTTTCTGCATCTGAACCAGCTCCTGCTGGAAGTACGGGCGCCCCAACATATGAACATTGGGGAAGTCGTATTCTTTTACCAGGGCCTGGAGGGCCCGCATGTGCTCGCGCGAATCGTCGAGGGTCATGCTGCTGCCGGTCTTCAGGTAGACGGTCAGCGCGGTTCCCTTTTCGTTGATAAAATTGTTGACGAAGCGTGGGTCGTGGAGTACCCGTTCGCGGTCGGCGGCGTAGCGCGTGGGGTCGAGGCGGTGGATTACCGGAATGCTGGTTACCGCAAAGGGCGTCTTGAGGGGGTAGCTGAACTTGGTCAGCGACTGGCTTTCGAGTACGTGGGGCAGCTCGCGGGCCCGCAGGCTGAAATCGTGGACCTCCTCCAAAAAGGTACTGTCGAACACGCCTTCCGGACGCACCAGGGCAACGATCATAAAGTTGTCGTCCGCCTCGAAGTTGTCGATGAAGTCGCGAAAAAAGGCCAGGTCTTCGTCGCCTTCCGGAAAAAATTGCTCGAAGTCGAAGGCGAATTTGAGTTGGGTAACAAAATAACCACTGGCTACGGCAAGGATGGCAAACGCAACAAGAATGGGCACGCGAAAGCGGATCATAAATCAGATTTAGTCTTATGGGTACGGAAAAGCGGCATTCCTTTTTTGAACCCTACTAACGAACGAAACGCAGCGGCGAATGTTCAGATTAATTCCCTATTTTTCGGCTATGAATTGGATCGATCAACTCCCACCGGAGCTCAGCTCCGCAGCCGACCGTTTGGCGGCTACCGCCCGGCCTTGTGTACGCCTGGACATAGGTGATCAGGCACCCGCCCAACGCTGGCATTCCTGCCTGGGCCGCGTGCTGTACTGGCCCGCCGACCAGGCCTGGCCCGTTGACAGAAACGGCCGCCCACTCTTTGGGTTGCTGCAGCTCAACCTGGCCGACTTGCCAGCGCTGCCGGACTTGCCGACTTTCGGCATCCTCCAGTTTTTCATCACCGACGATCCCTTCTGGGGGGCCAACCCGCTCCAGCCCTTCCAAGAAGACAACTTCCGGGTGTTGTACCACCCCGACCCAACCCCGGAAACGACCCCGCTCCTGGCCGACTTTTCTTTCCTGCCCATTTTCGAAGACCTGCCCCTGCAGCGCGACCTCTGCCTGGCCGTAACGGGCCACGCCGATACCATGCCCCTGCCGCCCGAAGATTTTCGCTTCGCCAAACTGCTGGGCGACATCTTCACCGACCTGGGCGATGCCCAGTGGGATGCACTGAACCTGTATCGCAAAGCCATCGGCACCGTAGGCCACCGCCTGGGCGGCTACCCGGGCTTCGCCGGGGCTGACCACCGGTCCTCCTACGATCTCCCCTGGGAACTCCTGCTCCAATTGGATACCGACCCTAAAATCGGCCTCTTCTGGGGCGATTACGGGGTCGCGCACTGGTTCAACCTGTCACCTACTGCCGAGCGCCGCCTGAATGCCCCCGGCGCGGATCCGTTTGCGGAAATTTGGTACGGATGGGAGAGTGCTTAGGGGCCAGCAAAAAATAACTTCCCGATTTAATCATTGGGGATAGCCCAAT
>PZPC01000018.1 GCA_003045895.1 Bacteroidota bacterium
AGGTGTAAAAGTGTAAGGGGGTAAAGAGGGGGACAATAATAAATTTACATTCTCAAATTATTAGCGAAGGAATAAGCGATTGATAATGAGCGGTTTCGAGCTAATCATTTGAGTCAAAAAATGTAAATTTATTATTGTCCAAATACTTAAAGTAGTCATCCCTTTATTTTCTGGCTTTCGTGGGCGAAGGAAAGAAACGGATAAGCTGTTTGCAGTTCCTGCACTTGTTCGCGCAGCTGTTGCTGAAAGGCTTGGTGGCTGTCGCTTCCGGGGTGTAGGGGACGGTGTTGCAGGCTTTGCACCACCTTGTGGATGCGACTGCTCAACTGCCGGGTTTCGTCCGTCCAAAACGCGTCGGTAAAAGCCTCCCAAATGTAATCGATGGCCAGCTCGTTGGGGTGGAGCATATCACGGGCGTAGAAGCGGTAATCCCGCAGTTCATCCAGCAGGATTTCGTAGGCAGGAAAATAGTGTACGAAAGGCAATTCCTGGGTCAGTCCTTCGACCGCCAACAGGAGAATGGCTTTGCTGCGTTGATTTTCCAAAAAACCATCGCGCTGGTAGCGCACGGGGCTGACCGTCAGGATGACCTGGAGCTTGGGAGAACGCGTTTGCAAATCGATAAAAACATCCCGCAGCATCCCGACCGTTTCGGCCACGGTAGCCCGCTGTTTGACGAATAAGTCGGCATCTTGCTGGTGGCAATTATTGACCCACTCACCGTTGCTTTTCCTGGCAAACCCGTAGGCGGTGCCTAAGGTTAAAAGCAGATAATCCAACTGTGGAAGCAGGGCGACTGCTCTTTGCTGTTGTTGGCGCATGATCAGCAGGGCATCGGTTGGTTCAGGTTGCGCGTAGCGGCTGTGAAAATCGTAGTGTCGCCAGAGCCCCTGCTCCTGGAAAAGTTCCGCTTCGCGCGGGGGCTCCTCCCGGAGCAATTTCCGCAATAACCGGGCGAGCACCAGCGGGTTGTACACAATGCCGTAGGGATTGAGCTGCTGCTGAAACTTGAGCCCCGAAAGCCGCCGACCGATGTGCTCAGCAAAGCAAGAACCCATACTAAGGAGGGTATGTTGGTGATGGATACGGCAGGGATATGCTGGCACCGGAACCGACGTACGGAAGTACATAAGCAATTAGTTTTTGGGAAGAACAAGACCCGCCTGCGGGCGGAAGATTATTCCGTAGAAATCAGTTTGTTTTACAACACCGCGAGCACATCCTGATTCCCTTTTACGGCAGCACCGATGGCTACTTTTATTTCGGCATCCAGGGGCAAGAAAATATCCACGCGGGAGCCAAAAGTGATAAACCCGAAATCTTCGCCCTGCTGTACTTTTTGTCCGACCCGTACATAGGTTCTGATCCGGCGTGCGACAGCGCCAGCAATTTGCCGGAGCAATACTTCGCCGTGTTCATTGGCGAGCACAACCGTAGCCCGTTCGTTTTCCGTACTCGACTTGGGGTGCCAGGCCACCAGGTATTTTCCGGGATGGTACTGGTAATAGTTCACTGTTCCTCCCAGGGAAGAGCGGTTGACGTGTACGTTCAACGGCGACATAAAAATACTCACCTGAATCCGCTGGTCCTTAAAATATTCCGGCTCAAAAACTGTTTCGATAACGACCACTTTGCCATCGGCAGGCGCGTATACCAGGTGGGAATCGACAACTGGCAGGGGCCGGGTAGGGTTGCGAAAAAATTGCAGCATAAGTGCGAACAGAAACAGGCTGGCAATTCCCATTACCAGGCTGATGGCCTTGGGGAAAAATAAGTAAGCAGGAATATTGACCAACAACAGGAACAATATAGCCAGCGATAAAATTTTCCTTCCTTCCTTATGTATCATGATACGACTGACTTTTTCCTTCTAAATTTTGGCTTTATCTGATCCAGAGCAAATAAGCCGCTGCAAAGGGCAGACAAAAAATAAATCCATCAAAGCGATCCAACAGGCCACCGTGCCCCGGTAGCAGGGTACCACTGTCTTTAATTTGTTGACTGCGCTTGAGCATACTTTCGACCAAATCTCCCAGCGAGGCAAAGACGGCCACAATAGCCGCCAGTACGAGCCAGTCAATAATGGATAATTCATTAAGCGTTAAATACAATATGATGGCAGTAATAAAGGTAATTACCCCCCCACCAAGCGATCCTTCCCAGGTTTTCTTCGGGGATATCCGGGGCAGAAGCGGGGTCTTCCCCCAAATGGAGCCCACCATATAAGCACCCGTATCGTTGAGCCAGGTGAGCAGTAGTAAACCAAATACCGTTTTGGCGTGGAAATACTCCCCGTCGAAAGCGATAAAATCCAGCAAGGCAAAGGGTACACCAATGTAGATAATCCCCAATATGATGTAGGCAATATTGGCAAAAGGCTGGTCCGACCCCGTGAACATTTCGAAAATAAAAGCCGAAAAAATAAAAGGAGAAAACAACAAGGAAGTAATAAGCACAAAAGTAGTCGGGTCGTTTACAACGCCCAGCTGTACCAAGGCACTAAGCACCATGGGCAAAATGCCCATAATTAAGCCAACCACTTTTCGTATCCGGTCCCGTTGCTTATCTTTGACCAGTACCATACCCAGGTATTCCCAGAGGCAGATGCCCGTAATAATGCTAAAAAGGAGCACGAAACTATAAGGCCCACCAAATAAGCCAGCCATCATGATTAAGACAAAAATAGCCGCCGTTGCCGCTCTCCTCAACAATCCCTGCATAGATGAAGTATTGGGCTGAAATTTATGCGTTAGGTATACCATTGGCATTTTTTACGCCAACAATGGTTAAATGAGGGGCAAAAATACACAATATGTTTATCAAGGGTGATTTAAACCCTGGAATAGTTCGCTCTATGCTATTGTTGGCGGAGTCGCGGATTGCGCCATCCGCCGCAAAACCAGCAATAAACCGATAAGCGCTAAGCTACCAATAAATAGATTCGGCATGGTGGATGATTCCTCGCCAGCCATTTTAAATTGATCAGGAGCCAAATAAGTACCCACAATTTGAAACCCGTTAAAAAACAGGTGAAGAATGATCGGTAACCACAGCGAGCCGCTCCACCAAAACAGGTAACCCAGGAAAGCCCCCAACAACATCCTTGGAATAAATCCAACGAATTGCATGTGGATAGCAGAAAAAACGATGGCCGTCAGCCAGATTCCCCAGTGGGGATTGCGCACCAATTGCTGAAAGAAAGGCTGAAGAACGCCCCTGAAAAGCAACTCTTCACCAAGGGCAGGCGCAACTGCTGCGACCATAAAAGCAAGCAAAAATTCACTGCCGCTATCCATTCGCAACACCTCTGCTACCAGCCAATTCTGGTTGTCTTCCATTTGGGTCATCCATTCCGGCAAGGGCAGCAATTGGTTGATCCAACTGCTTAATCCGATAACGGGCAAACCCACCACCAACGCAACCACCGACCAGGCCAGTAAATTGCGGGTCGGCCAGGTCGTCAAATGAAAGAAGGCCCCAATTTGCTGGCGGCCACTCACCAATAGACCGATCAGTAATGCCGTAACCGTAAACCCGCACAGGTGAGCCACCAAATTGTACCACCGCAAGGCTTGCCGTTCACCTATTACCAGCGGCCGGTTTCCGCCACTGCTCATCACTTCGTTGACATCCACACCTAATAAATGACTGACCTGACCACCCAAAAAAGCGCCCAGGCCCAGCAAGAAAAAAAAGGCCAGAAAGGTCATCAAAAGCAAAAAGGCCGGCTGCTGCCCGGTAAGTATCGATTTTTTAGACTCCTGCTCCATTTGGTGTGGTTTAATAATAGGTTAGAATCGCAAATATCAGCCTTATCCACTGGAAAATTGCCAAAACACCCTATCTTGTTGCCACCCAGCAAAAAATAATTTACTGGCATTTACTTTTAATCAACGATTAAGAACGCACCGAAAAAATTGCTCCCCGCCGATTTATCCGCTTACACCTAATACTCAAAAACTTGTCAGTCAAGCTTATACCTGTATAAAATTACCAGGCATAAGCAAAACTCCTGCGGGACATTAAGTGGGATTTCACCCCGGACGTTCTCAAAAATGTAGCCATGCGTATATCTGTTACCCTGCTCCTTTTTCTCTCCTGTCAGGTAGCTTTGTGGGCGCAGCCCATCAATGACGACTGCTCTACCGCAACCGTGCTCAACCTGACCACTGCCCCCAGCTGCCCCAATACGACGTCCGTTGTCAATAATTTCACCGCCACCAATATTGACGCTACGGCCATTAGTCCTTATCCTATTTTTGGCTCCTGCCCTTCAGGATCAACCACAGGCCCGGCCGCCGAAGTTTGGTTTACCTTCACAGCCACCGCCAATCAAACCACCATTCGGGTGACGGGCTTGGCCCAACCCAACATCGTTATTTACCAGGGTAGCGATTGCATCTCGCTGATTGCCATCAACTGCAGCAGCGGTAACGGCAACGTGAACATGACTACCACTACCCTCATTGGCGAACAATATTACATCTTGGTTTCCGGTGGGGATATCGCGGACCAGGCCAATTTCAACCTCTCCATCACCAGCAACAACCTCTGTGGCAGTTGTGCACCACCCGGCGCCATTGAAATTGTGCCCAACCCACCACCGATCAACGGTACTTATTCTTCCGGGTCCACCGTACAAATTTGTGTCAATGTGAATACCTGGCTGGGAAACGCCGCCGGATCCATGGAATGGATCCACGCGGTAACCTTCGAGTTTGGTGATGCCTGGGACGACTCCGCCATCATACCCAATCCACCAGCCTCTTGTGGTGGCGACGGCTCCTGGGATTGGTACGACAGCTGGACGGGCTGCAACACCGGCCAGACTTATGGACCCGGGTTCGCCTATGATTCTTCCAGCGGACTGGCAGGTTGTGGCGGCTCACCCAATGACGGCAACCCCGGCAACAACTGGGGCGATGGAAATGGAACATGCGACAATGTGCCCGCAGAATCGCCAGGGCCTTTTAGGTTCTGCTTCAACATCAACGTAGGCGATTGCCCCCCAAGTTTTACTGGCGACGACCTGGGCATCAGCGTCGAGGTATGGTCAGACGGTGACAGCGGGAGTTGGACCGAAACCGGTTGTAACAGTGGCCAGGAATTGGAAATCGTATCTTCGGTGGTTTGCTGTAATGACGACGATCCGCTGGTAACGGTTTTTGATGCCAGTTGTGCCGGAATCGCCGATGGTTCCATCGAAATGGCTGGTAACGGTGGCTTCGACCCCAGTGAAGTTTTTAATTTCTACGTGTTCAATGCCAGTAACAACATCGTATTCGAGTGCATCAACTGCACCGATGTCGTAACCACCCTGGCCAATTTACCCGCTGGCTTCTACACCGTCTCCGCAGTGAACGTAGCCACAGATTGTGCCCGCTCTACGTCGCCTTTCCAGATTGGGGAACCCGATCAGCCCCAGGCCACGGCCGTGGTCCTCAACATGCCCTGCCCCGGCAGTGATGCCATGCTGGAAGGTAGCGTAGATCCGCCTGGTGGTAGCGAAGACTACACCTGGGTGGGGCCTGGTGGTGTCACCTACAATGGCCAATCCGTCGATGTACCTACCGCAGGAATTTATACCCTTACGGTGGACGTAGACGGTTGCCCTTCCACCAGTGCAACGGTCAGTGTGGAATTTGTTGACTTCGATGTCTTCATTCTTGGTGAAAACGAAGTTTGTTATGATACCCCCTTCGACCTGGAGGCGTCGGACGGCAGCAGCTGGGTTTGGGTAGACACCAATACCGGAGCAACCCTGGGCACCGATCAGGTACTGAACATTGCCCTTACTTCCAGCACGACCATCGAATTAACCGCTACCGACGACAATGGCTGCGATGCCGTCTCCACCATCGCCATCAATGTCAACGACTTACCGGTCATTGACATTGAAGTAAACGGTACCGGCTGTAGCAATACCGAAACCATCCTTACCGCATCGGGTGCCGGCCCCGGCGCCGATTATGAATGGACCGATTCACCCGGCGAGGAGAACCCCCGTTTCCTCAACAATTTGTCGCCAGGGTTTTACACCTTCGAAGTCACCGGCACCGACGTCTTTGGTTGTGTAGGGACGGCAGAAATCGATATCGAAATTATCCCGGCACCCGACGTCATCCTCCAGGTAAGCAGCAATCCGGTCTGTGCGGGATCCATGGTCACGGTGACGGCGGTTTCCAGCGAGCCCATCGCCGCCATCAACTGGAACGGGGCTGGCCCCAACAACCAGAATCCCATTACGGTAACCGTCAACAACACGACGACCATCGTCGCCGACGTAACCAGTACGGATGGTTGTACCACCGAAGATGTAACCACCACGATCAACGTCCAGCAGCCGCCGGCACCACCCGTGATCAGCTGTGGCACCAGCACGGCTACCAGCGTAGCGTTCAGCTGGACAGCCGTCCCGGGGGCTACCCAGTACCAAATCACCATCAACGGCGGCAGCCCCATCACGGTTGCTTCACCGGGTTATACCGCCACTGGCTTTGTCTCCAATACCGCCGTTACCATTACGGTGCAGGCTACCGGTGCCGGGCTTTGCCCAACGGCTCCCGCCAGCTTCACTTGTAACACCCTGGCCTGCCCCCCCATCACCCTGGCCATTGACCCCGTGGCACCGATTTGCCTGACCGGCAGCAGCCCCAGCACCAACCTGACCTACACCAATAGCAGCCCGGGCGGCACCGTCGCCTGGTCGGGCAATGGCATCACCAATACCAGCACCGGCGTCTTCAGCCCGACCGTTGCTGGCCCAGGCAGCCACACCATTACCCTGACGTACACCCAGGGGCCATGTGTGTATACCGACACCGAGACCCTCATCGTCAGCCCGACGCCGACCGCCAACTTCACCATTAGCAACACCGGGCCGGTTTGTACCAACAGCCCGGTAACCGTTACCTATACCGGAACGGCAACTTCGGGAGCTACCTACAATTGGAATTTTGGCGGCGGCACCGCCAATCCCGGTGGTACCAGTGTGGGGCCACATACCGTCAGCTGGCCAACGGGTGGCACCAAAACGGTCACCCTTACGGTAACGGAAAACGGTTGCAGCGCTACCCTGGCGACCCAGAGCGTGAGCGTGGTAGGCCCCATTGCCACGCCCATGGTGAGTTGTGGCCCCGCTACGACTTCATCCGTGGTCTTCAACTGGGCAGCCGTCACTGGCGCTACCTCGTACACCGTAAATGTGAGTACCGGCCAGACCGGCGTGCTTGCGGGTGAGACGTATACCGTAACCGGACTAATGCCCGGCGAAACCGTAACCCTTACCGTGACGGCAAATACCAATAACGTCTGTGGTGCCACCACCTCGGCACCCGTGACCTGCACGGCCGCCAATTGCCCGAATTTCAATATTACCATTACCCCCCTTGCGGCGGTTTGCCTCAACGGAAGCAACGCTCCCACTACCCTCGTCGCAGCGGTTACTGGCGGCAATGGCAGTGGAGCGCTTACCTGGAGCGGCCCTGGGGTGACGGGCAACCAATTTGACCCTACCGCTGCCGGAGCGGGTATGCACACCATCACGGCTACCTACACCGAGGGCGCCTGTAGCAATATGGCTACGACCACGGTTAATGTTTTCAATACCCCAACGGCAGACTTCACCATCGCACCGGCACCTGTTTGCATCGACCAGAACACCACCCTGACCTACACGGGTACGGGCAGCCCGGCGGCCACCTACACCTGGAATTTCAATGGCGGGGTGGCAGTTCCGGGTACCGGCCCGGGGCCCCATACCGTCAGCTGGCCAACGGGCGGAACCAAGACCGTGACCCTGCGGGTAACCGAAAACATGTGTTCCAGTGCGGTAGTTTCGCAAAATATCACCGTAGCACCCCCGCAGGCAGCACCCGTGATCAACTGCAGCCCAACTACCACTACCATTGTGTTCAGTTGGAATGCGGTAGCTGGCGCGAGTGGCTACCTGGTCAATATCCTGAGCGCACCCGCTGGCGCAATGGGTACCCTGGACGAAGCTGCCCGCACTTTTACAGTTACCGGGCTCAACGCCACGGAAAACGTGGAGATCGAGGTGATCGCCCTCAACAGTGGCCCCTGTGGCAACAGCAGCAATACCTTTACCTGTCAGGCCCAGGATTGCCCGCCGATCATGGTGACGGCGACCGACTTACCTCCCCTGTGCCTGACCCCCAATTCGCCAGAGATCAACCTGGCGGTGGCTATTGTAGGCGATAACGGCACCGGGACAATCACCTGGTCGGGTGACGGCATTATCGATCCCGCTATGGGAACATTCTCCCCTATCATGGCTGGCGCTGGCGCCGCTGTGGTTACCGTCCGTTACCGGGAAGGGGCCTGTGAATACATCGATGACCTTACCATTGAGATCAACCCCGTACCCACGGCTGACTTTACGGCAGATTCCCCCAGCTGCCTGACGGCGGCAACTACCGTGAGTTATACCGGATCGGCTGCTCCCAATGCCACCTACAACTGGGATTTTGGTGGTGGCACCGCCAATCCCGGCACCGGAGCCGGCCCCCATACGGTGACCTGGCCAACGGCAGGTGACCAAACCATCAGCCTGGTCGTTACGGAAGCTGGCTGTGCCAGTGCCTCCTTTACCCAAACCGTAACGGTAAATCTGGCATTGGTAGCCCCCATCATCAGCTGTGAAGTACGAACCGATTCGATCAGCTTTACCTGGCCGGAAGTAGTGGGCAGCACGGGGTACCTGGTCAGCATTGTCGATGCCCCCGCCAATGCCTTCCCTACGGGTGGCGATCCGGATCGAACGTTCACCCTGGCGGGCTTCACCCCGGGACAGACCGCCACCATTGCGGTGCAGGCGCTCAGCGGAACGGCTTGCCCCGACATTACCTTTGAGGGCACCTGCGCGTTGGAAAATTGCCCGGATGTGACGATCGCCATCACCGATGTTTTGCCCATCTGCCTGGACGCCAACGCGGCACCTTTCGGCCTGACGGCAGTCCTGACGGGAAACACCGGCAATACCCTCGTTTGGAGTGGGCCAGGCATTATCGATCCGGTCGCCGGAACGTTTGATCCCAACGCCAGCGGCGCTGGAACTTTCACCATTAGCGTGGTTTACGAAGAAATGGGCTGCACCTATACCGACGATACAGCGATTACCGTGAACCCCCAACCCAATGCCAGTTTCACGGCCAGCGGGCCCATCTGTGCGGGGGAAAACAGCACCATCACCTATACGGGGGGCGCCGACCCTGGGGCTACCTACGCCTGGGATTTTGCCGGAGGGACCGTTGTCAGTGGCAGTGGCGCGGGCCCTTACGAAGTCAGTTGGGCAACGGGGGGCAACCCGACCATTAGCCTGGTCGTTACCGAGAACAATTGTGCAGCGGATCCCTTTTCCGTCTCGGTAGAAGTGGCCAGTCCGCTGTCACTTCCAAATATCAGTTGTACGAATGACAACACTTCGGTTACCTTCAGCTGGAATGCCGTGGTCGACGCCACCGGGTATACCGTTACGGTAATCGATGTGCCTGCCGGAGCCGTTGCTACACCCGACCTGGCTAACCGGCAGTATCGCTTTACTAATCTGGCCCCCGGCGACCATGTCACGATCCAGGTTAATGTGCTGACCAACAATGTTTGTGGCGGCGTTAGTGCTACCCAAACGTGTACAGCGCAAGCGTGTTCCGCGCGATCCTTCGGCGCGGCGGGCTACGGTCCTTTCTGTGTGGATGCGGGTTTACAGACCTTGAGCCCCATCATTACCGGGGGAAATATAACGGGCACGATCACCTGGTCGGGACCGGGTCTGCAAAATCCCGCCACCGGAACGTTCGATCCGGCCGCGGCCAGCCTGGGCAATAACCTCATCAACCTGGCTTACGCCGAAAATGGCTGTTTCTACGACACCACCTATACCATTGTAGTGAATCCCTTGCCGGTTGCAGCCTTAACGGTTACGTCGCCCATTTGCCTGACCGAAACCAGTACGATCACTTTCACGGGCACCGCAGGGGTGGACGCTACCTACAACTGGGCCTTTGGCAGTGGCACCGTGCAAAGTGGTACCGCCGCAGGCCCTTATGCGATCAGCTGGAACCAGGCTGGTAGTCAAACGGTAAGTCTGACGGTAACCGAAAATGGTTGTAGCAGCGAACCCGCCACTGCCACGGTAGTGGTGGAAGACCCGCTACCTCCGGTGGTGGTCACTTGCCAGTCGAGCACCACCAGCAGCATTACTTTTGCCTGGGTACCCGTCGCGGGTGCGACCAGTTATTCCGTAGCGGTGTTGCAGGGACCGGCCGGCGTGCAAACCGGTAACACCTACCTGGTCGATGGCCTCGCCGCTGGTGAAGAAGTTATCATTGAAGTAACCGCTAATGGGACTTCGGCTTGTGGAAGCAGTACGGCTAGCGGCAGCTGCCTGGCCCTGGAATGCCAGCCGCTGACGGCTACCTTGAGTGGGCCCGACGTGGTATGTAGCGGTGAAGACGCGAGCCTCGTCCTCACCACTACCGGCGGCAATGGCGCGCCGTTTACCGTAGCCTATACGGTTAATGGCGCGGCGGCCCAATTGACGGGTGTACAAAATACGGCTACCATCAACCTGACCAACATCAATTTAGCCACCACGGTAGTCATCACCCAAATTACCGACGAGCTAAACACCAACTGTGTCTACCTGCCCGTAGCCGAGTGGACCGTAGCCGTGGATATGCCCGTAAGTGCCGGATCAGACCTGGTGCTCGATCCGGTGTGTGCCAGTGTGGCTACCCTTATCAACCTGGGAGACGAACTCAACGGCGAAGCTACTGGCGGCAGCTGGGCAGAAACGTCCAGCCCCACCAGTACCGGAAATGCTTTCCAGGCGGCTACGGGTACCTTCAATGCAGCCGGGCAAGCCCCCGGCACCTATACCTTTGTGTATACGGTAATGGGAGGAACTTGTCCGACCGGTACCGCCGAGGTTAGCCTCACCATCCTGGCCGATCCCATTGCGGATGCCGGTCTGGATCAAACCCTGACCTGTAACATGGGCGCCGTGACGCTTGGTGGCAGCCTGACCACCGGTACCGCTTTTGCGTGGTCCAGCACCAACCCGGATGCCATGATCAGCGATCCGACCGCCGCACTGGTCGACGTCAGTGCACCGGGTACCTATACCCTGGCGGTTACCAACGCCGACGGGTGTACGGCCAGCGACGTGGTGGTGGTCAGTAGCTTGCAGGATGTACCAGTGGGCAACGTGAGCATCAGCGAGATCAGCTGTTTCCAGGCCAACGACGGTGCCATTGCCGTCAATAGCGTTGCGGGTGGTACGCCTCCCTACACCTACCAGCTCAACAACGGGACCCCCACCACCAGTCCGCTGTTCACCAACCTCGGCGGCGCCGAATACAGCCTCACCATTACCGATGCCAACGGCTGCTTTACCGAAGCGACTTTCATGCTCCTGCAACCCAACGAAGTAGCCGTGACCCTGATTACCAGTTTGGAAAACAACGGCAACGTGATCAACCTGGGAGAGTCGATCACGCTGCAAGCCTTGTATGATCCTACGCTGGTGATCGACACCATCATCTGGCGCCCCGATTCCATCGCTGTAGGTAACCAGCAAGCCGTGACGGTGAGCCCATCGGAATCCACCACCTATACGGTGACCATTACCGACATCAATGGCTGCTCGGATAGCGATAACCTGAACGTTATTGTGCAGAAGCTGCGGCCGATTTACCTGCCTACCGCCTTTGCGCCCGGTGGCAACTCGGGCAATCAGTTCTTCTATCCACAAGGGGGGAGTGAGATCCAAACGATCAAAACCTTCCAGGTCTTCAACCGCTGGGGAGAAACCGTATTCGAGAACAGCAACTTCTTCCCCAACAACCCTACAGCAGGTTGGGACGGAACCTTCCGGGGTCAATCGTTGAATGCTGCCGTGTTCGTTTATTTTGTGGAAGTCGTATTCATTGACGGAGAGACTGTCCTCTTTAAAGGTGATGTGATGCTGATGCGTTAATTTTAGAGGGGTCGGCCAACTTGAAATTGGCCGACCCCTCTAAAATTATTCCATTACAATAACCACCTTGCCACTCACCTTGCGGGCCATGATTTCCTCGAGGGCGCGGGGTGCCTCAGCCAGCGGGTAGGTACCGTGGATGTGTGGTTCTAGCTTTTGCTCGGCAAACCACTGCACCAGTTGCAGCATATCCTGCCGGTTTCGGGTAGGAGCCATCTGGGCATGGGCACCCCAGAAAACCCCCACAATGGAACAACCTTTGAGCAAGGCCAGGTTGAGTGGTATTTTAGGTATTTCTCCGGTGGCAAAGCCGACGACCAGGTAACGACCTTCCCAGGCGATAGCACGCAAAGCTTGTTCGGAATAGAATCCGCCAACGGGGTCGTAAATGACATCCACCCCCCGGCCAGCGGTGAGTTCCTTGATGCGGTCTTTAAGATTTTCGGTATTGTAATTGATCAGGTCAGTGGCACCATACTGCTGGCACAACGCCAGCTTTTCCGCCGTGGAAGCCGCGGCAATGACCCGGGCTCCCATCAAGGCGCCCAGTTCTACTGCCGTCAGCCCTACGCCACCGGAGGCACCAAGCACCAGTAGCGTTTCGCCAGCTTTCAGTTGGGCCCGATCTTGCAATGCGTGGTAAGACGTACCGTAGGCCATGAGAAATGCAGCGGCCTGCACCATGCTCATCTCCGGCGGCTTCGGAAAGCAAACCTGCTCATTGACCGCAATTTTTTCCGCAAACCCGCCGTAGGGCACCATGGCGATGACCTGGTCGCCAGGGCGAATATTTTTCACTTTTTCTCCCACCGCTTCCACCACGCCGGCTACATCACTGCCCGGCGAAAAAGGGAAAGCAGGTTTATATTGGTACAAACCCTGAATGATCAGTGTATCCGGAAAGTTGACACTGCAGGCCTGCACCCGTAGTAGTACTTCGTGGGCCCCGGCAATGGGGTCGGCTATTTCTTCAAAGACTAAATCAGCCGGAGGGCCGAAGGCATGGCAGGTAATGGCTTTCATGGTAAGTTATGGTTTATGGACAAAGTTAACAAACGCCCGCCTTACCGAACCAGCATAATATCCCCTCCCCTGGTCCTGATTTCGCCATTCGTTAGCCGAAAAGTAATCCAGTAGACGTAGACGCCCGGATCCAGCGGCTGCCCGCGGGCAGTGCCATCCCAACCATGACGCTCACTGTTGATGGGCCAGTCGGTAGCAGAAAAAAGGGCATTGCCCCAGCGGTCGAAGATCTGGAGTTGTTCGATGCGCGCTATCTGGGCAGCATTGCCGTAGATGTGCCAGACATCATTGTGGTCATCGCCATTAGGGGAAAAAGCAGTGGGCAGAAAAACCGCCAGGTCATCCGATACGCGAAGTTGCAGCGATTGTTCCTCCCGGCAGCCAAAGACATCGGTGAGTTCCAGGGTCAGCACCCCGGACTGAAGACCGGTAATTGCTGGAAACAGGCAATCCGCGCACGACAACTGGGTAGCCGGTTGCCAGTTGATAAAAGCCAGCAGATCAGGCGACAGGTTATACGTAACATCAATCGGAGCAGCAATGCCCAGAAGCACTTCCTGCGTACCCGACAAATTGGCCATCCCCTGAGGATAAGCTACGGGCTGTTGCCAGGAGAAAGTGGCTAAACAATCCTGGGCGTCCCGGATTTGCAAAGTATACGCCACGCCGCCTTCCAACGCTGGCAGCCATTCGTCGCCCGTCCACCATTGCTGATTGTCGATGCTGTAGCGATAAGGTGGCGTTCCCCCCAGGGTAGTGGTCATCACCTGCCCGGCCAACAACGCGGCACAATCGACCTGCGGCCGTTGCAAGGGTGCCGGATCTGCCAGCAACCAGGAAAAAAGTTGTTGACACCCCAGGGTATCCGTAACTACTACCTCGTAATTACCGGCCGGTAGACTATCCAGAGAGGAAGAGTCACTACCGTTGTGGAGCCAGAAAAACTGGTAAGCAGACGCGGGCTGTTCCACCTCAACGGAAATGGATCCGTCCTGGCCGCCAGCGCAACGAATAAGTTGCAGTGTTCCCCGTGCGCTGATTTCCGAAACCCGAACCTGACCCATCCCACTGGCCAGGCCTGCGCAGGCGGCATCTTTCACCGCTAGCAGTTCGTACTGGCCCGTTCGCCACGCCGGAAAAGCAAGGGTATCGGCCAACATCAGTTCCTCCACATCTCCTTCGTTTATTCGGTAGGACAGCTGAAAGGGCGGAATACCCGTCAGTACCAAAGGTAGCCAGGCCGTATCAGCGGCACAAACCTCGGCTTCGCCGCTCAATACCGCCATTGGGGGCGTACTCAATTGCACCGTTTCGGTAGCAGTAGCCTCCTGGCCACAGGCGTCGGTAACCGTGAGGGTATGCCATTCGTCGGGCCGGGCAATTACGACCTGATTAACTTGCTGACCGCCGTCGGACCAGGTGAACCCATATGGCGGAACGCCACCGCTGGGCAACGCCCGGAGGTTGGCCGTGGCACCAGGACAGGCAAAAACATCAACTATTTCTACCTCCAGGGCGGGAGCAGGCACCAAGACGAGATCGGCAGAATCTGCGTAACAGGCGCAGGGAATATCCAATACCAGGCGAATCAATTCCGCTTCTTCCACCAACGTATCTGGCCAACTATGAACGGGAAGATCCACGTAGGTGGCGCCAGCAGGAATGGTAACCTGGTCGGGGAACACCTCAAAATCAACACCGGCAGTAGCTGTAGAAGCAGAACTGAGGTAGTAGTTCACCGTCAGCGGATGATCGAGCGGGCTGTCGGTCGTGCGGGAAAACCGAAAAAACGCATCTTCACAACCTTCGAACAGCTGCCCTGGCCCAGCGGTATTACCCAAGGCCTCCACACTGATCTTTCCACCCAGGTTAAAACTACCAGCTTCCAGAAAAACAGCCGAATCAAAGAACGCATCAGCAACATCTCCGACCACCAGGCGAATGTGGTAGGTCTGGCAGGGTTCTAATTTGAGTTCGGCCGTTAGCACGGTCGTAAAGCCATCGTACTCCAACTGCTGTAAGTGCGGGGTATTGATGCTGGTAAGACCGCAGTGTTCCTGGTCCTGGCTGCGTTCGTTATGGATGTAGTAAGCAGGGTTTCGATCAAAATTAACGGAATTGATCGCCACGAAATCGGTGGTGCCAGGAATAAGCGCTACATTTTCGGCCTGATTGGGGAAAGGGCCGGCAATACCCGGACCACTGACAAAGAAACCAAAGACATCATTGTATTCGCTGCCCACAAATTCACAGTATTCCTCCGAAGCAAAAACATAGCGAAAACGAACAAAGGAATCCAAAGGAATAAAATCAAATTCAAGCCCCACCGCATCCAAAACTTGCCCACTGGCCAGGCGGGCAAGATTGGAATCACCGCCGCCACCAGGCAAATCACCACTGGTATCCGTCGCATTATTCGGGCCAGCAGCATGCCAGGTAGGGCCCGTTGCCAGGATGATCCCTTTGTCCAAACCAATAGCTGAAGTGCCATTTTCAAAATATCCCAGCCCGTCGGGGTGACCAATCGGCGCGATTAAATCGATATTATCGCAGGCTCCACTCGCAAAAATGTCTTTAACGAGGGTTTGAGCTGTAAATGCATTGTGCGTAACAATCCCATCCTGACCTTGCAGGTAAAGCGTTACGCTCCCTAAAAGAAGAATGGTGCACCAATATTTCATCTCTTCCACCGAATGAAGTTAGCCAGGATATTAAATGGTTTTTAAAACGATAGCAGATATAAGGCTTTTAGCCCTTGCGCTTACTTTTACCTTAAGAATAAAGATACTAGGAAATGACTGACCATTCGGAAATTTTAACACTATTCCCTTATTATTAAAAAAAAAGCGGCTGTTGAACAAAATTATTGCCCCAAAGGAGTAACATAAATTACAATAACTCAGTATACGTAATAAGAAAATAAGGTCTTGTTTTATTTATATTTCTACCCATAACCGGAAAGAAACGACCATTGCAAAAATGATCGCGAAAAAACTTCACATATATACAAAGCCTTAATATCTTACACGAAAATATTTCTTATTTTGGGGATTAAATCTGAAACTATCCGCTTATGATTATGAATATCCTAAAAACATGCTTTATGCTCTGCTTACTGCTTTTGGGCAGTCAGGTGCAGGGTCAGTCTTTTCACACCTGTGTGGAAACGACTATCTCCGTCGTTGGCTCTCCCGAAACGGTATTGTGCCGGGGGGATGGCGAAAATGACCAAATTCGGTTCCGAACACGGCCATTGGCAACCCCCAATGCGTACATTGTGGTAGATCTAAATGACATCATTGTCCACATCGGGACCAGCAGTACCATTGATTTCGAAAGCTTACCCGAAGGAACACTACGCGTGTTTTCCGTTTCCTTTATTGGGCTGGTCATCGGGGAAGTAGGTGACAACTACCGGGAAACCCTGCTGGGCAGTTATTGCTCCCGTCCCAGCAGCAATTTCATTACCATCTCCAACCTGACACCGGCGGCCGGACAAGTTACGACTGCTGCTGGCGAAGCGGAGATCACCATTTGTATCAACGAAGGAGTAAACAATGTCGTAGACTTCATCACCGACAGCAACTTTGAGCCCTACCTCTTTGTCATTACGGACGAAGAAAACTTCATTTTAGGCACCTCAGCTGATGGCACCGTCGACTTTACCAATGCCGGTATTGGCATTTGCCGCGTATGGGGCCTGGCCTACCTGGGCAACTATACGGGGCAAGTGGGGGACAACATTATGGAAGGTAACCTAAGCGATGCCTGTTATGATCTGTCTGCTGGCTACGTAGAAGTTACCCGCCTGTTTCCCGAAGCCGGCACCCTGGCTTTTGACGACGGTTCAGACACTTTTGTGTCTTGTAGTGTACTGGAACCTACAGGAGAGGTGAATGTCCTCCTGAGTGGCAACAACCCCGGTACCGCCAGCACTTACCTGTTGGTGGATAATGCAACCCAGACAGTAGCGGCCGTTTTTACTGATCCGACCCTCGACCTGGCTACGCTGGCTACCGGTTCTTACACCATTTACCACCTCGCCTATACCGGGAACCTCAGCTTCGGCGTAGGTTCCGCTTTCGATGCGGATGCTTTAAGTGACGAGTGCGCTGATCTTTCGAACGCCCTCACCCTCATTAAGCGGGTACAAAATGCGGATGACGTGCGCCTGGCTGATGGCAGTAGCGACGTGACCATCTGTGTCGGTGATGGTATTCCTGATCCCCTCACTTTTACCTCTACCTACACGGGCAACGATTCATTCACCTACCTGATTACCGACGAAAGCAACTTCCTGCTGGGCATTTCCGCCACGGCAACCATCGATTTCGAGGGTGCAGGTGTAGGCGTTTGCCGGGTTTGGGGCCTGGCCTACAGTGGCAACCTCAGTGTTACCATCGGAGAAAATATCGGTGCACCTACCCTGCTGTCGGATGAATGTTTCGACCTGTCGGACGGTTTCGTGCGCGTCAATCGCAACGGCCCCGACGGCGGTAGCATTCGCTTCAACGACGGCAGTACGAGCTTCGTTTCCTGTACGGCACTGCCTCCCACCGGAAGCATCACGGCAGCAGTTACCGGCAATGACCCGAATTCACCTTTTGCCTTCATCGTCGTCAACGACGCCGATAATACCGTCGCGGCAATTTTAGCCGACGGCACCGTAGACCTGGCCAACGTAGCCAATGGCACCTACACCATCTACGGCGTTTCTTACACCCTGGGGCTGCAAGTTGCTGTCGGCAGCGCCTTTGATCCTACCGCCGTAGGCACCAGCTGTTTCGACCTTTCAGCCAATACGCTTCAGCTCATCAAACGCATCCAGAATGCGGACGATGTCTCTCTCGCAGACGGCACCCGGGAAATAACCATCTGCGTAGGCGACGGAATACCCGACGAACTGACTTTCACGAGTACCTACGTGGGCGATGACAACTTCATTTACGTCATCACCAACCCTGGCAATTTTGTGCTGGGCACCTCCACCACTGGTATAATCGACTTCGAAGGTGCCGACGCCGGTATCTGCCGGGTCTGGGGCCTGGTGTACAGCGGCAACCTGACCTTCGCGGAGGGCGACAACCTGAATGATGGCCAGGACCTGGCCGACGAGTGCTACGACCTCTCTGACAACTTCGTCATCGTCAACCGCAACGGGCCCAATGCAGGCAACATCAGTCTGGAAGGCGGGGCCACCAGCTACACCGAATGCCTGGGCGGCGCTAATACCGTTTTGGCTTTTACGGCCACCGGTGCCGTTGCCAACCTGGCCTATACGTACCTGGTTGTCAATACTTCAACTGATGAAATTGTAGCTATTCTTACTGAACCCAGCCTCGACTTGAGCACCTTACCGCTAGGTACCTACGACGTGTATGGGCTTTCTTACCTAAACAACCTCAGTGTAGCAGTAGGTGATAATTTTAGTGGCGCTCAACTGGCGGACGTTTGTTTCGACCTGTCGGACAACAGCATTCGCCTGGTCAACCGGAACGTGGCGGTGAACGAAATTACGTTTACCGACGGCAGTACCCTGGCCGCTATTTGTCCTGACGCTAGCGTCGGTAACATCCTCAACTTTACGACCGATTACACCGGAAGTGAAAATGTCGCCTACCTGGTGACCACCACCGATAATACCATCATCCAGATTCTTGCTGGCACCAGCACCGACTTCTCAGCCTATTCCGGTGATTTCGTGCGGGTGTGGGCAGTAGCCTTCAGTGGCAACTTCCTCTTGCAAACAGGTGAGACGATTGTAGCCGGCACGCAAATTTCGGACGAGTGTTTTGACCTGTCAGACAACTTTCTGCTGGTCGATTTGCGCGGCCCGGACGGCGGCACCTTGAGTTTGGCTGACGGCAGTACCGAAACGGGTGTCTGTGTAAGTGATGGCGTAGCCGACCTGGTGAACGTGCAAACGACCAGCGCTGGTGGCACCGCATACATCTACGTGATTACTGATGAAAACAACATCATCCTCAACACCAGCAGCAGTGCGGAAATCGATTTTGAAACGGCGCCAGCCGGTACCTGCCGCATTTGGGGCCTTGCTTACCGCGGAACCCTCCAGGCGGTTGTGGGTGACGATGCAGCAGCCACCGAACTGGCCAGTGAGTGCTTTGACCTATCAGACAATTTCATCGTGGTGGTACGCACCTTTGTAGATGGAGGTACCGTGAGCCTGGAAGACGGCACAACGGCTAGCTTTGCCTGTAGTGGGGATGGCATTCCCGACTTCTTTACCTTTATTACGACTTCCACCGCTGCGGCTATTTCCTATGGCTACATCGTCACAGACGCTCAAAACAATATCCTGGGTGTCCTGGCGGGTAACAGTGTAGATCTTGACCAGGCGGCAGCCGGCCAAAGCCGTGTTTGGGGATTCTCCTACACGGGCAACATTACCGCCGAAACCGGCGACAATGCGGCTACGGTTGCGCTAACGGATGGCTGTTACGAACTGTCAACCAATTTCGTAACGATCCAGCGCGACCGGGTCGTGGGTGGTACCGTCAGCCTCGCCGATGGCAATTCCATTATCAATATCTGTCCGAACGATGGCAACCCCGACGAGTTGAGCTTTATCAACACCGGCATGACCACGGGTAACTACACCTACATTCTGACGGACGTCAACAACAACGTACTGAGTGCTTTTGCAGCCGGAACGCTCGATTTTGACGACATCATTGCACCGGCTGAAGTACGGGTTTGGGGACTGGCTTATTCCGGCCTCGCATCCATCTCCGCGGGTAACATCAATGTCTCGGCGGTGAGTAACCGCTGTTACGACCTGTCTACCAATTTCGTGACCATTATTCGCGAAGCACCCGCAGGTGGAACGGTGGCCACCACCGCCGGACAGACGAGCCTGTATCTCTGTACCGACGATGGCCTGGACGATATTTACAGCTTCGCAGCCAGCGGCGCCAGTAATACGGACTATGTTTTCGTCATTACCGATGACAACAACAACATCCTCGATCTGCTGACCAATACCAATACCACCAATTTTGAAGGTGCACCCAACGGCACCTGCCGGGTTTGGGGTCTCGCCTTTACGGGTACCTTGCTGGCGCAAGTTGGCGACAATGCGGCTACCGCTACCTTGTCTGACGACTGTTACAACCTGACCAGCAACTACGTCACCGTCGTACGGGGCGAGCTGAATGCCGGCACCGTAAGTACGGTCCTGGGCACGGGCGATCGCTTTACCTGTCCGGGTGATGGCATGCCCGATGTCATTCGTTTCGATAGCCTCGGCGTAGGTTCCGGTACTTATGCCTACGTGCTGACCGATGATCAAAATAGCATTGTGGCGTTCCCCGCTACCGATGCCGTGGATTTTGAGACACTACCGCAAGGCATCTACCGTTTGTGGGGCTTTGTCTTTACCGGCGATTTACTAGCCACCATCGGCACCGATGCCGGTACGGAGACCCTGGCGACGGATTGCTACGATTTATCGGATAATTTCATCACGGTAATCAACGTCGCACCAGTTGCCGGTACCATTACCACCAGCGATGGCGCCGAAGCCGTGGCCATTTGTATTGGTGATGGCATTGCCGATCCTTTCAGCGTAGTAGTTACGGGTGCCAGCGCGGCGGCCTACACTTACCTGATTGTGGAGGAAGACAGCACCCTGGTGGGTACCCTCAACGACCCAACCTTCAACTTTGAAGCTGCGGCACCCGGCGACTGGCGGATTTACGGCCTCTCCTACACCGGATCGCTGAGCGTCTTACCCGGTGCCAATATTTTTACGGATCAACTGGCGAGCGGTTGTTACAACCTGACGAGCAACTACGTTTTCGTTGATAAAACAGAAGTAGACGGTGGTGAAATTTTCACCGACGATGGCCGCCAGGTCGTTTATACCTGTATGGACGGCGTTCCTGATATCATCAACTTCGTAAACAGCAGCGCCTCAACGGAAGCAACCTACCGCTACGTACTGACGAACCAGGGCAATATTGTCCTGCAGGTATTGACGGGTAATTCCATCGACTTCGAAGCCGCGGCGGGACTCAGTGCCCTGCGCATTTGGGGGGTATCTTTCACCGGAAACCTGACGCTGTCAATCGGCAACAATATTACGCAGGTAGCATTGTCAACCGGCTGTAATGTCCTCTCGGAGAACTACGTGGATGTCTTCCTGGGTCAACCCGACGGGGGTACGCTGAGCCTGGACAATGGCGACGATAGCCTGCGCCTGTGTCACAGCAACTTTATGCCCGGTGTCCACGTCAATACGACGAGTACCTCGAACCTGGGCTACGCCTACCTGCTCACCGACACGGCCAATGTGGTGTTGGAAGTAAGTGAGCCTGCTGATGATGTCGTTAGTTTCGACAACGTAGTGCCTGGCACTTACCGCGTCTGGGCGGTTTCTTACGCTGGCAACCTGCTGGTAGAAGCTGGTGACACCGCCAGCGTGGTGGCCCTGGCCAGTAGCTGTTTCGAATTGTCGGACAACTTCCTGACCATTGAGCGGACGGAGAGCCTGGATGCCGGACAAATTGCCACGATGCGCGAACTGGATGTCATCTACGTCTGCATTGGTGACAACGTACCCGACATCGTCATCCTGTCGACCACCAGCGACGATGATAACTATCGCTACATCATCACCGACGACCAAAACCGGATCCTGTTCGGCGACATTGAGTCCAATATCATTGACTTCGACGTGGCTACGCCCGGTATTTGCCGCATTTACGGCGTATCCTATACCGGTGAATTCATGGCGCCCTTTATGTTTGATGCCACCACGGCGGCTTTATCCAGCGATTGCTGGGCCCTGTCGGACAACTACATTACCCTGATTCGCCAAAATCCGGTGGGCGGAACCGTGAGTACTTCTACCGGTGAAACCACCCTGGACATTACCGTTGGTGATGGCTTGCCCGACGTGGTGACCATGACGCGCAGTACGACGGCTCCGCTGACCCCATACGTGTACGTTATCACCAATACCGATAACGTCATCCTGGGTATTTCGGCAGACGGAATCATCGACTTTGAAGGAGCAGGCGAAGGCGTATGCCGCGTATGGGGCTTGTCCTATACGGGCAACATCACCGCCAACATTGGCGATGATGCCGACGAAGTCGCCCTCACCGATGATTGCTACGACCTGTCGGGCAACTTCGTGACCGTGAACCGAACCAGCGATGGCAACCTGGTACCAGGCAATGGCAATGGCAGCCTGCTGGGAACAGCACCTGTAGTGACGTTGACCCTGTACCCGAATCCAGCGATCGATCAGTTGCAGGTGCAGCTACAAATGCCCGAAGCAGCGCTGACCAACCAGCAAATGGTGGAGGTCTTCAACCTGAACGGCATGAGCGTGCTGCAGCGCAACCTGACCCCCGTAGCGGGCGTAGGTACCATGCAGCTGGACATCAGCCAACTGCAAACGGGTATGTACCTCCTCCGCTGGTCGGACGGTGCGCAGGTCATCCTGACCCGGTTTATTAAGCAGTAACCTACAGCAGCACCGGGTAGACAGCCCCGATAGCTGGAGAACTTAGAAAATCGCAAAAGCAGCCGAACCGCACGAAGATGTGTGGTTTGGCTGCTTTTTTTTTTGAGGTGGAAAGGTGGAAAGGTGGAACGTGGAAAGGTGGAAACGTTAGGCAAGTGTAAAAGTTAGGCCACCCCCGCGCCATGAATGACTGCGGTTGGGACACATCTCTGTATTCACGTAAATTGGCCATGTTGCTTTCATTTACCCAGACCTCAGAGAGGTCTAAGTACGTGTGTGCAATTCGCAGCAGTATGATTACCCGACCCCAGCGGGGGTTGGAAAGATGTGTCCCAACCGCAGTCATTTATGGCGCTATTTTTTTGCTCGGCTAACTAAAAAGATTCTCCCCACGCTGAAGCATGGTGAACCTAGCGCAGACGGTCAAAAGTCCATTCTTTAACAACATCAATAGAAAACAAATAAAAACCTGACAATCAATACCTTAAACGCATCCACCTGAAATAAAAATGCGAATACGTTTTGTCCCACTGCTTGAGGTAAAAAAGCCAATTCCGGACGATCTGCCGCGCCAGGGATGGTAGTGGGCAGCCGCAGGCTGCGCCCTGCCAGCAGGCAGGGCCGACCGGTAGGGAGCCACGGACAGCCCGCCGCCGGGTGCGGTGTGGGGGTGAGGGCCTGCGATTGGGAAAAGGATGGAGACCGCACCCGGCGGGGCGCCCAAATAGCGGAACACCACCCCTAACCCAGCACCCAAGGCAGCACCCACTGGGCGAGGATGCCGATGAGGATGATGGCGACGAGGTTGAGCCAGATGCCCGCCCGGGCCATGTCGGTAATCTGCAGTTTGCCGCTGGCGAAGACAATGGCGTTGGGGGGCGTGCTCATGGGCAACATGAAAGCGCAACTGGCAGCTAGTGTGACGGGAATGCAAAGCAGAATGGGGTCGAGGCCCATACCAACGGCTACGGCGCCCACGACGGGCAGGAAGACGGTGACCAGGGCCACGTTGGACATGACTTCGGTGAGGAAGAGGCTGACGGTGGTGAGGCCGATGATGACCCAGAAACCCGTGGTGTCGAGCCCGGTGAACTGGTTGCCGATGAGGTCGATGAGGCCAACGGCTTTGAGGGCATCGGCCAGGCTGAGGCCGCCGCCGAAGAGCAACAGGATGCCCCAGGGCAGCCGGCTGGTATCGGACCAGCTGAGGAGGAAGTCGCCTTGCTGCCAGTTGCTGGGCAGAAGGAAGAGTGCAACGGTAGCAAAGATGGCGATCATCTCGTCGGACAGCTGAATGGCTTCCCCCGTAAGACCGAGCAGGCCGTTGAGGGGAGAGCGGAAGATCCAGGCCAGGGCCGTGAGGGCAAACACCACCAGGGTGCGCTGCTCGGAAAACGTGATGGGGCCCAACTGCTGTAGCTCCTCCTCGATGAGGGCTGTGCCGCCACTGAAACGTCCCAGCCCGTTGGGGAAGAGGAAGCGCGTGAGCAGCAGGTAGGTGATGAGCAAGAGCGCAAGGGCGAAAGGAAAGGCAAAAGACAGCCAGGTAGCAAAGCTGACTTCGATGCCGTAAGTGTTCTTGATGAAGCCACTGAAGACGACGTTGGGTGGGGTACCTACCAGGGTAGCGGTGCCCCCGATGTTGGCGGCGTAGGCGATGCCGAGCATGATGCTGATGCCGAAGGCGCGCACGCCGGGCGTGAGGGGCTCATCCGTCTGGCGGGGACTGAGCAGATCGACCACCGAGACGGCAATGGGCAGCATCATGACGGCCGTAGCGGTATTGCTGATCCACATGCTGAGGAAGCCGGTGGCGAGCATGAAACCCAGGATGATGCCGTTGGCGTTGGTGCCCGTGAGCCGCACGATAGTGAGGGCGATGCGGCGGTGAAGGTTCCACTTCTCCATGGCCAGCGCCAGCATAAAGCCCCCCATGAAGAGGAAGACAATGGGGCTGGCGTAGGGAGCAGCGGCGGTTTTCATGTCGTAGACCTGCAAAGCAGGCAGCAATACCATGGGCAACAGCGCAGTGACGGGAATAGGAACAGCCTCGCTAACCCACCAGACGAGCATGACGGCAGCAATGGCGAGCACCCGCCAGGCTTCGACAGACAATCCGCCCAGCGGCGGTAAGAGCAACAGGACTGCAAAAATGGATAATCCGAGAAAAAGGCCAATTTTTTTCATAGTTGACAGGTTCACCAGGTAGGGTGAAGCGGGGGTGAAATTAACCTAACTCCAGGAAAATTAGTGCATGAATGCGCAGCGCTTTTTTTCGAAATTGGTTTTCAGCAGTGGCTTGTTATCTTTGCTCACTTTAACCGTACTCCGTAATTTGACGGAAGTTGTTTTTTTTTCGCCACTAACCAAAAACCACCATGAAAATAGGAATCATTCGCGAAGGCAAAGTGCCCCCTGATACGCGGGTGGCGCTCGATCCACAACAATGTGCCTACCTGCGCTCAGAATTTGGCCTGGACGTAGTGGTGCAACCTTCCCCTATCCGGATTTTCAAAGACGAAGAATACGCTGCGCTCGGCGTACCCCTGGAGGAATACCTGGGCGACTGCGACCTGCTGCTGGGCGTCAAAGAAGTGCCTAAGGATCAACTGATTCCCGGCAAGACGTACAGCTTCTTTTCGCACACCCACAAACAGCAGGTCTACAACCGCGACCTGCTGCAGCATATCCTGAAAAAACACGTGCACCTGATCGATTACGAAGTACTGACCGATAACCTCGGCCGGCGGGTGATCGCCTTTGGCTACTTTGCCGGCGTGGTGGGCGCCCACAATGCCTTCTGGACTTACGCCCAGCGGACCGGCGCCTTTGCCCTGCCCCGCATGAAGGACCTCTACGACTACGCCGCGGCCAAGGAGATTTACCGCCAACTGCAACTGCCGCCCCTCAAGATCGTACTTACCGGCACCGGGCGGGTAGCTACCGGTGCGGATCAGGTACTGGAAGACCTGGGCATTCGCGAAGTGTCGCCGGGTGATTTTCTGCGGGAAACCTACAACGAACCGGTCTACACCCAACTGTTCAGCAGGGACTATTTGCGCCACAAAGAGGGACAGTCCTTCGACAAGCTCCACTTTTACCAGCATCCGGAAGACTACGAATCGACCTTCATGCGCTTTGCCAAGACGGCGGACATCATGATCAACGGCATCTTCTGGGACAACCGGGCGCCGGCTTTCTTTACGGTGGAAGAAATGGCTGATCCGGATTTCAAGATCCAGGTCATTGCGGACATCACCTGCGATATTGCGCCACTTTCGTCCATTCCGTCCACGGTGAGAGCCTCGACGATTGCCGATCCGGTCTTTGGATTTGACCCGCACACGGGGCAGGAAACAGCGCCTTACCAGGCAGGCGTCATCGACATGATGACGATCGACAACCTACCCAGCGAACTGCCCCGCGACGCGTCGACGGCCTTCGGCAAGATGTACATCGAACAGGTGCTGCCCCACATGCTGGCACCCAACAGCGCCATGGTGGAGCGGGCGACGATCGCACGCCAAGGCCGCCTGGGGCAACAGTTTGGCTATTTATACGATTTTGTGAACGGGTAGCCTAGAGCGCCGCCAGGATGTTTTTTTCTACCCGATCGAGGACGTTGTCGGTAGCTGCTTTGTGAAATTCCTGACCGGTGATCTGCTCGAACAACTCGATGTAGCGGTTGCTGATTTCGGCAACAAAAGCATCGGGCATAACGGGCATGGTCTGGCCGGGAAGGCCCTGAAAACCGTTGGCAATGAGCCACTCGCGGACAAACTCCTTGGACAGGTGTTTCTGCTTTTCGCCGCGGGCCAGGCGTTCGGCATAGCCATCGGCGTAGAAGTAGCGGGAGCTGTCGGGGGTATGGATTTCGTCGATGAGGTAAATTTCGCCAGCTTTCTTTCCGAATTCGTACTTGGTGTCGACCAGGATAAGGCCCCGCTGGGCAGCCAGGTCAGTGCCGCGCTGAAAGAGCGCCCGGGTGTATTGTTCCAACACGGCGTAGTCGGCAGCGGAAACAATACCCTGGGCGATGATGTCGGCGCGGCTGATGTCTTCGTCGTGGCCTTCTTCCGCTTTGGTAGCAGGCGTGATGATGGGCGTAGGGAAAGCCTGGTTTTCCTGCATGCCATCGGGCAGGGGAACGCCACACAGCAGGCGCTTACCCGCCTGGTACTCGCGCCAGGCGTGGCCAACCAGGTAGCCGCGGATGACCATCTCTACCGGAAACGGCTGGCAGGCAATACCGATGGCAACGTTGGGATCGGGGGAAGCCAGCAACCAGTTGGGGCAGATATCGCGGGTGGCCGTCAAAAAGTGTATCGCCACCTGATTGAGTACCTGCCCTTTGTAGGGAATGGCGCGGGGCAGGATGAAATCGAAGGCAGAAATACGATCGGTAGCGATCATGACCAGCCGGTCGCCGAGGGTGTATACATCACGAACTTTTCCCCGGTAGAAAGCCGTTTGGCCGGGCAGGTGGAAGTCGGTGCCGGAAATCGCTTGCGCAGACATAAGCCGTTGGTTTGGTTCGGGCGCGAAGGTAAGGGTTTTTGTGCGCACTTTGGTGGCAGCGGGGAGCCGTGCTTTTCTGAAGTTTGAAATAATTCCTACCTTTCAAAGAAAAACGGAAGGTATGCGTATTTTATTGGTTTTGTTGGGAATATCCATTGCTGCTTTTGCCTGTCAACCCCGCCCCGCGGTGGAAGCAGATTCGCCGGTAGCGGCCGCCGCCGATACGGCAGCCGTGGCAAATCAGCTAGCCGTAGCGGCTGGTGACAGCCTGCCCCTGACAGCAGCGACGGTAGCTTATGCGCAGAGCAGGTCGGCCGACTTTCCGGCCGGCGAGTGGGTCGAATTCACTCCCGCCGTGCTGGGGGATTTGTGCAGCAACAAATACGGCTGCCTACAGGACAAGCTCTATCCCCTGGGGTGGTCGGAGGATGGCCGGTTTGCCTACCTCATTGAGCGGGCCAATGAGGCCGTAACCAACTTTACGCTCCACTTAATAATCCAGAATACGAATACCGACCAGCTGGTGGTGGAGAAAATTTTCAAGGCCAGCGACCAGAAAGGCTATACCGAAGATAATGACCAGTGGACCGTCAGCAGCGTGTGGAAGGCCAACCGATCTGCCTACCAGCAACTGCTGGACGAGCACGGGATCCACCTGGGCAATGGCACCCAGTTCTACCCCCTACCCTACCAGGTGGGCGAAACGACCTACCGTTTTAGCAGCGCCAACGAAAAGGTGATGAATGACTATTCGGGCAAGGAAGTCGTGAGCAAGCACCGACTGGTGGCGCAGGCCGCTGGGCAAGGGCAAGGACAACGGCAAAAAAACATCCTTACCCACACCTTCGGCAAGTACGACCTGGCCCTGGCGACCCGTGCCCTGGGCGTCTTTAAGAGCCCCTACGAAAACCGGGTAGCGGTAGTCGATGCCTGGGAAAAACGCGGCTACGAAGGACCACCCAACGTACTGAAACTATTGGTGGTGGGGTGTATCCTGGAAGACGGGTTTAAGTAACGGAACCGGTAAACGGCTAAACCACCACTTCCCCGTACAAGTCGTAATCCGTGGCATCGGTGATGCGAACCTGCGCGAAATCGCCCAGGCGGACGTATTGGTCCTGGGCAGCGACGAGTACTTCGTTGTCGACCTCCGGGGAGTCCCACTCGGTTCGCCCGACAAAGTATTCGCCCTCTTTGCGGTCGAACAGGACGCGGCACACCTGCCCGATCTTGGCTTCGTTGTAGGCCAGAGAGATGCTCTGCTGCACTTCCATCAGGCGGCTGGCGCGGGCGGCTTTCACCTCGGCTGGCACGTCGTCGGCGAGGTCGTAGGCGCGGGTATCTTCTTCGTGGCTGTACTGGAACACCCCGAGGCGGTCGAAGCGCATGTCGCGCACGAAATCGCAGAGTTGCTCGAATTCTTCCTCGGTCTCACCGGGGAAGCCAACCAGCATGGTGGTGCGGATGGCGATGCCGGGCACGCGCTCGCGGGCGTAGGCGATGAGTTCGCGGGTCTCGGCCTGGGTAATCTGGCGGCGCATGCGTTCCAGTACGGCGTCGTTGGCGTGTTGCAGGGGCATGTCCAGGTAGTTGCATACCTGGGGAAGTTCGGCCATGGCGTCGAAAATGTCACGGGGAAATTTGCTGGGGTACGCGTAGTGGAGGCGGATCCATTCGATCCCTTCCACCGCCGCCAGGGCCCGCAGCAGGCGGGGCAGTTCGCGTTCCTTGTAGATATCGAGCCCGTAATAGGTCAGTTCCTGGGCGATGAGCATGAGTTCCTTGACGCCCATGCGGGCCAGGTTCTGGGCTTCCTTCACCAGGGCTTCGATGGTTTTGCTCACGTGCTTGCCCCGCATCAGGGGGATGGCACAGAAGGAGCAGGTGCGGTTGCACCCTTCGCTGATCTTGAGGTAGGCAAAATGCTGGGGCGTGGTGAGCACCCGCTCGCCGATGAGTTCGTGCTTGTAGTCGGCGTTCAGCTTGGCCAGCAGGCCGGGCAGTTCCAGGGTACCGAAGTAGGCATCCACTTCGGGAATTTCCTTCTCCAGGTCGTCCTTGTAGCGCTGGGACAAGCAACCCGTGACGTAGAGCTTGTCGATATCGCCAGCCGCCTTGATCTCGGCGTACTGCAGGATCGTGTTGACCGACTCTTCCTTCGCCAGGTCGATGAAGCCACAGGTATTGATGATCACGATATTGGCATCCTGCTCTTCACTATCGTGGACGACAGCAAAGTCGTTGGCCGTCAGTTGGGTGATGAGGTCTTCGGAATCTACGAGATTCTTCGAACAGCCGAGGGTGATTACATTGACCTTATCGCGCTTCAGTGTCTTGGTCTTCATGGTTTGCCTGGTATTTTGCGGCGCAAAGATAGGTATTTTGGCCAAATTACCCTTACTCCTGAACGAGTACTAATTTGCTGCCATCCAGCCGGGCTACCTCGAGCAGAAATTCGCGAAAGGCAGCGTATTCGGTGGGCGGGCAGGTCGCGTCGGACAGCTGAAATCGCCGGGCGATGGTTACTTTTTTGGGGGTGCTGCTGACGGTCAGGAGGTACTTGCCGTAGGGCGTTTCCAGGTCGGTGTCTGACGGGAGGCTTTCGGCCCGAAACCCGGCGGGGAGGATATACTCGAACGTCGCTTCCTGGCTGTAGCCATAGGGAATGACTACTGGCAGGTGGCGTTCGGCTACGGGCTCCGGCACCTCGGTAAACGGGGAGACGAGGTTGATGGGCACAAAAAGGCGTTTCCCCGCACGGGTGGCGTAGCGCGCGGCGGCGGCCGTGAAGGTGAGGGTACTGGTGGGAGCCGCGGGGGCATTGTCGATGGCTACCGTCGCCAGTTGCAGGTTGGGAAGCTTGCCCTTTTGGCGCACCTTGTTTTCGATCTCTTGCGGGGTGTGGTAAAACGAATAGTCGCGCCACTCTTCAGACAAGATCCCGTGCAGTTCACCCTTGTAGTCGAGTGTGGCGCTGCCGTCGGGCGCAATGGTCAGGAGCACTGTTTCCAGGGCCTGATTTTCGGCTATCCCCAGCCGGGGGGTACGTGCCAGTTGGCCGCCTTCCGGTGTCACCAGCAGGACTCTGCGGTCGTTGCAGAATCGTCCGAGGTAACCGGCGGGGTTGTTCTTGCTGGTGCATTCCAACCACAGTTCTTCCTGGGGCACGTAGAGGAGGGCGTGGTTGAAATCGGGGTCCACGAAGTCGTCTTCTACTTCGTATGGGTGGTCCGAACCCGCACTGAGGATGACGGGGTAGCTTTCGATCCCCTGGGCGTGGAGGATCGCCTTCAGGTAATTGCTCAGGGCTTTGCAATCGCCGTAGCCCCGTTCTTCCACGTAGTTGACGTCGTAGGGTTGCCAGCCGCCAATGCCGAGCTGGACACTCACGTAGCGCTTGTTTTCCTGGAGGAAGTGGTAGAGGCGGTCAATTTTTTCGCGGTCGCTTCCGGCGTCGGCAACGAGCTGATTGAGCCGCTCTTGCAGGGCTGCGGGAACGGCATCGCGGCCGCGCCAAAGGCGGTAGAGAAAATCGCCGTAGGCCTGCCAACTCGCCATGCTGCCGGGATAGTTGTCGATTTTGAACCGACGGGGGGTAATGCGCAGCAGCGGCAGTACCTGGTGCAGGGGCGGGTGCAGGGGTTCGTATTTGATGGCCGGCAGGTCCTTCACCGTCCAGGTGTAGGTTGTGGAGGTACCTGCGGTTTGGATGGTAGGCTCGAGGTCGATATTGTACGTCTGGTACTGGATGTCCATATTTTGGGGCACCACTATGGTAAAGGTAGAAGTCTGGACAGCGGTGCTCCCACGGCTTTGAAAATACCAGTTGGGGAAGGCTGCAAAGGCAATACCTTTAAGTCGTTGGGTGTAGGTAAACTCCAGGATATAGGGATAGGTGGCGTGGTTGAGTTCCAGGTAGCGAACGCGGCTATCGTCGTACATGGTGCCTCCGCTGACGGCCGACGCATCCCTGATCTCTGACTTGCGGACTTTGCGGATGGCGGTACCGGATAAGTCGTAGATGTCGGCGTCGAATTGTTCGATCTTGTTATCCGAGTCGTAACCGATGCCGAAGCTGTTGGCTTGGCTTTTCTCGTGGAGGATGGTGATGCGGCGGCGTTCGAAATATCGGGCTTCCGTCTCGTTGAGAATTTCCAGGCGCCCTTCGGTTTCGGCAATTTCGTAGGCGTCGGCCAGGAAAGACTGGTCGGCAAGTTGCGCGGGCAGTACCAGCGGCAGCGCCAGAAAGCATCCTATCAATCCTAAAATAGCACGCATAGGTTTAATTTATTTTTTTGAGGACAATTTGATCCTGCATCTTCTGGGCGGCGGTTTCGAAGAGGGTGCGCAGGGCTTCGTACTGCAGGGGTGTATACTTGGTAGCTTTCACTTTCAGCACCATGATGATGGTAATCTTACCCAGTTTTTCCTGGGCCAGGTAGCTGAAACTGGCGTCGCCATTGGGCAGGGTCATGCTTTTATTTTCCGGCAAGGCGTCGACTTGGTAGCCCGCGGGCAAGTCGTAGCGGTAGATGGATTTTTCTTCGAAGGGATAGGGAAAATCGATGGGATAGCTACGGGTTTCGCGCACGAAGGGGTTCTCGCGGAAGTTGGAGTAGACGAGCGGGGAAACGTAGAGAAAGTCTTCGTTGGCGAAGCCCGCATCGGGGATGTGGTACTGGCCGTTGACGATCAGGTCTTCGCGCACCGCTTTTTCGTGTTCGGCGGTCAGGTCGGTAAGTTCGCTACCGGCTGGCAGGCGCCCGCGCCAGATGTCCAGGAGCGATTTTTCCTCCAGGAGGGCACGGTCGTTACTGGCGCTGTAGGCGCGTAGGACACACTTGAGGGTACCCGTCAGGGAACCATCGGCAGCAATCTGGCCCTGGCAGGTGAGCAGGTCCTGAAAAACGGGTACGTCCAGCATAATCCAGCCCGGTGTATCCTCGTGGAGCAGATAGCCGACTCCGTTGAGGGCGCGCATGCGGATGGTTCCCGGCTTCAGGAGGGGCGAACTGAGGTCGACAAGTACGGGACGCCCGTCGATCTGCGCCAGGATGATGACGTAGTTGAATTGGTCCAGGAAGGGATATTCGGTGATCATGCTGCCGTGGTCGCGGGTGGACAGCAACACTGGGTTGGCGTCGATGCCGTAGTGTCGCAACAAGGCCAGCCCGGCGTACTGCACCTCGGGCAGATCGGCTTCGTGCTTGCTAAAAGCATCATCGAGCGACTGGTCGGTGTAGATGCCCACCCGACCGGACCATTTAATCTGTTGGGTGACAAAGTCCTGGATTTGGTCCAACAATTCTTCCTGGGTACCGGTAGGGTCAATGACGCTTTCGCTGGCTACCAGCAAGTTTTTAAACGTGCGTCCTTTTTGGAAAGTAGCGCCCAGGTGGTCATCGTCCAGTAGCTTTTTGTTAGTTTCTTCCCAGCTTCCGTGCACCGAAGAAGAGGTGCCGTCGAGGCGAAAGAATTCGCTGGCCTGGAAGCGGATTTTGAGCTGGTAGTCGGCCACGGTGGTCAGATAAGGCTCCTCCACCACGGCCGCCCCATTTTGCATCCAAAACTCGGTCCCATCGACCCGTATCGACATATCGCCCTGGGTGATTTGTTGCACGTTCCCTGGCAGCTGGGTGGTGGGCATGTACTCGGCTCCCCGCAGGAGGTAGCTGTAACTGATGGGCGCACTATTGGTAAAATGAAAGAAGGAGGAACGCACGGGGATCGCCCGGCGAAAGACCCACTCGTCGGGCGCGAGGACCCGTTCGCTGAAGTGCAGGTAGCGGTATTCCAGGGCGCTACCCACTGCTACATTGGAAAAACCGAAGGTAAGTTTGGTCCAGTATTCGTTGATTTTTTCGCGAAACATCTCCTTTTCGGCCACCTCGGTGATGCTGCCATCGGGCGCGACGGTCTGGGCCTTGACCTGGCGCAATTGATCCGACCCATTATGGTGGTAGTAGTAGATTTCCACGTTGCCGTACTCATTGATCGCTGCTTCTTGCAGGATCTTGACCCGCTGGTGGTAGTTCAGTTCCCATTCAAAACCACCATCGGTGGCCCGACTAACGTGCAGGTAGCCCTCTTCGCCAAGCACCACGGCCTGGGCGCTGCTGTCGGGAGCGTACACCTGAAGGGCCCGGTCGGCGTAGGGCACCTGGCCCCATTCCAGGGGTTCGAAGGCCTGGCCCGACAGCGAGGTGGTAATACGACTGAAGAGTAACAGCAGTAAAATGAACCGTGTTTTAAAAAGGACGGCCGAATCGCCGTGGGTGGATAGTAGGGTGTACATGAGCGCGTATTAGGTAATTGGACAAAAATACTATAAACTTTTCCACCCCAACCCAACCCATACTGATATATTTACCACCAACTAATCCTTTCTTCCTGCTATGCAAGCTATCCTCTACCACCGCTTCCAGGCTCCGCTGACCCTGGAGCGCGTTCCCGATCCCAGCCCTACGCCGCAGGGCGTGGTGGTGGAAGTCAAAGCCACCGGGCTGTGCCGCAGCGACTGGCACGGCTGGATGGGCCACGATGCCGACATTACCCTGCCCCACGTGCCGGGCCACGAACTGGCGGGTGTGGTGGTAGCCGTGGGTAGTGGGGTGCAACAGTGGAAGATGGGAGACCGCGTAACGGTTCCCTTCGTGGGCGGCTGTGGCCACTGTGCGGAATGCCGGGCGGGCGACCAGCAGGTGTGCCCCAACCAATTCCAGCCGGGCTTCACGCACTGGGGTTCCTTTGCCGATTACGTCGCCATCGATTATGCCGACACCAACCTGGTTCGCCTGCCCGCCGCTATCGACGACGTGACCGCCGCCAGCCTCGGCTGCCGCTTTGCCACCTCTTTCCGGGCCGTGGTGGATCAGGGGCGCGTGCGCGGCGGCGAGTGGGTGGCGGTGCACGGCTGTGGTGGCGTGGGGCTGTCGGCCATCATGATCGCCAAAGCCTGCGGAGCGCAGGTCATTGCCATCGACATCAAGGCGGAGGCCTTGGCGCTGGCCCGCCAGGTGGGTGCTGATTTCGTCGTCAATGCTGCCGCGACGCCGGTGGTCGAAGCGATTCGGGAGCTTACCCAGGGCGGGGTGCACCTGTCGCTGGATGCGCTGGGCCACCCCACTACCCTCTTCCATTCTATTACGTGCCTGCGGCGCCGCGGACGCCACGTGCAGGTAGGCCTGCTGGCCCCGGAGCAAATTCCAGCCCCCTTCCCGGTGGATCGGGTCATCGCCTACGAACTGGAGATCCTGGGCAGCCACGGCATGCAGGCCCACCGGTATCCCGCCATGCTGGAGATGATCCTCCAGGGGCGCCTGCAGCCCCAATTGCTGGTGAGCCGCACCATTGACCTGGCAGCTATTCTAACGGAATTACCCCGCATGGATGAATTTGGCCAGGCAGGGATGCTGGTGGTGAAGACACCTTAAAGGCTACTTGGTGCAAACCCCAAACAGGCCTGTTGCCCCAGCAAACGGATTATGTCCTCGGCCGGAAAGGCCAGTGCGCTGGCTACCTTGTGTGCACAAAACGGACAGCGGTGGGCATCGCCGTCGGTGTCGATGTAGAAGAAGCGGTCGCCAGACCCAAAACAGCCCACTTTCCGTTGGTGATACCCCAGGTAGTTGATAATGGGATAATCCTGGTAAGCCTTGGAGGTGTTGTATGCCAAATACGCTTTTTCCAATAAAGCGATAGCGGTGGCGTCCAATTCCACCAGTTTACCGGCGTACCGGCCCGTGGCGCGGGGCTCTACGATCTGCACAAAAGACACGCCTAAGGTCTTGGCCAGCTCCAGGTAAGCCGCCAGATTTTCGGGGGTCGTGAAAGCTTGGGTAGCGCAAAGCGACAGGGTGGTAACCAAGCCAGCTGCCTGAGCGTTTAGCACGGCCTGAATTGCCGCGTCGTAAGCGCCGGCAAAGCCCCGAAACTGGTCGTGCTGGCGGGCCTCATAATGGTCGAGGCTAACCATTGCGCCCGTTAAGCCCGCTGCTTTCAATCGCTGGGCTCGTTCCCGGTTCAATCCCAGGCCGGAGGTGATGATCCAAAAATCGGTACCCAGCCGGGCTGCTTTCAGTACCTCATAAAGGTCATTGACCCTCAGCATCGGTTCGCCACCGCTGAACATCATTTGGGTGGTGCCAAAATCCTGGTACTTATGGACGAGCTGGATGAGGTCGGCAACCGGGAGGTCTCCTTGCTGGTTGAGGTGATCCCATTCAAAACAATGTTCGCAATTCATGGGGCACTTCTTGGTGATCGCAAACAGCAGGCTCCGCAACCCGGTGCGTGCTTGCCCGGGCAGCAGGCGACTGGCTTCGTGTTCGTGCATCTTGACGGATGCCACGGATGGAAACCCAGGGGCTGCCAACCGCCAGAAATATCGTCCATCTACTTTAGCCACTTTCGTGAGCAGGGGTTCGCCGAAAGTCGTCTCGTATTTCTCCCGGATCTGCCGGATCAGGTTGAAGGTGGTAACCAGGTTACCCGTTTTGCGGTACAATACGCCAAACAGCTGGCGGACCACCTTCAGCTTGAGCCACCTTTTCTCTCCTTGCCTCCTGACAATGGTCGTGGGCTGTGGTGTAATATTTTCGCGCTGAAGTGCAGTTGACGCAGGTGTAATCATGGACTTCGTTTTTGGCGGTTTGTGGCGCCTGGTGACAATGGGTAATTTAAGCAGATTGGTCATGCCCGATTTGCCAGATAGCTATTGAACCTTAGCCAGACGTTCCTCTTGGTCGAGTACCCGCAAGTAGCTGGCCCGGGAAAAATCTGAAAAATAGCCAGGGGTTTTAAATTTATTCAATTCGGCAATTTTGGGTAAGCCCGAAAATTCGCGAATGAGTTCATAATAGCCACGGGTGTGCAGGAACACCGTTTGCACTTGCCCCGCAGGTACCGGGGGAACAGGAAAGACCAACTCCGTCACTTCACCCACCTGTTCCTGGGCCATGTATTGCTCGTCCGTTGCGGCCAGAGCGGTGGTCCAATCTTGCTGGCCCGTCCCAAAGGCCCGGAGGGGTTGCCAATGGGTAACTTCCAGGGCCTGGTTATCCGTAAAATCCAGGGCAGCGTAATCCAATTCCCAAAACATAAATCCCGTTTCTATTTTAATGGCCACGGTTTCACCCGCGATACTGGACAAGTCCAGGGGAATGACCAATTCCCGGTCGGCCAGGGGGCCCACCGTCATCACCTCATCAGCCAGCTGCCATTCGCCAGCTTGTTGGATGTAGATCGAGAGGGGGAAATCATTTTCGCGCACCTTTTGCAGGCGTTCAGCGCTGGGAATCCGGCTTTGCTTGTCCATGAAATGCGCGTAGGAAGTGCCAAATTTGCCAAGAAATTCACCGAACAAATAATCAAACCAGAGGGTATTTTTCCCCTTCAGCACCAGTTTGCCGCTGGTGGCAGCGGCGGGTTTGTCAAACACCAGGTTGATCCCGTTTTTGGAATAGCCCTCGTCGTTGAAGAGAAAAACGGCCTTATCCTTCCCGGCCAGGGTGGGCAATAAGTCGTCGCCCTGGTAGGAATTGGCCCGAACCGGGAGTTGCGAATTTTTCAGGAGTTGCACCTCGCCGTATTTGTCCAAAAGGACGGTTTGCGTGGGCGCATGATTGACCACTACGAGTTCGGCCAGGTCGGTGTACTGCCGTTCCTTCAATTCATTGCTGATGCGCAATTGGTAAGTACCCCGCACGGGCTGAATAGCTGGTAGGGGCAGGTAATCATCCCGGGACAGGTTGGGGGCAATAGCCCCGCCAAAAGTTTCCCCGGCGAAGAGAAAGGCATCGCCCGTATTGACGTACACGTAAGGACAGGAACTTTTGGTTAAGGCCACAATAATTAAAAGAATGGCAAAAACACCCGTAATGATACCAAAAGTAGAAAACACATAGGAAGCGATGGTGGCCCCTGAATCCAGTTCAATGATCCGCAGTTCTTTAAGATCAGTTAAAGGGATTGCTACGGGGCCCGTTTGCAACGCGGCAGCATCGTTTTTGAGGTAAATATGAACCTCCTGCAGGATGTCTTTTTCTTCTTTTTTAAACCGCCGTCGCCGGTCTGGGGTGTAGTATACGGTACGGGTAGTGTCTGCCAGGTTGCCCGACAGGCTGGTCGAGTCGGCGGTAATCTCGGTCAGCTGGTACAAGGTTTCTCCCTCGTGTACGATGAAGTACTTATGAATTTTCCCGATGTGGTTGATGCTTGGCGCAAAATCGCTGGCGACTTCCCGGTATTTAAAATAGCGACAACTGGTGGTCTGGAAGAGCAGTAAGGTGGAGAGGAAATAAACCAGGACTTTTCTCAGGGGGGAGGTGGGTGGTGTGCTCATGTTTTTAAAGTTAGGGTTTTGCGAAATCATTGGTCGATTCAAGCATCTCCTACGCCGGCAGTTCAACAAAAGAAAGGGTCTCCCCCCTTGTTTTTACCTGGAAATACCGAATAGCTGAATCATAAAGTTCGTTGAGAAAGGACCGGATGCTTCTGATTTTGATCATGGGGCCAAGGTGATTTCTATTCGGTGGTATATAGTTAAATCACCACTATACTTTTAGATCAATATCACCAGACTGGCAAAAAACAATTTCCCTCACAATGCCGAATTTTTTTTCGGCGATCAGTCCCTCAATGGTACTTAGCTGAAAAAAAATTCGCAAAAACAGCTAAAAAGCCTTGTTTTTCCATTTGGCACACATCTTGCCTTTTGCTAGCCATAGCAAATCCTGCCGGGCAGGAAAATTGAATCTAATTATTCAAAATTTAAATCCTTTCATTATGCACGATCTGGATAGAACCATGCGGGAACGCGGCTATGACTACGACCGCGAATTCGATTACGAAGAAGAATACAGTGACAATGGTGAATTCGACTACGAAAACGAATACGATGACGAATACACCACAGACTACGAAGCCGATGAATACGGCACGGACTACGAACTGGATGACGAATACGATACGGAAATGGGCAGTCCTTTTTCCGAAGAGATGGAATCCGAACTGGCGTTTGAATTGCTTTCGGTGAACAGCGACGAAGAATTGGAGGAATTCCTGGGCAAATGGCTTAAAAAAGCCTGGCGAGGCATTAAAAAAGTGGCACCTGGCGTGGGCCGATTTCTGAAAAAAGGACTCAAGGGGTTGGCAAAAGTTGCCCTTCCAGCGGTGGGGACCTTTTTTGGTGGTCCGGTAGGCGGCATGGTAGGCGGAAAACTGGCCAATGCCGCCTCCAACCTTTTTGAAATTGAGCTGGAAGGGCTCAGCCCGGAAGACCAGGAATTCGAAGTAGCCAAACGCGTCATTCGTTACGGCAACCAGGCCATGCAAAATGCGGCCAACCTGTCCCAGCGTATGCCCCCTGCACAAGCAGCAAATCTGGCACTCAAACAAGCCGCTGCCACCCACGCGCCGGGGATGCTGAAACCACGCCAAAGTACCCGTTCAGGAGAGGGCACCTGGCGGCGCGTAGGCAGCCGTATTGTGCTATCCGGGGTCTACGGCCGGCGCTGGCGTCCTTGATCACCAACAGTAAATACAAGTGCTATGCGTACGGACAATGGGTTACACATTGGAAACGGGCTGCCGGTTCGGCAACGGCAGGGTAGCAGCAACCGCCAGTACCGCCCAAAGCAAGAAGGACATCTGGAGGATTACCGCCTATTCCTGGTCAATGAATCCAGGGCTTTGCTCACCCGTTTGCGGCAAGTAAAACCATTTCTGCTGAGTATGCCAATGGTTGTTGCGGCTAACATTTCACCGGCAGCTCAGCAGGGTATTCATCAGCTATTGGGGGATAACTACCAAGAGTTGAAGGTAAAAATTCAGTTGCTCATGGCTGCGCTGAAAAAGGGAGTGGTCCAGTCAGCGGAAGATGCCCAGGGATCTTTTGCCTTTATCAAATTGCAGTTCAACTGGCTCCTCGACAGCCAGGACATCTTTGCCGATGTGTTGTCCCAACGCAGTGAGCACGAAACGGGAACCTGGTTGGCAGGATTGGATGCGCTGGCCGAAGATGCCTTGCGGATAAAGGGCAATCTGTTCGCTCCCCCTCCACTGATTACCTACCTGGACCGGGGGCATGGCGCGGCTATTCGTCGGGCCCGCACCCGGCTACCGAGCGGAAAGTCGAACCCGGTGGCGGTCATCCGGGTGCCACGAGAGCGAATGATCTCCAATGGTATCGCCTCCTCCTTGATCCACGAAGTAGGACACCAGGGAGCGACCTCCTTGCACCTGGTTCGTTCTTTAAAGGTTCAGCTGCAACAAAAAACCAGAACCGACCGCCCCAACCAGGACCTTTGGCAATGGTACGAACGCTGGATTTCAGAAATACTCTCAGATCTGTGGTCGGTGGCTCACCTGGGCATCGGAGCTACTACCGGATTGATAAACGTCGTGAGTGTACCCAGCTACTTTGTTTTCCGGCTCAACACCGACGATCCCCATCCACCGCCATGGATCAGAGTAAAACTCAGCCTTGCTTTTGGCGAAGCCTTGTTTCCCGACCCGCAGTGGAAGCAACTGAGCAGCCTCTGGGATAGGCTCTATCCCCTAAGTTTGATCAGTGATGCCAGAAGAAAGACCTACGAAAGGTTAGCCGCATTGTTGCCTGAGTTTAGCAGGCTCATCCTGCAGCATCATTCGGAGGCCTTGCAGGAACACCCCCTGCAGGAGATTTTCCCCTACCGCGCCCGGCAACCAGGAAGGCTGCGAAAACTTTTTCAATCGTGGAGAAACGACCCGCTGCGGATGAAATCATTTCGCCCGGCACTGGTTTTCGCCGCCATTGGCCAGGCCCGAGCTGACAACCTATTGACCCCGGAAAAGGAAAATGAAATCCTGGGCAAGGTACTCGTTTCCTGGGCACTGCGCCGGTCTATTTCTTAACTTTTAAATTCAACCATCATGGCAACCAGGAGAAAAAAACCAACCAACCCCGTTACGCCAAACAAACCCGTTACACCAGTAAACCCTGTAGTGACGCCAGTCAAAACAATTAAACCCAATATCCTCAGCAAGGAAATAATTTCAAATTTCAACCAACTCAGGACGGACAAAACCAACCTGATAAGCATGAAACTTGACTTTGACCGGCCGCTGAGCGACAATGAGCTCGAGGAATACCGCCAGAAGTTAGCACTCATCATTACCGACGAAAGTAATACGTTAGCCCCAATTTCTCCCACCAAGCGAAAAGGAACAGAATTCTTTTTCCAAATCCCCAAGGGCGCTTTAACGCCATTCCTGGATTCGGCAATAGTGGACTTAGACTTTCAAGTCGACAACAAAACCATTGTCCAGGATCAACGGGTAATTGCAGAGAATGCAACGGAAGCACTGGCATTTGGAGTGAAAAACATCGCCGATAAATCCGAATTGGACATAAATGTCCAGCAGCCTGCTTTCCCGCGCAGTCCGCTGTTGGTGCTCTTCAAGTCCATTGTGGATAGCAGTGACCGAATATCCTTCAACAGCTACAAAAGCTTTATGGACAAGTTTTTCTGTGAAGGACCGGGGAACAACAAAAACGATGCAGATAATGGACTTTTCCGAAGAAGGTTTCTCCCCTTTAATGACACCGATAGCTACCGTATCCTCAAAGTGGCTACCGAAACCTTTTTGATGACCAATGTGGGCGTTCATTTGGATTTAAAAAACATTTCAGACCAGGATCTGGATAATTTTTTCATCAATGAGAAAGGGTTAAGCTTTTTTGCCAGCAACAAGCAAGGCTTCAACCAACTGTGGAGCAAGTACTTAAATGTACCACAGCACAAGTTGGTTGGTGGAGACAGCAATGTAGCTATCCTACCCTTTCTTTACACGATCCGGCGGAAGTTCAGCGAAATGGGGATCAAGAAAAACTGGCTGGACAATGTGATTGAAAGTGAGCTTTCGGACAAGTCCTTGCCGGTGAATACCGACGAACAATGCATCGGCCTCATTCACCAACGACTTAGCTGTCCTATTCTGATCGAGCTGATCTGGTCTTACTGGCACGAGGAAGCCATGTTGGTGCAAGCGCTTAATGCGATCTTGCTGCGTTTTCAGAACATGCGGACCAATAGCAGCCGGGATCCCCTGGCGGAAATGGAAATATCCCATTTGCTCCCCTTGAACAACCTGCTGTGGGGCCTGACCCAGGACCAACAACATTTGCTAAGTGTGGTGCGTCGCAACCATGAGTACGACCATCACTATGGCATTTCCTTAAAAGGTAAGGCTGTCGCGGAGTTGCGAAGTGCCGATAGTCGCACCCGATTTCTTGATGCGTTCCACGGTGTCCTCTATCTGGCGGCGAAATACTATGCGGATTCCTCCAACAAGCTGGTAGAACCCGATGCTTTCCCGATGCTGAATGCACTGCGGGAAATACATTTCATCATTGCCGAAGGCATGCACAACCAGTACGGTGACCTGCCCACTACCGCCCGCATCGAAATGTTGATGCAGCAGTGGATTCTGGCACGCCCTGAATTGCGCGAATTCCTGCCGGGCCGGGCTGCCGTGCCTTACACCGAACCCTGGATGGATCGGATTGCTTCCATGAATAAGCTGCAGGGATGGACGGATACCTCTCCCATGCACTTCAACAACCTCGCCGTATTTGGCGAACAGATTCTACTGTCTATCCGCTTTGGCGACTGGAGTGAGCAGACCCGCACGCAAGATGACGCTGCCCAGTGGGCACTTTTCTTCCGCGCCCAGATCCAGGGCTATATCCACTCCTACAAAGCAGCCACGGGCGTCGATCTGACGGCTACGGTGGTAGGAAACAAGGTGGACAGCATTCCACCTTCACAACACTTGCTGCGCAGGCTGCAGGAACAACTGAATGGCAACAGGGTAAAGCAAAACGGGCAGGTCACACCACGGAAACAATCCAAAAGTGAACTTTACTGATGGCGGGCACCCGCGACTGGATTTTACCTCCGCCCTGTACTTAGGTTTTCGGCACAATAGCCAAAGCCTTTTGCCCTGGGACAGCTTGACTACCGGTGCGCCCGCAGCCTTGCAGGAACCAGGCATGGCGCACCGGATACCCCGACAACTGGCCAGGATGATGGGATTAGAAGAGGGTCTGGCTTTTCCTTCTACCCTTCATCTTTTCCGAGACTTGTTTGATCACCTGGTAGCACAGGATTCGCTTTTCTTCTTCGACGACCAGGCGTATCCGATCAGTACCTGGGGGTTGGAGGCGACCCTCCAAAACAGGTCGAATGTCTTCCGCTTTCCACACGGAAATATTCGGATGCTGGCCCAGCTGCTGAAAACGAACTTGCGGGCAGGTCAACGGCCCGTAATGGTCACCGATGGATGGTGCCCCCAGTGTGGCGGGCCATTACCCTTACGAGCCTACCAGTCGTTGCTCTTGCTGGCCAATGGATTGCTGGTACTGGATGATACCCAGGCACTGGGTGTACTCGGTAAAAATCCTACCCGGCAGATGCCCTATGGTTTTGGTGGTGGAGGTATGTTGCCCTGGCTGGGCTTGCGCCACCCGGATATTGTTGTCGGGAGTTCTTTGGCAAAAGGGTTTGGTGTGCCAATGGCAGTACTGGCTGGCAGCCACACTTTGGTCAGGAAAATCCAAAGCAAAAGTCTTACCCGGGTGCATTGCAGCCCGCCGTCAAAGGCAGATTTCCGGGCCACTCAACATGCCCTGGCCAGCAATGCCAGGCGAGGCGACGAACTTCGGCACCGCTTATACGCCAATGTGCGCTTGTTCAAACAGGCACTACAGGCACAGGGCATTGCGACGTCCGGCAATTTTTTTCCGGTGCAATTGCTCAAAGGTCTGGACCAGGAAGAAGCGGTCTGCCTGGTCGATCGCCTGGCGGAAAGCGCAGTCAAGGCGATCGTGGTAAATAATCATTACCGTGAGCCAGCAGCGTGTTTTATCCTGCGGGCCGACCACAGCAGCGATGATATCCGTTGGGCAACGCATTTGCTCGGAAAATTACTGAAACCCATTCGCAAAAAACGATCACAAACCCCAGGCGATGACAGACTTTGCACCTACTAAAACAACCGGCCCTGACCACGAAATTGTCTTAGGTACAGACGAGCGAAGAAGGGTGAATACGACCCAAAAGCCGCCTTTTCGCTGGATCTGCTCCCTGGAAGTAGAATTCCCCGAACCGGTTATCAACGCCCTTGGCGTGCTGGAGCACCGTGACAAAAGATGGGAGGAACTGCCAACTGGCGATAAAGGCTGCGGGAGTGGACTGCTCATTTCTTCTAAAAAGGTACTGACGGCCAGCCATGTGCTAATGGGATTTAAAATTGTGCCTGGAAGAAAGTCCGGCGAACAAATGCTTCAACCCGTATTGGCAAGTCGGGTACGGGTGATTCCGGGCAGAAATGACCACCACCATGCCGCCCCACCTCCTTTTGGCGTTTGGACAGCCCATAAGGTACACGTAAATCCGATTTTCAAAAAACGACTCAGCGGTAGTCCTGAGGCGATCACGAAAAACAGCGTGCTGGCAGCTTTACCCTTTGATGTGGGTATGGTCGAACTGAAGGCCAAGATCACCAGGCATTCAAATCGACGTCTTCAGCTGGGTGACAAAATCGGCTGGTGGGGCAAGGATCCGGCATTCCGGATCCTCCCCGTTTCGGCACAACGACAAAAAACACTTACCCGGTATCTCGCCCATATTGGAGGCTTTCCAGGAGACAAAGGCCCGTTACCCTGCAGCGTGCCCTATACCTCCCGCGGCGCCATCCTGACCGCTGCCCCTACAATTAGCGGGCGCAGGCTTGATCTGCTGTTGTACCAGGCCGATACCAGTGCCGGGATGAGTGGCAGTCCGGTGTGGATAGAAAACCAGCAAGGCCATAAGTACCTGGTAGGCGTACACAGTAGTTTTTCAACTTATCAGGCGGATCAACAAGTTAATATTGGTGCATTGCTTACGCCCCCCCTGATGCAAAGCAAGTGGTGGTAAGCCGACAGCACAGCCCCCCGTTTAATTGCACCTGGACCAAACCAAATTCTTTTACTTCCCGGACGCCAAAGCCCCGGGAGCAAAAATTATTTACCATGAGAGATCTCATTGATGAAATATTGGAAATGGATGACTATGAATATTCGGCCCTGGAAGACCGGGAAGTAGTCCTCGACGTGGATGATCGAAAACCGGTCACCTATTTTGCCCCCTGGCGGTATATCTGCCAGATAAACGTCATTGGGGTCGGTCATGGAACGGGCACTTTGATTGGGCCAAAAACAGTCCTGACCGCTGCACACGTAGCCTGGGATATCAAAACCAAAACGTCCCATCCAAGAATCAACGTACTACAGGGCAAAAACGGACCCGATCAACTCCAGCAATCTGAAGTAGAAAAGGTTGTTTTCCCCAGTGGATTGATAGACCCCGTAAAAGGCTGGGATTATAATAATGATAAAAGTAAGTGGCATTTGGATTATGCCATTCTTCATCTCAAAGACCGGATCGGTGTAAAATACGGTTATTGGAGTTTCGCGCACAAAATCTGGAAAGACGATCCAATTGGTACGAGTATGTGGTCATCTGCGTATGCCCTTTCCAAAATCAATGTAAACGTGGCCGGATATCCCGGAGACAAAGGGAATAATTTTGCCTATTGGGATTTTGACAAAGTAATCAGGAATGACGGAAAAATCCTCTTTTATCAAAATGATACCGCGGCGGGCCAAAGTGGCGCGCCTGTTTTTTACCGAAAAGGAACCCGCAGAAGGGTCCTAATAGGAATTCATAGTGGAGGAGGAGGCGCTGGAAAAAACAGAGCTGTTTTTTTGAATAAAAGCGTCCAGGCTTTTATTCAAAAATATACGAAGTAATTCGGTTCTCTAACCATTCTTAATCCTTAAAATTCAATAACATCATGAACGAGTATTCAATTTCTCCAGCTTCTTCCACCTCTCCTCGGGCGCGCGTCCAGACAGGGGTTCCACAGCAATTTGTGCTTGACCATTTCAGCTACAACAGGTCAGAGCTATCCGGCAACCACAAGCGGGCGCTCGACAATCTGGCCAAGTTAATTGCTGACACCCACCAGACGGCTCAACCCGTTTTGGAAATTGTACTGGTAGGGCATGCGGATAAAGCCGGGTCGGTGACCTACAACCACTTATTAGGCCTTAAACGAGCTTGTTCAGCAGCCATTTACCTCTTGAACTTACTGCACCGCAAGTATCGCAGTCAGCTGAAATTCCCCGTTCCCGTAACCCTCAATTCAGAAGGAGAACTCACGCCAATTTCTAACGTGGACGCAAAAAATCGGCGGGTTGAAATTTGGCTGAAGGCCGAAGCGCCCCGACGCCAGCAAAGGCCTGTGCCTCCCCTGCCGCCCGTTTACCGCCCCCGCCGCAAACGCCCCGGACGCCCTCATCCTTCCAGAAGACCAGGGGGGCCTATTAAGCGGGAAACTTTACTTGACGAAATTTTGAGCTACCAGGAATAGCCCGAAAAGCCAATGAAGCAGAAAATCTGCGCAGCCTATTTCTGTAGCCAAGCTAAAGCAAAAATTGGTTGCAATGGATAAGAAACCCTCATTTGCCACTGCGCCTGGTGGCCTGATGCAGTTGTACCGTCCGGTCGGAAACATCCAGGTATTTGGCTACGGCCTGGATGTTTCCACTGTTTTCTTCCAGCGCAATATCCAAAGCCGTTTCTGCTGTTATACGCTTGATCTCTTTTAAACTAATCCCATTAGCCAGCGCCAACCGAATGGCTTCTTGTAGGCCTTTTTCCTGCCAGACTGCTGGGTTTTCGAGCAACTCCCGATCAGCGAATGGCAGGCAACCCAACGTAACGACACCCGCTCCTGGGTAACGGCTGGAAATCCGGTGGATCAGTTGACGCAATTCCCGAATGTTGCCGGGGTAGGCATATAACGCAAGGAAATTGCGCAGCACATTGTCCAGTGTAGGTGCGTAATCGAGCCGGAGTACTTCCTGCAAAAAATATTCCGTTAATTCCGGAATGTCCTCCCGCCGATCGCGCAGTGCCGGAAGCGTACAAGTGCTGGTAGAGATGCGATAGTATAAATCTTGCCGAAACCTTCCCGCTGCTACTTCCTGTTTCAGATCCCGGTTAGTTGCGCAGATCAGGCGAAAATCAGTCTGAAGCCATTGGTTGCTCCCAACGCGTTTGTAGGCACCTTCCTGAATAACGCGCAACAATTCGGCTTGTAGGGCCAAAGGTAATTCCCCGATTTCATCCAGAAACAAAGTTCCGCCATCTGCCAGTGAAAATACACCTTCCCGAATGGAAACAGCATCGGTGTAGGCTCCTTTTTCGTGGCCAAAAAATTCACTCCCGGAAAGGGAAGGCACTACTGTCGTACAATCCAACAGCATCAAATTCCCTTTTTCAGGCCTTTGATCCAAGTCGTGGATCAAGCGAGCGATTAACTCTTTACCGATACCGGTTTCGCCCAGTAGCAATACACTATTTTGTGAAAAACAAGCGGTATCAATCACTTGACGCAACAAGTCGATCCAGACTTTACTGCTACCGATTGCCGCTTTTTTAATCCGATCCGATTGGATTATATTTTCTACTGTTAACCAACGTTCTACCCGCAGCACAATTAGTTCTGCAAGCCTTGGTTTGGGATCCTCAAATAAAATGTCTTCTACGCCGCAATTAAGCAATTCCCAGGACCTGTAAAATGGCAGCTTTTCACTACCCAAATACAACAATAAAATCCTTCTACCCGCTTGTGACTCCTCAATGACCAAATCCAAAATAAGCTGATGACATGATTTTTCATCGAAGGCCAACAACAAACTGGTGCTCTTTTGTCCAGACTCATAACACGTAACCCCACCTTGCTCCAGCACGTCGAGCAGCAGTGGAAATTTTTTGTTTTGCGCCAGACAAAAATTTCGAATCTCTAGCGTGCAAATGGTTTTTTGAGCGGTGTTCTTCATCGTCGGCTAACCTGTAAAAGAAGTTGAATGGTAGGATTCCCTCCGTGGTACCTGTGAGCGTATATTATTCCTGGCAAAAGGGATCATCGTCATCAAAGCCGAGAGATGAATTGCTCCATTTTGTAGCATTCCGTTACGCTAAAAGCGTCAAAACAGGTTCTAATTATCAGATTCCTGTAGACACTTTGATGGTACAGAATTTAGGCCAACAACAGAAAATGTAGTCATTTTTGATCGCGAATGACAGTCCCCCCTTTGTGTGTGTGTGTGTATGTATGGGACGGCATCTTTAGTCGGCTAAGAGCCTGTTTTAACCAGAGCAGTTACCGCCCAACTAATTCCTCATTAAGTATATTAATAAAACATATAGCCAAACAGCCAACTATCCCTTTAAATATCAAAAGAGATAATTTGTAAATTTAATTTTCAAAATAATACAAATTAAATTAACGGTTTTCAACTTAAAGAATTGGTGATTTTTATCACCATTGTAATACTAAAAGCAGAACTGATCTAGCATAATCCAGCTGCTGTTCAGCCCGGGAAATTGACCAAAACCCTGCACCAGGACCAGCCCCATCCACCAACCTCCAATACCGACAATTCACTTTAAATGACTACCTTTATGGCAACCAAAAGCAAAGACCATGAGTCAAGATCGCGGAAGTAAAAACATCAAAAAGAAGAAAGCCGAAAAAGTGCCCGGCACCGGTAAGAAACAGTCGTCCTACAAATCGGAAGGCAAGAACGGTGAGCAGGCCATTGTGGTCAAAACGGACCCAAAGGTCACGGGTGGCAAGTCGTAGCACGATTCAGGCGCTGCCAATTTTTTATGTTAGGCCCATAAATAGCCAGGGCGTTGTCGTTTAGGTGAATTCCTGAAAACGACAACGCCCTTTTTTTATGTCAATTTAGACCCCCAGGCCGTAGCGCCAGGCTACTCATCGCCCGCCAGGAAGCGGGGTGCCCGGCGGAATTTGGTCGCGTTTTCGTAGCCGTAGGCTATTTCCAGCAGCAGGGGTTCGCTCCAGGCCCGGCCAAAGAAAGAGATGCCCACGGGCAACTCGTCTACGTAACCCATCGGGACGGTAATATTGGGATAGCCGGCGTGAGCCGCAAACGAAGAGCTACCGAGTTGGTAGCTGTCACCGTTAACCAAGTCGGTGAGCCAGGCCGGGCCACCGGTAGGTGCAATGATAGCGTCCAGGCGGTTGGCGTTCATCACTTTGTCAATCCCTTCGGCCCGACTCCCCTGTAGCATCTTGGCCAGCGCCTCCTGGTATTCCGGGGTCGTCAGGTCTCCCTTCTCCTGGGCCATCTTCAGGTACTGCTGGTTGAAATACTGCAACTCGAGGGTATCCTGCTCGTTGAAAGCGATCAGCTCGGCGAGGCTCTTGATCGGCGCATCGGGGCCCAGCGACTGGAAGTATTTATTCAGTCCGTCCTTGTATTCGTACAACATGACGTTGAAGGAATAGCCGCCGACCTGCCCCTCTTCAATTTTATCCAGCTCCACGATTGTTGCGCCCTGGCTTTTCAGCAGGGCAACGGCCTGCCGCATGAGGGTGTCGACCTTATAGTGGGTACCAAAGGGCGCCGTGTACAAGCCAATGCGCTTGCCGCGCAGGCCATCGGCTTTGAGAAATTGGGTGTAATCCGTGTAAAAATGTCCGAGGCTGGCCAGCGTCTTCGTGTCGGCCGAATCGACTCCTACCAAACCACCCAGACCGATGGCGGCGTCCCTAACGGTGCGGGCCATGGGGCCAGGGGTGTCCTGGGTGAAGGAGATGGGAATGACGCCCGAGCGACTGACCAGGCCCACGGTGGGTTTGATGCCTACGATGCCGTTGCTGTGCGACGGGCAAACAATGGAGCCGTTGGTCTCCGTACCGATGGCGAGCACCGTCAGGTTAGCGGCCACCGCCGCCGCCGAACCAGAGCTGGAACCACAGGGATTCCGGCTCAGCACGTAGGGGTTGTGGGTTTGGCCCCCTACCCCACTCCAGCCACTGGTCGACAACTCGCCCCGGAAGTTGGCCCATTCACTGAGGTTGGCCTTCCCGAGGATGATGGCGCCAGCAGCCCGCAATTTTTCGGCCAGGTAGCTGTCTTGTAGCGGGTGGGAGTTCAGCAGGGCCCGCGATCCGGCCGTGGTGGCCATCTGGTCGTGGGTCTCGATGTTGTCTTTGAGTACCACGGGGATGCCGTGCAAGGGGCCCCGAACGTTGCCGGCAGCCCGCTCCTGATCCAGCGCAGCGGCAATCTGCAGCGCCTCGGGATTGACCTGGATGATGGCATTCAGCATGGGCCCACTGTCATCAATTGTCGCAATGCGGTCCAGGTAAGCCTGCACCAGTTCCACGCTGGTGTACGTGCCGGCGGCGTAGTCCTTTTGAATTTGGGTAATGTCTGTTTCTTCCAGGTCGATGCTGCCGGAGGTGGCAGCCACAAGAGGTGGCGGCGTAGCAGTGGGCTGGCAAGCCGTTGCGAACAACAAGGCCAGGCTGGTGCATAAATTGAATAAAAGCGGAAAGTTTACTTGGCTCATTTTAATCTGTTTTTAGTGGTATGGTTATGCAAGATCAAAATAAGCGGATATTGCTGATTTACGGGCATTTTTTAGGCTTTAAGTGCTACCTGCACGATGATTTCATTCCTGCGGCCAAACAACTGGTAGGGCGGATTGTAGGCCAGCAAGCGAAAGTTGCCGGTGTAAGGAATGCCCCTGGCCTGGAGCAGTTGCCGCAGTTTTTCGGTCTGTGCCGCCACCTTCGCATCGGTAGCAAAACCGCCGAAAGTCAGGGCGGCCACGTATTCCGCCGGTGCGGTCTCAATTTTCACGTCGGCATCGTTGGGACGGGGCAGGTTGTCCGGATCAAAAGCGGCTGGCATCACGAAAGCCATCGACGCCGTCGTATCGGTAATGGCCATGTGTACCGGCGCCGTCATCGCAATCTTTTGCTGGTCGGCATTGCCGCCAAAAATATAGCCCGCCAGTTTGCGGAATCCGGAAGAACCGAGGGTCTTGTAGGAGGTCGCGGCGGAAGTAATCACGGCCAGCGTAGCCGCCGGATAGTGGCGGATTTCGAACCCTTCTTCGGTACGCACCACCTCGTAGGGCTGCGTTTCGGTTTGGTTGGTAGCCATGCTCAGGTAAATTTGAAAGATGAGAAAAACCCCGGCGAGGATGGCCAGGACAATAAGGGCAGTTTTCATGACGAAGCTTTTATAAAAAAAACAAAAAAACTACCCTGATGTTCTCACGCTTAGCCGGCTACGGTAAAAATTGGACGGAAGTGGGCTGTTTCCGCTTTCGTAGAAAAACGGAATAACAAGATAAAATAAAAAATGCCCAGGGGTACTTTCGGGTACCCCTGGGCATATCACCAGGCGCTAATTCAGTTTCCTGAATAAGGGATGGCTGTTAGTTTTTCACAAACTTGCTCACGACAACCTGACCATTGATACTGGCTTTGGTAAGGTACATGCCTCGTGGCCACAGCGACACATCCACGGTGGCGCCGTATCCAGGGCGTGCCTGGTTCCACAGCAAAGCACCGGCAGCGCTGTAGATAGCTAAAGATTCCAAAGGTTGATCCGCCTGCAGGGTGAGTTCTTCCTTGACCGGGTTAGGGAACATTTTGAGCGCCGAAGGAGCTACTTCCGCTACGCTACTGACAACACCCCCAAAGATGTTGTCAAAATAAATGATCCGATCCGCGGCCCGGGAGGTGAAGTCGGGAAAGACCACGATCTGGTCGTATACATTCCCCAGATGCGCCGAGAAGTCGAACGTCAGTTCTTCCCATTGGTTGACCATCGTATTGGCTACTTTAATTTCACCCAACGACCAGTTGTCCGCGCGTACCAGTTTGATTCCTACGTCACTGATGACGGATTTCCACACCATGATCTTGATGATCTTGTTGTTGTCATTGATAGTAAACATACCAATGTCAGCGCCGTGCATGGTTTCGCAACCGGCGTACGGCTGCCCCCCCTGGAGGGCTGTAAATTTAGCCACCGTCGCCGAGGTGTTGATCCCGGTAGGGTCGGGATTCGCAATAATCTCCACTGCAGGGTTCGTTGCATTTTCGAAGACCGTCCAGGTCCAGGTTGCACCGAAGCCTCCGGGCTCAAAATCTACTGGAACATTTTGGCCCGTAGCGAAGAGCGTGAGCAAGGCAGAAAAGGAAAAGAGTAATGATTTTTTCATAAAAGTCTATTTTTTTGAAAAATACAACATTTTTAGCGTATAAAAATTGAAAAAGCTAACCCTTTGTCTTTTTGCTGGCTTATTCTACGAAACCTAAGCATTTCTTGTTGCGTAGTCGCACGAAAAAATCCCAGCCAATAATTCAGTAAAAACAACGTTTTACCACACGTACAATCCTTCCTCCTATGCTCCGATTTTTCCTTGGTTCAATTTTTGTCTTTGGTTTGTTTATTGCCCAGGCGCAGGTAGGCCTTTCCGGTCACTATCTCAGTGGCCAGGCAGAGCAGTGGCAGTATACCGCTGGTAGCAGTAGTCAGGCATCCATCGACCTGCCGGGAACCGGCTGGCGAGCAGGTATCGACTACTGGTTCCGACTCAAGAATGCCCGCATCGAGTTCCTGCCTACCCTTGCCTACAGCCGCCAGGAGCAAACCATTACGCCAGACCGCTTAGCGCTGGACACGCGCACGCAGGGTTACCATTTCTTTTTCACGACCCACATCTACTTTCTGGACCTCGCCGGCGACTGCGATTGCCCCACCTGGTCCAAAGAAGGGCCAACGCTTCAGAAGGGCATTTTCCTCCAAATTTCTCCCGGGGTAAGCTACTTCGATTATGCCATCACCGACCGTGCCACCGATACGAAAACCACTTTTACGGCCAATGACACCGCCTTCAGTCTGGGTCTGGGCCTGGGCTTTGACCTCGGCCTTTCCGATTTCCTGACCCTTACGCCCCAGCTCGGGATACGCTATTATCCGACGGCAAAATGGGCCAGCCTGAGCGGCGAACCCGGCCTAACTTTCCCTCTGGGTGTGGAGGCGAAAAGTCAACTCCTGCAGTACAACCTGGGTCTCCGGCTTGGCTTTCGAATTGACCGCTAAAGGTTTGGACTCTTTTTGCAACTATTCGTCTCTTTTTTTCGCACATTGATCTTTTTTTTGTTGTTTACCAGGGAAAAAATTACGCTATTTGTCCTGGTTTTCAAATATCCGACAAGTTATGAGTAGCATGAAGCGTTTTTTTCTTTTTTGTTCCGGAATCGATCAAAGCATTCTCCAGCAGTGCCCTACCGATGACAACAAGTACCTCGGTATTGGCGGGACAATCTTCTTCACGGGCGTGCTGGCTTTCTTTTCTTCGGCCTATGCCTTGTACACCGTCTTCGACAACTGGGTAGCCGCCGCTACTTTTGGTCTCGTCTGGGGACTGATGATCTTCAACCTCGACCGTTACATTGTATCCAGCATGAAAAGCAAGGGCGGCTTTTTTGGCAACTTCTTTATGGCCCTGCCCCGCATTGTGCTGGCCGTGATGCTGGCGCTCGTCATTTCCAAGCCCCTGGAGCTCAAGATCTTTGAAAAAGAAATCAACGCCGAAGTGCTCGTCATGGAGCAAGAAAAGTTCAAGGAGCAGGAAGACCTGATCAAGGAGCGCTACGCCGTTCAACTCGCCAGCTACCAACAGACCCTGGAGCAGTTGCAAACCGAAATCACCCAAAGAACGGCTACCCGCGATGGCAATGCCCGGGCTGCTCTACAGGAAGCCGATGGCAGCGGCGGATCCAATATCCGCAACATGGGTCCCATCTACCGGGCCAAGCAAGCGGCTGCCGACCAGGCCCAACTGGAACTGGACGCCACCCTGGCCCGCAACCTGCCCCTCATCACCGAAACCAGCCAAACTATTAAAGCACTCGACGAACAGGTCAAAACCGACATTACCACCATGGGGCGGACTGCTTTTGGTGGACTGGCAGCGCGCGCCGAAGCCTTGTCTCGCTTAGCTGTCGGTAGCAAAGCCATCAAATGGGCCAGCTTGTTCGTCATGCTCCTCTTCGTCATGGTCGAAACCTCACCCATCCTGGTGAAGCTCATCTCGCCGCGCAGCCCCTACGATCACCTGCTGGCCGAACTGGAGCAACAGTTTGAACTGACGGCCAAAGAAAAAATGGACCTCCGCAGCCACGAAGTTCTCAGCCGCCTGCGCGAACACACCGAAGTAGGGTTGCATCAGACCAGAGCCGACATCAAAATCAAGAAGGCCGAAATCGATGCCGACCTCCAGCGTCGCCTCGATGCCCTGCGCAAAAGTGGGTATTTGGTGGAGTAATCAATAGACTTGTTTGCTGACTAAAAAAGGGGACTGATTACGTTAAACCGTAATCAGTCCCCTTTTTTAGTCGATCCCGATCGACTCCGTCGACCAGCGAATGAACTTAAAGCGGATTGGCCCCAAAGGTATCCCCTTGCGACACATCTCCGGTCTTTAGCCCCTTGACGAACCAGCGCACGCGCTGCTCCGAAGTGCCGTGCGTAAACGACTCGGGTACCACGTAGCCCTGCGCCTGCTGCTGGATGCGGTCATCACCTACGGCAGCAGCGGCCCCCATGGCTTCCTCGATATCACCTTCCTCCAGGATATTTTTGGCTTTCTGGGCGTGGTTGGCCCAAACGCCGGCAAAAAAATCGGCCATCAATTCCAGGCGCACCGACTTGTCGTTGTATTCCGCCTTAGAAACCCGGCCACGCAACTGGTCGACCTGGCTGGTGATACCCAACAAGTACTGGACGTGGTGCCCCACCTCGTGGGCCAACACGTAGGCCATCGCAAAATCTCCGGGCGCCTTGAAGCGCGTCTTGAGCTCGCGATAGAACGCGAGGTCAATGTAGAGCTTTTGGTCGGCCGGACAATAGAAAGGTCCGGTAGCCGAATTGGCCATACCACAACCTGACCGCGTCTGCCCCGAGAAGAGCACCAACGTAGGCTTGCGGTAGGCCTTGCCAAATGCTTTCGGAAAGAGATCGGTCCATACATCTTCGGTATCCTGTAGCACAACCGACACAAACGCGGCCAGTTCGTCTTCCGCCGCGTTACCCGTCGTGATGGGTCCGCGGGTATCTTCGGTAGGTACCGAAGCAGCACCACCTCCACCACCGAATAGTTGCAACAAATCAGCGGGGTTCTTGCCCATAATCAGGGCAAAGATTACAATGAGGATGGTGCCAATACCAAAACTTCCACCTACTTTTCCCGCCGTAGAACCACCACCGCGGCGATCTTCTACGTTCGAACTTTTTTGTCTGCCTTGCCAACGCATAGTTTTTGTTTTTTGCTCAAAGAATAAATGGTGTGTACCACCGTGTTGACGGGTTGGGCTGGTAAGCCTTACCATTTTGCCGACCTGAACCAACGCTGGTTCAAAATTAATAAATTCCGGCTTAGCAGGATCAAAAAGACGTTCTTACCGACATCCGACGGCTTTTTTGCTTCACCAAAAAAGCCTTTAGCACTGTAAGTTAAAGCCACACAAGCTACTAAAAAACAATGATTTACGTAGATTTAATACCTTTTACTACATCGTAGCAGTTCGCTTTATTCATTCGTTGGTGCGCTGCAGAGCGATTAATTTTATCGGATTGATTAAAATACAACCTTTCTCTAGCAATTAAATGATTATAGAACTACCACAACCATGAAAGAACTCAATAAATACAGCAAGGTCATCACGCAGGATGTCACCCAGCCAGCCGCCCAGGCGATGTTGCACGGCATTGGCCTGACCAAAGAGGATATGACCAAAGCCCAGATCGGCATTGTCAGTACCGGCTGGGAAGGCAACACCTGTAATATGCACCTCAATGACCTGGCCAAAGTAGTCAAGCAAGGGGTTCAATCGGCTAATCTCATTGGCCTCATTTTTCACACCATTGGGGTATCCGACGGTATCAGTATGGGTACCGATGGCATGCGTTACAGCCTGCCCAGCCGGGATTTGATTACCGATAGCATCGAAACGGTGGTGGGGGCCCAGTGGTACGATGGTGTGGCAGCCGTGGTGGGTTGCGATAAAAACATGCCTGGCGCCATGATGGCCCTGGCGCGCCTCAACCGGCCGGCTATCCTGGTCTACGGTGGCACCATCAGCCCGGGTTGTTACGCGGGCAAAAAACTCGATATTGTCTCGGCCTTCGAAGCGCTCGGACAACGCCTGGCTGGCAACATGGACGAAGCCACCTACGCCGGTGTCGTCCAGAACGCTTGCCCGGGTGCCGGTGCTTGCGGCGGCATGTACACGGCCAACACCATGGCTTCGGCCATCGAAGCGATGGGCATGAGTCTGCCCTTCAACTCCAGTTACCCTGCCAACGTAGCGGAAAAACAGGACGACTGCCTGCGCGTAGGCGCTGCCCTGCGTCACCTGCTCGAGCAAGACATCAAACCTCGTGACATCATGACCCGCGAGGCCTTCGAAAATGCGATCACTGTCATCACCGTGCTGGGTGGATCCACCAATGCGGTGCTCCACCTGATCGCCATGGCCAAGGCAGCCGACGTGGAACTTTGTATTGACGATTTTCAACACATCGCAGACAAGACCCCCTTCCTCGCCGACCTCAAGCCCAGTGGCAAGTACGTCATGGAAGACCTCTACCACGTCGGTGGGGTACCCGCCGTGATGAAAATGCTCCTGGCAGCGGGCATGTTACACGGCGACTGCCTGACCGTCACCGGAAAAACCATCGCCGAAAACCTGGCGGAAGTACCGGAACTGAAAGCCGGACAGGACATCATCCACCCCTTCGATCAACCCATCAAGACCAGCGGCCACATCCGCATCCTTTACGGCAACCTCGCCGAAGCCGGAGCAGTCGCCAAAATAACCGGTAAAGAAGGTGAAAAATTCATAGGCCCGGCACGGGTATACGATGGCGAAGCGGCTACCAATGCCGCTATCGGCAACAAGGAGATCAAAGCGGGTGACGTCATCGTTATTCGCTATTGCGGCCCCAAAGGCGGACCAGGGATGCCCGAAATGCTTAAGCCCACCAGCGCCATCATGGGCGAAGGCCTGGGGCAGGAAGTAGCCCTCATCACCGATGGCCGCTTTTCGGGAGGTACCCACGGCTTCGTGGTAGGGCACATCACGCCCGAAGCACAGGTTGGCGGCTTATTGGCCTTGGTGGAAAATGGCGATATCATTACCATCGATGCCGTCAGCAACGTCCTGCACGTAGCAATAAGTGAAGCAGAGATTGCCCGTCGCCGGGCCAACTGGACCCCGCGTCCGCTGGCGGCTACCACTGGCACGTTGCGCAAATACGCCCAGCTGGTCAGTAGCGCCAGTGAAGGATGCGTAACGGATGAATACGAACAGGTTTCCACACCAGCAAGCGCAAAACAATTGTCATGAAGCAACCTACAGAAGCAGTCATCACTGCTACTCCCGAACCTGCACCAAGCAGGCAAAAAATGAACGGCGCTGAAGCAGTGCTGTGTTGTCTGCTGGCCGAAGGCGTAGATACCATTTTCGGATACCCCGGAGGAGCCATCATGCCCGTGTATGATGCCCTTTACGACTACCAGGATAAACTCCGCCACATCCTGCCCCGCCACGAACAAGGAGCTATTCATGCCGCCGAAGGTTATGCCAGGGTCACCCGACGGACCGGTGTCTGTATGGCGACTTCTGGCCCCGGAGCCATGAACCTCGTCACCGGACTGGCCGACGCCATGCTTGATTCTACACCATTGGTATGCATTACCGGACAGGTAGCCAGCCATTTACTGGGAAGCGACGCCTTTCAGGAAACGGACGTTGTGAATTGTACCATCCCCCTTACCAAGTGGAATTACCAGATCACCAAGGCGGAGGAAATCCCCTACGTGTTTGCCAAAGCCTTTTACATTGCCAACTCCGGGCGCCCAGGCCCCGTGGTCATTGATATCACCAAAGATGCCCAGTTGAGCCAACTGGACTTTTCCTACCACAAGCAGCCCTACATTCGGTCCTACCATCCTTTACCCAAGGTAGACACCGCTGCCATCGAAGCGGCTGCTGCGGTCATCAACAGCGCTAAAAAGCCCATGATTCTGGCCGGACACGGCATCCAGATTGCGGGTGCACAGGAAGTATTCCTGGCTTTTGTAGAAAAAACGGGTATCCCCCTGGCTTGCACCATCCACGGTTTGTCGAGTATTTCTTCCGAACATCCGCTCCACATGGGGATGCTCGGGATGCACGGCAATTACGGCCCCAACATGAAGCAGAACGAATGCGATGTGCTCATTGCCATCGGGATGCGCTTCGACGACCGGGTGACCGGCCGACTAAGTGGTTACGCCCGCCAGGCCAAAGTCGTGCACATTGAGATCGACCCCTCAGAGATCAACAAGAACGTCAAAGTCGCTTATCCTGTACTCGCCGACGCCAAACAGGCCCTCGATGCACTCCTGCCCCTGATGGATAAGAAATCCTATCCGGAATGGGCCGATTCCTTCCGTGCTTGTTACGCCATCGAAGAAGAAAAGGTCATTCGCAAGGCCATGCTGCCCACCGAGAACAACGAAATCCGCATGGGTATGGTGGTAAAAAAAGTCAGTGACCAAACCAACGGCCAGGCCATCGTAGCCACCGATGTGGGCCAACACCAGATGATGGCCGCCCGGTATTATTCCTACCAAAGCACCAACCAGTGGGTATCGTCCGGTGGTGCGGGCACCATGGGTTTCGGCTTGCCGGCAGCCTTCGGCGCCAAGCTGGCCCAACCCGAACGCGAAGTGGTTGCCTTCATCGGCGACGGCGGCTTCCAGATGACCATTCAAGAACTCGGCATGTGCGCCCAGTGGAACGTAGGGGTGAAGATCGTGCTGCTGGACAACAACTTCCTGGGTATGGTTCGCCAGTGGCAACAACTCTTCAACGACCGTCGCTACTCGGTGGTGGAACTTCAAAATCCCGATTTTGTCAAGATCGCTGATGGATTCGGCGTGGCGGGCAAGATGATTGAGGATCCTGCCGACCTGGACGCGGCTATTGCCGAGATGCTGGCTTACCCCGGTCCGTTTTTATTGCACGTGAAAGTAGCCAAAGAAGACAATGTCTTTCCCATGGTCCCTTCCGGAGCAGCCGTCGACGAAATTATTCTTACACCCGAAGAGATTAAGCAATAGTTATGGAAACCAAGGATTATACCATCACGGTTTTTTCAGAACACCGAACCGGCATTTTGTCGCGGGTAGTCTCTATTTTTACCCGCCGCCACGTCAACGTGGAAAGCCTCACCACCAGCCAATCCTCCATCGAAGGTATCCACCGCTTTACTATTGTGGTATTGGTGACCGAAGACATGGTCCAGAAACTGGTCGCCCAGCTGGACAAACAGGTAGATATACTCAAGGCTTTTTACTATGATTCGGCAGAAATTGTCTACCAGGAAATTGCGCTGTACAAGGTTCCTTTTTCCATGTTTTCCGACGGCACTTCGGTAGAACGCATGTTGCGTACCCACAATGCCCGGATTCTGGTCATCGAACCGGAATACGTCGTGATTGAAAAATCAGGTCACGAGCGCGAAACGGAAGCCCTCCTCCAGGAACTCAAAGCGCTCGGTGATCTGTACGGCTTTGTCCGGTCGGGCCGGGTGGCGATCGTAAAACCCATGGAGCGCCTGAACCGCTACCTGGAATCTATCGAAAAAGAAAATACCGTAGAAGAAACCAGTTAACCCCTGGTTGGCCAGCATTAGGCGAGCGGAGCGGCAGCCATTCTCAGCTCACCACCTGACGCAGGTTTTGGCGAAATTCGCGGGGGCTAACTCCGGTAATTTGCCGAAACTGTTTATTGAAATGGGACAGGTTGTTGAAGCCACTCTCAAAGCTGATGGCTGAAATACTCAAGTGGTCATTGCGCAGTAAACGCGAAGCGTAGACAATGCGAAACTCGTTCACCAATTGGGTGAAGGTGCGGCTCGTCAGCTTTTTAAAGTAGCGGCAGAAGGCGGGCACCGTCATACTGACCAGGCTGGCAATCTCTTCCAGGGGAATGGTTCGTTGAAAATGTTCCTCGACGAAAGCGTAGATTTCCTCCATGCGTTTTTGGTCCTGCGGATTCACCTCCACGGCAAAACCATTCGCCTGTAGCGATTGGAATTCTTCGGTGGTCGCCATGGCCTGGAGGATGTCCAACAACGTTAATAATCGATCGAATGGTTCTCGTTCCGTCATGGCCAACAACTGGTCCCCAATGGCATGTTTTGCGGTTCCCAAAAACACAATGCCCTTTTTAGCCCGTTCAAACAGGTGCTTAATCGCTTGAAATTCAGGAATATCCAAAAAAGCAGGTCCGAGGAAGTCTTCCTTCATTTGCAAAACGACTTCCACGTACTTCTGGGAATAACTGAGATGCGGCAGGTTGGGACCCAAAAAAATAAGCTCCCCTCCCTGGTACCTGCCAATGTGATCGCCAACGTGGCGCTTGCCACTGCCCTGGGGAATATAAACGATCTCATATTCCGGGTGGAAGTGCCATTGAGGTTTTTCGTGCCAGGATTCGTGTTCGAATTTGCGCAAGAAAAAAGAACTACCAAAACCCGGCGCTATTTTTTCAAAAGTTGGTTTATTGAGATTATCCGTCATAAGTCAAAACTTACTATTTTAGTAGCTTGTTATACAAGGTAACCCAGGAAATGGTTCGCTTCCACTCCTTTTTGATAAATTTGTGTGATAAAAAACGATGTTATTACATCTTCTAATTACCCTTAGCGAATCCCTCTATGCTTAGCAACTCTCCCTGTGCTTTAATCACCGGTGCTTCTTCAGGTATTGGTTATGCGACTGCTGCTTTTTTTTTGACAAAAGGCTGGCGCGTTTACGGCCTTTCCCGAAGCGGCAAAGTACCCGCGGGTGTTCTTCCGTTGGTAGTTGACATTACGGATGAATCTTCGCTGGCTCAAGCGGTAAAAGAATTGGTAAAAGAAACGGGCCGCCTGGACGCCGTCATCAATGCTGCCGGCATTGGTGGTGCCGGGGTGCTGGAAACCTTTCCGGTGGCGGAAGCCAGAAAAATTATGGAAACCAACTTCTTCGGCACCCTGCTGGTGCTGCAGGCCACGCTGCCCTTGATGCGCGAAAACGGGCGGGGTACTTTTGTCGCCATCAGTTCTATTGCCGGGCTACTCGGGGTTCCTTTTCATGGCCTTTACAGCGCCAGTAAATTCGCCGTAGAAGGGCTGATCGAAAGCCTGAGGTTAGAATTGACCGGCACGGGTGTCCGGGCGGTGAGCATTTGCCCCGGAGATACCGCAACCCCCATCATGGGCAACCAGTACCGTGCCCAAACGGACGAACTCCCTATTTTTTACCAAAAAAACTACACCAAAGCCGATCTGGCTATGCGCGACAATGTCGACCAAGGCATTCCACCAGAACAGGTGGCCGCAGCGATATTTCGGACGGTCCTGCAGGAACACCCTAATATTCGCTACCCCGTAGGGAGTTGGTTGCAAATAATATCGCCTTTGGTTAAGCGCTTCTTGCCGGGTAGGCTCTTCGAACGCATGATGGCCGGTTACTATGGTCTTCAGTAGCGGGAAGGGAGGTTAGGGTTTGGCACCAGAAGATCGGATATTGACGAATTTGCGCAACAAATCAAACCAAAACGGCGCGCCCAGCGAAATGGCCAGGGCGGTAACCAGGTAACCCAATGCTTTGGCCAACCAATCGTAAACCCCGTACCCGCTGAAATCCATATTCGACCACCCCAGGCCCAGTGGTGACTTGACGGTATTGATCTGGTTATTGACGAGCACCTGCAAGGATTCCAACGACTGCTCAAAGGACGGATCAACGGCCCGCACCAGGGTGTTTTCCTGGGTCTGGGTAAAGTCTTCCGCCAGGGCAACAACTTGCTGCAACGTCTGCGGATCACTTTCCAGCCGCTGGTAAATGGCGAAGGTGTCGGCGTTGAAGACCAGCGCAATGGCAATTCCAACTCCCAGCAAAATTTTCTGGATATAGCGCTTGTACCAGCCCGAAGCCCGGTCCATGACATCATTGTACCACTTTTCGATCTTCTCTTTGAAGTGATCCAACTCATTGTCCGCATCGCGCAACAACTGATTGAGTACATTTTTCAAATCCTCATCTGGCAAAGTATCAATTTTATCCTTCAGCTGATCAATGCCCTCTCCTTTAAGAATAATATCAAAAAGAATACTCTGAAAGGTCGCCGAATCGATATAGGAAGGGGGGCCCTGCGTGCCCTTGCTGTACTGCTGAGAAAGGTGTCGGTAGAGGGAGTTGCTTTTAAATTCGGTCAGTAATACGGCCGATTTATCCGAACTGGCCAGCATATTATGAAGGGCAGTGGTCAGGTTGCGGCCGCGTAAATGAAAAAGCGAAGCTATTAACTCCATAATGGTAGTAGCCAACAGGCTGAGCAACAACAAGACAAAGATGATCCCAATTACAACCGTAAGTATAGCCATAAAACATTTATTTTGGTTCTTGGCCCATTTTTGTTCCACCACAAAAATGGGCCGAGAAGATTTTATTTTTTTAGTGGAGTAAGATAGGTAATTTTTAAAAATCAGTAGAAAATAGCAGGAGCTACCAGCAAAAGTTTATTGAAAATATTTGATCGGTTCAAAGAAAAAATAGTTTAGGCTCCTATTTTTTCGGAACTTTGTTATTTTTGCTAACGCCGTGTCTACTTCAATAATCGACTTCCCTTGTTTCCTGGTGACTTATTGGCATTCTCCCGTCTTACCACTAATAAGTCAGGAAAGCGGTTTTCAATAAGATTTATCGAGTACCCACCGTCCAGCAACTGTCCTAAGAAAAATAAGTATCTAAAATCAATTTGATTATGAAATCATTGTACCTTCTGCTTACCCTTCTCATCCTGGTGGGTTCGCTTACTCCAACTAGTGCCCAGGAAGAAAAATGGGATGGAGGCTTTTTTATCGGTGCGGCCAACACCATGGGAGACGTGGTCAAAACAGACCTTTTCACCCTCGACGAGACCAACCTTGCCTTCGGCTTCTTACTGAAGCGCAACATCAGCCAACAGTTTGGTCTGCGGCTGGGCCTTACGACCGGAAAAATTTCCGGGGACGATAACAATTTCGACGATCAACAACGCAAGGCAAGGGGATTTTCCTTTGAAAATCGCGTCTCGGAATTGTCCCTTCTGGGGCAATGGGAGCCATTCGGCAACCGCCGCTACCGGGGCAGTTCCTTTCAAAAGATCCTCTCTCCTTACCTGTTTGCCGGCGTAGGACTTGCTTTTAGCAATCCCACCCCCGATTTCAACGGCCGCAACAATGCTGGCGTGCAGGCGGACCAAGCCGAAGATGTGCAAAAAATACTGTTCACCTCGCCCGTAGGTATTGGTTTACGCTATGACTTGAACCGCAAATGGAACCTGGGCCTGGAAATGGGCCTGCGCCCGGTTTACAGGACGGTATCAGCCAGTCAGGTGATCCCGACAACAACGATTGGTACGTATTTGGTGGCTTAACCCTCACAACCCGCTTTGGTGCCAAAGATACCGACGGCGACGGCATCACCGACGAAAACGATGACTGCCCCACCGTGGCTGGCCTGACCGCAACGGGTGGCTGCCCCGATACGGACCTCGACGGTATTGCCGACGCCAAAGATGCCTGCCCGGAAGTGGCCGGTGATGCCAAATTCAATGGCTGCCCCGATACCGATGGCGATGGTGTGGCCGATAACCAGGATAATTGCCCGGATGTAGCCGGTGTTCGCCGTTTCCGTGGCTGCCCCGACACCGACGGCGACGGCGTGGCTGACCCCGTGGATCTTTGCCCGACAGTAGCTGGCGTGGTTGCCCTCGATGGCTGCCCCGATGCCGATGGCGATGGTATCACGGATGCCGACGATGCCTGCCCCGAACTCGCCGGAATAGCGTCAGCCAATGGCTGCCCCGATGGCGACGGCGACGGCATCATTGATCCCAATGACAAATGTCCGCTCGTGGCTGGTTTAGAAAAATACAGTGGCTGCCCGGATACGGATGGCGACGGTATCGGCGATGGAGACGACAAATGCCCATCCAATGCAGGACCCGCCGAAAACGGTGGCTGCCCCATCGTTTTGGAAGAAGATTTGGCTACCCTCGAACTCGCTATGCAAAATGTTCGTTTCCGTACCAACAGCGACCAATTGCTCGCCCAATCCAGCACCATCCTCAATGAGATAGCCGAAATTTTATCCCGCTACCCCAACTACGACCTCAAAATCAGTGGCTTCACCGATGACGTGGGCAACGATTCGGCGAACCAGTCCCTATCCGAGCGCCGCGCCCTGGCTTGTTTCCAGTACTTGTTGATCAAGAATGTGGACCGCAAGCGCATGAGCCACGCCGGCTACGGTGAAACCAATCCCATTGCGCCCAACGATACCGAAGCCGGTCGTGCCCGCAACCGACGGGTAGAATTCGAACTCGTTCTGCGCAAAAAATAAGTACCCCTGGGTTTGTAAACCCCATGGCAAACGTTTAAGCAACGGAACCATTCCTGTCGGGATGGTTCCGTTTTTCGTTTTCCCGATCCGCTTTATCGGGTATCTTCGAATTCTTCCTTATTTTGGGGAGCAAATTTTTCCACTGGATTTCTAACCTTCATGACTACGCCTTTGCGTCAACACTTTTTGTCGGTAATCATTTTGTTTGGGGCCTGTTTCTGGCTACTCCCCAACTTGCACGCCACCCACATTGTCGGCGGCGAAATGGGCTATACCTGCCTGGGCAACAACCAGTACGAGATTCGGCTGACCATCTACCGCGACTGTTTTTTTGGCAATCCCGATGCCTATTTCGATGATCCGGCTTCCATTGGGATTTTCGACAACAATAATTTCCTGCTCCAGGATATCCGCATCAACCTCATGGGCGACGATACCTTGTCCCCGGTACTGACGGACGAATGCCTGGTGATCCCCCCGACGGTCTGTGTTCATACCACCACCTACCGCACCGTCGTAGAACTGTTGCCCCGCCCCGGTGGCTACCAGCTGGCCTACCAGCGCTGCTGCCGCAACCAGACCATCGCCAATATTGTCGACCCCCTGGGTACCGGCGCCACCTACGGCGTGGTTATCTCGGAGCGGGCGTTGGAAGAATGCAATAGCAGCGCCGAATTCCTCCAGTGGCCACCGCTCTATATTTGTGCCAACGAACCGATCTTCTTCGACCAATCCGCCATTGATGCCGATGGCGACAGCGTGGTCTACCGCTTGTGTACCCCGCTTACGGGCGCTACACCGAATATTCCGCGCCCCCAACCGCCCAATAATCCGCCCTACGCGCCCATTGTCTGGAATGCGCCGCCTTACGGCGTCGACAACATGCTCAACGGGTTCACGGGTGGGGTCCCCCTGCGCATCGATGCCCAAACGGGCCTCCTGACGGGAACACCCAACACCGTAGGCCAATTTGTCGTAGGTATCTGCGCGGAAGAGTACCGCAACGGGGAACTTATTTCTACTTCCCGCCGGGATTTCCAGTACAATGTGGGTACCTGTGGCCAAACGACGGCGGCTTTCTTTGCGCCCACCGTCCAATGCGATGGGCTGGAAGTGCAACTCCTCAACCAGAGTGTGGGTACTGGCAACTTTTTGTGGATCTTTGGCGACCTGGCAGCCCCGTTGGGAACGACCACCGCCGCCAATCCCTCGTTCACCTTTCCCTCCACGGGCACCTACACCATTAGCCTGATCGCCGCACCGGGCGAGCCCTGCGCCGACACCTTAACGCAGGAAATCCAACTGCTCACCCTCAGCCTGCAGCCCGCCTTCCGGCTGGATACCCTCCGTTGTGGTGATAGCCTGGTTATTCAGCTCTCCGACCTTTCCGTAGATTCCCTGGCGGTCATTACCAGCTGGAAATGGACCCTCAATGGCATCGTTTTTAGTACCCAACAAAACCCTTTGCTCACCATCACCACCCCCGGCAGTTACGAAATCGGCCTCACCCTGACGGCGGCCAATGGTTGCCAGAATGGTAGCTTCGAAGCCCTGCAACCCGTCAGTTTTATTCAGGAAACTTTGCCCAACGACACCCTGCGAATTTGTCCCGGAGCCCGTGTTTTTCTCAATCCAGCCTTTCTCCCGCAGTACGCCTATCGCTGGACCCCCGCTACCGGATTGGATGACCCAACCGCTCCCAATCCCCTGGCGACGCCCACCGTCAGCACCACTTACCACCTCCAGTTAACCGACCCCACGAGTGGCTGTACGGCCGATCGCAGCATCCACGTTTTCGTCGCCCCTCCTTTGGAAGTAGCGGTGAGCCCGGACGTAACGACCTGCGAGGCAACCGTCCAGCTTACCGCCAGCAGTCCTACCGGTGTGCGGTACTGGTGGTCGCCTTTTTCCGACTTTAGCAGCCAGGTTGCCGTGGGCGAAAGCTATACGGTCAGCCCGCTCGGAGCAGCCACTTTTTACCTCCAGGTCATCGACGCAGCCGGTTGCAGTCAAATCGATTCCGTCAGCGTCAACAGCCAGGCCGTTAACCTCAGCATCGCCAGCCGGGATACCGCGCTGTGTCTGGGTGAAAGCATCCGCCTCCAGGTCAGCAACGACGACAGCAACGACCTGCTCAGCTTCCAATGGCAGCCAGCTGACCTCATTCTGGCCGATGCCAATTCGGGGCAACCCCAGGTGAGTATCCCGACCGCCGGGGCGCAATATTTTTCCTTCACGGCAACCAACCAGTACGGGTGCCAGACACAAGACAGCGTGCTGGTGACCACCATTGATACCGCCCAATTTGGCGCGACCCTGCGCTACCAGCAGTGTAGCGGCCTGGTGGTCAACTTCACTGCCACTGACCCGGCAGCGGGTATTTACGTCTGGCATTTTGGTGACCCGGCAGCACCCCAGGCTACTGCGACAGGCGCTTCCGTTGCCCATACCTACGCGCAGGCTGGAACTTACGACGTAATGGTTACCCTACCGGCTTTCATCAGCTGTCCGGATACGGCCTTCCTGACCGTGACGGTTGTGCCGAATGGCCTTATTCAACCAGATTTCACCTGGTCCTATTTGTCTTGTGCCGATACGGCTACCGTTTTAATTACCGATGCAACTACCGCAAATGGAACGACCATTACTGCCTGGCAGTGGTACCAAAACAATACCCTGCTGACGACCGCTCCCACTTTCTCCCTGGAAATTGATACCAGCCAAACACTGGAACTGACGCTCCTGACCTTTGCCGCCAATGGTTGTGTAGATACCGTGATTCGGCCCCTGGCGATTGAACTCATCAGCCTGCATTGGACACCGGCCCTACAACTATGCCCGGGAGAAAGTGTACGCCTCAACGAAGCGGGTAATCCCGCCTATACTTACCAGTGGTCGCCAGGCAGCAGCCTGAGTGACACCACCAGCACCAGCCCGCTGGCTAGCCCGGCCACCAGCACCACCTATACCGTGACGGTTACGGATCCCGGAAGTATTTGCGAACGGATCTTTAGCACCACGGTTACCGTCACGGAGCCTATCAGCTACACGCATACACCCGACACCGTCACCTGTGCGCAGTCCCTGCAACTGATCGCTGCCAGCAACCAGGCGGTTACTTACCGGTGGGCCCAGGACGCTGCCATCACCCAGGTATTGGGTACGGCTGCTACCCAGCAGGTTAGCCCCGTAGCCGGTACGACCTTCTATTTTGAATTAACCAACGAACAAGGTTGCCAGGTGCGCGATTCGATCTTTGTCGATGGCCGGGGTATCGACTTTACCATTGATCCTACCCAAACCAGCTGTCAGGGAGACACCGTGCGGCTGCGTATCGTTAATACCGGTCCGTACCCCATCACCACGTATTCCTGGAGTCCGGCCGCTGCCATCATCAGTGGTGCTACGACGGAAACGGTGCTAGTCAGCCCCACCAATGGCACCCGGTACGACGTCCGGGTCAGCAATGATTTTGGCTGTCAGGCCGACACCAGCGTGTTGGTCAACGTGCTGAACTACCAACCGCCACTGACCATCAGTCCGGCCCGGGACACGTTGATCGCGGGTGCTGGCCAGTCGGTTCAGCTGCTGGCCACCAACAACAGCAACTACACCTACCAGTGGACACCGGCAGCTACCCTCAGTGCGTCGGCTATCTTCAATCCTGTTGCCCGGCCCACCGAAACAACCCTTTACCAATTGCGGATAACCGACGAAAATGGTTGCAGTAACACCGCTACGGCCCTGGTCGTTGTTTTTGATTCACCGTGTCTGGCACCCTATATTTTCGTCCCCAATGCTTTCACCCCCAACGGTGATGGGCGCAATGATCGGCTACGGGTAGCGGGCAATGTCATCGAAAATTTCCACCTGGCCATTTACAACCGCTGGGGCGAACGGGTCTTTGAATCCTACCGCCAGGACGAAGGCTGGGACGGCACCTACGACGGCGAGCTGCTTTCACCGGATGTCTTTGGCTATTACCTGGAAGTGGGTTGCTATGGTGGCGAACAGTATACCACCAAGGGCAATATTACGCTCATTCGCTAATTTCCTGTCCAGTGCCGGGTTTTGCACGATCAGAAGTAACAAGTAAATAAATTACTCATAATCAGCAATTTAAATCAAAATAAGACCCTAAAGCCATCGTAATTATCGGCAAATGAAGGAGGTCCCAACACTGGTGAACCGCAGATAATTGTCCATTTTTGGATCATCATTATAAAAATCAAGCATTTTAATCCGTACATATCATGGCAAAACTGACTTTTGGCGGCGTTGAGGAAAACGTTGCTACCCGGGAAGAATTCCCCTTAGACAAAGCCCAGGACGTCCTTCTGGAGGAAGTTATTGCAATCATCGGTTACGGTGTGCAAGGCCCCGGCCAGGCGCTCAACCTCCGCGACAACGGTTTCAACGTGATCGTCGGCCAGCGCTTTCCTTCCAAATCCTGGGACAAAGCGGTTGCCGATGGTTTCGTACCCGATGAAACACTCTTTTCCATCGAGGAGGCTGCCGAGCGCGGCACCATTATTCAGTACCTGTTGTCGGATGCGGCACAGATTGCGATGTGGCCCACCATTAAGAAACACCTTACTCCCGGTAAGGCCTTGTATTTCTCACACGGCTTTGGCATTACCTACAGTGAGCGTACCGGTATTATCCCGCCAGCTGATGTCGATGTCATCCTCGTTGCCCCCAAGGGCTCCGGCACGAGTCTGCGCCGGATGTTTGTTGCCGGACGAGGGCTGAATTCCTCTTTTGCCATTCACCAGGACGCTACTGGTCAGGCCCGCGACCGAGTCATTGCACTGGGTATTGGTATCGGTTCCGGCTACTTATTCGAAACGACCTTCCAGAAAGAAGTATACAGTGACCTGACGGGGGAGCGCGGCACCCTCATGGGCGCCATCCAGGGCATCTTCGAAGCCCAGTACACGGTCCTACGCGAACGGGGTCACTCGCCCAGTGAGGCTTTCAACGAAACCGTTGAAGAACTCACCCAGAGCCTGATGCCCCTGGTGGCCGAAAATGGGATGGACTGGATGTATGCCAACTGTTCCACTACGGCTCAGCGTGGCGCCCTCGATTGGAAAAACAAATTCCGCGATGCCGTGCGCCCGGTATTTGATGAACTGTACGATAGCGTAGCCTCCGGTAACGAAGCCCAACGCTCTATCGATTCCAACAGCCAGGCCGATTACCGGGAAAAGCTGGAAGTGGAATTAAGCGAACTCCACAATAGCGAAATGTGGCAGGCTGGGCAAGTGGTGCGAAGTTTACGGCCTGAAAACCAACCCGTCCCTGAGGACTCAGAAGCATAAATTAATTCGTGTTTTTTAAGAATATTTTTCCCAACTTAGCGTCCTGTACTCCCCACGGGACGCTTTTTTTTTTAAACCTGCTGCACACTGATGGCCAAGTCCAATACCATTATTCCTGAAACCTCTCCACTGGTCAGTGTAGAGCAGATTTACCAGGCTAAAGTTCGCCTCAAAGGTATTGCTGATATTACCCCCATGCTACTGAACTACCGCCTCTCGGAACAATGGCAATGTTCGCTGTTCCTCAAGCGGGAGGATATGCAAGTGGTGAGGTCGTACAAAATCCGCGGTGCTTTTAATAATATGGCCACCATGACCCCCGATCAGCTCAAAAATGGAGTCGTCTGCGCCAGTGCTGGCAACCACGCCCAGGGGGTCGCCTTTGCTTGTCAGAAAATGCGGGTTCACGGCAAAATATTTATGCCCAGCGTCACCCCCAAACAAAAACTGGGTAAGGTCAAACTCTTCGGCAAAGAATTTGTAGAAGTCGTACTGACCGGCGACACCTACGATGATGCCTATGACCAGGCCATGCGCTGTGCCAAAGACGAAGGCCGCGGCTTTGTGCATCCCTTCAATGACATCAGTACAATTGCCGGCCAGGGAACGGTTGGCGTAGAAATCCTCGACAGCGCCACGGGCCCCATCGACTATATTTTCGTGCCCGTCGGCGGGGGCGGATTGGCTGCGGGTATTGGCAGCTACGTCAAACAGATCAGCCCACACACCAAAATTATCGGGGTAGAACCAGCTGGTGCACCTGCCATGTACGAAAGTCTGAAAGCAGGCAAAGTCATCCGCCTGGACAAAATAGACAGCTTTGTCGACGGGGCTGCCGTGCGGCAGGTCGGAGAAAATACCTTCCGCATCGCACAGGTCGTCCTCGACGATCTCCTCCTGGTTCCCGAAGGAAAAATATGCAGTACCATCCTCCAACTCTACAACGAGGAAGGATTGGTCGTAGAACCCGCTGGCGCCCTCACCCTGGCCTGCCTGGACCAGTACGCCGAACAAATCAAAGGCAAAAATGTGGTCTGTGTCATCAGTGGTGGCAACAACGATATCACCCGCACCGAAGAGATCAAGGAACGAGCGCTGATCTACGAGGGCCTCAAACACTATTTCCTGATTCTCTTTCCCCAACGTGCCGGCGCCCTGCGCGATTTTCTGAATAATGTCCTCGGCCCCAACGACGATATCACCCATTTCGAATACACCAAAAAGCACAACCGCGAATCTGGGCCTGCCCTGGTGGGTATTCAGATGCAAAACCGGGACGATTACCAGGTCTTAATGGACCGGATGGCGACCCACCAGATCAATTTCCAACCCCTCAACGACAGCAAAATGTTGTTCGAATTACTCGTTTAATCCGCTTCCTGCAACCTTTGGTCCGGTGGGTTGTCCATTAAGTAATTGGTCAACAAAAAAACCACCTTAGCTATGAGAATTTTATTGATCTTCCCCCTGCTGGCATTGCTGATGCTCACCAATTGCCAAGGTCAGAAATGGTGGAATTCCGGCATCGCTGGCACCGGCCCCCGGGTAGAAAAAGAGTTACAACTTGCCGATTTTACGGGTATCAAGCTTACCATGTCCGCCGACGTTTACCTCACCCAGGGCAACACCCAAAGCGTTCGGGTCTCCGCCCAACAGAATATGATCGACTTGCTGGAAACCCAGGTCGAAAATGGCACCTGGAAAATAAAGACCTCCGAACAGATTGGCAATCATAGCCCCATAAAAATTTACATCACGGTGCCCCAGATGAACTACGTCAGCCTGTCGGGGTCAGGAGATATTTTTACGGAAAACACCTTTTCGGGTAATGACAAAGTCACCGTCGCTGTTTCGGGTTCAGGGAACCTCCGCTTCAAAACCACCGCCCGCCAGACCGATGTCACCCTGAGTGGTTCCGGCGATATCGACCTGCAAGGAAGCACCGAGGACGTTGCGGTCAGCATCTCCGGCTCCGGCGACATCGACGCCTACAATTTCAGTGCCGCCAATTGCCAGGTCAATATTTCCGGTTCCGGCGGCGCCCGGGTATCCGCTACCAAAGACCTCAACGTGAAAGTATCCGGCTCCGGCGATGTATATTACCGGGGGAACCCCTCCGTTACTTCCCGGATTTCCGGCTCCGGTAACCTAACGGCCAATAACGGCGGGTAAAGCAGCATTAGCTTAGCTCCTACCCGCTACGACAAAAAAGCGGGGATAGCAGCTGGCTACGGCCAGGGTTGCTGTCCCCGCTTTATTTGCCGGGCGTGTCTCGCTTCCACGCTTACACCTTTACACCTTCCCTACGGTCATTACTTCCCACCTGCGATTTCCCACTTCCGACTTCGAAAACTTTCACCCCTTCCCACTTCTCACTCTACTCCGTTCCAATACTAATCTTACGCTGCAGGCTCTGGTATTCGTCGTCCTCTGCACCGTCCTCATCCCAGTCGATGAAAGAGCGGAAAGAAGCTCTCCCCTCCCCCATCTTCACCACATAAGTGTAGGTCGCATGGGGTTCGATGAGCACCAGGGTGTCGCCGAAAACATTCCACATTCCGCGGCTCTCGTCCACCACTTCGTCCAGCAGATTGCGGTGTACGCGCGTAAATTTCTGATCAGGTTTGAAGTAAAAAACCGGTGGGTGCATGTTAAAATCACGTTCCCAAACATCCTGGGTCAGGGACTCCGTCCGAAAGGTGTCCAGGCCGTCAGCAGAATTGACCGCGACGTTGATCTGTATGGTTTGCCAGGTACCTTGCAACTCCTGCTTGAGATCCGGCTTTTCGGCAGGATTGTCCTCCCCAGTCGTACCCTGACAAGCAATTAACAAACTCAAACAACCCAGCCAAACGGCATAAGTAATAAATTTCATAAGCCAATAATTAGCGTGAGATCAATTTTTTGGACGTAAAAGTAACAAAGTTTTCAAGCTGTTCAAAGGGGATCATTTCAGCAACAACTAACGCCGTTGATCGTGGCCATTTTACCACCAAATCCGCGTACAAATTTCCTGTTTTCAAAAAAATGTTTTATAATTGCATGATAAAAACAAAAAGCAGGATGAATCTACCCGACGCCCAGCGTGCCCTGAAGCAGTACTTCGGCTACGATCGCTTCCGCCCCATGCAGGCCGAAATCATCACTGCGGTCTACGAAAAACGCGACACCCTCGTCCTCATGCCTACCGGTGGCGGCAAATCCATCTGCTTCCAGGTTCCCGCCCTCATTATGCCCGGTACCGCCGTAGTAGTTTCGCCACTCATCTCGCTCATGCAAGATCAAGTGATGGGGCTGATGGCCAACGGCGTAAAAGCGGCCTTCCTCAACAGTTCTCAGGACAGCCAGGAACAGCAACTCGTCGAGAACCAGTTCTTCAATGGTGAATTGGATTTACTCTACGTATCTCCCGAAAAGCTGAGTTCCAGCAATTTCCTTCCTCTTCTCCAGCGAGCCAACGTGGCACTATTTGCCATCGACGAGGCCCACTGCGTTTCTTCCTGGGGCCATGACTTCCGGCCTGAATATACCCAACTGCGCTTTCTCAAGCAGCAATTCCCCCAAACGCCTATTATCGCCCTGACCGCCACCGCCGACCGGATCACGCGGCAGGATATTACCGAGCAACTACAACTCAACAACGCGGAGTTATTCATCTCCTCCTTCGACCGTCCCAACCTCAACCTGGAAGTACGATCCGGGCAGCGCCGCAAGGAACAGATTATCCAATTCATCAAGCAACATCCCGATCAGGGCGGGATTGTCTACTGTCTCAGCCGCAAGGCCACCGAAAAACTAGCCGCCGATCTCAACCAGGCCGGATTTACCGCCCGCTCCTACCACGCCGGAATGGACGCGCGCACGCGAGCCCAGGTCCAGGATGCTTTCATCAAAGACGAGATTCCCATCATTTGCGCCACCATCGCCTTTGGTATGGGAATCGACAAAAGCAACGTGCGCTGGGTCATCCACTTCAACCTCCCCAAAAACCTGGAAAACTATTACCAGGAGATCGGCCGCGCCGGCCGTGACAGCGCACCCGCCGACACCTTGCTCTTCTACAGCTACCAGGACGTGATGATGCTCACCGACATTATCACCAAAAACGAAAGCGAAAACGTCGAAGTCCAATTAGCCAAACTCGGCCGGATGCAGCAATACGCCGAAAGCATGGCCTGCCGACGTCGAATACTACTTAACTACTTCAACGAAGACTTCAAGGACAACTGTGGCAACTGCGATATCTGCCGCAACCCACCCCAGGCTTTCGACGGCACCCTGATCGCTCAGAAAGCCCTCTCGGCGGTATATCGCCTGCGGGAGCAGGTTGGCCTCACCCTACTTGTCGACGTCTTGCGCGGATCTGCCCGCAAAGACCTGCGCGAGCGCGGTTACGACCAGATCAAAACCTTCGGTGCCGGGCGGGAAGTATCCGCCTTCGACTGGAACAACTACCTCGGACAACTCATCAATCTCGGCTATCTCGACATTGCCTACGACCAATTCGGCGTCCTCAAACTTACCCCCGCCAGCAAGCGGGTACTCTTCGACCAGGAAAGCGTGGAACTCGTCCGGCCAGCTACCCTCCAGGAGCGCCGCGTACAAGAAAAAGTTGCCAGTAAAGAAAGAACCAAAGCGGACCGCAGCCGCGGTGAACTCTTCGAATCCTTGCGCCTGCTCCGACGAAAACTGGCGCAGGAAAAAGGAATCCCACCTTATCTCATCTTTTCCGATGCGACCCTCGAGGAAATGGCTGCCGCCAAACCCACCTCCGATCAGGAAATGCGCGCTATCTCCGGTGTCGGCGAGCGCAAACTGCAGCTCTATGGTGATGTTTTCATGGCTGCTATCCTCGATCACCTCGGTGAAAAGGGCAACGCCAACCCCGGCAGCACGCACCGCATCAGTTACGAGCTTTTTCTGCAGGGCAAATCCGTTACCGAAATTGCCGAACAGCGCGCCATTCAACCCCTGACCGTATTTTCTCACCTCGGAGCCTGCTACGCCGCTGGCGACCCACTAGACATTCATCAATTTGTCTCTACTACCATTATCAACCAGGTCGAAAAAGCCATCCCTTACCTGGAAAAACCACTTAAGCTGAATGCCTTATTCGAGTTCTTTGACGGAAAAGTTAGTCATGGCGCTCTCCGCATGGCCCTGAGTCACCTGCAAAAAGAAGGCAAGTACCCCGTCGCTTGAAATTTATTTCAAGCAGCTCACCCTATTGTCGTAGGCTGCCCTCCCGTCGCTTGAAATTTATTTCAAGCAACCCGTCATATTGTCGTAGGCTCCAGCCTACGATACCGTATAATTCGGCCTCCGGCCGGCGTTAGGGCCCTGGCCGAAGTTCTTCCCTTACCAGGATCGCCACCAAGATTTACCAAAACCGGGAATCCGGGACCGCGCTGAAGCACGGTCAACCCCTCCACCCCAATCGAGTAGGAGAAAGTTAATCCACCATTG